>JBARRT010000066.1:0-5789 GCA_049644365.1 Candidatus Acidiferrum sp. | reverse complement strand
TCATTGAGAAGGACGAGATGATTCGCGTGCTCCATACTGAACATGCTTTCTCCGATCGCTTCATCGCGTATATGCTGGCGCGAAACATACGAGTCGAGGAGGACCTGATCGACCAGCTGTTCAATTCGAGCGAGAAACGGCTGGCGCGGACGCTGCTGCTGCTCGCGCGCTATGGCGCGCAAGGCCAGCCTCAAAAGGTGCTTCCCAAAGTATCGCAAGAGATGCTGGCGGAGATGATTGGCACAACGCGGTCGCGGGTCAATTTTTTCATGAACAAATTCAGGAAACTGGGATTCATCCGATACAACGGCGAGATCCACGTCAACAATTCCCTGCTAAGTTTTGTCCTGCACGAGTAAGCACCAGCTTTCGCGCTATCGGAAACGGCATACTTCCAGATCACTGTTGGTAACAGGACTTACCACCAGATATCTCGGATTGTTGGTCGGGAGGGGAGCTATCGACGTCCAGGACCACGGGGAATTCTTTTCGTCCCAATCGCCTCAGCCGCGGAAAGCTTCCGGTCTACGTGTGGTTCTGAGCGCGGGGCACCTGAATGCAACAAAACAGCGCTCCCCCAGAAGCGACCCCACACGTAGGACAGGGGACAGAGAACAACTGTTTTGCCGTCAAGTCGCTCGTCCTCATTTGGATAGGGTGCGACAAAACCAGCCTATGGCCGCCACACGTCGGACACCCTGAAGATGTTTGAGAAATCGTGGAACAATAAGTAGACTCAATTCTCCTACCTCTACCGCATTTCAAACCCAAACTTCGGGGACTCGCATGATTGAAGAACGGAAACACGCCATTCTCTTCGCTGCAACGATCCTCGCTGCCCCAAAGCTATTTCAACGATCCTTGTTGTTCAGATCGCGCGATTGCCGCGTGCCTGCGCAGATCTTATCCATCCGCTCGGGAGCAGAAATCGCGTTTAGTTTGAGAAACTGGCGACAGCGGCTGCTTCCGTATCGCGGACCTCGAATACCGTCACCAGCTTGGTGATCTGCAGCACTTCCTGAAACTTGCTGCCGAGATGGCATAGGCGCAGCGATGCGCCGCGGGTTTTCGCACTGCAATGCGCAGCGACCAATATGCCCAGCCCCGCGCTGTCAATATACTTGATGTTGTCCATATTCAGGACGATTTGCTTCTTTCCTTCGGCGATCAGGCTCTTCAATCTCACACGCAGAGCATTGCTCTCGTCGCCGAGCACGATGCGGCCGTCCAGCGTCACAACGGTCACGTCGTCCACTTCGCGGCTCGTCATCTTCAAAGCCACGTTTGTTTCCTCCTCATCGGGAAGTAGTCCCGCGGCAACCAACCCTGGAACTGCCAGGCGTATCAACAACGATCCGCACTGAAAATGTGTTCTCTACAGCGGCTTGGGGTGCGCGGGCAGAGCCTCGCGATAGACCTTGAGATTGTACTTGTCCACGACCACAGTGCCAGTATCCACGAACGTAGGCATCGGCGCAGCCAGGGCGGTGCGCCAGTCACTGAATTGGTGTACCGCATTGTGGTGCAGGTCGTCGAGGAACCTTAGCCCGTAGTAGCTCATGACGTAGGGCTTTTGCGTAATCGTGGCTGTAATTGCGCCGCGGTCGATCCAATCAAGTGTCTCCGGATCATTGTCGAAGGCCACAATCGGCACCTTGCCTTCCATGTTGAAGCGGTGCAGCGCTTCGGCGGCGCCGGAACCCCCTGTCGCCTCCAAGCAAATAATTCCGTCTACTTTTTCTTTCTTCTGTATCAGCTCGGAGACCTGGTCAAACGCCCTCCGCGTGTCGCCCTGGTCATCCAGAATCTTTGTCAGCTTGATAGCAGGAAAATTCTTCAGCGCGTCCGCCACGCCCGCCACTCGATCGTCGAGGTTACGCTGTCCCGGAATCGTGATGACCACAATGTTTCCTCTGCCTGGAACGAGCGCCGCCATTCGCCGCAGGCTTTCTCTGCCGGCCTTGAAGTTGTCCGTTCCGATATACAGCACGCGCTTCGAATTCGGCACATCCGCGTCCACGCAGATCACCGGGATGCCCTGCGCCATCGCCTTGTCAACCTCAGCCTGGAAGACCTCGGGCCGCGCCGCGGAGAGGCAGATTCCGGCGGGGTGCTGTTCCACAATCTGGCGGAACATTCCTACCTCTGCGTCCGGGTCGTACGTCGCCGGACCGATGAGTTCACCCTTTACGCCGAGCGCCTTGGCCGCGTCCAAAAACCCCGCCTGCGCCTCCTGCCAGTACGGCAAGTTGATATTCGTGGCCACGAACACGTAGCGTTCGTTTTCCTTGTGGTAGGGTTTCGCACACGAAGCAATCAGCGCTGCCCCAACGAGGAAAAAAACAGGTACCAGCGTGGCTCCATGTCTCCTCATTGGAATTCTCCTTTCGCACTTGGTTTGGCCTGAGGGAGCGTTTGCTCGCACCTTCGGAATATTCGGGCTCCGGCACACGCCTGGTTGGGGACATTTCGAACGAACGGGCGGGTTATCTTCACTTCCACGGCTTCTTCGCTTATCTCTGGTCCGGAATTTTCGATTTCAACTTTATTTCTACGCGAAGCCATAGGGCGGCCGCGAAAAGAAGCGATGCAGTTCTTCCGGGCACGGCTCGCTCGTATTCTACTCCTGTTAGACGCGTCTCTGGTTCTTTCTCCTCTGACGCCAAACTTGCCAGGCTAGGGCTCGAATTCTACCGAGGCGGGACTCGAACATTGCTCGGCGAGAACTCGGATTTTGCAGGATGTCAGGGACGCGGAAAGAGCAGCATTGGCACGCTAAGATTGGCTGGGGAAGGCGGATTTTCTGTGAAAGGGGTCATATCTCCCAACGCGTCGAGAAGCCGATTGACGCCAGGTGCGCGTGGGACTAGGATTTTCGCTAAGATGAGTTTTCGGCGGGGAGGGATTCATGCCCCAGTACACTTTTCTGTGTCGGGCCTGCAGCAAGGAATTCTCGAAAATCCTTACAATTTCGGAGCATGAGAAGGGCGGGATTGTCTGCCCGCACTGCAAAAGCAAGGACGTAGAGCAGCGGTGGGCAGCCTTCTATGCGGTGACCTCGAAGAAGAGCTAGTAAGTTGAGCCTCCGGGATCACATCAGCGCTCGAGAAACTCCAGGCCAAGAAAAAAGTAAGCCGGGCGGGGTATTCTGTCAGGGCGTTTCTCCCTGGGATGAGCCGTGTATGATTGTCGTCACCAAGTATTGCGAACGGTGTAATCGCTGGTTCTGCCAGACACACTTCGGCGATCCGGACTGGCATTCCTGCACAGAGGGAGAGCAATGACGCGTTCAAAGCAAAGGCAGCGGAGGACGCGCTAGCGCTGTTTTCCCCAGGGAAAACAATCAACCTACGAGGCGCCCGTCGCCTTTGCCTCCTCTTGTTTCAAGCGGATTCGGAAAGATCGCTTTTCTGGGGTGATCGCAATCTGGTTTTCGCGCGCCAGCCACCCAATTGCCCAATCAAAGGTGGGTTCCTTCCTTTTTACCGCTTTCTTCAGTTCGCCGAGGGACAGTTCGCCCTTCGTGTTGAGCGCATCCCAGATCGCTCCGGCAGTCTTGCCGATTTCTTCCATTGTGATTTCTTTTCCTTCGTACAATCCTCACCGTGCGAAATACACACACCATCTTCTACCAAACGAAGCCAGAGCCCGCTCCCGTGAGCCTGATTTGAAGTCGTCCGAGATCTAAGGCTTCGCTGCGACGGCTTTGCTTTTGGCGAGCTCAGGGGCGACCCCGAGCTGCTGCATGAGGCCCTGAGCGTCCCAGTTGACCCAGCCTTCCGCCATCTTGCCGTTCGTGAGGCGGGCGATGCTTACCCCGGAGATGGTGAACTGCTTCCCCGTTGGCGCAATCCCGCTGAGATCACCTTTATGGGTACCCCGACAGGACCATCGGGCCATCACTGTTTCGCCTTCGGCAATGATGTCCTCGATCATCAATTGAAGGTCCGGGAAGGCAGTGCGGTAGAGGGTCGCTCTCTTCCTTTCACTCTCCGGGCCCCGCCCAAAATCGGGCGTCGAAGGATCATGGTGAGCGTAGTTGGGGGAAAAGAGCTGGTCTGCCACCGACAGATTGCCCTTGTTCCAAAGTTCTTCAAACAGACGACGGACGATAGCTTTGTTTTGTTCTGACATGGTAGTTCTCCTTTTTGAGAAATTCGAAATTCATCCTCGCATGAAGCGAGTCGGACTCGACTTGGCGTGGCCTGGAACCGCTGGCGTCTTGGGCGCGCATTCCTGTACGTCGGACAGGAAGTTAGGCCCCGCGCGAGTGGAGAGAAAGGAACCGAGGAGGTACTGCCTTCTTAGAACTCGATGCGGAGCTTGGCTTTCAAAGAAACTGCGCTCGGACCACGAAGCGGGAGTCTCGCCTTAAACGGCGAAACCTCTACGCGAGCGTGTTCCCTGAGAATGTGGGTGTCAAGGAGAATCGAAAAATTCTTCTGTGCAAAAGGAGCGGCGAGATTCGGAAATCTGCAAGACCAAAAACAAAAATGCCGCGGCGGCCGGCTTAGGAGGTTGATCCGGAGCGCAGAGGTAAAACTAGGATTTATAGAGCTGGTCGATCTTTGCAGCCAGGATGAAATCGCTCTCTGTCAAACCATTGATTTTGTGCGTCCATGTTGTAATCCCGACTTTTCCCCAGGCAAGCGAGATGTCTGGGTGGTGCCCCTGCTCCTCCGCAAGCTCGCCTACGCGGTTTACGAACGTGAGGGCGCCGCGAAAGTCGGGAAACGTGAAGGTCTTCGTGATGTGGTGCCCCTCAATCACATTCCATCCGTCGACCTGCCTCTGCAAAGAGGCGAGTTCCTCACCCTTCAGCGGTGGTACACCGCCACGGCATGGGACGCAGGCTTTGGCTGCCAAGTCTGACATCGCAACGGCTATTCTAGCACTGCGAGGTGCCAAGGTCGGCGATACGGACTTGCGTTGCGGACACGGGGTTCGAGTCGGTGTAGAATGCGGGGCCATAGGAAAGATTTCCTCCCACAGAGGAGGGGTCATGGGCCCAGCCGACCTGCGGCGATACCACAGATTGTTGTTGAAGAAACAGCGTGGGGTGTCGTCTGCCCCGGGTAAGACTCAGTCCCGGGTGCCGGCAGCGGGAGGCTTAGAGGGCGATCTCATTGAGCAAGCAAATGCCGACGAGGAAGCGGAGCTTCAGATCCACTTGCACCAAACAGACGGTCGTCTCCTAAGAGCAATCGAAGAGGCACTCGCTCGGATCAGACAGGGCACCTACGCGGTGTGTGAGATCTGTAAGCGGCCTATCTCTAAGGCACGTCTGGAAGCGGTGCCATGGGCGCGCCACTGCCGCGAATGCAAAGAACATGCGCACTCCGCCGCTTGACACCGACAATGTTGGTTTTGAACCACCAAATGGGAATCGACAATAGCACATGGATTGTTCGCGTTGAGTTTGGCCAGACTCCGTTTCCACAAACAGTGAAGAGCCCCAACGCAAAATTGCCAGGGCTATTCCTCCTGTCGTCAATTACACGATGACGGAAAGGGCGGTATATTTTGCTTTCTCAATTTTGCTCATGCGCAAGATCCCTATGCGTATTGCCTGTACCAAAAGCAGTTAGGCCCATAGAGCGTGACGCGATCCTCGTTGCACCGCGGGATGCCATCTTGACAAGTCTGAGAAACGGTGCAATATGACCTTTAGGGACCCAAACCTACCCACTGCTTTCCCACAGGAAACCGAAAAGGAACGTCCCGCAGGAGACCGAACATGAAATCCAAAATTCTGACATTTTCATCCCACGGCGATACAACGCTTCTCG
>JBARRT010000065.1:0-29190 GCA_049644365.1 Candidatus Acidiferrum sp. | reverse complement strand
ACTCTCGCGACTTCGGATCGTAGAGCCCCTCTACCTGTTCCGTGAGCACGTTAACCATGAAGGCGTCCAGGTCGAAGCCCTTGGGAATCAAGCCGAATGCTTCCGCGCCGCGAGCGCCGGCGTAGCGTTCAGCGAGCGTTTTCTCCTCATTCATCTGCTTGATGACATACGCGCGAATCTCCTCGCGCGAACGCAAGGATTTCTTCAGTGGTGTGCGCAGCTTCAGGCCGGTAATCTCACTCATCTTGCTGAGGACTTCGTCGGCGGCGCCAATAAATTCGGCATCCGATGTAACCCTGGCATCCCCAGAAGGGGAAGCGACAGCCGCTGCTTGCCCGTGGACACGAGTCGCGTTGAAGAGGCAGACGGCGCCCAAGAAGAGAACAGAGAGCCTGAAGGGGATGAATTTCACTTGAGAAGCCATGTTCTTTAAGAGTATGACCAAGTAGCAGGCAACTCGGAAAGGGGAATGTTCTCCCCAATCCGGATGGCTTGTTCCGAATCCTTAACAAGATGGTAATGCTGTATAATCCGATGACTGGCAGTCATCTCTCTGTTGGGGTATACATGCATCCTGGTCTTCGTCTGCGGCAGGCCCGCGAGCGACTCGGACTGACCTATCGAGAAGTGGAGAGCGCGAGCTACGCGCTGGCAGCGCGCCGGGGGCGTTCCGAATTCATATTGCACATCAGCCGGTTGGCGGAAATCGAAAACCGGGGAGTTGTACCCGGCTTGCACAAGCTCTATACGCTTGCCGTGGTCTACCATTTGAACCCGCACGACATCATGCGATGGTACGACATCCCGATTGATGAGTGCTTCCATGACGGAACCACGGTCCCGTCTCCACAAACCCATCTAATGGCCCCGCCGGCCTCCTTACGGATCCCCATGAGATTTGATCCCGCCTTCGATCCGCGGCGCACGGAGTTTTTGTCGCGCATGGTGGAAAAATGGGGCCACTTTGAGGGCGTTCTCACAAATGGCGATAGTCATCACGTATATGGCTATATTGGGACGTCGGACCGGCGCATGGTGCCGTTGCTGCGGCCAGGAAGCATCGTGCTCGTCGATGTATCGATGCGGAAGATTGACGACAGTGACTGGACTACAGAACATGACCGGCCTATGTATTTCGTCGAAGTACGCAATGGGTACCGTTGTGGATGGTTTCACCAGGATGGTGCGCGGCTCGTGATGCAGCCGCACCCGCTTTCTCATTGTCTGCCTGAAACATGGCGCGTGCCGGAAGAGGCGGAAGTTGTGGGCCGTGTGGCCGGAGTGGTCACGCGGTTGAACGGGCCTGGGTGCATTCCTCCTGCAGAATTTCAAGCAGCACGCGGAGATTCGAACAGAAAAGCTCCTTAAGGTAGTCCGGCGACTGCTCCGGCATTAGAACGCGGTACGATTCCATGTTGCGCCAGTGAATGATCGCGCTCTGCAATCCCCCCTGCATGGTGGACAGGCAAGTTCGCAAGTCTTGTTGCTGAACGAAAAGCGGCGTTTCGAGAAACCTTTCAAAAACCTGTTCATGGCAGAGTCCGATGGCCTGCTGTAGCGCTTCATCCGGATACAGCGCAGCCAGCCCCGCGTGTTCGTACCGGCCGCTGCAGAGATCCCGCAAGGAAGCGACATACATCAGACGCGCCAGGAGTCCTGGAATCCCCGCCAGTGTAGTTAGCGTGAAGTCCTGAACGATTTTCCGGTTCTGCTGGAGTTGCGTCAGCGTTCTCATGCGGCCCTGTGTTCCGTAGACAGAACGTTTTGAGACCCAGATCCCCTGCCCAAGTGGCTCCTCTTCATGATTATCGCGAGGAGGGCCATGCCCTTGAAAAAGACAACATTAGTCCTGGCAGTTTCCGCCTTGACAGCTTTGATCGTACTTCCCGTTATTCACTCAGTCAACCCCTTGGCCGGCGAGCATACGGTTATCGACCGGACGCTCCGGGCGGATGGTGCACCGCTGCCGCCGCCCATTCCGCCAAAATCAGGTTATCTAGATTTCGCAGCATGAGCGTTTTCTAATCTGTGTGACGGCCGGAGCCACCCCGGCCGTCTTACTACTTGGGGGCGATTTCTCGGATCGCGTTAACTATGTTCTAGACATTTGCAAATGTGCTAAGATGCGCCCGGAATGGCCAAGATCGTCACTCTTGAAAACGGGCTCTGGGCGCTTGCCGTTCTGCTCATGGCGGGACTCTTTGCCTTGCTCCTCTACCGCGCGAATCATCGGGTGTACCCATACCTGTCCGGCTACGTACTGATTGCCCTCTTGCAGAGCCCGCTTCTCTTCACGACTTACAGAGTCTGGGGATTTGATTCCCGTACGGCGAGTAACATCGCGTGGGGAATACAGGGTTTGGTCATCACCGCTCGAGCGCTCGCCGTAGCTGAAATTTGCCGGCGAGTGCTGGCAAAGTATCGCGGCATCTGGGCGCTGGCCTGGCGCATGCTCCTCGCTATTGCCGGTCTCGTCTTGGTCTACGCTTGGGCCGTTTCCAGACTAAATTGGCCACAAGCTATCTTGAATGCCGACCGCGGACTCGAACTTGCAATTGCCGTCGCGATCGTCATTCTGTTTCTTTTCGTGAAATACTACGAGATCATCGTGGAACCGACAGTTCTTTACTTGTCCATCGGTCTTTTCCTCTTTTCATGTTTCTCTGTCTTGAACAACACGATCTTGGAGAATTGGTTGCACTCCTACGCAACGCTCTGGAATCTGCTCGGCACGCTGGCGTTTATCGCAAGTTTGCTTCTTTGGATTTGGGCCGTCCGCGAGGAGCAGCCCGAGACTCCGTTGGAACCGGAATTGATTCCCAAAGGTGCGTATCACGCTCTCGTGCCGGAGATCAATTATCGCCTCAAGGCTTTGAATGAACAGCTGAGCCAATTCTGGCGTGTGGAGGCAAATAGATCTTGAGCTTGTCTTTTTACGCTTTCTTCGGGCTGGTTGGCATTCTCTTGTTGCTGTTCGTGTGGGCGGCACGAAAGAGCGGCAAGCCGGAAAGAACAGCTAGAGCTCTGGAAGAGTGCGGTCGCGGGCATGTCGGTCACTTGCCGCAGATAAGGCAAGCCCTTGCAGAAACCGATAGGCTTTATATTTCCCAGAAAGCACCAGCTTTGGTGGTGAGGCGCGTGCGGCAGGAGCGCCGCCGCGTCGCCCTAGTTTATCTTGCTGCAGTACGCGACGATTTCCAAAGTCTATTGCGGACGGCAAGGATAATCGCCCGGCTTTCGCCGGAAGTTGTACCACTGCATGAATTTGAGAGGGTTCGTCTGACGGTAGTGTTTGCCTGGCACTATCAAATGGTTCGCTTGCAATTGCGTGCGGGGCTGATCCCGATTCTAGGACTGGATGACTTGAGCGACCTTGTCAGCGGTTTGAGCGTTCGAATGGAAATAGCCATGAATGAACTCGGAGAACGCGCCGCGCTCGCTGCTGAGATGGCGTCATCGCTCGATGGGCGCGGCCCCCACGTTGCTTAGCAGAATCTCGTCCACTGCGGCAAGCAACTCATTTGCCTTGAAAGGCTTCTGCAGGACGTGACGGCCGCCACCGGCGCCTTTCTCCTCCGCGTTTCCTGGTGACGCGACGGCGCACATCCAGATCACCCTGCGATTTAGAGCGGGCTTATGTTGCGACAGCCACTTTTCCAGGTGGTCTCCGTTTGCAGTTTCGAGAACTTCCACATCCGCGACGATCAAATCGAAATCCACTTTCTCAAGCAAAGTCCGCGCTTCCTGCGCGTCCCTCGCCGTCTGAACTCGATGCTCGCGTCCCCGCAAAATCGTTCCGACGGCTTCCAGGACGGACTCGTCCGGGTCTACGAGTAGAATTCGCCCTTCCCTCCCGCTGGCCGTCGCTTGCGCCGGCGCAAACGTCGGCATTGACGCCGTGGTTTGAAAGGGCAATTCGATGGTGAACGATGCGCCGCGCGTTGGGATATTCCTGACCCGGATTGTTCCGCCGTGCTCGGTGATAATTCCGTAACAAATACTTAATCCCAGCCCCGTTCCCTTGCCAACAGGTTTGGTCGTGTAAAAGGGATCGAAAACGCGGGAAGCGTCCTGCACGCCGGGACCGCTGTCTGTGAACTCGATAGAGATGCGGTCGCCATTGGTTCCCGTGCGTACCCAAAGGTCGCCGTCTTTGGATTGCTCCAGGATCGCATCCACTGCGTTGTTCACCATATTCAGAAAGACCTGCTGCAACTGATAAGGATCCGCAGCGGTGACCGGCAGATCCGGGGCCAGGTCCAGGTGGACGCGGATGTTGCTCATGCGCAGGTCATAATCGCGAAGCGCCAGCGTGTCTTCCAGGATCTGGTTAATTCTTGCTGCAACCCTCTCCGGCTTGTGCTGCCGTGCGAAGCTCAGGAGGTTTTGTACGATGCGGTGCGTGCGCTGCGCCTGTTTGTAGAGTTTGTCGGCGTACTCGATTCCCTGCTGCCCCATTTGCCCGCTGGAGGTTAACAACTGGCTGTAGCCCAGAATGGCCGTAAGCGGATTATTTAGTTCGTGCGCCACCCCCGAGATGAGCTGTCCCACCGCCGCGAGCTTCTCGCTGTGAAGTAGCTGTTCCTGGGTGCGGCGCAGATTTTCGTACGCCTGGCGCGTTTCTTCGTAGAGAATCGAACGCTCAATGGCGCTGGAGATTTGACTGCCCACGGCAATGAGCAAGTTCATGTCGGCGGGAGAGAATTCACGGGGCGTGCGGCTGCCGACGAGGAGTCCGCCGATGACGCGATCCTTCGACCAAAGAATCACGATGTAGGCGACAACCAGATCTTCTTTCTGTTGCATTTCCCGAAAAACAGGCGGCAGCGGCAATCCCTGTGTGGAAAGAAATGTCGCATGCACCGCCTTAATGTGCTGCATCAACTCAAGCTTCACGGCCACCGGAGGAAAATGCCGTGAATGCTCCGAACGGTGGCCCACCGCCGCGACCCGCCGCAGCTGCGTGCCCTCTTGATCAAAAAGGTAGAGCGACGTAACGTCCAATTTGAAGAGCTCCGCCATCTGGCGCAGGGTACGATGCAGCGAATCGCTGAGGTCGAGCGATTCCGTCAGCGTCTGGGCGATCGAATTCAGCACCAGGAGTTCGCGGTTGCGCCGCCGTATTTCATGCTCCGCTTGCTTCCGCTCGGTGATGTCGAGAATAAATCCCTGATACGCGGTGACATTCCCCGCCGCATCTCGCACGGCGATCGACGACTCCAGCATCATGCGGAGTTCACCGTCCTTGCGCCGCATTTCAAATTCAAAATCGGCCACCGAACCGTGTTGATCGAGCAGCTTCTTCAGCCTCTCGCGGTCCGACTGGTTGCCATAGAACGCGCCCGGAATGTCGATCGCCATCAATTCTTCGCGCGTCTCATAGCCGGTCATGCGGAGAAGCGCATCGTTGAAATCGAGAAAGCGTCCCTGCGGCGTGGAAATAAACACGCCCTCCTGTACGCTCGAAACGAGGGTCCGGTATTTCTCTTCCGCGCGCTTCCGGTCGGTGATGTCCTTTAGGACGTGCACCGTCCCCAGTTGGCGTCCGCTTGGATCGGCAAACGTGGAGTTCGATGACAAGAAGTAGCCCTGCAACCAGGGATCAGGATCGTCACCTTCGCCGGCAAGTCCCTCGCAGTACGGGCAAATCTTGTAAGGGGAATTCTTGCCGGGCAGAAGTTCTGTCACGCTCCGCCCAACCAGCCCACCGCCTTCACGCCCCAGCAAATGGCTGAGCCGCTGATTGCTTCGCAGGATGCGTCCCTGCCCATCGTGAACCAAAATCGGATCACCAATCGAGTCGAACGTGTACTCCCACTGTTGCTGAACCGTATTCACCTGCTCGAACAAGCGGACGTTCTGCAGCGTCATTCCCAACAGGTTGGCGATGTTCAGCAAGTAAGAAAGTTCGTCCGACTGGAACTTCACTCCGCGTGTCGACCCAACCGCAATCACTCCAAGTGCCCCTTCTTTCCCCGGGAGCGCCAGCGTCACCAATGATTTCAATCCGGCCTCGGCAATTCTTTGCCGCGCGGCCATATCCTGCTCTTCGTCGGCTTGTACAAACTGAACGTTTCCTTTCAGGATTTGCTGTACCCAGGATTCTGCGACCGGAATTTTGGCATGCCGCGCCAGAAACGCCTTCGCGAATCCAACTGAAGCCCGCACGGTCAGCTGCGCCGATTTTCCTTCTCCTTCAATGAGCCGGATAATTCCGTGTGTGGCCCCAAGGCTCTCGACAAGATTCGCCAGCACCCGGTCAATCACTTCCTGTACGGAAAGCGTCTGCGTGCTCGCCGCCGTCAGCAGCGTCAAGCGGCGCATCTTATCGTTAAGTTCTTCTGTACGGGTGCGCGCGCCTTCCAGAACTACGACGACCATCGAGATCCCCAGGGCCACTCCCAATAAATGGTCGAAGGCGACGCGCAACAAAAAAAGGGGGCTTTCTGGCCACAGCGGACGGTCCAGTCCGTGCAAACCGCTCAACATAAAAATTCCTGCAAGGAGCTGCGCACCGTGCCCGCGCCGCGCCATCGTTGGCCTTAGCATCAGCCAACCAGCGAACAGGCAGATGACACTTTCAAGAATGGCAGTTTCCCAATGCGGCGAAGCAAAATGACGGGCGCCCTGGCGCTCCACGTAATAAATCCCTGCCAGAACCAAGCCAATCAACGGTAGAAGAGACGAGATACGCCGGTCCGAACCTGTAACACACTGCACCACCCAAACCAGAAACAAGAGGAGCGCCGCTGTCTGCGCCGCCAGAAGAGTCAGATTCAATGCGGGTATTGGGCGAACCAGGAACGCGACTTCGCACAGCGAGGAAAAAGTGAGGCAGCACCATCCCGCCAGCCAAAACCGGAAATGGCCCACGTTGTGATCCCGCCGGAAAAGCAAAAACAGGACCAGCATGATAATGAAGGCGGTCGCTTCGAAGAGCGCGATGCCTAGCAAGCCCTGATTCTCCAACACGTTGCGCCGCCTCCCGGCCGGAACTGCCGTCCTCTCGCTCCGCTTTTCCTCCGCGACACTCGGTCTGGACGGCGTGAAACTCTCGAGTGGAAGCCTTTCTCCGACGCTAACACGTTATTTTCTAAGTGGACAAGGGTACCCACATTACTTTGTGCCGTCACATATAATGCCTAGGGGGAGCCAACCGACGTGGAGATCGAAAACATACTGGTCGTGGATGACGAGGAAGCGATTCGAGAAGTCGTCTCGACGATGCTCGAGTCCAAGGGGTATCGCTGCACCGCCGTGCAAAACGGCCGCGTGGCTCAGGAGCAGGTCAAGAAATCCACGCCCGATCTCGTCCTCAGCGACATGATCATGCCCGAGATGGACGGCATCAAGCTGCTCGAATGGATGCGCCAGTACGACCCCGAAGTGCCAGTGATCATGGTCACCGCGATCCACGACATCTCAACGGCCCTTGAAGCCATTCGTCGCGGCGCCTATGACTACATCCTCAAGCCCTTCGAAAAAGACCAGCTGTTTCTTGGCGTAGGCCGCGCGCTCCAGCACAGGCGTCTCGTCATCGAAAACCGCAGCTACCAGAGCAATCTCGAGCAACTCGTGGAAGAACGCACCGCGCAGCTTACCGGCGCACTGGCGCAGCTCGAACAGTCCTACGACGACACCTTAGAGGCCTTGGGCAGCGCGCTCGACTTGAAAGACGCAGAAACGGAAGGCCATTGCCAACGCGTCACCGCGTTCTGTATTTCCATCGCCAAGACGATGCCCGTTCCCGACCCATACCTCCCGGTTCTGGCGCGAGCCGCCTTTCTCCACGACATCGGCAAGATGGCCATTCCGGACAGCATTCTCCGCAAGCCCGGTCCCCTGGATGACGCGGAAAAAAGGAAAATGCGCGAACACTGCCAAATCGGATACGACATGCTGACACGCATCCCCTTTCTCCGCGACGCCGCGGAGATCGTCCTGGCCCACCAGGAGTTTTTTGACGGCTCCGGCTATCCGCGCGGCCTGAAGGGCGAGCAAATCCCTCTGGGAGCGCGCATATTCACCATCGCCGACTCCCTCGACGCCATGATCAGCGATCGCCCCTATCGCCGGGCCTTGCCTATGTCCCACGCCCGCGAAGAAATTCGGCGGTGCTCCGGCAGCCAGTTTGATCCCCAGGTCGTCGACGTCTTTATGTCCATCCCCGAACAGCACTGGCTCGAACTGAGAGAAAACCTCGGTTCTCCCTTCCGTCTTGCCCATCTGAAAAACCTGCAGGTCTAGCCGAGTTCCCACGCGCATCTATCCCGATCGCGTAGCGCCGGTATCCCTGCTGGCTCTCCGCACCTCTTGCAGGGCTCGCCTGCCGAGGCCAGCCGCCATTTCTTGCCCTCGCCACGCCTTGCGTGCTGCCTCTCTTCACTAGCCCTCTTGCATTGACCAGCCCGAATACGTACTATCTGGCTGCTATGGCACTCGTTCCCATCAAAACGGCGTCCGAAACCGGCTACTGCGATTGCATCTGCGGCTGCTATGAACTAGCCAGCCTGCGCGATGAAGATACCGGCAAAGGCTACTGCCCCGCCTGCGCCAAGGACCACGCCGATCTAAACGCCGGCGCCGGCATCCCCCAGCCCGCCCCCGTAAACGTCTCTGCCAATTCCCCAGCCAGCGGCAAATCCGCCTCCATGCCCATCCCCGCCGATCCCCCCGGCCGCCTGCGCTGAACCAGGGACACCCAAAATCAAATGGTACAGAACCTAAGTGTCTGCGGTCAGCTTGCGTTTGTCTCAGTGACAGTTATCGATTCGACTGGGGTAGCGTTTGCTTTGGATTCTCCGCCGGAGGGGGAACATCTTTCGGGAGATTGATCTTGTCGTTAGTGTCAACGGCGAAAAGGCTGAAGTTCGAGAGCGTGTGGCTATGGTGATAGCGCTTGCCGTGCAACTCAAGATACATGTCGGCGTACCAAGGCAGCCAGAGCTCGGTGTTTCCATTCTTAAAATTGACCGGGCCATAGTCGATCGCCAAGTGGTCGCGCATTAGTTCCAACTCTTTGATCGGCTCGCGCAGGTCGGATTCCACGTGCAATACGTCATAACTGCTGGCCGCAACCCACACGCGGCCTTTCAGAGGCACCTCGATGGTTTGCGTTTTTGTCCGCCACAGGCGCAAGAACGATTTGACGTTTGGGCGCTGCTCGAAGTACAAGACCCACGCCGCCTTGCCACGCCACTGGCCAAGTCCTTCGCACTTGAACTGTAAGGCCCTTGAAAATCCGGGGTGAAACACATCCACACCCAGGCTAACGAGTCCCACCGTTGCCAACGACGTCGGGAACGATTCGGTGGGGTTTCCGCCATCGCGATTCTCGTTCAGAAACACCAAACCGTCTTTGGCATGATCGATGAAGACCATATACGAGAAGTCCCGCTCACGAACATGAGAAGCTTCGCCGCGGGAATTGATCTCTTCGTGCCGGATGTGTTCCGTGGCCAGAAACCTCTCGAGGTTTTCAAGTTGCCGATTGGTATTTTTGCTGGTGTGCTCGACGACGTCGTCTGCGGAACAGGCGACGTCCGGTGCCACGCCAGGCGCAGACGCGTCCACACTGGGCGGGGCCCACGGCGTTACGGAAGCCGCGGAAAGGGAAGGAAGGAGAGCGGCGTTTACCGCCGGGACCGGCATGCCCGTCTCAGTTGCATTTTCGGGAGTCGTTTTCGCCAGGCTAACAAGCGAGTCCCTGGCCACGGACGCGGAGGGTGCCTTGGGATATTCGCGCAGTAGTCCTTCTAATTGCAGCTTGGCGCCTTCGCGGTTTCCCTCCGCCGCCAGAATTTGGGCCAGTAAAATCCTGGCGGAGGCGGTGTTTTCCGACTTGAACGCCGCGGCGCGCCGGGCGTGTTCCTTCGCTTTGGGATATTCGCGCAACTGCATGTAGGCGTTGGCCAGCAACAAATGCGCGCGCTCTGAAGCTCCATTCAGCTGCAATGCCTTTTCGAGCGTTTGCACCGCCGCCGCAGGCTGCTTCAGCTGTACCTGAACGTAGCCCAGGCCAAGCAGCGCGCGTTCTGGCGAACGGGAAGAACTCACTGCTCTTTGGAAAAACTGTTCCGCTACGGGCAAGTTATGGTGGTCCAGTTCCAACATGCCTTGGAGGTACGCGACGTCCGGATTCGTCGGGGATATTTTAGCCGCCTTGTCCAGGTGTTTACGTGCATCCTCGTCGTGCTTCTTTTCCATGGCCTCCATGGCCTTATCCATTTCTTTGATGAGTCCGAGCGGAACCACTGGTGGTCTAGCCGAGGCCGTCGCGCTTTCCGATTCCGGATGCAAGTAAATGAAAACGTACTGATTGCGCGCCGTTACTGATTGCAAGACTTCCGTGCGATCTTTGGCCGTTTTGTAGCCAGCGGCGCTAACTTCTATATTGCAATCTCCCACGGGGACGTTTTTGAATTGGAATTGGGCGTTTGTGCCTTGTGTGGCTCCGCGGGCATCCACGCCGGCAAGAGGACACGAAAGCTTTATCACCGCAGCAATGCTCACCGGCAGGCCAGTTGATTCGCGCACACTCACGTAAACGTTTGCAGACGCTCCCGTGAACACCGCAGCGTACGCGGAAGCGAGGTAATTGGGATCTCCCAAGCGAGTTGGGTCATCCTGCGCCCTACCAGGTTCCGGACAGGACAGCGAAAAAGAAGACACGGCGAGCAGGGCGTAAGTAAACCATTGGATTTTTGGTTTCGAAGGCATGGCTGGCCACCTTCAGGAAATTCGAGGTGCAGGAGCAACAGGCAGCAGCGCATGCTGCCGCACTCTCCTCGCCGATATTGTACCGCCTTGCGAGGCAAGCCACCACCGCGCATTAGGAAGGCCCAGCCGCGCCGAGCGGCCCGCTCGTCAAGAACGTGTCCCTGCGCCTCGCCACGCCATCACCTTCATCGAGCCGCCGCACGTAGTCTGCATACAAGAGGAAGGGCGTCCCGGCAAGCCGGGACGCCCCTCTAGAATTCCCGCCTGCCCGAGCAAGCGGTACCGTTGACCTAGTTTAGAACGTAAACCTTATTCCGAGCTGCATGGTTCGTGCGTTGCTCGGGAATACGCTCTTAATGTCGTTAAAGGTCCCTCCGGCCGGATTTAGGAACGTGCGTACATTCCCGTTCGTGAAGCCGATGGACGCCACATCGTTCAGGAAGCCCGGATTATACTGTGGGTGGTTGAATAGGTTGTACGCCGACGCGCTGAGTTGCAGTCCAAGCCGTTCGGTAAAGTTGAATTTCTTGGTGACTGAGAAGTCCCAGTCATTGATGGCTTGCCCTTTGAGCGTGTTCCGGGCAGCGTTTGACTTGGCGAAAAGTCCAAGACGAATGTACTGCGCATTGGAGTTGCTAGCCAAGTAGGCAACCGTATGAGCGGAGAAGCAGCCGGCTTGCTGAGCCGTGGGAAGCGCTGCGCACGTGTTAGTGCTAAAAAGCGAAGTCACACCCGAGCCCGTCCCTGGCACGCCGGCAGGATTAAAGATCGCCCGGTCGCCCGCGCTATCTCCGTTCCCATTGGCATCGGTAGCAGACTGCACCGTCATCCACTGCGCTGTCTGGTAGGTATAGATGGGTGAGAGTTGCCAGTTCCCAACCAGGTTCTTCTCTATCCAGTTTCCGTGCTTGAAAAACGGCAGGTCATAGATCAACGCAAGCGTAAACCGGTGCCGGTGGTCCAGCGCCGAGTTGGCACGATCCGCCTTAAGGTTTTGGAAGTCCTGCGGGCGGCGCGGCGTCAGAATCGTGGAGAAAAAGTCTGCCGTGGAGTCGTCAATGGTGCGGCTCCAAGTATGCGCTGCGGTAAACTGCAGGCCGCTCGACATACGCTTCGTGAGCTGTGTGGCTAGTCCGTGATACGTCGAGTGGCCGTTCGGCTGGAACGAAACTACGTACGACCCATTGAATCCGGCATTGTCATAGGCCGGAACAATTGTATCTCCCCCGATCGGTAAATTGTTGGCGGTAGTTGAATAGGCGCCACTGGCAATTCCCGCTCGGGTGTATGGCAGCGCATCCAATGTTGCCTGGCTTGGCGCTGTGAGGTATGTCGGCAGAAAAACCGTGTCGTTAATCAGCGCAGATGCATTGAGGCGTGTCTGCCCGTCCAGGTGGACACCGCTGGTCCCCACATAGCGAACTTCCACTGTGAAGTTCTTCGGGAAACTATGCTGCACACCCAGGGTCCAGGTAATGGACTGCGGATCAATTTGGTCTACGCGGATTTGACTGGCGGTTGCGGCGCGCTGTTCCGCGATCGTGGTGAATACCGGAGTGGTCGAGGGAATCCCGCCACTCGCAAGGAAAGAGTTGCTGGGGGGGCAGCTTGGGTTACCCGGGCAGTCGGCGGTGCCGCTCTGCTGCGGAGGCAGGGATAGCGATCCGATGTTGTCGTACAGCACGTCATAGCCGATGGCAAAGCCGGCGCGGATGGAAGTATTTCCGCTGGAGCCGGGTGAATACGCGATGCCAATGCGCGGGCCCCAATTATTTTTGGGGGCTCTTGGTTCCTCGAAGCTGATGAGGCCCGGTTCGCTGGCAGCAATATTCAGCTTCTGCGCTCTCTCTCCCGTCTGGATGGTCGTGTATTCGTAACGCACGCCCAGGTTAATCGTGAGGTTCGGGCGGATGCGCCAGCTATCATTCGCGTACCAATAAATGGCGGACTGGTCGCCGTAGTAGATGGTGGTGCCTGAGCTGCGCTCGGCAAACGTTTCAGGGGTAATGTCCCGCAGATAGCCATCGAGTGTCGCCCACTCATAATCCCCGCGCGCGCGCTGCGTGAAGAATTGCGGCGAGATGTACTTGCGGCCCTCAATACCAAACTTCAGCGTGTGACGGCCCTTCGCCCACGTCAGGTTATCACCCAGGGTGTAAAGGTTCTGGTACGCATACTGCGGCGCGTTCCCATCCGGCCCGATGTTTAGGCCGAGTTCATCATAACTCAGGTTCGGAAAAGCGTCCAAACCAGGAAAGGTGAAGTTGCCTGCCGTAAAATTATAGTACGAGCGGTTAAAGCCCACCCGCAATTCGTTGCTCACCGAAGGCGTAAACGTATGATACTCGTTGACCGTAACCAGCCGGTTGATGTTCCCCGGAACGAGCTGGTAAAACACCGGCAAAGTAGCCGCGTTGTCGATAAATTTGGTGTCATTAAAAATAATGGCGCCACGAAGTTGATCCGACGCTGAGATGTTGTAATCAAGCTTGGCCAGCCAAGTCAAATTATTGATGTAGTTGGGGGCGACCACCGGCAAGACCCCAACTTGTACTGGCGTGAATCCACCAGGCGCAGCCGAATTCGTTATGAAAACATCGGCATTGGTATTAGCAGTTCCATCTGGTTTCTTAGTGGGTGCGCTGGGGCAGTTGCCGCCTGAAGATGCGGGCGTTGCGTAAGTCTTGAAAACCCCCAGGTTCGTCTGCGAAAGTCCCGATATGCCACCGATCGTCGTATAGCCAGCGGCCGTGGGTGTACACACCACGGAACCCGGCAAAGTGGCTTGGCCGACCGGATTATATTGCGCGCTGCCGAAGAAGAACAGCTTGTTCTTCAGGATCGGGCCGCCGATATTACCGCCGAAACGGTTGTTATCGAAGCGCGGATTTTTCGGAACGTCTGGTGCTACGGTGTTGCGCGCGACTACCGCGTCGATGGCGTTCAGATTGCGGTTCTGAAAGTACTCGTACGCCAGACCGTGGAACTGGTTCGTTCCGCTCTTCAGGACGTAATTGAACTGCCCGCCGTTCGAGTGGCCAAATTCCGGCGAGTACTGATTCTGCAGCACCGTGAATTCCGCGATGGAATCGGCCGGCACCGGAACCAGAGGTCCCGTTACGCCCTTGCTGTTGTTGTCGATTCCTTCCACCGTAAAGTTGTTGTTCCGCGGACGCTGCCCGCCAATGGATGGGCCGGAACCTGCGCCAATCGCTCCCGCATTCGCTACACCCGCCGTCAACAGCGAAAGGTTAAGAACTCCGCTTCCGCCGTTGGCGTTGGTGTTGGGCAGATCCAACTGCTGCAGCTCGAATGTGGTCGAAAGCGTTGGCGTCGTCACGTCCAGAGCCGGCGCTGCGCCGGAAACCTCAATGGACGTCACCGCACCCTTGATTTCCAGTGTAATGTTCTGCGTGACCGTCCTGTTCAAGTCCACCTTGAAATCATGCATCGTCGTGGTCCCAAAGTCGGCCGCCGACGCCGAAAGGTCATAATTGCCCACCGGCAGGTTGGTGAACCGATACTCGCCGTTTCCGTTCGCTTTCGTCGAATATTTTACGCCCGTTGTCTTGCTCACCACTTCGACCGTCGCGTTCGGTACAGCCGCGCCAGTCTTGTCGAGGATAACACCCATTACGTCACCGCTAATCGCCTGCGCGCCCACCTGGTTTGTCACTACCAAACTCAGGACCAGAGCCGCCAAGCTAAGAAAAACAAACAGGTTGTGATACCTCTTATTCACTGAATCCTCCTAAATTTATCGAATCTCTGAAGAACCCCTGCTGTTGCACACAGATAATGCACCCGATGTGGCCTGTGTGGGTGCAATCTAAATTCCAAAAGAGAGACGCACTTGAGAGGAATATTATGCGGGCTAACTGCTGATTTATCTTAAATTTAGATGATGGCTAGGTGAAACCTTTGGATTCCCCGTTTGAACTTTCCTACGAGCGAATGTAGACCATATGGAATTTGGAAGAGAGTGAGCTGCGATCTCTCTTTGCCTTCGAGCGGCGTGAATCACAATGGGTGCTAGAGTTCTAGTACTATATCTCCTTCTTGTTCCGCACATAACTTTATGTAATACATGAGGACCCGGAGAACTGCAGCGTCGCTTTCGGTCAGAACAAGGAGAGAAGGCCGCGCATTCCTTCTGCAAAAGCTTGTTCGCCTGTAATCAGACTTAGGACCAGATAATCGCCATTGGGAAAATCGTACAAGTGGCCCGGGTGAACGTAGACACTCCTGGCCGCCAGTTCTATCCCCAGACCAGGCGAAGTACCTCTAAAGACGCGAGAGGGGCGGCCCGGATACCCGGGCGCCCCTCTTGTTAGAAACGAATTGCTTGCGACCCTTAGAAGATAATCTTCAGGGATGCCTGCATCTTCCGTTGATCCGTTGCTGTGGTTGTGTAGGTTCCGAAGAAGGCCGAGGTCAACGTGTTCTGGAAACCCGAGAAGTTCGCGTGGTTGAAGAGGTTATACATCTCCCATCGGAATTGAAAATTCACCTTCTCAGTCAACCGCGTGTTCTTCAGGATTCCCGTGTCGAAGTTAACTAGGTTGTCGAGCCGGAGCGAGTTCCGCGGGCTCGTCCCGAAATTCCCGAGTAGTGGCTGTGTCAACGGGAACCCGCTGGCGTTGTTGCAAGCGACGGTTCCACCAGTACCAGGTACGTTGCCCACTTGGCGTCCGCAAAGAGTCCCCGGGCCGCCTGGAACACCTATGCCGGGATTGTCTGGGTTACCTGGAATATTCGCGGCTGCAGGGCTCCCGAAGGGCACTGGTGTAAATTGCGTCGGATCACCGTCCGCCCGTACTGTTCCTCCACCCAACAAGGCAACGTCTGCGACTCCGCGTCGGGTCCCGCTGAAGATCGAGCTCGGGAATCCCGACTGGATTGAAAAGATTCCACTGATTGCCCAGCCGTCGAGCGCTTTGCCCGCAACTCCGTGGAACCTCTTCGTCCACGGAATCTCCCACACATTGCTGGCCACGAATCGATGGCGGATGTCGAACTGAGAACTCGCCCGGTTTGACGCCGGATTGCGCGGATCCTGGAAATTCGCTGAGTCATTCACCAGCACACCCAGCACGTCAGAGATGTCGTCAATGGCGTGGCCGTAGGTGTAGGAAGCGTCGAAGCTGAGCCCATGACTGACCCGCTTCAGCACTTCCAGTTGCGCCCCATGATAGATCGACGTCCCCAAGCTCTGGACCTGCGTCACCGCGTTAAACCGGTGATCGAGGCGAATGTTGAGAGGGCTCCCAAGCGCCGCCTGGCCATTCTCCTGGGCAAACGCCCCGGTGAACTGTGTGCGCCGGTTGTCCTCGTCCGCGAGGCTGGTTGCCGGTGCGGGCCGGACCTCTTGGGGAATAAGGTTGATCGGAATCGAGGCCTGCAGGAACTTCGACTGCGTCGCGACGTAGCTTGCTTTGATCACGAAGTCCTTGAATAGCCGCGTTTCAACGCCGGCATTCCATTGCGCTGTGCGCGGGTTCTTCAAGTTCTGGTCGACCGGCGAAATCGCACCGAAGTTCTGTTGCGTCGTCAGGAAGGACCCAACTGCCGCTTGGGCATCCACTTGCGCTTTCGCTGTGCCAGCCATTAGATTGGCGTATGAGTTCGCACCGGTTATCGCGGATCCGTTCAAGCTGATCGAAGGCATGAACGGCGAGGAGAACCGCAGGTTTGTGATCGGGTTCAGGAAGATATAATCATATGCCCATCCGTATCCGCCCCGGATCACGAATCTCCCGTGATTTGGGTTCCAGGCTGCGCCCAATCGCGGGGCCCAGTTGTTGTTCCGTGCGAATGCAATCCCGCCGAGATCCATACTGCCGAGTGGGCCAGTGCCACCGCCGCCAATGGGGTCGAATCTGTTCCGATTCAGGTTTGCGAGGATGCTGTGCACTTCGGATACTCCACCGGACGTTTCGAGGCGAATTCCAAGGTTCAGCGTGAAGGTGCTCGTCACCCGAAAGTCGTCTTGAGCGTACAGAAAAATGTCCGTCGCGCGGTTCCCGCGTCTGGAAGTTCCAAAGCGTTGGGTATACGCGTTCGGAACGCCATTCTGGAAATCCGCTAGGTTCGCAAACGTAAGCGTGCCACGAAGATTTGAGTCAAAGACGCTATTTGCCTGGTAACGGAGAATGTCCAAACCAAACTTCAGCCCGTGGCTTCCCTTGGTCACGGAAACTGAGTCGCTGTACTGGAAAGTGTTCTGAACGCGTCCCTGAGGCAGGCCGGACCAAACGCCAAACCCATCAAACCCGGAAATTGTGGTCTGCGGCGCATACGGTTTCGAAGTTGTCGTGAACGGCGGAAAGTTCGGATTGCTCCGGCCAAACGCAAAGCGAAATTGATTGACTACGGCCGGCGAAAAAATGTGCGTGTGCCCGAAGTTAAACGCACGGTCCGTGGTAGTGACATTGGCCCCAAAGTTCGGCAAGTTCGTGAAGATAAACGTGAGACCGGGACTTACTGACGTAACCGGGTTCGTCCCATACCTGGATGTTATCGAGTCCTTGCCGTTGCGGAAGGTCTCGTCAATTCGCACCGACCACGCGTACTGATCGCCTGCATTCGGAGCCGCAGCGTTTAGGCTCCCGGAGGGGTCGGTCGGCGCTCCAACGGAGGCGAAAAGCGCCTTCGAAGTTGGATCGGTGATGGCAGCCGCTTCCGCAGGGGTCAGCACGCTTGCTGCGCTGCTGGACCCGGCGCCCCGGTTCTTTATGCCTTCATAGTGCCCGAAGGCAAACAAATGGTTCTTGACTATAGGGCCACCCGCTGTGAAGCCCCATTGGTTTTGGATGAACGGCGTGGCCTTCCCCGTAGTATCGAAAAAGTCTCGGGCGTTGAACGCCGCGTTCTGATGAAACCAGTACGCCGTCCCATGGTAGGTGTTCGTCCCGCCCTTGGTGATGATCTGCACCTGGGAACCGCCGTTCCGTCCGAACTCGGCCGAATAGTTGTTCGTGATCAGCTTAAATTCTTCCACGGCGTCAAGGCTGAATGTGCCCGTGCCGGAAGATCCCGTCGTCGAAATGTCCGTCGCAGTGCTGTTGTCCACGGTGATGTTGTTCCCACGGCCTCGTTGGCCGTTGGCGTTGAAACTGCCCGATCCTAGGAACGGGTTGTCCTTGCTCACCGGCGCAACCCCTGGCGCCAAAGTCGCATACGCCACCGGATCCCGGCCCAGGTTGGGGAGATCCAAAACCGTCTTGGAATCTATCGAAGTGCTTATTTGTGCGCTCGAAACGTCCAAGAGAGTTGCCGCACTCGCTTCGACCGTGACCACTTCGCTCACGGCTCCAACTTCTAGTGAGAGGTTTAGGCGTGTTACTTCGCCGCTGCGTATGACGATTGTGGTTTCCACTAGCCTGAAACCTTGCTTCTCAATCCGTACTTCGTAAGCTCCAATGTCCAACTGCTGTGAGGAGAACTCGCCGGCGTCGCTGGTGCTAAGCGTCCGCGTAGTGCCGGTCGCCAGATTCTTAATTGTGACCGTTGCCTGGGACACCGGTAGTCCCTTCGGGTCAAAAATCGTACCCTGCAGGTCTCCCGTCAGCGCCGCGAGTACCGGTATTGCCGTTAACAACAGCATCGCGCATAACGCCAAAAGCTGACCTATCCCCATTTTCCGATCATTTCTTACACTTCCCACGTCGCTTCGCTTCATTGCTGTTTCCTCCGTCTTAGACCTCTCACTGCTCGCGCAAAATGGCCAGACACACCTCAATGCTTACGGCTTGGAGTTACAAAATCATCTCTTCGAGAACGAACCCATATACGGACCCGCCACGGGTCCCAGGAAAGACATTGCAAGGCAATCTCCAATTTATGGTTTAGGCTATGCTTAGGTGAGGGGCTGCTAACTTCTTTGTTTAGCGTGTTGGTTATAACCGATTTATATGATTTAGATTTAATTTATTCCAGATTCCGTATGTAAACTGCTTTCCACCTTCCAGATTATGAACTCTCAAAGAAATACTTATAGTCGGATGGCATCGCCTACAAGTCTCAGAGGACAGGCTTCATCCGCATAGAAGCTGGAACACGCCGGTGATTCCTTTTGAAAAAATCGTTTCTGGAGTGATTAGGCTAACGACCAGAAATCCATCGGTCGGAAAGTCATAGAAGTGACCTGGGTGAACGTAGACACTTTTGGCAGTCAGAAGTTCGAGGGCGAGATCTTCGTCCGATCGAATCGCAGGGACGCGCAGCACCGCGTACCAGCCCGTTTCTATCTCCAAGCGGCTGCATGCGTTCTGCCCCGCCAAATAGGCGGTCGAGTTCTTTGTGCCCGAGAGCGCCGCTATTTTCGAATGTGCCAATGAAATCGCACATTCTCTTTCCCGCATCTTTGCTCCACGCTTCCTTTAGGCCCCACCTCACGGCCACACCCTTGCGCTTCGCTACCCTTCACCTTCATCACCTTGTGAAAGGACTTGCACCCATTCGCCGTCGAACATGCTCGGCAGACCAAAACGAAAGAGGCCAGTCATATGACTGGCCTCTTCGAGTGTTAACTTTAGGTCCGCTTTCTGAGCCGTCTCAGTGGCGGAATTAGAATGTAATGTGCCCTGAGACCAGGATGCTACGGAAGACTCCGGTGTTGTTCCAAGTCTCGCCGAAGGTGTTCGGTGCGGGCACCCCAACCGAAGGGCTCGGACAGTTCGCAGGGGTGGCAGGGCTAATGGGGCACGCAAGGCCGCTCGCATTCCTGTTGTTGACGTTCAACCCGGGCACGCCGCCAGGACCCATGAACTGGTAGTTAAGGACGTTCAGGGCATCGCCGCGCAGCGTTAGGTTCACGCGCTCGGTAAGCTTGAAGCTCTTCTGAAGGCTCAGGTCCACCTGGTTACGCGGCTGGGCACGAGTCACGTTGCGGCCGACGGTACAGGCAAACGGGTCCCCGCCGCACAGCGCACTGACCGCGAAGGTGTTGTTGACGATGAAATGAACGTCCGTGGGGCTGATGAACGGGCACGCAGGCGTTCCCGGGATCCCAGTGGCGGTACTCATGCACGTAGTAACGTTGATCAACTGAGTCGCATTCAGGTAACGGCCCGCAGTGTTAAACGGTGCGTTGGGATTGCTGAGAATCGGGCGGCAGGAATCAAGTGTAGCCCCGATGAAGTTGTTGTTGAAAGCGCCGTCGCAGTACGTGTCGCCGTTGTTGGTATTCTGTACCGGCGTGACGGCAACGCCGGATTGGTAACGGTGCGTGCCGCTGATCTGCCAGCCACCCAGCATACGACCGAGGAAACCCTGCTGGTTGCTCTTCCAGGGCAGTTCATACACCCAGTAGGTGGTAACCACGTGCGGATACGACTGCGCCGAAACGCCGCGCTCCCCCCGGTTCGGATCGAACGGGTTTATCGAAATGGGCGTCGAGTTGCCTCCCGTGCTGGCAAAGACCTCGCTGGTGTTGTCCAGGGCCTTGCTGAAGGTGTAGGCGACATCGGCCGTCAACCCACGGAACGCACGGATCTTCAGTTCGTTCTGGAGGCCATGATAGGTGGACCAGGCACCGTTGTTGCGAGTGCGAACCAGAGTGAATCTGCAGTCCGGGCGTCCCCGCGAAGTTGTTGATCCCGAGCCAGCCGTAGCGCCGCTCGGCGTACATGGCGTTACCCCGGCAGGAATGTACTGAGGCGCTTGCACCGCTAGACCGCCAGCAGCGCCAGTGCATGTATCACCAGTGAAAGCCGAGCAGGTAAAGATAAGCGGGTTGCTATTGACCGTCTGGAAGCTACCCACGCCGTGGTTGCCCACATAGCGGACCTCAAACGAGATGCGCGACGTAACGGACCGCTCCACGCCGAGCGACCACTGCTCGACGTAAGGGTTGTGGAAGTCCGGACTCACGCGAGTCTGGCTGCGGGCGCCAGGGTTCCCGCCACGCGGGATTTGGCCAAAATAAGCCGCCTGCACGGCCGTCCCGGTGGCATTCGCCGGAACGCCAACATTGAAAAGAGTTCCGGCGTTCACTACCGGCGCGACCGTAGCGACGTTCAAGAAAATGTTGTAATAGGCCGGGTCGTACGCTACGCGGTAACCGCCGCGGATGACCGTCTTGCCCTCTCCAAACACTTTCTTCATGATGCGTGGCGTCCAGGCAAAGCCGATATTCGGGCCGAAGTTGTTGTAATCCTCCGGAATGTGTGGGATTTCCGTGACATCGGTCGGCAGACCCGCGGCCCAGAAGCCATCGGCCACATTCTGAACCGAGATGTCATGCAGCAAGTTAATCGCCTGCTGATCCCACTCCCAGCGCAGGCCGAGGTTGAGCGTGAGGTTGGGCCTTATGCGCCAGTCATCCTGCGCATAGAAAGCCAGGTCGTTCTCTTTGAAATTGAAATTGAAAGGGCCATCGGTCAGCGAGAGCTGGCTGCAGGTGGCTGGATTGTTGGGGGCATTGCCGATGTTAGGGCAGCTGGCGGCGTTTTTAATGAAGTTGCTAAACGCACTGCAGTACACTGGGCCTGTTGAGTCTACGCAGTCTTTCGGGGTTGCCGCGTTGTTCGTCGGAGTTGAGAGAAACGTAAACCCGCCATTAATGCTGGGCAGGAAGTGGTTAGGCGAGCTTTGATGATCGAACTCCCCGCCGAACTTGAACGTATGCCGCCCGCGCGTCCAAGTGGAGTTGCTCTGATACTGGGTGTTGTGCACCTGGCGGTCTTGGGGCAGATTCGTGGCCAGCCCGAACGTGGTGTAGGAGTTGATGGCGTCGGAGAACCCGATATTCGGCGGGCACGCCGTCACGTTTTCGATGGTGCATTGCGGAAACGCCTCGCCGGCGGCAAACTTGAAGAATCCCGTGCCGTAGCTCACACGAGCTTGCGTTATGAAATTGTTCGTCCAGGTGTGCGTATAGTCCCAACCGTACTGCCGGTCTTGAGCCGGCACAGCCACAAACGCGCCGCTGGAGATGGTGCCAGACCCCAGGGCGGTATTGCTGTTTTGGTAGATGAACCGGAAGAAGAAACGGTCTTTGTTGCTGATCTGCCAGTCGCCACGGCCTGTGATCTGCTTGTCGTCAAAATTGTTCCCGACGACGCGGTTTACAAACGCGAAGGGCACCGTCACAGAGGTCGTGCCGTTCGAAACCGCGACGTTCTGCACTGTCCCGCTAGGCTGGGGATTGCCCGCGGTAATGCCATATGGCCCGAACTGCTTCAGCGCGGCCAGACCGGTGTTGGCGGGGAACGCCGTATCCAGGGCAGCAAGGCCCGCCGGAGTGGGAGTGAGGCTCGCGGAAGTTGCGGAGCTTAGAGCTCGCTGCTTTTCTTGTTGATAGCTGGCGAAGAAAAAGATGCGGTTTTTCAAAACCGGCCCGCCAACCGTACCACCCCAGCGGTTATCCACGAACCGCGGAATGACCGGCTCTATGCACTTGGAAGCGAACGGCGTAGCCGTCCCGGCCGCCACGCCGGGAGGACAGAAGCCCTGGAGCGGGTTCTTCTGACCGTTCGTAAGCGAGCGGTCCCAATTGCCTTCGTAAAACTCGTAGCCGCTGCCGTGGAATGCGTTCGTGCCCGCTTTGGTAATGTAATTGACGACTGTCCCTGAGTTACGCCCGTATTCAGCACTGAAGTTGTTGCTTACGACTTGGAGTTCGCCCAGTATATCCGGGTTGGAGAGGAAAACCAAAGGACCGGCTACGGAGTTATCGTTGTTCGCCTGGCCGTCAATCTGGAAGTTGTTGGAGCGGCCACGCAGGCCATTGTTGGCGATTGCCGCTCCGTTGGTGTTGCTAAAGTTAGTCGAACCGTTGTTGGCCACGCCGGGAATGAAGAGTGCCAGGTTATCGAAGCCTGCCCCCGCGTTGGGCAGAGACGCCACAGTTTTGGAGTCGAAGTTGCCGCCGATCTGCGAGCTGCTGCTATCGATCAAAGGTGTCGTGGCCTCCACGGTCACGGTTTCCGAAGCGCTGCCGACCTCCAACGTTTGGGCCGGCAGCACGTTGTTCTTGCCGGCCACAGCGACGACATCGCTCAGATGCAGATTGCGAAATCCGTGGGCCTCAATCGTCAGGCTGTACGAACCAATCGGAAGCCCCTTGAACTCAAAGTAGCCCTGCGAGTCCGACTTGCTCGAGAACTTTGTGCCCGTGGCTACCCCTACTGCATTCACAGTCGCGCCAGCAATGACTGCGCCCTGCTGATCCTGGACGGTGCCGGCAATAGAGCCGGTGACGATACCTTGGGCAAACCCAGAGGCCGCGAGCAACAGGCAAAGTCCGCCTACGAACAGTGCCGCCCATAACTCATTCAAACGAAGATTTGATCCCATATTGAACACACCCTCCCGCAGGACTTGAGTTCTTGCAAGCCGCTTCATATCGTTTGCTCCTGTCAACATCTTGTTGAGAATAGAACTTTTAGCGGACCACCACAGTCCAGCGAAAAGCGATGCAACGTGCTTTCCAATCTATGATTTAGATAAAGTCTAGATAAAATGCGAATAACTTCTTTGTTTAGTGGTTGGTACTAGAACCGTCCGCTACGCTGTCAATTAGATTTATTCCATAAATTGTATTTCAATTGCTCATGGCCTACCAGATTATGAAGGGGCAAACAAATCCTTATAGTTGGATTCCGCTTCGGCCAGAGTCTCTGAGAAGAGGGTCCATTAGCAGAGAAGATTGAAGGCGGCGGTGATTCCCTTTGAAAAGATTGCTTCGGGTGTGATGAGGCTGACGACCAGAAATCCATCGGTCGGAACGTCATAGAAGTGACCTGGGTGAACGTAGACACTCTTGGCAGTCAGAAGTTCGAGGGCGAGGTCTTCGTCGGAGCGAATCGCGGGGACGCGCAGCACCGCGTACCAGCCGCCTTCCACCGCAAGCCGGCTGCATGCTCTTTGCCCGGCTACTTGACGATCCAGCTCCGCAAGATTACCTCGGACGCGCGACAGTAATTGCTCCTGAAAACTTTGACGTTGTCCAAGGAACGCAGGCATCGCCAGTTGCATCGGCGCGTTCGGTGAGAGATACGCATCAGCAATCACTTCAAGCCGCGCAATCGCTTCCCTTTTCAAATTCTGCGGTCCGCTCACGGCCAGCCAGGCAGCCTTCATTTGTGGCAGGCCCGCAATCTTGGAAAGCCCGCTCAAGGCAAAAGTAAGCACGCCGGAATTCGTCACGAAGCTCTCAGCGCGTCTTCCATTCAGCGCAAAATCGAGGAACACTTCATCGGCGACAATCGCCATCTGGTGTGCGCTGCAGATGGCGTTCAGCTTTATCCTCTCCGGCGCCTTCGTGAAATGCCCTGTTGGATTGTTCGGGTGAACCACTATGACGGCACGCGTCCGCGCCGTGATGGCCTGCTCTAATGCATGAAAATCGATCTGCCACCCATGAGCGTAAAGAAGAGGATATCTCACCAGCTTGACGTCCTGAATTTCCGCCAGAAAATCGAACAGCGGATAACTCGGTGAAGGAATCAGGACTTCATCGCCAGGATTGCAGAGTGTTCGAAACGCATGCGAGTACCCTTCACTCGTGCTGGTCGTGAGGAAAATATCCTGGACGGAAACCGCCTCGTTCCGAGCCGCGTAATACTCGGCGACGGCCCGGCGCGCGCTCTCTAACCCCCTTGGATTTGGTTCATAGCCGAGCGCCGCAGGATTGCTCAGCGCCTCCAAAATGGCTTTGCTGTCGTACGAAAAACCGCATTCTGTGGGATTCGAAACGGTAAGATCGAGCAGCGGCTTCCCCGCGGCGCGATGCACCGCAAGCGCTTCGCTGAGCCGGTTCGGCGTTAGATCCCAGTTGGTGCGAGTGGCAAACATGTATGCGCGGCAATCCAGCATTATAGCCACAGGGTGTTCCTAAACCCCCATTCGAACCCGTTGACGTATACTTGAGCCCGTCCATTTGAAATTATGAGCACGCATCCACACGCCAGCCCTTCTTTCGAATCGGTGCCCCAACTCGATCTCGCCGCGCAGTACGCCGCGATTGGCGCCGAAATTCGCGCGGCGATCGAAAAAGTCTTGGCTTCGCAGCAGTTCGTCCTTGGCCCCGAAGGCGCCGCGCTGGAGCAGGAAATCGCCAGGCTATGCGGCGTCGCCCACGGTGTGGGAGTTGGTTCAGGGACCGACGCGCTGGTCTTGGCCTTGCGAGCCTGCGGTGTGCAAGCCGGTGACGAAGTGCTTCTTCCCCCGTTCACGTTTGTGGCTACCGGCAGCGCCGTGAGTGCCCTCGGAGCAAAACCGGTTTTCGCGGACATCCGGCCGGAAACCTACAACGTCGATCCTGTTGAACTGGAACGCCGCGTCACACCCCGCACGCGCGCGATTGTGGTTGTACATCTCTATGGACTCGCTGCGGATATGGATCCCATCCTGGCGTTCGCGAAGGCCCGCCGGCTACCGGTGATTGAGGACAATGCCCAGGCGATCGGCGCTTCCTACAAGGGCCGCCGGACTGGATCGCTGGGCGATGCCGCGTGCCTCAGCTTCTACCCGACAAAGAATCTGGGCGCTTATGGCGACGCGGGCATGGTCGTATCGAATTCACCGGAACTCGCCGAGCGCATTCGAACGCTGCGCAACCACGGCCAGACGGCAAAATATTTCAGCACCGAGCCGGGCTGGAACAACCGCTTGGATGAATTGCAAGCGGCTATTCTGCGCGTCAAACTTCGCCATCTTTCGAATTGGCAGCGCGCGCGCCAGGCGAACGCGGCCGAGTATGCGCGTCTATTGAATCAAGTTCCCGGCGTGATGCCGCCGATCACGCCGGAAGGATTCGAACACGTCTTCCATCAATATACGATTCGCGTGGAGCGCCGCGACGCTCTTCAACAATTCCTGAGTGAGCGAAAAATCGGAAGCACCGTCTATTATCCGCATCCATTACATCTGCAGCCGCTCTACGCATCGCTCGGTCACAAGCCGGGCGATTTCCCGCATTCCGAACGCGCCGCGCAAGAAGTGCTGTCGCTCCCGATGTATCCCGAATTGCGCAAAGAACAAATCGCGCGCGTCGTCGAAGCCATCGCCGATTTCTTGAAGTGCTAAATTTTTCAGCCGCTGCTTCGAATTATTTTCCCAGGTAAAGCAGCGCAAGTAGAAAAACCCAAAGTCCATCCATGAAATGCCAGTAGTAGGAAGTGATTTCCGCGGCAGTGCTGAGCGAAATTCTTTTCTGATCGGATTTGCGGAAGGAAACGTAGAGAAGTGCGCCGACGCCGCCCAGCAAGTGGACGGCGTGGGCGCCGGTGAAAATATAAAAAAAGCTGCTGGCTTGGTTGCTGGCGATATAGACGCCCTGCGCGACCAGTTGCCGCCACGCAATCAGCTGTCCGGCAACAAATAAAATTCCCAAGCCCGTAGTGAGCAGCCAGAACTTTCTGAATCCCGAAGAGTCCGTTAGTGCAAGCCTCTTTCGCGCGGCTTCCAGCGTGAAGCTGCTCGCGAGGAGAATCAGTGTGTTCGCCAAAAGAATTGGCGGCAGATGCACACTCACCCATACGTCGCTGCCGCGCCGCAAAACAATGAAGGCGCTGGCGAGGGCCATGAAGAACATCAATATGGAGACGAGAGCAATCGTGATTGCCGTGGAGTAGCGCTTCGGCGAGGGAGATTGTTTGCGGCGACGATTGTCGTTGTCCCCGCCTCCTCCGCCGCCATCGTCGTCGCTGCCTGGGGGCGGATTTCCACGGCCACCGCCGATATCTTCGATGATCAGTTCGATTTCCGGAGGTGAGGTTGTGCCGGGCATGAGAGATTTCAGCCTCGATCAGCGCGCCTTTGCTACCTCTTCGGGCGACAGGTGCTGGGGAACGAAATCTTCGGCGACGCCGGGCACGCCGAATTCGTAAGCTCCACGATACACCACCGGGCCGGTGGGGCCAAAATCCCCGGCAGGCGGCGGAGAGGAGACGCTCCATTCGAGCGTCGTCGCGCGCCAGGGATTGCGTTCTTCGATTTTCTCGCCGCGGAAAAGACTCCACAGAAAATTGAAGAGAAAAATTCCTTGCGCGAGAACCAAGAGGATCGCGGCGACGGTGATGAACGCGCGGACGGGCGCGAACATCGCTGAGATGGCGGCGATGCGGCTGCCGGAGTACAGGCTGGTGTGCGTAAGCAGGCCGAGCCAGTGCATGGGCATGAAGACGAGGTAGACGCCGGCGAAGGTGAGCCAGAAATGAATCTTGCCGAGCGTTTCGTTGAGGCGGCGGCCAAAGAGTTTCGGAAACCAGAAAAACAGCGCGCCGAGGATGGCGAACGTGGCCGCGACGCCCATGACCAGATGGAAATGTCCGGTGATGAATTCGTCGCTGACGGCCGCGGCGGCGAGATCGCGGCCGGCGAGGAAGATTCCAGAAATTCCGCCCGCCATGAAGAGAGAAACGAAACCGATGGCGAACAACATCGAGGTGTTGAGCTGAAGGCGCGCGTTCCAGAGCGTGCCCAGCCAACTGATCAGCAGAATCGTGGCGGGCAGACCGAGCGAGGAAGCCAGGAGCGAAAAGACCAGCGGTGAAAAGGGATTCATTCCGCTGGCAAACATATGCTGGCCCCAAACGCAAAAGCCGAAAACGCCCACGCCGCAAAGGGCCAGGACCACGAGACGTTCCATCCAAACGGGCTTGCGGGAAAACGTGGAGATGAGATGGGTGACGAGTCCGAAGCACGGAAGCATGGCGATATAGACTTCGGCTTGCGCGAAAAACCAGAAGAGGCGCTGCCAGAGCACAGGAAGAAAATTCGCGACAAAACTTGCGGGTTGGCCGGCAAGAAAATTGAGTGGCGGAAAAAAGTGCGTGCTCAAAAGGCGATCCGATAACAAGCAGACGGAGGCGGCGAGGAGAATGCTGAAGATCAGCGTGCTCAGAATCGCGTTGACGAACCAGGCCCAGACGGTGAGCGGGAGGCGCGGCAGGGTCATGCCACGGGCGCGGAGGTCGATGGTGGTAACGCTGAAATTGATGCCGTTGCAGAGAGAGGCGAGGGAGAAGAGCGCGACGCTGGCAATCCAGAGAGTGATTCCAGTTTCCGGAGCGGCCAGGAACGCGATGGTCAGGCCGAGGAGCGAGGCGGCGGTGGCCCAGAAGGAGAGCCGATTCAATTTGGGGAAAGCCATTTCGCGCGCGCCGATTTGCAGCGGCAGGAAATAGTTGCCGAAGCCGGCTTGCGGCGCGGCGGTCAGCACCAGAAAAACCATGAGCGAACCGTGGAATGTGGTGAGAGCGGCGTAGCGTTCGAGAGAGGACCCGGACAAAAACGGAAGGCGTATGCCAGGCCAGACAAGATGGATGCGCATGAGCAGAGACATCGCCAAGCCGAGAAAGACGCTGAACAGGGCGAGCCAGAGGTAGTGCAGGCCAATGGTTTTGTGGTTGGTGCTGAGCAGAGTATGCGCCGGGAAGCCGGGCTGTGGCGGCTCGGGGTGATTGGCGCTGTTGTCGTGACTGGCCATGGAAGATGTGACTCGTAATTCGTGACTGGTGACTCGTGGTTGGTGACTGGTCACCGCAGATCCCAAACGTTTCTGCCATGTTCTCAGGCGCTCTGGAACACAACCTCCCGGCCGGACAAATAGAATACATTGGGAAGGAAAAGGCAAGGGCGGGGGGAGAGGGAGGTTGAAAGTCGAAAGTTTAAGGTTGAAAGAAAAAGAAGGACTTAACGCAGAGTTCACGGAGAACGCAGAGATCGCCCCCTACACCCCTCGTCGCGATGGAAAGAGTGCGCAAGTTATTGGAAAGACACGACCTAAGGAGTCGCCGTTGCGCAAAAGAGTGCGCAAGGACACGCAAGGAAAGGGGATAGATCGAAGACTGGTCTGAACGTCGTAACGTCAGAACGTCTAAATGTCGAAGGGCCAGCAAAACCGAAGGCTCCCCATTCCGAACAGTTCGGAGCGCACGCCCCACCCCCCTGTTTTTTGTAAGTGTTGCATCTAAAGGATTTAGCTCTGCCGTAAGTCTTTTGTTTGCAACACTTGCGGGGAGATCCATAAGTGTTGCCGCTAAAGGACTTACGCGGACGAGGTGTTGGCGAGAAAGTAACTCGGTATGGGCTGAAGATTCTGACGGAGTTAGAGGGACTACATGGCGGGCGAGCATGGTTCGCAGGGCACTCTTCTTTCCGACAGGCCGGAATCTGCGATCCCCACAAGATCGGGATCTACGATCGCCAAGGCTACGGCGGGCAGGCGGAAGGATCGTGCCGACTACAGGAAGGATTATAGCATGTTGGTACAGTTAGTCAAGGATTACTTGTAAGTGCTTTGGATGGTGAGGGATAGCCTCCGAGGTTCCACGCGGGAGCGAGGATCAAAGTCAAAATCCCCACCCTTGCAAAAACCGCAAGGATGGGGCACCCTCTATGACGGCGTCGGCTCTGTCAAGAGACACTTAGAGTTTACGAGCCGCGAGGGGCTCGTTTTCCCTTCACCTAAAAGGAACTCTTCTCTCTCTTTCATTTCGACCAAGGCTCGCTTCGTGAATC
>JBARRT010000064.1:0-2804 GCA_049644365.1 Candidatus Acidiferrum sp. | reverse complement strand
TCGGATTGCAGAGCGACAAAGACATCTGGCACATCGAGCTTCCCGACAGCGAGTCACCTCCGGATAAGAGAAAGCCTCCCAAGAAATAATTGCCCTTTGACAGCTGTGGTCTCTCAAAACCTTCTCACTTGTTCCACGCTGGCACATTTAGCGGGTTGACAGTGTTGCGGAGGCGGGACACACTTCCAGCGTCGGGACATTCCCTCCTCTGCCCCCAACGCAACTGGATTCCTGTCCACTTTTCAACAGGGGGAATCACATTGAGCAAGACAGCCGTCCAAGCGATTTCTCTATTGTGCTTCTGTTTTCTTCCAATTCCTGCGCTTGCGCAGTGTACAGACCAGCCGTGCCAGAATCTGCAGAACATACTCGATGCAGCTGTAACTGACTTCAGACCGTACGGCGCAGACAAGACGGGTGGTCCTGAACTCTCCACCAACGGAGTGAAACTCGCTTGCCAAATGCGGGCTTGGGCAAACAATGTTTCGATGTACATGTGTTTCACCCAAGTTTCGCAACAAGACGCCCAGAACGCGTACAGCAGCATTCTCGACGCTCTGAAGCGTCTCAAGCCGGCGTGGCGCTTCCAGGTTAGCTCTCCGGATGCCGACCATTTTGTGCGCGCCGGGCCCCCGGATTGTGAAAATCCGCCGAATGATGGGCCATATATCGGCGACTGCCCCCTCCAGTTGCAAACCGTGAAGCAATCGGATGGAACAGTGAGGTTGCATTTTTGGATGAATTCGCTATCTTCACCTTACCTGGTAAAACGCCCCCCTGCTCCAAAGACTCTCCCAAAGACTGTCGCAACGACTGTCCCAAAGAATGTCCCCCGTACTTCTTCCAACGATTGCGATGACTTCTGCCTGACCTTCAAGATGGCATTTACGGCGCGCCTGAATTCTTTCGCCGATATCCGCACGGCCAAAACGAACGGCGAGATATCGGATGCCATCGTAAAACTGGAAGGGGCTAAGGAATGCGTGATCAAGGGAGCCGCAAGGCCCCCTTCCAATGACGTAGGAATGCAGTTCGTCTGCTACTGGCCGGAAATTTCCGGCCCAGCCGCGGAGACAAGATTCCGTGATCTGATCTCTCGAGTCCAGGGCTTGCTGCCTTCCGATTGGACAACGCACCAGGAAAATGAATCGTATGAAAATACCGGCGCCACAATCACCAAATGGTATGCCCTCGAACCAGGCGGCAAACATGACGTCCGAATCTATGTCTCTGGCGACGCCGTAGGCCTCCATATCACGACGTGGAATTAACAAAGTGCACCGCGACGATCATTTGCGTTCCATGCAAATTTGACATTTGCGGGGCAGATTTGTTTGTCTTGTTCTTGTGGGCAAAAATGATAGGCTTCGGGCCAGCCTTGGGCCACGGAACTCGCTTTCGTAAGCTGGCAGAAACGCTCCTCCTGGTGATGCTGGCCGGATTGGCTGGCGGCGTAACTCGCGCGCAGGCGCCCCCGACTCCTCCTCAGCAGCCGCCCGATGCGCCTTTGCAGGAAGAGGCCACGAAGAATGCGGCGGCGCCGTGCGTTGAACCGCCTCCGATGGTGCGGCTGGAAGACTACAACGGACCGTTGAAGAAGGTCGTGGGCACCTTTGCCCGGCCGTTGGAACGCAAGTCGGTGCACCCCCCGCACTACAAGCCCGGCGCGAAATTGTGCACCCTCAAGCTGAAAGATAAATTCGTTCTGTTCGTCCAGGATTCGTTTGATCCCGTGACGTTTCTCGCCAGCGGTTTCAACGCAGGGCTGGACCAGGCCGCAGACTCGGACCCCAGCTATGGACAGGGGGCAGAAGGATATGGCCGGCGCTTTGGCGCCGAATTCGCCGGTCAGGCCTCGTCTCGATTCTTTAAAGACTTTGCGTATCCCTGGATATTTTCGGAGGACCCGCGCTACTACCGCCTCGCCCATGGCAGCGCCAGGAAGCGCCTGCTCCATGCCTTGGAGCATGCGGTCGTGGCTCACCGCGACAATGGCACACGCATGTTCAATATTTCGGAATGGCTGGGGACCACCAGCGCCGTCGTGCTTAGCAACACGTATCAGCCCGACAACGAACGCGGCTTTGCCAACACGGCGAAGCGGGTGGGCTACAGCATGCTTCAAGACGCAGGTTTCGACGTGCTCCGCGAATTCTGGCCGGAGATTTCTCGCACGTTCAAGCTGCCCTTCCGCGGTGAATCCGATCCGGCGAACCACGACCCGAATCCTGCTACCAAGTAGACCCTTCAAGAGTCCTGTGGGTGACCCAAAATGGGAATTGTTGGTACACACCCGGCAGTTTTCGTATGAGTGGCAAGTAAAGGACTTACAGGCTACGGAAAATGAAAGAGTGTGCAAGCTGTTGAAAGGAGAGGATGAAAAAAGCAGCCTATCGGCGTTGGGTCCTACGAACAATTCCCATTCTGGGAATTGTAGGGTGACACCCCGGCAATCTTGAGAAAGAGTACGGAACCGCTTGGTTGTAAAGGAATTGTGAAACACTCTTGGTGTACTGGAGTACAAGCGAGTGAGGCCGGAGAAGAATCCTTCGACTCCTCCGCCGTTGGCGGGCTCAGGATGCGCATCCTTTGTCGGATGCTCAACACCACCCCTCCCCCTGTGTTTCTTGTAAGAATGTGATTCGATGACGGATAAAGTTGTTTGTTTTGATAGACTTTTGCAAGTGTTGATTCTAAAAACCTTACGGTGCGAATTGGATCCGCAAAGCGGTGTCCAAGCACTTGGCAGTGACGTGAGAACGGTTCGAGGCTGTGTGGCGGCAAACACACAGGAGAATAGCATA
>JBARRT010000063.1:0-3078 GCA_049644365.1 Candidatus Acidiferrum sp. | reverse complement strand
GAACCCCGAAGCGTAGTAGGGCGTATTTGTATATTGAAGCGCGGCATTCGTCGCTGTGGAAACCGCGTCAATGCGGCCGGAAACCCAGCGGTCAAAATCATCCTCCGCAACCAACCGGCCGATGTCGGGGGAGGAATCGTCCCCGGCCTTCATCGAAAGCGCCAGCCCCTTCTCGAGCCGCGAGGTCTTGTCTTTGTGAAGAACAGTGACATGGCCCTTCAAGGTTTGGACCGTGCTTCCGTCGTCATAATTATCCAGCCGGAAACTGCTCCGGCCGTTCGCTTCCACCGTGAAATCACCGCCGGTCACGCTGAAATAGTCGTCGCTTGCAGGATTGACATAAAAAGAGGCACTGCCCTGGCGAAGCAGCAGGCGCGTGGTGCGCGCGCCGTCTTTCAACGAGAGGTCGTAAAACTCGAGCACCGTGTTTTCTTTGAGAAAGGCCATCGCGCCGTTTTCGAATTCGACTTCCGCCCGCCCCTGGTCCGTGGCAAGGACGTACCCTTGGCGAATGGGCAGGTTCAGTTCGGCGGTCTCCCAAGCTGTCTTGGAGTCGGCCAGCGGGTCGCCATGCGAATCTCTGGTGAAGCGGACATCACCTTGAACGAGGCTCAAGCGGATGATGCGAGCATGGCTCGAATCCGCAGCGACAGGCGCAACCCCAGCCCACAGCGCACAGAACAAGATCAACAACAAGGAAGGGATCAATCTACGCGAACTCATGTTTACCCCCTCTCGGGGACGCTACCTGAATACTTAGACGTTGCGAAGAACCGGCAGGTTTCCTGTCTGGTACCCTAAGCCATAGTCTCGCCGGGAGATGGCCGCGTCAAGCATGCCCCTTGCAAGCGTGAGAAATAGAACATCTAGACGAGTAGCAGAGCCCCGCCGGATTTTGTCTGGTGATTTCATGGACGCAAAATTTTGCGCCTTAGTTTCTTGACACCACTAAAGTGAAACGTTAGTTTCAAGGGGGGTAAAACGCCAGGATGCCGCGCGCGTCGCATCACGCGGTCCATCATCCTTTCCAGGAAAAGGAAGTTTTGAATTTTGCGTAGATTCGCTCACGACTGCGGAGCTACGCAGTCTCATAGCCGAGGGGGTGTTATGCGAGACATTCATAAATTCATATTTGCCGTGTTGTTGCTCTCGGGTGTCCTGGGCGTAACGCGCGCCTATGGCCAGGGCGGCGCGACCGGCGCCATCAGCGGTGTGGTCGCCGATACCGGTGGCGGTTCCGTCGCCGCCGCGGATGTGCGAATCATGGACACGCGCACGGAAACCCTGGCTCGCAAGCTCACAACCGCATCCGATGGCTCCTTCGTCGCCACACTGCTGCCGCCGGGCACCTACTACGTGGTTGTAAATAAATCAGGCTTCTCGGAAGCCAAGGCCACGGGAATCGAAGTCCACATCACCGAAACCACGCGCGTCACCATCACCCTCAAGCCCGGTACCGTCACCGAAAAAGTGGAAATCTCCGCGCAGGTCACCAGCGTGGAAACCACAAACGCCACAACCGGTCAGTCCATCGATTCTGTTACGATCCGCGATCTCCCTCTTGCCACTCAGAACTACCAGCAGCTTCTGACTCTTTCCACTGGCGCGCAAAGCGAGCTGAACGCCTCGGCGCAGCTCGGCCGGGGAAATGTGCGCATCATCGTGAATGGCCAGCGCGAAGACAACAATAACTACCTGATTGAAGGCATTAGCGCGACCGATTACAACGTGGCGCAGTCCACGAACGTGCCCCTGCCCAATCCCGACGTCATCCAGGAATTCAAAGTTCAGACTTCGCTCTATGACGCGAGCCAGGGCCGCAACGGCGGTGGCAACGTCAACGCCATTCTGAAATCGGGCACAAAGAATTTTCACGGCGATGTCTACGAATACTTCCGCAACGACGTCCTCAACGCCAACGATTTCTTCCTCAACGCTGCCGGCCAGTCCAAGCCCTCGGTCAAGCAGAACATCTTCGGCGGCAGCCTGGGCGGGCCCGTCGGCAAGGAAAAATACGGCTTTTTCTTCGTGAACTACCAGGGCACCCGCCAGCGCAGCGGTCTCTCTCCGGGCACTGCGATCAACAATCCTGGTTTTCCCATTCTGCCCGCCGGCCGTTCAAACGCTTCTCTGCTCGCCACGTTTTTCCCGGGCGATCCGACGGCAAGCATCGACCCGGTCATATCCAAACTCCTTAATTTCAAGAGCGATCAGTTTGGCGGCGACCCCAACGGCTTCCTGCTCCCCACGATTTTGGGGACGCCCGGCGTGTCCGGCTATCCAAACACCGCCTCTCCGGTCGTCAACACAGGGGCGTTCATCCGGAGCAAGCCGGGAAAATACACCGACGATCAATTCACTTCGAATTGGGATCGTGAATTTCGCGGCGCGCAGGACAAAGTCTCCGCTCGCTTCTTTTTCTCCAATTCGGAATCGTTGCTTCCCTTCGGCGCCGGCGGCCTCCAGGCTTCCCTCGGGGGCACCCTCGCCAGCAGCATCGCCCCTACCGATCTCAACTTTCCTTACGACCTGCCGTTGAAGGGCCGGTTCTTCACTGTCAGCGAAACGCATCTCTTCTCGCCGACGCTGGTGAACGATTTCCGTTTCGGCTTTGTCCACATTAACTACAGCCTTGTCAACATACCGCCCGTCACCGCCAACGATCTCGGAATTCTCCGGCCTACGAATAAGGTCACCCAGTCCATCTATAAATTCACCCTGGCTAGCTCGGGATTCCAGATCGGGCCGACCCCGCCTGCCGACCAGTTTCAGACCCAGAACAACTACAATTTCGTGGACACGGTGAGCTGGGTCAAGGGTGCGCACGTCTTCCGGTTTGGCGGTGAATTCACCCGCGTGAACCTCGATAAACTCTTCCCGCAAGTTTTCAACGGCCAGCTCTTCTTCACCAATACTCCTGCCGACCCGGCCAACAGCATCCCGGCGCGGACCGACTTTCAGAACTTCCTACTTGGCTCGCCTCAGTTCAGTTTCGGCGGCGGCGGCGTCTTCAACCACGAGTACCGGACCAATGATTTCGCATTTTTCGTGCAGGATGATTGGAAGGCACGCAAGAAC
>JBARRT010000062.1:0-50127 GCA_049644365.1 Candidatus Acidiferrum sp. | reverse complement strand
GCCACGCGCGCAAAAGGCAGGAGTCCGACCTCGGCCATGGTCCCTCCTGCCTATCAGCAAACACCGCAACTCACACTTCGTCGATGCCTCTCTTGCAATCTGTGCTCAGGATGTCAACAGAGCCATCAACACTTACAAAAAGACAGGGGGAGGGAGCTCTTCCGGCTCGCAGCGCTTCAATGCGAGCGTGTAGCAAGCACTTTCTCCGTCCTTTAGAATCAATTGCTTACAAATTGCCCATTTCTAAGCTCCTTAATTTGATATTTATCCATCAATGCCGGGGGTGTGGGGTATCGGCCATACCGTTTCTAAAGTCCTGCTTGAAGTACGCCGCGAACCTTTAGATAGACAAGAGTTTGCAGGTGACTTCCAGCAAATCGACCGGGGTTGTTTCCGGCTCTGCCACGAGTCACCAGTCACGAGTCACCAATCACTTTGTTTCCAGCGGCTGCAGCTTCGCATTCACCAGGAAGGGATCGTCAAATTCCGTCATCTCGCCCCAACCTTTGCCAAGCACCGGCAGCAGCCGCGCCGAGAGCGGCTTGTGCCACTTCACCGCCAGGCTGGCCATGTCGCCGATGATGAGCGAAAGCTGCTCCGCGCTGATATCGCCCGGCAGCGGAACCGTGTCGAGTCCCGTGCCGCACACCGCGGAATAACTCAGCAACGCATCGATGGAAATGCGCCCTTCGCTCCACCGTTGCGCCAGCCGCGTATCTTCCAGGATCGGCAGCATCAAGCCCGTGTAGCCCGTTTGTTTGACCTTGACGTTTTGGATCGCCGCCGTAATCGTCGCTGCCGCCGTCAGCGTTCCGCTCAAGCCCACGGGCTTTGTCGTCAAATTCTCGATGGCCGCGCCGATCGAAACGTCTCCCGACGGCGCCGGCGAAAGATCGATTCCCATGTACGTCCAGCCGGTATCCATATCGATTCGTCCCGCGTGCCGTTCGATGTCGAACGCGCTGTTCGCCAGCGAATCCGTCAGCCGCTGCTTCGCCGTTGCCAGATCGGGTGCATCCTTGAACGCTGCCGCCACCACGTTCGCCGATTCCAGCGCGATCGCGAATTGATGTCCGAATCCGGTGTGATACGCCGCCGGAAAAAATGGCGTCAGCGGCGGCACCATCGCGATTGCCGCAAAATGGAAATTGCCCTGGCTGTGCAGCGTTGATTCTTCCAGCTTTTTCATCACGCGCGCCGCCGCGCCCACGGCTTTCCAGTTCACACCGTCCTCGCCCGCAACGGCAAGGCTCGCGTTCAACGATTTTGTATTGCTCAAGATCTCCGCAAGCAGGTCCGCTTGCGCTTCGCTGTCGCCCGGATTCAGCATCGCCGGTCCGATCGACGCGGCGAATTTTTCCTTCACCGCCAGCGCGTCGTATTCCTTGAAGAACGCCACGGCCTGCTGCGTTGTCAATCCTTTCGTGTACTCCGGGAACGGCTGCGTCGCGATTCGGATCGTCTGGACCTGGTAGCCGCGCGATTCAAAAATCGTCTGCGCGCGTTTCAGCATCTTTAACGCATCCGCCACCTGCTCCTTGTACTGCGCCCGGTCCAGATTGATAAACGCCGTGATCGCCCGTATCTTCGGCCTATCCGGCGGAGCTGCGGTCTTTTGCTGCGCGCAAACAATTCCGCAGTTGCAAGCCGAAATCGTGAGCATTGTCGCGAGCAAATAACGGAGAGATCGAATTAATACGAAGGCAAGTGGACGCATGGGCCGATGCTCCTTGTACGGGCGCAGCATGCTGCGCCCTTTAGCATACAAGATTCGCCTAAATCCCTGCGTGGTTGGATTTCAAATTTGGGGACTAGCTACCCTCGCGTTTCGCTAGTGATTTTCACCAGTCACCAGTCACGAGTCACCAGTCACGTCTGCTTTCACACAAATGCGGCGATGCCGGTAATCCGCTCGCCGATCACCAGCTTGTGAATGTCGTTCGTGCCTTCATAGGTGAACACGCTTTCGAGATTGTTCATGTGCCGCATGATGCAGTAATCGTCCACGATGCCGTTCGCACCGAGGATGTCGCGCGCCTTGCGCGCGGTATCCAGCGCAATCGCCACGTTGTTCATTTTCAACATCGAGATGTGCGACGGATCCACTTTGCCGTTATCTTTCAATCGGCCTACATGCAGCGCCAGCAACTGGCCCTTCACAATCTCCGTGATCATCCACGCCAGCTTTTCCTGCACCAGTTGGTGCGAAGCGATGGGCTTGTTGGCAAACTGCTTGCGCGTCTTCGCATATTGCAGCGCCGTGTCGTAGCACGCCATGGCCGCGCCCAGCGCGCCCCAGCCGATGCCGTACCGCGCCTGGTTCAAGCAACTCAGCGGCCCCTTCAACCCGACAACACCGGGCAAAAGATTTTCTTCGGGAATTTCGCAATCGGTGAGCGCCAGACCCGACGTCACCGAAGCGCGCAGCGACCATTTTCCGTGCACGTCCCAGGCCTTGAATCCCGGCGTGCCTTTTTCCACCAGAAACCCGCGGACCCTGTCGTCCTCACCCTTGGCCCACACGACCGCCACGTCCGCGATCGATCCGCTGGTGATCCACATCTTCTCGCCGTTCAGAATATATTTGTTGCCCTTCTTCACCGCGCGCGTCAGCATTCCGCCCGGATTCGATCCAAACTGCGGCTCCGTTAAACCGAAACAGCCGATCGCTTTTCCTTGCTGCAAAAGCGGCAGCCATTTATTTTTCTGCGCGTCACTCCCATACGAAAGAATCGGATACATCACCAGCGCGCCCTGCACCGAAACAAAACTCCGCAATCCGGAATCGCCGCGCTCCAGCTCCTGCGTCATCAATCCGTACGCGACGTTGGACATTCCCGCGCAGCCGTAGCCGTGCAGGTTCGCGCCAAAAAATCCCAGCTCGCCAAGTTGCGGAACCAAATGTTTCGGGAAAGTCGCTTCGCGGCTGTGTTTTTCGATGATGGGAATAATTTCGTTTTCGACGAACTGCCGCGCCGTCTGCCGCACCAGTTTTTCTTCGTCGTTCAACTGCGAATCAAAATCGATAAAATCGACGCCGCCGTATCCCGCCATGCTTCTCTCCTCGTTTCTGGCGGCCGCAAGCGGCCGACGCGCGCAGAAATAATGGCGCGCTTTGCCTTCGGCCACTCGTAATGGGTTCGCAGGAAAATGATCTGCTGCGGGCGCCGTTCCCAGAGTGCGTCTCGTTCGGCCGCAATTCTGACACGGCGATTGTAGCAAGCCCGCGAAAGGGGCAGCAACAAACTGTGCCCGCGACTGGAAAGATGCTCCGCGGATGAGTCGCAATAGCGATTTTCCATAGTTGCGGATTCCGCTGTGCACCACTCGACTTGTTACGTTATTACCCACGGGGCCCGGAGTTTCAACTAAGACTTTCCTGTGAATGTCTTTAAAGGTCATAGGTTCAATAGTTTACGGGACTTCGAAGGTTGGTCTCCCAAGTGCACCTTCCTGAGGTGCAACGAAACTGAAATGCGTTTCGCAGGGCGCCAGAAAGACACCTGCGGGGGAAAGAGCCTTGTTTACTGATTCTAAAAATTCTCCGAAGCAAAAGAGCCGGATGCGCGGATTCACCATGCTGGAGCTCGTCGTCGTGGTGGCCGTGATCATGGTCGTCACTGCCGTGAGCCTGCCCTCTTTTATGCAGGCCATGCGTATTTACCGGCTGAATGATGCTGCTACGCAGGTTGCAGGCGTGCTGAAATTCACTCGTTACGAAGCCATCCGGCTAAACGTTCCTCTCCTGAACCCAGAGGGAGCCAGGACTCTTCTGACGGGGGCTGGAACCTATGTATTCACGGATTCCAATAATAACGGGACCGTACAAAATACGGAAAAACAAGTCCTCTTCTCCGGGAATGTCAATTTGGTTGCCGCCGGTCTTCCCCCTGGGGGCCTGGCTGCTGCGGTAGGTGTTGCAGGCTTGACGACCGTGCCAGTCACGGGTGGCTTAATTTCTTTCGACCACCGGGGGGCGGTCACAAACCTTCCACCAGCGGTGTACGTGCTTTACATTGGAAACGTCGCATTTCCGGATCTGGGCTATCGGGCCGTAGTCCTACTTCCATCGGGATCGATACAGATATGGACAAGTGCGAGCGGCAATTGGCAGCAGATCAACTAACGGAGACGAAAAGGACAAGTATGCAACCGAAACCTAAGACACCCTGCAAACAAAGCGGCTTCACCATGATCGAGATGCTGATCGCCACGGTGGTGTTCGTGGTGGGTCTCGTGGCGGTGGCGCAGCTCGTGCCGCTTTCCATCCGTTTGAATGGAGCCAATCGCAACGATTCCACCGCTCTGGTGTTCGCCCAGCGTGAATTGGATGAGATGGTCGATCAGCCCATCACCGCAACGACTTTTAGCGACCCTCAAGGGGTTCTCTGCCCTCCAGCTACCCTCTGCAACCTTGGGAATGCCGCTGCGCCGAAAGTACCTGTCGGCAGCCCGGTGGTGATGCTCAACAACAGCGTGCCGATGATCGACTTCACAGCGGCGGCTGTTGCGAACTATAGCTTCAACTATGCGGATCCCAACGATCCTTTCGGACTGTCCTACGACGTTCGCTGGGCGGTGATTACCTATGCGAACGGCGCCAATCCGACGGGGAAGCGTTTCATTGTAGGCGTACGCCGGCGCGGCGGCAATGCACCCTTTTTGCCCGTGACTCTGGACACCATGGTGGAAAAATGAAGCTCACGCATAAGCAGGCACAGCAAACGGGTTTTACGCTGATTGAATTGATGGTTTCGGTCGCTATTTTTATCGCCATCAGCGGGGCCATCTTCGGCTTGCTGGGGCAATCACAGAAATCATTTCGGACCGAGTCGCAGCTTCTTAGCTCTTTTCAAGAAGCCCGGCTCGGATTGGATCAGATCGTTCGTGATGCCAATGCTTCCGGCTATCCGCCACTGAATCATTTCGACGTAGCTCCTCCCGCGAATAACTATACCGCCGGGCCGCTTGGCTGGGCGCCCGGCTATCCTGCGGGACCCTGCCTCATTGGCACTGCGGGCGGGGGCACATGCACAACCCCGGGCGACTTTGACGTGATTTTTGAAGGGGACGTCGACGGCTCCGGCGTCGTGAAGTGGATCCGTTATCAATTAATTGGCACGACGCTTTTCCGCGGAGTGGCGAATAAGACGGTGGGCGGCGACCCCGATGCGGCTACCAATGCCGCGTCAGGCGTGCTGCTTCCCTACGTAACGAACGTAGTGAACAATCCCGGGGCCGCGCAGATCGCACAATTTCAGGCCGCCTATCCAGGGATGTTCCCGGGCGGAGTTGCTCAGCCCATCTTCCAATTCACTTGTGACACTGCCGGCGGCACGCTGCTTTGCCAGAATGCCGGCGCCAGCAATGCCCCTGCGAACGTCCGCGATATCGAAATCGTTCTCATCGTTCAGACCACGCAGCGGGACGCTCAGACAGCCAAATTGCGCCTTGTGCAATTGAACGGACGCGGGCACCGCATCAATCCGAACCAGTAACAATATGGAGAACACCATGAAATGCAATCTCATCAACCGCCGCAAGCATTCGGAATCGGGAGTCGCACTGCTCATCGCGATTTTCGTCCTGATGCTCGTCAGCGTGATCGCAATTTCGCTGATTGTCGCCTCCGGAGGGGAAAGCGCCCTGGCGGGCAACTACCGCTCTTCGACCAGCGCCTATCTCGCCGGCGCAGCCGGATTGGAAGAGGCCCGCGGACGATTGCTGTCCAGTAATTCGGACTATTTCAATAACACCATAGCCAACTTCATACCCGCGGGGCCACTCCTACTGGGCCAGGTCCGTTACATCGTGAATCCTGCTGCGGGCGAACCTGCGGGAGCGGCCTTGCTGGGGAAATACCCGGACACCGAGTATGCGAACGAGTTTGGCGCGCCTCCCATCGGCGCGAATGTGCAGTACATCCCCTCCGTGTCCACCGTTAATTCCGGGGGCACAACGTACTATGGGCCGCTCTTCAAGTGGGTCCGCATTACGCCGGCCACGGAGCAATCCATCCAGACGGACGTTAATGGCGGAGGGTTGGATTTTACCACTCCACTATATTACGATGGAGCACACCTGCCTCAGCCAAGCCTCATCGTCCCCCCCCTGCTCGGGCCGCCAGCCACGGCAAAACAGGCGTATGAAATCACGGCTCTGGCAATCCTGCCAAATGGCGCCCAAAAAACCGTGCAATATGTGGTGTCTGCGAAGACATTCAATCTCAGTTTTCCTTCGGCCCTGACCTTGTCTGGAAAAAACATTGCATTCTCCGGCGCCAATTCGAATGTGTACTTTGCGGATGGAACAGACGGAACCGGCAATCCTCCCGCAGTTCCTGGTTGCACCATTCCGACCCCCCCTACGTCTCTGCCGGCCATCGGGGTGACGGAGCCTCAAGGTGGCACTACTAACAAGACTAGCGTGATCGCCGGCATTCCGCGCCCGGACCACTATACCGGCGGGGGTCTCGCCACTCCGAGTGTGAGCGATACGATCACCCTCACCTCGGCGCTGCAGACACCGCAGAGCCTCAATCAACTCGTTCAGGATATCTCGAAAGTAGCGACGGTTATCACCCCACCGACAGGTACAGCTTCGGCTTCGGATTTGCCGGCGATGTCTGTCAATAATCCCGCGACTATCGTGGTCAACGGTGACCTCGACTTGAGCTCCACCGTAGGGTATGGGCTGCTGGTTGTCACGGGGAATTTCAAGTACAACGGTAACACCGGTTGGAAGGGAGTTATTTTGGTGGTCGGAGACGGTACGACCACGTTCACCGGACTCGGCGGCGGTAACCAAGAATTCGACGGTGCGATTTTTGTGGCTTCCATCAAAGACACTGCCGGCAACCTATTGTCCCAATTGGGCAACGTTGGTTTTAACATCTCCGGAGGCGGCGGAAACGGCGTTTACTACAACAGCTGCTGGATCAACAGGTCGCAGCCAACGCTGTCGTACCAGGTTCTTTCGTTCCGTGAGTTGTTCTAGAAATTCAGGACGAGAAACGAAAATGAAAACGAGAATGAAAATGAAAAACAGTTTTCTCTTTAGCGCAATTCTGGCGTCGGCCGCGGCTCTTGGGCTGTCTGCCCACGCCTTCGCCCAGAGCAATCCACAAAAAAAGACGCCGCCGGCCAAGCAAGCCAAAGCGGCACCGAAGCCGCACAAAGTCTGGACCGACGACGAAATTGGAACTCTGCGCTCGCCTGAGAATGCCTACCTGGACGCGAAGTATAGCCAGGCTGATGGAGCGGCCGACTCGAAGGAAGCGGCGGCTCCGAAGCCGAAACCGCATACTGCGTCTCCCGCATTGTCGAACCCTAAATCGGTAGACGATGCGGACAAGATGATTGCCTGGGAAAAGCGGGACGTCGACGCCCAAACTGAATATGTGGAACGCTTGAAAAAGCAGATCGAAGAAGCGCCCCAGGAAGACAAAGAACGTCTGAAAAAGATTCTTCAGGAGCGCATACAAATCCTTGCCGATACGCGCGGCGAAATGGAAACTCTTGTGCAGCAGAAAAAGGAACTGCAGAAGAAGGCTGCCGCGAACAGCAATAGCGCGGCGGCACAGCCGCCTTCACAATAAACGCGGACCGCACACCTTGAATCTGCGCGCCGCAATTGGACGGAGCTGGGCCTCTCGTTCTTAGGCGGTCCCAGCGGCTAGCGCTGCGAGTGGCACAGCTCTAGCGCTCCAGGACGCCGCTCAAATCGACAGAAACGAATGCCTGGGCCCGACCCTGGGTTGCCACATTCTCCTGTTTCTGCTCCAATATTTTTGTGCCTGCTGTGAAAAAGCGCCCGCCAACTGAAATTCTGATCTTCGATGTGGACGGCGTTCTCGTTGACGTGCGCGGAACCTACTGGCGTTCGGCGCTGGAGACGGTGCGCTACCTCACCGGGAAGCGCGTCACGTATGCCGAGCTGCATCAATGGAAGAGCAAGCCCGGTTTCAATGATGATTGGGCTATGGTGTCCGCGTGGGTAAGTTCGCTCGGACATCCCACCAACTATGAGGAAGCGCGCATAGCGTTCGAGCGGTTTTATTGGGGGAGCGACGGGAAGCCGGGAAACGTTCGAAACGAAAAACTGGTGGTAACCCCAAAACAGATTGAACGGTGGGCGCGACGGTTTGAACTGAATCTTTTCACCGGACGCACGCGGCAGGAGTTTTCGTTTACGTTCGAACGCTGGCCGGCAACGAAATATTTTCGCACCGTCGTTACTATGGACGACGCGAAACGAAAACCGCACCCCGAAGGCCTGCAAAAAATTCTTGCCGGCCGCGACCCCGCCACGGCGCTTTATCTCGGGGACAACATTGACGATGCGCTGGCCGCGCGGGATGCCGGCGTGCCCTTTATGGCGATCATGGCGCCGGGCGAGCACCGCTACCGCCAACGCGCCGCGCGCTTCCGCGAGCTCGGCGCTCTGGCCCTTCTCCCCCGCGCGACCGGACTAAATCGATGGCTGAAGTAAACCGGCAGGAACTTTTTCCGGGGCAATCAGGAATCTATGAATGGCCGTTCCAGGGGATTCTAAGTTCGAAAATGAAAGCCATGCGCTTCGCCAAACTCGCAGTTCCTATGGCTCTTGCCGCATTTACATTTCTTGTTCCTGTCGCGATTCGCGCGCAGGCGCCTGCAGGGCCGGTGAAGGGAGCGCCGCCCCAGCCTGCTTCCGTGGGCAGGCCGCAAGAACAGGCGCCGCTGCCGCCGCCACGCACGACGATCCTTGGCACCTGGAAGCTCAATCGCGATGAAAGCGATGGCCCGCGCAAGAGGAGGCAAGATTCCGGGGGTTCGAATGGCGGAGGTTACGGCGGCAGACGCGGAGGAATGGGCGGAGGACGCGGGGGATATGGGAGGCGTGGCGGCGAAAGCGACGAAGAGAGGCAGAAGATGCGCGAATTATTCTCGCCGCCCGCCACGATGACGCTTTCGATGACGGGCGCGGAAGTCGATCTGGTGGACGATCGGGACCGCAAGCGAGCGTTCATGACCGACGGAAGGAAATTGCAAAAATCCAAAGATGCCAATTATCAAGAGATTGCCGCCAAGTTTGACGGCAAGCGCCTCGTCACCGAGGAAAAGAGTCCTCGCGGGGACAAGATGAGCCGCACATTTGAGCTTTCTGAAGATGGCCGACAGCTCTATGAAACATTCCACATGACCACCGGCCGCAACAACACGCCACTCGTTGTCCGCTACGTTTACGATCTTTCAGCACAGACTCGCTAGCGGGAATCGCTCGTGAGCCTGCTCGGGGCGTCTTTGGCCGCGTTGACGGAAGCCGCGACGGATGCTATACAATATTATTTCAAGTCGGCAGCCTTAAGCCCACCGTAGTCCTCGTTATGTGCGACCGCGAAGCGGTCAGAGCCCTGGGTAGGGGCGCGGGGTGGCTGCCAACCGGTTGGCCGTTTGCTGGCCACACGTGACGGGGTTTGGCGAAACAATTCTAGATGCAAGTCATCGGTCACCAATTAGGCGAACTGTTCCTTCAGGCTGTGCCTACAGTCCTGATCATCCTGCTTTTTTACTTCATTTTACGGGCGCTTTTCTTCAAACCGCTGCTGGCGGTGATGGCGGAACGCGACGCGCGCACCGCCGGCGCGCAAAAGGCCGCTGAAGCTGCTCAGGCCGCCGCCGGCGAAAAAGTGAAACAGTACAAGGAGGCGCTGAAGCAGGCGCGCGGACAGGTTTACGCGGAGCAGGAAGCCGCGCGCAAGAAGCTTTTGGAGGAGCGCGCCGCGCAGCTCAAAGAAGCGCGGGCGAAGGCCTCTGCCGAGGTGAGCGCGGCCAAGGAACGCATTGCCGGCGAACTGGCCGCGGCGCGCCGCGAGGTCGAGGCCACCGTATCCCAGCTTTCCGCTGAAATTGCGCGCCGCATTTTGCAAGCGCCGCGCCCGGGCGCTCCCGCGAGAGAGGCTCGATGATTCGCAATCGTCGCTTTCTTTTTGTGATGAACGTTCTGCTTGTGTCGCTCTTTGTAGTGGCCAGCGCACAAGCTGCCGAAGAAGGCGGAAGCGCCGCGTCGGAAAAGGCCGCCGAAATTTTCAAGTGGATCAACTTCGCGATCGTCGCCGGTCTGGTTCTTTGGCTGTGTTTGAAGAAGGCGCCCGCTTTTTTTAGCCGGCGTGCGTCCGCCATCAGCTCGGCGATCACGAGTGCGACCGCTGCGAAGGCTGCGGCCGACGCGCAACTCCACGGAGCCGAAACGAAGCTCGCGAATCTGCAGAAGGAAGTGGCGGAACTCCGCGCCCTTGCCGAGCGCGAATCGGCCGCGGAAGTTGCGCGCCTCCGCGCCGCCACGCAGAGCGATGCGCAGAAAATCGCGGCAGCGGCAAAAACGGAAATCGAAGCCGCGGAACGCGCGGCGCGCCTGGCGTTGAAGGCGCTCGCCGCGAATCTGGCCGTGGATGGCGCGGAGTCGTTGCTGGCCAAGCAGCTCAATCCGCAGGCGCAGGAAGCGCTCATCAGCAGCTTCGCAAAAAGCCTGGAAGGCAGGCCGAATTGAAATCCGCGAGCCTCCAATACGCGAACGCTTTGGCCGACATCGCCCTCGCGCAAGGCGCGGCGGAGCCGACCGCGAAGCAGCTCAGCGATTTTGGGACAGCCTATGCGCAGTCCGCTGAGCTGCGCACATTTCTTGCGAGCCCGGCAGTCACGATCGAGGCGAAGCATGCGGTGATCGAAAAGATTATCGCGCGGCTGGGCGCCAGCAGAATCCTTCGCAATTTTCTGTTCATCATTGCGGACAGTCATCGCACGCAGCTTCTGCCGGAAATCATCGCCACATTTCAACAAGTGCTACGGCAGCGGCAGGGCATTGCCGAAGCGGAGATTTCTTCCGCGGTGGAATTGAGCGCGGCGCAAAAAACGGAGTTTGCGAAGACGCTGGCGCGGGTGACGGGCAAGAAAATTGAAACAAAATATTCGCTCGATCCGGCGTTGATTGGCGGCGCGGTCGTGCGCATTGGGGACACGATTTACGATGGCTCGTTGCGCAACCGCTTGAACGAAATGCGCGCGCGACTGGCGGCGGAGTAGCTGGCGATTGGTGGCCGGCCGGGCTGAGGCCGGCCGCTACACAGACTGAAACGGAAGCGACGGAGCAGGCATGGCGAATATCAAGGCAGACGAAATCAGCAAGATCCTGCGCGAGCAGATCGAGAACTACGAGCAGACCGTTTCGGTCGACGAAGTCGGCGCGATCATCAGCGTGGGCGACGGAATTGCGCGCGTTCATGGGCTTGAAAAAGTCATGGCCGGCGAGATGCTTGCTTTCCCGCACAACGTCTTCGGTATCGCCCTCAACCTGGAAGAGGAAGAAGTGGGCGTGGTGCTGCTCGGCGAATCACAGGAACTGAAGGAAGGCGACGTCGTCAAGCGCACGAACACGATTATGTCCGTGCCGGTGGGCGAGGCGCTGGTCGGCCGCGTGGTCAATCCCCTCGGTGAACCACTCGACGGCAAAGGCCCGGTGGTTTCAAAGCAGCGCAATGCGCTCGAGCGCATCGCGCCCGGCGTGCTGGACCGGCAACCGGTCCGCGAGCCGCTCCAGACGGGGATCAAGGCAATCGACAGCATGATTCCGATCGGCCGCGGTCAGCGCGAGCTGATCATTGGCGACCGACAAACAGGAAAAACCGCCGTCATTCTCGACACCATCATCAATCAAAAGGGTGGTGACGCTATCTGCATTTACTGCGGCGTCGGGCAGAAGCGCTCGACGATCGCGCAAGTGGTGAAGACGCTGACCGACGCCGGCGCGATGGACTACACCATCGTGGTGGCCTCCTCCGCCGCGGAGCCAGCTTCGCTGCAATACATCGCGCCCTATGCCGCGTGCGCGATGGGCGAGTACTTCCGCGATAGCAAACGACACGCGGTGGCTTTCTACGACGATCTTTCGAAACACGCGCAGGCCTACCGCGAAATTTCCTTGTTGCTGCGTCGCCCGCCGGGACGCGAAGCGTTCCCCGGCGATGTGTTCTACCTGCACTCGCGCTTGCTGGAACGCGCGGCGAAGTTGAACGATAAACTGGGCGGCGGTTCGCTGACGGCGCTGCCGGTGATCGAAACGCAGGCGGGCGACGTCTCCGCGTACATTCCGACGAACGTGATTTCCATCACCGACGGGCAAATCTATCTGGAAGCGGACCTCTTCAACGCCGGCATTCGCCCGGCAATTAACGTGGGCATCAGCGTCAGCCGCGTTGGCGGCAACGCGCAAATCAAAGCCATGCGCCAGATAGCCGGCACGCTGCGGCTGGACATGGCGCAGTACCGCGACCTGGCAGCCTTCGCGCAGTTCGGCACCGACCAGTTGGACAAGGTTACACAGGGGCAGCTGGCGCGCGGACAGCGCCTTACGGAAATCCTGAAGCAGGATCAGTACGTACCGCTTTCGATCGAAAAGCAGGTGCTCAGCATCCTTGTGGCAACCAGCGGGGCCATCGACAACATCCCGGTTGCAGAAGTGCGCCGTTTCGAAAAGGAGTTTCTGCAATTTGTGGAAACCAGCAATCCTGCGATCCTGAAAAACATCGCTGCAAAGAAAGCGCTTGACGACGCTATAAAGGCCGAAGTCAAGGCTGCTGTCGATGCATTCAAGGAACGATTCACGGCTGCAGTCGCTGCGGCCACGAATTAGGACTTTGCCTGACGACTAACGATGCCCACACTTCTCGATTTTCGGCGCCGCATCCGCTCGGTGAAGAACTCCCAGCAGATTACCCGAGCGATGAAGTTCGTCGCGGCAGCGCGGCTGCGCCGCGCACAGGAGGCGGCCCTCGCGGCACGCCCGTACGCCAGGGAGCTTGCCCGGATGTTGCGTTCCATCATGGCGCGCATCGAAGAGCCGCAACACCCGCTCCTCGCCAGGCGCACGGAGCAAAATGTTCTGGTTCTTGTGTTGTCGGGAGAACGCGGCCTCGCGGGAGCCTTCAACACCAACATTTTGAAGAAAGCGAATGAATTCTTCCGGAGCAACAAGGACAAGAAGATTGTCACCATCCCGGTCGGTAAGAAAGGCCGCGACGCGCTGAAAAAGGCCGGATTCACTTTTGCCGGAGAGTACATCAATGTCTTGACCCGTGTGGACTTTGGAACCGCCCGGGAGATCGCCAATCTGATCACCGCACTCTACGCCAAGGAAGAAGTTGACGCGGTTTATATCGTGTTCAGCGAGTTCAAGACAGTGATGACGGCAAATCTCGTCGTCGATAAGCTTCTTCCCGTCGAATCGATTCAGGAAACCGAAGAAGGCGCAACGGCGAAAGGCGAAACGCAGGTCGATTACCTCTACGAGCAACCCAAAGAGCAGCTTCTCGACAAGCTCCTTCCGCGGTATGTCGAGACGCAAGTGCTGCGCGCCATGCTCGAAGCGTCGGCAGCGGAATATGCCGCGCGTATGACCGCCATGGAATCGGCAACGAAAAATGCCGGCGATGTGATTGAAGCTTTGACCCTGCATATGAACAAAGTGCGGCAGGCGGCCATCACCAAGGAAATTATTGAAATTGTGAGCGGCGCTTCTTCCACCGCTTAAAGAAGTGACTCGTGATTCGTGACTTGTGACTCGTGAAGCTCAAATCATTCACGGAGCTGACGGTCTGGCAGAGGGCCCATGAGCTTGCGCTGTCCGTTTTTCGGTTGACGGAGAAGTACCCGCGGTCTGACCAGTTCGGCATGGTGGCGCAAGTGCGGCGTTCAGCGATTTCGGTAACTGCAAATATAGCGGAAGATTCGGTCGCGGGACGACAAGGGAATTATTGAGATCGCTGCAGATTGCCAGAGGCGAGTTGGAGGAAACACGATGCTTTATGCTTTTGAGTCGCGACCTCGGGAGGATCTCGAAGGAAGAGTTCATTGGCGTGAATGCGCATTGTGATTCCGTCGGTCAACTAATAAACGCGCTTGGGCGAACACTTCGGGCGCGGCTTGGTGACTCGGGAGAAACACGAGTCACAAGTCACGAGTCACGCAGTGAGATTGAGGAGAAGAAAATGGCAGACAAGTATGCCGCCGTCGGACACGTCGTCCAAATTATCGGACCGGTACTCGACGTTCAATTTGAGGCGGGGCACCTCCCGGCGATTTATAACGCCGTGCGCATTACCAGCGAAGGCTTCAAGGTACCTGAGCCGATCGACGTGACGGTTGAAGTGCAGCAGCACCTCGGAGAAGGCCGCGTCCGCACCGTCGCGATGGAACCCACCGAAGGCTTGGTCCGCGGCATGAAAGCCTTCGACACCGGCGCGGGTATCACCGTCCCGGTCGGGCGCTCGACGCTTGGCCGAGTGATGAACGTTCTGGGAAAACCCGTCGATCAGTTAGGGCCTCTCACCAGCGATACCAACTACCAGATTCACCGTCCCGCGCCGTTGCTGGTGGATCAGTCCACGAACCTCGAAATGTTCGAAACCGGGATTAAGGTCATTGACCTGATCCAGCCCTTTTTGAAGGGCGGAAAGATCGGACTCTTCGGGGGCGCCGGCGTGGGCAAGACGGTGCTCATTCAAGAATTGATTAACAACGTCGCCATGAAACACGGAGGCGTTTCGGTTTTCGCGGGCGTGGGCGAGCGCACCCGCGAAGGAAATGACCTATGGATCGAGTTCCAGGAAGCGGGCGTGGTGGTTCCGGGCAATTCGGAAAAGTCCCGCGCCGCTTTGATTTACGGTCAGATGACAGAGCCGCCCGGGGCGCGTCTGCGTGTTGGTCTCACCGGCCTCACGGTCGCGGAATATTTTCGCGATCAGGAGCATCTGGACGTGCTCCTCTTCATCGACAACATTTTCCGTTTCGTGCAGGCGGGTTCCGAAGTATCGGCGCTTCTCGGGCGCATGCCTTCGGCCGTCGGCTACCAGCCGAACCTCAACACCGAAATCGGCGAGTTGCAAGAGCGCATCACTTCGACTAAGAGCGGATCGATTACTTCGGTGCAGGCGATTTACGTTCCCGCTGACGATTATACGGACCCCGCGCCGGCCGCGACCTTTACGCATCTTGATGCCTCCACGAACCTGAGTCGCCAAATCGTCGAGCGCGGCATCTATCCGGCGGTTGATCCGCTGGCCAGCTCCTCGCGCATTCTCGATCCGCGCATCGTCGGCGCGGAGCACTATGCCGTGGCGCGCGGGGTGAAATTGATTTTGCAGCGCTATAAGGATCTGCAGGACATCATCGCCATTCTCGGCATCGAAGAACTTTCCGACGAGGACAAGCGCACCGTGGCACGCGCCCGCAAGATTGAGAAGTTTCTGTCGCAACCCATGTTCGTCGCCGCGCAATTCACGGGGCTTGAGGGCAAATACGTAAAGATTGCGGACACGGTGCGCAGCTTCAAGGAAATCGTCGAGGGCAAGTATGACGACATTCCGGAGCAGGCGTTCTACATGGTCGGCACGATTGACGAGGCGCTTGCCAAGGCCGAGAAGATGAAGGCGGGCGCTTAAAGCAAAAATGCTCTCTGAATCCATCGAGCTCGTGGTAGTTACACCGGGGAAGCAGCAGCTTCGCCAAAGCGCCAAGGAGGTACAACTTCCCGGCGCTGATGGCTATCTCGGTGTCTTGCCAGGGCACGCGCCGCTGATCACCGAGTTGGGTATCGGCGAGCTGAGCTATCACGACATGAGCGGCAAGGAATCGGCGCATCTCGCCATTATCCGCGGATTTGCGGAGGTCCTGGGGGACCGAGTGACCGTTCTGGCGGAGACTGCTGAGTTTGCCGCGGAGATCGATCTCGCCCGGGCGGAGGCTGCTTTGGCCCGCGCTCAAAAGCGCCTAGCTTCGGGAGACACCAACATGGACTGGGACCGCGCCATGGTCTCGCTCCAGCGCGCCCTGATTCGCATTCAGGTGGCGCGAAGATATCGCGGCGCGCCCCATAGTTCCCCCTGATACCGTCCGCAACACCCGCTGTACGCATCTGCGACCGGAGCATGCTTGGGCTCATCTAATGTTCCAGGACAAGAGTATGGAATCCATCACCATGTACACCACCAAGTGGTGTCCGGATTGCTGGCGCGCGAAAACTTTCTTGAAAGAACGCGGGGTGAGCTTCCGCGAAGTGAACATTGAGCAAGACGAGTCTGCGGAAGCGATCGTGGTCAAGGTGAACGACGGCAAGAGCGTAGTTCCGACGTTCGATGTTGGTGGCCGCTATTTTGCCTGCAGCCCGTTCGATGCGGAGCAACTTGCCGCCGAACTCAACATTCCTCTCAATCCTTGATACTTGCAAAAATTTCTTTTTACATGGCCTAGTTGTATTTTGACTTGCAGATGAAGAATCCCTCCCGCAGTTGTAGGACAGGCATTCCTGTCTGTCCATCTAAGATTTGGGAAGTCTCGACGACAGGCAGGAATGCCTGTCCCACCTAATTCAGCGCCACGCCTCGCGCCCAGACGTCCGTTAAATGCAAGCTTTCATCGAGCAGCAAGATATCCGCATCCGCGCCGACACGCAGCGAACCTTTCTTGAATTCGATCCCGAGCAGCGTCGCCGGATTGAGCGTCAACATCCGCACCGCATCCGGCAGCGATGTGCCCAGGGCCACGATATTTCGCAGCGCGCGGTCGAGCGTCAGCGTGCTGCCCGCTAGGATTCCCTCGGCATTGCGGCAGACACCGCCGCTCACGGTTACTTCGAACCCGCCCAGCATATACTTTCCGTCCGGCATGCCGGTCGCGGAGAGGCCGTCGCTCACCAGCGTGACGTGCGCCGCTCCCTTGGCCAGCAAAAGCAGTTTCATGGCGGCTTCCTCGACGTGCACGCCATCGGCGATGAGCTCCGCATTGATCTCCGGCGAAGTGAGCACGGCGCCGATGACCCCGGGATCGCGGTGGGAAAACGAACGCATCGCGTTGTAGACGTGCGTGGCGCTGCGTGCTCCACGAGCCATGGCCGCACGAGCCTGTTCGTAGGTAGCGTCGGTGTGCCCGATCGAAACGACGAGGCCCGCTTCTCGTGCGGCGTCGATGCACGGGGCAGCGCCCAGCACTTCCGGCGCGATGGTGATCATCCTGGCGTTGCCGGCTGCCGCTTTCAGAAACTTGTCAAACGTTGCCGCCGATGGCGGTTGAATCCACTCGGCTGGATGAACGCCGCGGCGCTCCTTGCTGATGAACGGTCCCTCAAAATGAATTCCCAGGATTTCGGCGCGGGATTCCTCGGATTCACTCTGGCGTGCGATGTAGGCGGCGATGCCTTCGACCGCACGAAGGGTTTGATCGGTGCTGGCGGTGACGGTGGTGGCCACGAAGGAGGTGGTGCCGAATTGAGAGACTTTGCGGGTGACCGCTCGCAATGCTTCCGCGCTGCCCTCCATGACGTCGTGGCCGCCGGCGCCGTGAATGTGAACATCAATGAAACCGGGGACGGCGGTCTTTTCGGTAGCGCGGATTTCCTGCGCTCCCGCGGGCAGGCTCATCCCCGCGCGGGGCCCGATCGCCTCGATCACGCCCTCCCGAATCAGGATCCCTGCCTCGTTGATTTCAGTTGTAGATGTTAAGGCACGGCCGGCGTGGATCAGAATAGTCGACATGGCAGGTGAACATCGTAACGGAAATGCTTCGCGACACAAAACAAAACGGGCGCCCCGAACGAATCGGGGCGCCCGACATGGAGAATTTCCTGGAAAATTACTTGGCTGCCGGTGCCATGTCGATGCTGGTCAGCTTCAGCGTTTCGCCTTCCACGCTGCCCTTTACGGCTACGTGGTGTCCGGCATGCGCCGCCACTTTGTCCTGCGCGTCGACTACGTACACCTTCTTATCCGCGTCGTTCACGAACACGTACTTGGCGCCGTGCTCCTTGACGCACTTGGTGGTGCACTCGCCTTGGCCTTCTTTCGCGCCCTTTACGCCACACTGGGTGTCCGAAATGTAGCCGGTCCATGAACCATCCGCCGCCATCGCGAGTGCCCCCGCGAATAGCGTCGCTGCGATTGCCACTGCAAATCGTACTTTCATGAGTTCCCCCTCCAGAAATGCACTGCGGTTGTTTGATCCACTGGGCCGCCCAGTAGCTTGGCACAGCGGCGGTCCAGTGTCCAGACTCTTCCTAATAAGACCTAATACGGCGAATTCTTATTCCCGGATGAACTGCAACAAAAAAGGGAGGATTCTCTGGAATCCTCCCCTTGATTGCTGTGCTCTGCACGAGTTGATCACCAACTCGAGTGAAACTTGCTTACTGTCCGGAAGTTGCTGTACTTGCCGAGGCGGCTCCCGCTGCCTTTGGCACGCTTAGGTAGCCCGAAGCCGTCGACTTGGTGACCTTGTTGACCACCAGTTCGAGCGCCGCACGGGTCCCGCCGGTGTAGAAGAAGATCGGCTCGTTGACGGAGCGGTCCTTCTTTTCGAAGCTGTTGTCATCCGCCAGCACGTTGATGGTGTAGCGGTTTTTCTTCGTGTTGGTGTCCTTCAGTTGGATCTGGATGGTGCCGACCTTCGTGGCGCCGCCCTTGCGCTGCACGGTGAATTCGAAGTAATCGCGCTGCCCCATGCGGCGGAGCTGGTCGATTTCATCGTGATTGCGCGCGATGAGCGTGCCCATTTCGCTGCGGGCCATCTGAATGCTGTTCTTGGTTGCGTCCAAATCGCTCTTCACGCCAGTGACATCGCCGTTCAGCCGATTGACGTCTTCGCTGTTCGCCTTGGTTGCGAGTTCAGCCTTCACGGATGTCGCCAGATTGGTGACTTTCTGATCGACCGCGACGGTCGCATTCTTGTTCTGCTTGCGCGCCTTGACCAGATCCGCGTGCGTAACGTTTAGCTTATCCGTGACCACCTTTACGTCGCTCTGCAGTTGCTGGTTGATTTCGTCTTCCTTCGCCAGCCGCTGAGTCAATGCCTCATTGGACTGTTTTATAGAGGCTTGTGTGTTCTGTTCGATGCCCCGGGCTTGATTGAGTGCGCTCCAGCCTATGCCCAGGCTGAGGAGCGAGATACCGCCCAACACTGCCACTGCCAGCCCGACCCAACGGGGGGTGCCGGTTGTGTGCGCGATGGTCGAATCGTGAAAGTCGCTCATATACTTCGTATCTCCTTTTGGCTTTCGCCGTGTACCCTGGTATTGTGCACCCGTGCCACCAAAGGCCAAAAGCCACAGGAACACGCACTAAAGCATGCAGAATCTTATGCTTATGCGAGCCAGGAGACGCCAGAAAGGCTGGATATATACGTACTAGTACCAGTAAAGATTACGCTGTCTCCTTTGCAAACGTAAATTTTGCAATTGGCGAGCGACTATGGGGTTGGGCCAACTAACTTGCCAAGCTGGACCAAAACGAGAGGTCTTGGAGCAGAAGATAAGGAAGAAGCAAACTCTTATACATCAATGATTTAGATATAGCGCTGACTAAGCAGCTTGAATCGCTGGTTCGACTTCTGAGGGTCGTTCGGTAGCAAAATAGCGATCGAGAGTGTTCACCGCTGCGTCCAGGACGAGATGGCAGTCCGAGCAAGTTTCCAAGTGACGCTGAATCTCAGTCTCCACAGACTGCGACAGACGGCCCTCTAAGTACCAACAAATCAGATGGATAGTATCCCTACAGCTCATAGCCCCCATCCCTCAGGTCCCCAGCAACGACAAATGACCTGTCGTTGGACGTGCACTTCTTGCGCCAATCTCGGCCAACCTGTCTGGTGGATTAACTGCTGTTAAATCAAATGTTTATGCAGAGTGACAAAGAGGGGACGGATTTGGCAGGTGTGTAATTTTTCGAAAAGGACTGCACTCCCGGGACGGAAGTGTGCAGAATCTCCGCAAATAATCGTTATCGCAGAGGTGTTATGGTCATCTCCCGAAGTGCGGCAATGCGATCCTCCAGCGGGGGGTGGGTGCTGAAGAGCGAGGACAGCATGCCACCACCAAAGAAGGGTTTGACGATGCAGAGCGCCGAGGTTGACGGGGAAAGCGAAGTCGTTGGAATGCGCTGGTTGTAAGCCCCCAGCTTTTGGAGCGCACTCATCAAGCCATAAGGCTGGCCCACCATCCGGGCCCCTGTTTCGTCGGCAGAGAACTCGCGCGTGCGCGAGAGGAAAAGTTGCAAGAGTAAGGCAGCAAACGGAGCGAGGAAAATCATCAGGAGCGCAGCAATTCCGCCGCTTCCGCGGTCGTTATCGCGGTCCCTGCCATAGCCTCCAAACATCATGCCCCACCGGGCCACATGAGCAAGATAAGTGATTGCGCCGGCGATAGTCGCGGCAATTGAACTCGTGAGAATGTCGTAGTTTCGGACGTGCGATAACTCGTGAGCGATCACGCCTTCGAGTTCGTCATCGTTCATGAGTTCGAGCAGGCCTTGAGTTACGGCCACCGAAGCGTGCTTCGGGTTGCGGCCGGTCGCGAAGGCGTTCGGGGCGGCTTCCGGAATCACGTACAGCTTCGGGACCGGGATGTTCCCTTTGGCCGCGAGACGTTCCATGACCGCATAAAGTCTCGGCAACTGTTCGCGCGAGACCGGTTGCGCCCCGCTAGACGCGAGGGCAATTTTATCCGAGAAAAAATACGAGATCCCGTTCATCAGCACGGCAACGGCGAGAGCGATCTTCAGGCCGTTTTGTCCGCCCAGCGCGCCGCCCACGGTTACCAGCAACACGCTGAGCAAAATCAGGAGTGCCCCGGTTCTGAGAATTTTCATGTCTGCCTCATCCATCCATTATCTACGCAAAACGCCGTCTGAATCTGTCATTTCTCGAGGCGTAGCAAAGCGTCTTGCCCCCCAGACGCCGCTCCCGCTCTTTAGTTTAGATTCGCGCGGCCGCCGCGGGTTGTTTCGCCGGCACGCGTTCGAACCGCATGACGTCCTTCTGTCCGTCGCGGTCCACGCGCACGTGATCGCCCGGCAGAACTTTACCTTCCAGAATCTGCAGCGCCAGAGGATCCTGAATCAACCGCTGAATGGTCCGGCGCAGAGGCCGCGCGCCGTAGGCCGGATCGTAGCCTTCGCTCAGCAACAACTCTTGCGCCGCGGGCGTCAGCTCCAGTCTGATCTTCCGCTCCGCAAGCAGCTTCTCCACATTCTTCAGCAACATGCCGACGATGCTCTTCAACTGCTCCTTCCCGAGCGGATTGAAAATCACGATCTCATCAATCCGGTTGATAAACTCCGGCCGGAACGATGCGCGCAATGCCTCCATCGCTTCCTTCCGCGCGAGCTCCGGATCCTTGCTGAACAATTCGAAGATGGCCGTCGAGCCCACGTTGCTGGTCATCACCAGCACGGTGTTACGAAAATCCACGGTGCGGCCCTTGCCATCCGTCAAGCGGCCGTCTTCGAGAATCTGCAGCAGCACGTTGAACACATCCGGATGCGCCTTTTCGATTTCGTCGAACAGGAGGACCGAGTACGGATGACGCCGGACTTGTTCCGTCAGCTGTCCGCCTTCTTCATAGCCAACGTAGCCAGGCGGCGAGCCGATGAGCCGCGAGACGCTGTGCTTCTCCATGTATTCGCTCATGTCAATGCGGATCATCAGCTTTTCATGGTCGAAGAGAAATTCCGCCAGCGCGCGCGCCAGCTCGGTTTTCCCCACGCCGGTCGGGCCGAGGAAAATAAACGAGCCGATGGGCCGCTTGGTGTCGGAGAGTCCTGCACGGCTGCGCCGCACCGCGTTCGAAACGCGCGCCAGCGCATCGTCCTGTCCCACCACGCGCTGCCGCAGCCGCTCTTCCATGTGCACGAGCTTCTGCACTTCGCCTTCCAGCAAGCGCCCGGTGGGAATTCCCGTCCACTTGCTCACCAGTTTCGCGATGTCTTCTTCGTCGACCTCTTCCTTCAGCATCGGGGCGCCTTTTTGCACCGATGCGAACCGTTCCTCTGCCTGTTTCAATTCGCGCTCTGCCGCGGCCATTTTGCCGTAGCGGATTTCCGCCACTTTGGCCAATTCGCCGGCGCGCTCATACTTCAGCTCTTCCGATTTCAGTTGATCGATTTGCTCTTTCAACTTGCGAATCTTGCCGATCGCTTCTTTCTCCGCCTGCCAGCGCGCCTTTCTGCGGCTCGAATCTTCCTTGAGCGCCGCCAGTTCTTTTTCAATTTGAGCTCGGCGCTCTTTCGAGTGCGCATCCTTCTCCTTCAGCAGCGACTGGCGCTCAATTTCCAGCTGCATGATGCGCCGCTCGATTTCATCGATCTCCACGGGCAGGGAATCAATCTGCATGCGCAGGCTGGCTGCGGCTTCGTCGATGAGATCGATGGCCTTGTCCGGCAGGAACCGGTCCGAGATGTAGCGGTGCGAAAGCGTTGCCGCCGCGATGATGGCAGCGTCCTTGATCCGCACGCCATGATGCACCTCGTAGCGGTCTTTCAATCCGCGCAGAATCGCGATGGTATCCTCGACGGTGGGCTCCTCGACGAGCACCGGCTGGAAGCGGCGCTCCAGCGCGGGATCTTTTTCGATGTGTTTCTTGTATTCGTTAAGCGTGGTGGCGCCGATGGCGCGCAGCTCGCCCCGTGCAAGCGCCGGCTTCAGCATGTTGGAGGCGTCCATCGCGCCTTCCGCCGCGCCCGCCCCCACCAGCGTGTGCAGTTCGTCGATGAACAGAATGATCTGTCCCTCGGCTTCGGTAATCTCTTTCAGTACGGCCTTCAGCCGGTCTTCAAATTCGCCGCGGTACTTTGCGCCCGCCACCAGCGCCGCCAGGTCCAGCGCCACGAGCCGCTTTGTTTTCAAAACGTCGGGGACGTCGCCCGCGATGATGCGCTGCGCCAGGCCTTCCACAATGGCCGTTTTCCCCACGCCGGGCTCGCCGATCAGCACGGGATTGTTCTTGGTGCGCCGCGCCAGAATCTGCATCACGCGCCGGATTTCCTCATCGCGTCCGATGACCGGATCCAGCTTCTGCCGCCGCGCCAGCTCCGTCAGGTCGCGCGCGTATTTTTCCAGCGATGCATACGTGGCTTCGGGATTCTGTGAAGTCACGCGCTGTGTTCCGCGCACGCTTGTCAGCGCCTGCAGAATCGCTTCGTGCGAAGCTCCCTGGCGTTTCAAAAGTTGACCTGCGGGATCGCGCTCCTGCTTTGCAATGGCCAGGAAAAGATGCTCGGTCGAAACGTATTCATCCTTGAAATTGGCCGCCTCTTTGAAGGCCCGCTCGAGAACCTCGTTCAACGCCTTGCCCATGTGCTGCTGCGCGAAGCCTTGCACTCTTGGCAGCTTGGCGATCTCCTTCTCAATTTCCTGCGCCAGCAGTTCGCCGCGAATTCCCAGGCGCGCCAAAAGCGGCGGCACCACGCCATCGGCTTGCGCGGCCAGCGCCGCGAGCAAGTGCACCGGCTCAACTTGCTGGTTTTCGTGCCCGGCAGCGACTTCCTGCGCAGCCTGTACGGCTTCCTGCGCCTTGACCGTCATTTTTTCAAATCTCAACATAGCAACCTCATTTCCAGCGCCCACCACAGAAAAAGGGCTGGCGCGATGGCCAGCCCCTTTCTCTTACCACAGTTTCTCGCGAATTACTTCGCTGCGGCAGCGGCCATCGCTTGAGTTCCCACGTTGATCTTGATCTGCTTGGGCTTGGCTTCCTCACGCTTCGGGATAGTCAGTGTTAGCACGCCGTTCTGGTAATCCGCCTTGATCGCCTCGGCGTTCACGGTGTTCGCCAGTGTGAAGCTGCGGGAGAACGTACCATAGGAACGCTCGACACGCAGGTAGTTGTCCTCGTTCACGTCTTTCTCGAACTTGCGCTCCCCGCGGATCGTCAGGACGTTGTTCTCCACGCGGATGTCCAGATCCTTGGGATCAATGTCCGGAAGATCGGCCTTCACCACCAACTCATGCTCCGTCTCGTATATGTCGACGGCAGGGGCCCATGCGGTTAGGCTGGATTCCTCCCCTGTCCGCTCCAAAACGTCTTTGAATACGCGATTGATTTGATCCTGTAGGCTGGTTGCCCCACGAAAGGGTTCCCATCTTGTAAGTGTTCTCATTTTGCTCCCCCAAAACTATTACTGCGTCTGCATAATAAAATATGCGTGCCGTATTGTCAAGTATTTTTTCGACCTCCTTCTGTTACAGTTAAATTCTTAATTTTGTGTAGCTTATAGCGGAAGCGTTTGCGCACGTGTTCTCGCTATTTCTTGGCAATCCGCTCCCCCAATAGGCAAAACTGGGCTTTCTCCTTTCCTTTCTTGTTGTTATGGGGATTGCTGCTAGACTCCACGCTCCATGCAACTGGATGAACTCGAATATCACCTGCCGAAGGAGCAGATCGCTCAGCGGCCTCTGGACCGGCGCGAAGCGTCGCGACTTCTCTTGTTGGATCGGGCCACCGGCCGGTTCGAAGATCATTTGTTTCTTGAAGTATTCGATCTTCTTCGGGGTAACGAACTCCTCGTGCTCAACAACGCGCGCGTCATCCCTGCCCGGCTCTTCGGGAGGCGCGCTGGGATTCATTCCCAGCCTCCCTCCCGGGCCTCGCGTTCCGAGCATCTTAGCGGCAAGGTGGAGGTCCTTCTGACTCGTCAGCTCGCTTCCGACACTTGGGAAGCGCTGGTTCGGCCGGGAAGAAAGATACATACCGGTGAACGCGTTTTATTTGGTGATGGCGAACTTGAGTGCGAGGTGTTGGCACGCGGGGAACTCGGGCTGCGAACACTGCGATTCGTTTCTCATAATGAGTACAGCATCGGCGAACATTTCGAACGCCTCGGCCACGTGCCGCTCCCGCCGTATATCGATCGTCCCGACGAGACGTCAGATCGCGAGCGCTACCAGACTGTGTTTGCCAAAAACCCTGGCGCTGTTGCCGCACCCACCGCCGGTTTGCACTTTTCAACCCAGATTCTGGAGAAAATTCGCGCCCGCGGAGTGGAGACTTGCGAGCTGACGCTGGACGTGGGTCTTGGCACGTTTCAACCCATTCATAGCGAAACTCTGGAAGGCCACGTGATGCATGCCGAAGCGTATGAAATTCCGCCGGACACTGCAGCTCGCATCCAGTCCGCGCGCGCTGCCGGCAGGCCCATCTTCGCTGTCGGCACCACCGTGGTCCGCGCGCTGGAAGACTCCGCGCGTCGCGCTGCCGATGCCGGCTCGTCAAGTCTTGTAGTCGCTGGAAAAGCCGACGCACAATTGTTCATTGTCCCGGGTTTTCCGTTCCGCGTAGTAGAAGGCCTGCTCACAAACTTTCATTTGCCGCGTTCGACATTACTTGCTCTCGTTGCTGCCTTCACGGGACGCGACCAGGTTCTTGCCGCCTACCGTCATGCGGTGGAGGCGGGCTACCGCTTTTACAGTTACGGCGACTGCATGTTGATTCGCTAATTCGCGCGTGGAAAGGGATGTTTCTTGGTTTACCGCGAGGCGACAAGCAGGGAGGCCGCAGAAGAAAGCAGCCTCCCTCACGTCCCAAGGAAAGGAGTCACGGAATCTCCTCGGTTATTCGCTGAAAACAAAAACACGGGTCTTGCCCGCGAAGCGAACTTCTTTCACTTGCCCGTTGTCGCTGATCAGCAAGGAGTCGTAGGAGGACTTGGTGCTGCGGTCTTCCCAGCGGCCCTCGGATTCGGCAACGATGTCCTTGCCCTTCTGGACGGTAGCCTTGTTACCTTCGATCTGCAAACGGTATTCACCGGCTTTCAGTTCGGACTTGCCGAGCTTTGCGTTTTGGGAGATGTTGATCGTCTTGGCAAAAGGCTTCGCGAATGCCGGTACCGTCAAAGCAATGGCGGCCAGCAAAGCGATACTGCGGAAAAACAACTTGGTTTTCATGGGTGTCAACTTCCTTTCGGTCAGGATCGAGTCAGTCGCACAGCAGGCTGCCGCAGGCTAGATGGAGTTGACACGCGCGCTGCGGGCGAGTACTCTCGCCCGGAAGACACCTCTTCTTCCTGGACTAACGGCCGGAAAGACTGCGTGTCATAGCCCCGCGGCTGCCACCGCGGGGTTTTTTCTGAATCTTACCCAGAGCAGCCGCGTAACGGACTGCACCTCTATAGACGAGTGGCGCCTTGCGAATGTTTCGTCGCTTCGGCCTCAAATTTTTCGCCCCGCCTCTCAAACGTAAGCCGCCGCCATCCGGACATCTCTCGACAGCCGCTTATGACCTCTTCTGTCTCTAAACATCTCCTAAAATAATTGTTTTCCCAGATGACCAATTCCCGCGCGGCGCGTCGGAGGTAGGACGCCATTTTTGTAATGCACCGTGCATCGCCTCGCTTGTTCATCTATACTCTGTCACCGATACTCAACGTCAATTTATGGATACCCCGGATGCGGATTCTCGTTCTCAGCGACCTTCACGCCAACGTTACAGCACTAGACGCGGTACTCGAAGCAGCCCAGGGCCGCTGGGAACAGTCCGTGTGTCTCGGTGATGTGGTCGGCTACGGCCCGGATCCCAATGAAGTCACCGCACGCCTGCGCAAGCTCGGCACGCAGACCATTCGCGGTAATCACGACAAAGCAGTGGCCGGCGTTATGCCCACGGACGACTTCAATCCGGTCGCGAAAGCGGCTGTGGACTGGACGCGGGCTCAACTTACACCGGAGCACTTGTCCTGGCTCGCGGCGCTTCCGCCGGGCCCGCTCGCCACCGACGGCATCGTACTCGTTCATGGCGCGTTTCAGGATGAGGATGAATACGTCTTCACGCCCGCGCAGGCGCTCGACGGGCTCCTGGATTCCACCGCCGAAGTCACCTTCTTCGGTCACACGCATCACCAGGGAGGCTTTTCTTATCAAGACTCGCGGCTTGAAGTTCTCCAAATTCATCCGCGCCCAACCGAATCCTTTGCGGCGCTGCGAATTGAAACGCCGCGCCGCTATCTTCTGAATCCCGGCTCGATCGGCCAGCCGCGCGACGGCGATCCGCGAGCCGCCTTTGCCATCGCGGACCTTGACCACCAAACCGTTGAATTCTGGCGCGTGCCCTACGACATCTCTGCCGTTCAGGAACGCATGCGGCAAGCCCGCCTTCCGGAACCGTTGGTCCAGCGGCTGATGCTCGGCCGCTAATCTTCAATTTCTTATTCTCACGTTAGAAATTCACAAAATATATAGTTGATGAGATACGTCTATCCCTTATAATTATGCGCGTGGAATTCGCCACGGAATTGCATGCCAGCCTTCAGGAATTCACCGCCTCCGGTATCGTCGAAGTGCGCGAGAACGGCGGCCACCTCGCTCCCTTCTCGGGCATGTCCTGGGAAGTGCGCGGCGCTGGTGAGAAGCCGCTGCTTCATTTGTGGTCCGAGCAATTCAATCTCACGCGACGAGTCCTCGCCATCACCGATCATTCCGAGCGCCGGCTGGCGCTCGCGGTGGAACGCTTTGGCCGGTCCAAACCGGATCGTCTCGAATTTATCCGCAGGGATTTCGAGCGCAGCGCCAGCGAATTGTCGCGGGGAGAATTTCGCGACCGGCTGGCGTGTCTCCTTGCCGAGCAATTCCCGGATGAAACCCTCGAATCGCTGACCGTTTCTCCGGATCTGGAGCATTCTCTCTCCGGGAACTACGCCCGGGGACTTCTCCGGCGCGGGTCTGCTTCGGTCGCTGTGCTGGCAGTGCCGGACGGCGAGTCCTCTGACGCGGCCGACAAAAGCCTGACGTTTGCGTTGCTCTGGTTGACGCGAGCGCGCCAGACAAATCAGCGAGGAACGATTGCAGCTCTGCGCCTGATTCTTCCCAAGGGCGCCGGCCGCACCAATGCGCGCCGTCTTGCCGCACTCGAGCCCCACTGCCCGGTCGAGCTGTATGAGCGCGACCCAGCGCTCGAGACCCTGGAAAAGATCGATCCGCGGCGCGCGGCAAATCTGGATGCCTGGCTCGTGCCGCGTCGCGAATCCGAGGTGCTCCTGGATCGGGCGCGACCCACGCTCGCGGAGATTCTCGCCGTGGCCCCGCGCGCCGCGACGATGCATCCGGTCACGCCATCCCGTGAAGTCTGGCTCCGTTTTCGCGGCCTTCCGTTTGCCCGCTGGGCTGACGGGCGCGTGTCTTTCGGCATCGGCGACGTTCGCGAGGACCTCAACGCGGCCTCACGCTCTGCTCTGAACCGTCTCCTGCACGATCTTGAATTGCATCGCCATCCGCTCGCCGGCGATACCCGCCATCCCCTTTACCGCGCGCAAGCCGAACGCTGGCTGGAATCCATCGTTCGCGAGGATGTCACCCGCGTGGATGCCGCGCTCGATCCGCGCTTCGTCTACGCGCAAGTTTTCGCCAACGCCGGCGGGGAACACGGAATTCTCGATCTCCTCACCGTCACGCGTTCGGGAAGGCTCGCCATCATCGAATTGAAAGCCAGCGAGCACATCCATTTGCCCTTGCAGGCCGCCGACTATTGGCTGTGCATTCGGCGCCATTTGCATAGCGGAGAGATCGCTCGTTACGGCTATTTCCCCGGCGTCGAATTGCAGCAAACGCCTCCGCTCGTTTACCTGGTTGCGCCCGCGTTGCGATTTCATCCCACCACCGACGAGCTCCTGAAATATCTCTCATCCGATCTTGAAATCGTTCGCGTAGGCCTCGCGGAAAGCTGGCGGCGCGGACTCCGCATCGTGATGCGTCAGTAGAAATTTGCCGCGTGGCAATCGTCGTGGCTGAACCAACGCACTTTTCCACAAACATTCTCTTTCTCGGAATATTTCCGCCCGCTTCCCTTGTTCCGCAGGTAGGAAGTAGAATGATGCCCCCGGCAGATAGGGCATGAACCGTGACGACTGCAAATTTCTCAATCCGGATTCGCCAGGCAGGTATTGTCTCACTCGTGGACGTCTCGGGCCAGCTGACCTCGTTCGAAACCGGAGCGCTTCGCGATTCCATCTCCGGACTTTTGAAGCAGGGTCACAAGGACATCATCCTGAACTTGACCGCTTTGCAGTATCTGGATAGCTCGGGAATCGGCGAGCTCGCTCGCGTTTACGTTTCCGTAGTCAAACAAAGCGGACAGATGAAAGTAATCGGCTTGTCGTCCAAAATCGAAGAAGTTCTCAAAATCACGCACCTCTATCAGGTCTTCCCTGAATTCCCCGATGAGGAAGCGGCGTTGCAAAGCTTTCCGGAAAATCGCCCCAAGCGATAATAGAAAACCATTAGCCGTGAAAATTTGCGCTGAAAAGGAGAGAAGCGGTTAGAGCCTTCGCTCTAACCGCCTCCCGGGGTGTGTCCTCGAAGTGGTATTACCAACTTAGATGTACGGGAACAAAAAAGGTTTCCTTCTATCTAAACTTTTCTTAAAAAATCGATTTAGCTGCGGAAATCCTAGTAAAACAAATACTTACGCCACCGTTCGTCCCGGTGTCCGATCAAGCGCATGAGCTGCCGGGAGGTATGCAAGGTAAATGGCCGGGGCCTCCGCGCCAGTTTCAGGCCGGCCTCTTCGGGTGTCCGGTCGCCCTTCCCGTTGTTGCAGCGGTAGCAGCAAGCCACCAAATTCTCCCAAGAAGAACGCCCGCCCCGCGACCGCGGCACCACATGGTCCAGCGTCAATTCCGAGCTGGGAAACACGCCCCCGCAGAACTGGCACGTATTTCGGTCGCGCAGCAAAATATTTTTCCGCGAAAGCGCCCGGCTCTGCTGCGGAATGTGCCTGTACGCCAGCAGCCGAATCACCGACGGCACGCGATGCGCATGCGACGCCGAATGCACTTCCGAATTGTGCAGTTCTTCCGCCTGGGCCACGCCCTTCAGCATTAGCACCATGGCCCGCCGCACCGCCGTCACGTTAATCGGCTCGTACGTCGCGTTCAGTACCAGCACCGGCTCCTGCATCAGCGATGCACGCCGCCTCAAAAGCAAGTTGTGGGATCTACTGCCTGCGGGATCTTCGGCCCCGGACACAGCCGCGCCGGCCGCTTCGGGGGTATAGCGCCCCCGGAAATCCACCGACTTTTGCCGGTTTGCGCCCATCGCGCGTTTCTCGGGTTACCACTCACTGGAGCTTGGCAGGGGGTCCCTCGCGGCCCGGGCTACCGTCAGCCCCACTACCGATTTGGCGCCTGCTTCCAGCAACGCTCGGGCACAGGCATCGAGTGTCGCTCCAGTGGTCAATACATCATCTAACAGTAAGACGCGGAGGTTGTCAACCTGGCTGCCTGGACGTGTGGCAAAAGCGCCACGCACGGACTCCCATCTCTCCTCCAAAGTGAGGATTTGCTTCTCCGGCCGGGCCCGCGTCCGCATCAGCAGGACGGCTTTATGCGGCAATCCCAGCCGCTTGGCCAGTGGCTTGGAGAGCAGCGCCGCTTGGTTGTACCCCCGCTCGCGTTCCCGCTGGCGGTGCAGCGGCACCGGCACCACCACGTCCGCCACCAGCGCGCTGCCCTGCCCCTTCACGACTTCCGCCAGCCGCTCCGCGAACCACGCCCCCAGCGGCTCGATCTGCTCGAATTTCAGCAGCAGGATCGCCCCCACCAGCGCGCCTTCGTACATCGCAAAGCTTCGCGCCCGTTCGAACGCGTACGTCTTGTCCCGGCAGGCCGGGCAGAGCAGCGCCCGCCCCTCGTTCCGCACGGATCCCGGCTCCGGCGTCAGCCCCGGCAGGGCCCGCCCGCAAACGTCGCAAGCAGGTTGCGGCACCGCAACAAACGACGCCAGGCACGCTTCGCAGATCGGCACGCGGCTCGCGCTCGCCAGCAACTCGTCGCAAATGCGGCATCCCGCCGGGAAAAACACGCTCACCAGCGCATCGCCGATGCCCGCCAGCCAACCCCGTCCCGCCGGAGCCGCGCCACGCACACGAGGCCGTTCCGCCGCTCGCCCACCCCGCGATGGAGTCCCTTCCGCCACGCAGGCAGAAATCTACTCCTCTTCCTGTTTTAATTAAAGTAGAAATGTACGTCGAGGTAATCTTCTGTAGAGGCGGGTCTTTAGACCCGTGAACTTGCTTCTCTTCTCTGCGTCCTCGGTGCTCCGCCCTCTGTGCTCTCTGTGTTAAATCTTTTCCCGCGGGTTCTAACTACTGCAACAATCCCTGTTCCATCTTTTCCTGGCAACTGATGCAATGCTTTGCCCAGGGCACCGCTTCCAGCCGTTTCTGCTGCATCTCTTCCTGGCAATTCGCGCAGACGCCGTATTCCTCCCCCTGGATGCGCTTCAGCGCTGCATCAATCATGTTCAGGATCTTGCGGTCCGTATTCGTCATGCCAAAGAGAAATTCTTTGGTGTAGGAGTTTGCCGCCTTGTCCGCCAGGTCCACCGTGGGATCTTCGTCCGCCGTGCGGCCTTCTTCCTGCGTGCGCGCGATGGTCTTCATCAGCTCCTCGCGGCGCGTCAGCAGCTTCTTCTTGTAGTATTCGAGCCTTTTCTTGTCCATAACTGCCTTGGTCCTTGTCCCCGACATCAGTATCTCTCGTTTCTCGAAGCCTCGCCTCTCAGCGTGCTTTTCTCGCCATCTAAAAACTCCGTAGTGTAGGCCGACTCATCGTCACTGTCAAGTTGAGCGCCTCGCTCCACCAATACTTCTGTCATCCCGACCCCAGTGGACGGATCTCGTAGGGGCACGATACATCGTGCCCTCTCTTCGATTCTGTAGCGCCGGGCTTTCCCCCGGTTTATGGGGCGCGCCTTCTGCGTCCCGGTTGCCTTTACCGGGAATCCCGAAGAATTGTTTCGGGAAGCCCGGCATCTTCATGTTTTCCTCGATGAGAGTACCTTTCGCGTTATTCACCACCCATAAACTTCTGTTTCGCGTCTATCTTCTTCGCAAAATGGAATGCGGAGCCCGTATTGCCCTCGCGCGGCTTAATTGTATTTTGCGTGTTACTGGGAGTGCTTCTCTTCGGTTGGCTTGCGTGGCGCGGCTTCTCATCGCGACGGCCGCTTAGGAAAGCTCCCGTGCCGGCACCCGTGCCGATCATTGACAAGCAGCCGGTTGCTTTCGCGAGGCGATGCCGGAAGCCAGGCCAAAGAAGAGACCAAGGCCTAGGCCGTAGCCGATTCCGAAGACAGCCGAGTACGTGACCGCTCGGGTAAGCAGGCGCAACGGACCGTGTTGTCCACCCAATAGGTCGTAGGCCAGATAGAGACTACCCACCACATCAAGACAGGTACCCGTAATGCTGACGATCGCCACGGTATGGTGGTCCACCCGACGATTGTAGACCTAACATATTGGTGATCATACTTGGACGACGGATGACCCATACGCATTTCTTCATGTCGTCAGCGGCCAGGCCTTCACCCCGCGGCGAGCGACCCATCTGAGGAACGGGGATCATTGACGGGCTTTGGTATCGGGAATCCGGAGGCTATTATGGATGCCATTCGCGAATCCGCGTAATGGTCCTTGGGGAGGCAAACGATGCCTTTGGAAATAACGCAGCGTGAGATGAATGGAATCTACCTTCTGGCGCTCAAAGGGCGTCTTGTGCTCGGACAAGAGAGCAGCGGATTGCTTACAATGATCGACAATCTCCTCGCATCCGGCGCCACACGGATTGTCATTAATCTAGAGCAGGTCAATTATGTTGACAGCGCGGGCCTCGGCGCACTTATCGAAATGCACCGAAAGACAAAGGCCAAAGGCGGAGGCCTCAAGCTTTGTAATCTCGGCCCGAACTTGAGGCAAGCGTTGGAAATTGCCCGGCTGCTGCCAATATTCGAAACGTGTCCGACCGAAACTGCGGCTGTTGCAAGTTTCTGAGGACGGCGAACGATACCATAATCCGCTTGGGCATTTTTAACCACGACGGAGTCAGTCCTGGTAAGCGCGCTTGCCGGACAAGTTGTTTTGACCTGCGTTGAAGATAGGCGGGATGGGTCTCCCTCTTGGTTCACCTCCAGTCCACCCACAGTTCATCCTCGGTGCATTGTTCCTGCGCTCTGAACGCGAGAAAGTGCACCCCGTTGTTGGACAGTACAGCTGTTGCAACAGAAATTGGCCGCAAACCGCCAAGGCCGCACGAATCAGGAGGCTGCTGTGCAAACCAAGCTCAAGGACAACGGTCGCATGTGGCTGTGGGGGGTTCTGGCAGTCATCGTGATGTCGCAACTTTACGTCGTCCGGGAACTGCTCGCAGCGTTCGCCCTCTTCGCGCTGGGCTTTGCAACGATTGTCTTCGTGGTCGCGAGCCTGTACATGCTTCGGCATTGCTGGGACCTGACCGTGGCGCGCCTTACAGATTTCCGCCGGCCGGTCATGAACGTGGCCTCAGTCAGCCGCGAGAATCAGAAAGCGGCCTAAGAAGCCGGGTGGATCACTCAAGGTCCTGACAGCGAATGCAGCGGCAGCCCCGTCAAGCGCGCGATTCGAGAAAAATCCCTGTCCAGAGTAAACACGCTGGCGCGATGCTCCAGTGCAATTGCTGCGATCAGTGCATCAATCGTTGTCAGGCTCACACCCTTGGCGCGCCCCAGCCGGAAAATCGCCGCCGCTTCCCGGTAGGTCCGGAAGCCGCGAGGCTCGATCAGCTCCCACTGGGAAAGATAGTGCTCGATCCGGCGGGCATCCCGCGTGAGGCCCTGCAGGATCTCGGCGACGACCACTCCCGTCAGTACAAAGGGCTCCGCGTCGCTGATCATCCGCCGCAACTCATTCCCGGCGCGCCCCGGGGCGGAACTGAAATAGTCGATCCACACCGAGCTATCCACCAGGATCAACCGCGCTTCCTCCGCATCGCTTTCAAGTCACCCTTCCAGATCCCCGTTCCATAATGGCGAAGGAGGCCCTTCCGGCTCTCCGAGCGCACCAGCAGCTCCAGCGCCTTGTCCACGATCTCTCGCTTCGTCTTCAGCCGCGTCAGCTTGCGCGCTTTGCGCACCAAGTCGTCATCAATCACGATGTTTGTTCTGCCCATGCTATAAGCATACACCATTTCCAAAGAATTTGGTGTATGTATTTCCGAGGGGGGCCGGTGGCCCGTGAGAACACCTTGTCGCAGAGTTCCATCATTTTCTCTTGTAAACAATCTCGCAGAACCCCGCACCCTTATGCATGCACTGGGTCTGGTTGATGAAGAGCGTTTCCCTAAAGTGACGCGCGAGGCCTTTCCCGATTCCCATGGCCAGCGCGCACATCTTTCGCGGCGAATCGTACACGAGAATAACCGTGTCCGGCGCCGTTCGGCGGGTGCGCAACTTTGGCGGAAGCGCATCCTTGTCGCTCGCCCGAACCACCGTGTGCACCGTTCCCTCCGTGTGTTCGATAACGTCCAAAGATCTCCAATTCGGCCTGAGCAGGTGGCCGTACATCTTTAGCAGCGACGGCACGATGAATTCCCCGAACGCTTCCACGATCTGGAACGCTTCCTGTCCAGTAATCGCCGACGCGGCCGTCACCAGTGAAACGATTTCTGCATCCGGATATTGTCCCGCGGCGAGATACACTTTGTGGGCCAGCCCAGCCTTTTCCGCCACCTTCGTCCAACCCGGATACCCGTGCTTGCTCACCACAAACTTTTGTAGCTCAGCAAAAACGATCCCGTGCATGACCTGGCCCCTCCATTGTGCCGATTATGCACCCATTCTGGCCTGCCCTTGCGATTCTGTTTTTGGCAAAGGGTGGGTCCGCTCTTACTCATGACTTTCTCTGATCCCGTCGCTCCAACCATTTTGACATTCCCGCAGCCTCCGGTCTGCAATCCTTGCTGGCCGAGCACCATCCTAATTTGCGCAACTCTCCAACTTTCCTAGCCATTCTATTTGCTAATTACAGTATTCACCTGATGAAGCGCTAGGGTCATCTCTGTAAGATCTATATTTTTCTCCACTCTGCGCTCTCCTTCTTCCACGAGTAACGCTGAATGGACCCATCCTCTGTGCAGCGGTAAGAAAGATAGAAAAGCCAATGGGGGGAACGAAGATGAAGCATTTTAAAGTTCTGGAATGTAGTGATCTTGTAAACTACGCGGCTTCTGATATACGGCGAAGGGCGCTAGGGCAGCACAGGGGGACACTTCGTAAACGTTATGTGGAAGCAGTCACGCCATGGCAGAAATTAGCCAAGGCGGCGGCCTTCGAGGCTAATTACCAACCTTCCCCGGAAACCGTTCAAGTGGTCAAGGCGGCGTTCGCAGCGGCTGGCTTCGCCGCCAGGCGGCAGGAAACCGGTGGACCGATCCAGCAGCTATATGACAGTTTTTCGCACCCGGCCCCGGCAGGAATACGATCGGCTGGCATGAGAATCAGGCAGATGCTCTACCGGGCTGAGCCTTATCAGATCGATCTGCACATCGAATTGCAGCAGGAACAAAATCGCTTGATCGTCTCTGGACAGTTGGTGGACCTTAGCCATCCGGAGATGGTTGGCCGCGACGTGCGGGTCACGCTCTCGGACGGCCGCGAAAGTGTTATCACCACGATCACAAATCAGTTTGGTGAGTTTCGCGGTGAGATTGAAAACTCCGGCGATTTGGAGCTTTCCCTCCGTGCCCCCACTGGAAAACCCATCGTCATTTTGCTCAGAGGGGCGCTGAAACGATTGTCCGCAGCGAAAGATTGACCGGCAACGGAATTCCAGAGACGGTCGAATCTATATTTAGTACTACCGTAAACCAGGGCACAGTACTAAGGTCTTTACTTGATTGTTTCCGGTGAAAATAAATGCTACCTCATGGAGACGTGAGGTAGCTGACGGGGTTCCAAGCAACGGATCAAGTGACCCGGCACCTGACCACGCAGAAAAACCACCGTCGCGCCAAATTTAGGATGCCTCCCACCGAAGACCGCCACACCTCAGGTTCACCCAGTCAAGGTCTGAGTGAGAACGCTATGGACGACGGGCCCAGTGGCAGAATGGAAAGGCGGCTGCCGATCATCGTCGTATTGCGCCTCGCAAAGCCGGATAGTGCGGGTACCGATGGAGAGGAGAAGACGTTCACCGATAACATCAGTGCGCACGGCGCTCGCGTATTCTCTAAACACGCTTGTCCACTTGGCGACCTGGTACGGCTTACTCCACTGAATGAGGATGCGGCCTGTGGGAAAGTGGTTTATTGTCAGAAGCTGCCGGACGACCGCTATGGCATCGGAGTGAAGTTTCAAAATTACCCCGTCACGTGGTCCAATTTGCGGAGATACAACGGACTGCTAAGCTGACGGCATCAGCCCTCGGAAACCATCGGCAACCTCCATCCCTAGACGGCGGGTGGGTCACTTTAAACAGAATAGGATAATTATCGAGCCCGCAATACGAGCGAGGAATCCTGCCCCTCCGCTTAGGGTTAGGGAATGACGGTGATGCTGGTGACGGGGTGAATCTCCATCCACTGGGCGTGGAAGGTATCCTGGACGTAGGTGCCCACGATGCGAACATGAGAGCCTACCGGAGGGAGCGTGACGTGGTCCGTGAAGCCCTGGCACGCTGCTTTGGCATCCGTCTGGGTAACCGGGTATTTGCACACAATTTCGAAGACCAAATTACCGCCCTCAGCGCTTATGTTTCCGGCGTTTACGAGATCCTGAAATTCAGAGTCGAGCTTAAGCCATCCGTGAGTGTCGCCGTCCTTCTCGTGGCGGACTCCGTCGGGCTTCTTGCCAGCAGTGGCATCCACAAAGGTTCCGGTTACGGCGATGCACTGCTGTTTCACGATGAGGCGGGCGGGGTGGTAGACGTGACTCTGCAAGGTGGCGTCGCAGTTTGTGTCTGCCGGCGGAGTGGGGGTTGGCGTGGGCGGCGCCGGTGTCGGCGGAGCCTGCGAAATGGTGAGGGCTCTTGAGAAGACCCAGCCAACCTGGTCGTCCTCCGTCCTGACGTGATAGAAGCCACTGTCGGGATTTTGGTCGACGAGGGTTACCCTGGCGCCCTTGGGGAGATGCTCCAGCGCTGGACTGGCGATGGAGGGGTCACGACGAAGAATGACATTGCGGTTGATGGTCGCCTGCTGAGCTCGGACGGAAAGTGGGCAGACGAGTAGAAAGAGAAGGCAGATCGAAATTCGCCTCAGAATCATTTTCGCAGGCCCCGCTTACTGCCATGAGACGGCGGGAGCCCCGTCCTCGGTTTCCAGAGGGCGGGATTTTTTGACTTGGATTTTAACCGCCAGCAATTTCAGCGTCTTGCGGATAAGGCATACTGATCGCCCGAATTGATGAAACGAATCCCACGGCGATCCCCGCCACTCGCATCCAATCCCCAATGATCCACCTTCGTACGAGATGTATCAGCTCGGCGTCGCTTCTTATGAGCTTACCCGAGGCCACGCCTTAGAGTTCACGGATCATCGGCCAAAACACAGTGGGGGTAAAGATCCAGAGCACGAGAAATACTACTGCTGGCAGCCACAACCAAACACGATACTCAAACCGGGTCTTCCATCCACTGATGAGTGCTCCCAGCATCCCCACCAACATCAGAGCGCTCAAGGGCTGGAAAAAATCTCCGGGGTCCATCGGCCACCGGGGGCCATAAGGCAAGAGAGGAAACGAGGCAGGCGGCGCTGCGCTCCACGCCCCTGCCAAGACTAAAAGGTCGAACAATTTGGCGCCCAAGCCGATTCCCCAGCCGATCACCGAAAGCCAGAGAAATGCCCGTGTCAGTCGTTCGCGTGACATCGTGTGGCTCCCTTCGAGGCGCTTCGCGCTCGTGGTCTATTTCCCATTCTGGGACTCACCAGTCACCAGTCACGAGTCACCAATTACGGCACCACTGGCACCACCAGCGCCGAGGGATGCGCCTTGTCATGAAAAATGACATTCGTCGCTTTGATCATGCGCGTGGCGCGGGCTTGCTCTTCGCCGGTGTTCAGGTTGCGGTCGAAGCGCGGAAAATTGCTGCTGGAAACTTCCAGCCGCAGCTTGTGGCCCGCGAGGAAAACATTGCTCATGGACCACAAGTCCACGGTGACGTGATACGTCTCTCCCGGATTCGCCAGCTCCGGTTTTTCCTGCGAATTGCGGTAGCGCAGCCGCAGAATTCCGCTCGTCAGGTTCTGCGCGAATCCATTCGGCCAGACGTCCACGAGCATCCCCGTGAAGTCCGTGTCCACCGCCGAACTGCTCACGTACAAATCGAGCGAAACCGGACCGGTCACTTCGGTGTCCTTCGCAAACGCCGGCGTGGTGTACACCAGGACATCGCTGCGCGCCTCCGCCGGCCGTTGGTCCTCCGGCCCGATTCCCGTTGGCAGCGCGCCGCAGCAGAGCGGCCCGCCAATCGTTGGCACGGCGTCGTTCGGGTCGTACACATATTGGTCCGGCTTCTCGTCCGCAGGAGCAACTGTGCTTAGCGAACCACTTCCGGCCAGACCATTCGCCGCGCCCGAAGAGTGCAAGAAATACCGCGTGTTTTTCGCGCGCGCCAGCGGCCAATCGTCTTCGTCGCGCCACTCATTTTTCCCCATCACAAAAATCTTCACCGGCTTCTCTTTCTCCACACCGTTGGCCTCGCCCTTCAACAGCCAGTCGTACCAGCGCAGCGTCAACTCGTCCTCATCGATTGGCAGTTTTCCTCCGAAGTTCACGGCGCCAACTTTTGGATTGTCCGAGCCGCCTGCGTGGCCGCCGACCGTAACCGCCAGCCGCTGCCCGCGCTTCGCGGCTTCCGTTCCCCCTTCCGTTTTCAATCGCACGAAATTTTTCAGCGAGCCGCCAAGAAAAATGTCATACCACGCCGCAAAACTCAGCACCGGCACCTGGATCTGCGCGTAATGATTCTCGATGGACCACTGCTTCCAGTAGTCGTCGTAATTCGGATGCGCCAGCCAATCCGTGAAATACGGCGCCAGGCCCTCCGATTCCGGCGCTTCCAGCACGGGATACCCCCGCAAGGGCAAAATTTTGGTCCAGCCGATGGCATTGCCGCCCGCTTCCACGCGCCGCCGCATGGTGTTCTTCGCCAAACCCGTGGCCCACGATTCGTTGAACCATTGCTCGAATGCACCGCCTTGGTACGTCCAGCCGTCGTGATAATTCGACGCCGTCACGTTCGGGCAGATGCCCGCCAGATGCGGCGGCTTGGCGATTGCCGCAAGGAATTGCGTCGCACCCACATACGACCCGCCAAACATGCCCACTTTTCCATTGGAATAAGGCAGGGCGGCGGCCCACTCGACGGTGTCGTAACCGTCTTGCGATTCATTTTTGAAGGGATACCACTCGCCCTCCGATTCAAAGCGCCCGCGCACGTCCTGCGAAACCACCACATACCCGCGCGCCGCCGCCCTCAACCCGAATCCCATGTTCCCCGTCTTGTCGTAGGGAGTGCGCACCAGCAGCACGGGAAATTTTCCTTCGGCTTTCGGCCGGTAAATGTCGGCTCGCAGAGTGATGCCATCGCGCATCTTCGCCGCCACATTCCGCTCCACTGCGACGTCGTAATGCTCCGCAGCCGCCGCTGCCAAAGGCAGGATCAGCGCCATCCACACCATGGCCACCGAGAGCAGTCCAAAACGCCACGCGCAATTATTGCCGCTTCGCATTCTCTTTTGCATTGCTATGCCTCCACGCTGTGCCCTGCGCTTGTACTGGAAAGTGCGCCGAGCCTAGGCCGACTGCTCACCACTGTCAAGCGGCGTCTATCAAAAGCAAACGAATTTCCTAAATGTAGCAATGTTACTCGTCGAAGTTCCATAGGATAAGAACTAGCTAGCTCCTGTGCTCGTAGGAGCAAGCGCTTCATTTTGTCTTTATAATTTTTCTAGAAATGTTTGACGCAGTTATGCGCGTTGATTTTCGTCTCTTCCTTTAGCCCCGGGTCATGGATCGACCGTTTTGAGCTGCTCCCGGCTGGTGGCCGCCGGCGAGTCTCCCTTCAAGAACGGACTGTGGTGGGTTGCAGGTCGGGGCGGGAGAAGACGAGATGTACTTCGCTCAGCCGTTCATTCGGGTCGCCACCACGATTCTGATTGTTTGGATATTTTCCTGCGGAATAGCCTCACCGCAAACCGTTTCCAACGGGGGAGGCACCAGTGCTTCCTTCCTACTTGCCAATCGGCCGTCCGCGCCTGAACGTTGCGCCAGGAGCGCAGGTAGCTCCGCCGTTCCGCGCGCGGATGCCGACTTAGCCGGCGACGCACCATCTTCGTGTGGCGGGCTCCCCTCGGCGACGCCTGCACTGAGACCTTGTGACGCTGCAAACCGTACCGGGACGAGGTGCGAAAGCGCCAAGGATCTGGTGCAAGCAAAGCTGGAAGCGATGGGGAAGGCCGGGCAAAAGATTTCGCGGGCGCGTGAAAAAGTTCTCGAAATCCTGGGGACGGAAAACGCGTGCAGCGCCTGGTTTCGGGAGAAGGATGCGAATCCTGCGGCCCTGTTTCGAACGCTGCGCTTCGAACTGGATCCCCACGGAGAGGAGTTCATCCTCGAAAGCAGAGGCATCGGCGCCCTGAAAATATTCCATAACCCGTACGTGGCAAAGGTCATGCAGGGCGATGGAGCCTACGGCACGATCACGATCAATACAAAGGGAGCCTTTTTCTCGGACGCAAGCCAAGTCCTCGAAGTGAACAAAGAAGGCGGCCCTGCCAACATGCGGGGACCGCGGCAGGTGCACGTTGGCCCCTATGACGGAGACACGCTTACTGCGCGGGCCGTGACCCTCCTGCATGAATTCGGGCACGTGATCGATCTTCTCCCGCCCGACGAGGATAACGTCGAAGGCAGGTCGGTTCAAAATACGCACGAGGTCCTGCGCTATTGCAGAGCCGAATTAAATTCGATGTCAAAGAGGAGCACGTTTTCAGCCAGCCATTGAGGTCCGTCTTAAACGTCAATTGAGAAAATTTTGAGAAATTTTCGCACGGTATTTTCGTATCACCATTGAGCCCGAATTACGGGTCATCCGTTTGTCAGGCGGCATCGGGTTGGTGGTGACGCGAAAGCTCTCTTGCAACGGCTGTGGTGAGTGTGCAGTCCGGGCAGGAGAGCACCATGGTTGTCGCGGTGAGATATGCCGTGGGCATCGCGGCCGTTTTTTTTCTTGCTTTGTCGTTCGAGGATGCAGCTCATTCTCAAAACGCACTGCCGATGAAGACTTTAAAGATTTCTGAGAGTGAAGCCGGTTCAGAGGGGGCCCGGGTAGTTGCGGACCGGATGAGAAATTCGAGCCAGCGACTCGACGAATCGCGTTTGCGAGGCCGCCCTATCCTGAGCGCGGATTGACCGATCCACCGAATGATCCTTGCGGAGAGATCCGTAGGGAAGTTTCCGGATTCAGAGACGAAGAAGAACGAATTCAGAAGGAATTGCGCGCCCTCGGCAGGCAGGGAGAAACAATTTCCAGAGTCCGAGATCAGGTGCTGAGAATACTCCAGACCGAAAATGGCTGCGCCGCCTGGTTCCAGGAAGCCGATCCGGACCCTGCCGGCACGTTTCGATCGGTGAATTTCGTGCTGGAAGAAAACGGGCCGAGCTACGTCTTTGCCAAAAAGGAAGTCGGGCAGGATGAGATTTTCAAGCAACCCCCCGTCGCCAGTTCCTGGCAGAACGCCGGCCGCACTGCCACGATTCGTCTGAACGCGAACGGCGCGTTTTTCAAGCAAACCTCCGAAGTGCTGGCGCAGGACCGCAGGGAAGGGCCTTTGCAGCGAGGCGGCATGCATGTTTTGCGCGTAGCGTCCTTTCGGGGGAACAGCGCCCCCGCGCAGGTCATCGCGTTACTCCACGAATTCGGGCACATCGTTGGGCGCCTGCCCGAGGACGACGATTCATGGAACGGCCAATCCACGCGCAATACCGACGAAGTGTTGCGCCACTGCCGCCCGGAGATTCGTTCGATTGCGAGGAAGCCGACGCGGCGGTCCGGAAGCCATGGACAAGAAACGGCCCTCGCGTTTTGAAACGAATCGGCCAGGGACAACACTATTTGGATGGTAAGCCCAAGTCCGAGGGAACGAGCGACCTGGTCTGCGTGACAACAGGAAGCGTGCCGCGTTTCTTTGGACTGGTTGACGGGTGGGGGGGGCACTCTTGGGAGAGTTGTGCTCCCCTTTCGTCATTGGCCGGGAAGTATCCTCACCCTGCTCCCAAAACTCCTACTCACACCTGTGCCCTCCCGCCAAAGTTGACGAGCAGCATGCTGGCTACTTTGAGCGGGAACGATCTCTGACGAAAACAAGCAGGGAAAATATCGCAAAGTAGAAAGCCGCGTTGGCCGCGATGGCGATGCGCAGGAACCAGCCGAACGTCCACGCCATCGATTTATGAGTTTCCGGCATGATGAGTTCGGCGAGCTTCAAGCCGGGTGAGAAAAGAGCAATCAGGGGAGCAGGAACTTGCGGCTCGATGGGCACGGCAACCGCCAGGGCGAGAAAGCCCGCGGCCAGGCTCAGTCCCGCGAGCAAAAGGAAACGCAACAGCCCGCGCTGTGGCATAGCGTGGAATTCTAACAGAGGATTCCGCTCGTTCACCTTCCTGTGGGAAGATAATCCGGATGTCCAAAAATCAAAAGAGCACTCTGACTTCCCGGCGAACCATCACGCTTTTCTCAACCATTTTCGTTGCCTTATTTGCAGCCCTTCTCGGCTGGCCGCGCGTGGCGGCGACACCGCAAGACCAACCCGCGCAAAAAAAACAGCAGGTACCGACGATCGAGGAGTATCAGCCGAGGTCCACGCTGGTAACGAAGGAGCACAAGATCGAGCGGGCGAAATTCCCGTTCATTGATATTCACAGCCATCATTGGAATCCGACACCGGAAGAAGTGGACCGGCTGGTCCAGGAGATGGACACCATCAACCTGCGCGTGATGGTGAACCTGAGCGGCGGCACCGGGGAGCGGCTACAGCGAACCGTTGCGGCGATGAAGGGGCGCTATCCGGATCGGTTCGTGATATTCGCGAACATGAGTTACGACGATCTGAACACGCCGGGGTTCGGGAAGCGCGTGGCCGAGCGTCTGGAGCAGGACGTCAAGAACGGCGCGCAGGGACTGAAAATCTTCAAGGATTTCGGGATGGAGCTGAAGTACGCGAACGGGCAGCGCGTGCACGTGGACGATCCGGAGTTTGACGCGGTGTTCGAGAAGTGCGCGGAGCTGAAGATTCCCGTGCTGATTCATGTGGCGGAGCCGTCGGCGTTTTTTGATCCGTGGGATTACCACAACGAGCGCTGGCAGGAGCTGAAGGAATTTCCAGGGCGCGCGCGGCCGCCGGCGAAGTATCCGCCGTTCGAAACGCTGATGACGGAACGCAATCAGTTATTTGCAAAGCATCCGAAGACGAATTTCATCGCCGCACATCTCGGATTTCACGGGAACGACCTGGAGCGGCTCGGAAGACTTTTTGTCGCCAATCCGAATGTATACGTGGACATTGCCGCAGTGCTGGCGGAGCTGGGGCGGCAGCCGTATTCGGCGCACGATTTTCTGGTCAAGTATCAGGATCGCGTGCTGATGGGGAAAGACATTTACGAGGTGAACGAATACAAGTGGTATTTCCGCGCCCTCGAAACGCGGGACGAATATTTTGAGTACTACCGCAAGCGCCACGCGTTCTGGCGGATTTACGGATTTCAAGTGCCTGATGAAGTGCTGAAGAAAATCTACTACAAGAATGCGTTGAAGCTCGTGCCCGGTATAGATGCAAAGGCGTTTCCGCAGTGAGAGTCATGGGCGCTTCCATGCCCGACGCGGACGTCGCGCGACTCATTTCCATGAAGGGGGAATGCCCGTGAAAGCCGGCAAAGGTAAGAACCTCAAAAAGAGCGCGTATGTGCGCAACGAAAACCCGGAACTCCGGAAAGTCGTGCGCGGGTTGCGAAGCTTCGTGAAAAAAATCGTGCCCGGCACCAGGGAAACAGTGAACTCCTGGGGCGTTCCCACGTTTGAGAAGAAAGCCCCATTTAGTTATTACATGGTGGGCAAGAATCACGTGACGTTTGGATTCCTCTTCGGTACCTCGCTGCCTGATCCGGAGGGCCTGCTCGAAGGTACGGGCAAAAACATGCGGCACGTGAAGCTGCATACGATGGAAGATTTGGAGCAGAAGGGCCTTCGGAATTTGGTGCAGGCGGCTGCGGGCCTGGAAGGCAAAGCGCCACTGCGGGGGATGCGCGGAAAATAAAAGTACGCCGCGCTCCCTTCGCAAGGCGCCCAACATTTTAAGAACGAGTTGAATCCTCAGTTCCTATTCTTCGTGAGCGAGCGGTTTGCCGTCGGGTCCTACCTGAACCTCGGATTTCTTCCCGTTTGTCTCGACCTGGGCCTCGTAGGCCACGAGCTTTCCCTTCTTAGTGAGGGACTCGACCTTCAGAATTTTTCCTTTTCCGGCTTTGGCCTGCAATCCCGCTTTAACTTCAGGCGAGAGTGAATCCAGGGTAACGTGCTCCTCTACTTCCACCACGGTTCCATCCGCGGCTATCAAGACATCCTTGCTATGGCCGTTTACGATCATTTCTGCTTCGTAGAAAGTTTGGCCCTTTTCTTTTTCTGTCGAAAATCCGCGAATCGTTGCACCTGCACTCTCCGCTGCGACCGTCTTTTCGACGGCAGGCGGAAGGTCCGACCGCTTGATTTTCTTTTCCTGTGTGGAGGCGGTACCCGCAAGCAGTAAGCCGCCGGCCACAAGGGCTAATAGATGGTTTGTCTTCATGATCTCTCCTGGACGCAGGAAATGGCTCCCGCGTCGAGTTAAGTGTACCCCGGTTCTCCTAAACAGAAGATGAACGCGGATTTGGCATGCGCTTGGTGTGGCGAGAGGGAAGGGCTTGCCGTCCGCTGCCGTTTCCAAAAGTTCCCGCTCGCTACGCGCGAAATTCTGTAAAATCATGCCCGCTGAAACCAGGAGAGATACCGTGAACGCAACTTCTGCAAATCATTCCGTCGTCCAAAAACCAAGAGCGCTGGCGGCGATTCTGTGGGGCGGCGTGATCGCGGGAGCTTTCGATCTGACGTATGCGACCCTCTTTTACAGTTTTCGCGGGGTAAGGCCAATCCGCGTTTCGCAATCGATCGCCAGCGGGCTGCTCGGTCCCAAGGCTTACGAGGGCGGCGTCGCAACGGCAATCTTAGGCGTGGTGTTGCACTTCGTCATAGCCATAGGGGCGGCGACCGTATTTTATCTGGTGAGCCGCAAACTCACGTTCCTGACGCAGAAGCCCATCCTTTGGGGACCGCTCTATGGGGCTGCGATCTATTTCTTCATGCATCTTGTGGTGCTGCCACTCGCGGCAAATCCGAGGTTTAGAACCACGACGATTTCGATCGCAACGATTAGCGACTTCGCGGTTCACATGATCCTGATTGGGCCGTCCATCGCACTGGCGGCACGCCGATTTTCCTCGAATTGAAGAGGACACAGAGGGCAGCGCGTCCGGCGGGCTGCCAAAATTATTTGATGAATGGGATGTAAGCGGGGACATTTTGCTGATACTGGTGAAATGTTTCCCCGAATTGCAAGGCGAGGAGTTTGTCTTCGATGCGCACGCGGATCTCCGTGCCAAAAACAAACACCACGATGGCGAGGAGGAAGAGCGGCAGGGGAGTCACCACAAAGCCTGTGGCGAGCAGGACGCAAAGCATGGAGGTGTAGATCGGATGACGCACGAAGCGATAAGGCCCCGCCATGATGAGCTGGTGATCGGAGCTGAGGCCGGCATCAATGCGCCACTGGCGTCCGAGGGCGCGGGTGCTGGTCCAGGAAAGGAGAATCCCGAACGCGAAGAATACGACGGCGAGAGCGACTTGCCAGGAATGGGGCTGGCGCAGCCAGAACTTGCCTTGCCACAAGAGGGAGTAGCCAATGGCGACGATCACCACGCCCCAGCGGGCGCGCCGGTCGATGTGCTTGGCGGGATTGCGGCTGCGTTTGATCAGGGCAAAAGGCGTCATCCAAAGGAGCCATCCGGCGACGAGAATGGCGTAGGCATAGGCGGGCATGGGAGAGATTGTAGCGCAGCTGGAATTCGGCGAGGGGCGAGCGGCCGAGTCGATTGGGCCTGAGAGGATCTGTCTGGGGGTTGATTCCGGACAGCTAATCATCTAGAATAATAACCTAGGTTGTTTGATGGCCGTCGAGAACAGGTGGGAGATTTTATGCGACAGATAGGATTGTTCGAAGCCAAGCAGAAACTTTCAGAGCTGGTGGAGCGGGCGGGCCGCGGGGAGAGGATTGGAATTACCAAGCGGGGGAAGCTCACGGCGGTAATCGGGCCCGCGGAAAACAATAACGAGGACATCGATAAGATTTTCGATTCCATCGAGAACATCCGCCGCAAAGTCAAACGCATGCCCGGGGTGACTATGAAAGAGCTAATCAATGAAGGCCGAAAGTACTGAAACCTGCAAATGCGCTTCGTACTGGACGCCTCGATCGGACTAGCATGGTTCGTTGATATTCCAATGGACCCGTACGCGGGACAAGTCGAGCGCATGATGCGGGCTGGTGCAATAGCGATCGTGCCCCAGCTATGGCCTTTGGAGATCGCGAATGGATTCTTGACCGTGTTGCGAAGGGGAGCCTTCAGCCGCGAAGCTTTTGAAACGGCCCTCCGGGATGTCGAGAGACTTCTCATTTCCTCTATTCGGTTGGATCTATCGACTCCGGGGCCGCGTTTTGCTATCGAGATCGGTCAGCAATTTCAGTTGACAGCTTATGATGCGGTTTATTTGGAGCTGGCGCGCCGGGAGGGGTTGCCGCTGGCGACGCTGGACAAGGGGTTGCGTGCGGCGGCGAAGGAGGCCGGAGTGGCGCTGTTGAAGTGAGTTGGGTGGCGCGGGAAAATTGCGGGGTAAAGTGGCGCAGAACAACGAAATCTGAGGGATTAGGGTGTTTTGCACAGGGTCCACAGGGCTGAGGATAACAGGGCAAAATAATTATTGCAGGGACTTGACGGAATTCGGAAAGCTGGTATAGTTACAAATGGCCTGAGGGGTTCTGTGGGACCGCGGGGCTAACAGGGGCATCACAGTCGGATTCGAACGTCTGCAACGATCCTAAGTGAGGTTCTTTACGAACACGGGCTAGAAAGAAGTCGAGCATCGCGTGGAGCCACCTAAGTGTGGGTGGCTGTACCCGGCGCTCGACGCCGGGTTTTTTATTTTGCGGCAGTGATTAGTGGCGAGTGGCGGGCGAGAAGAAGTTCCGCAAGGAATTTCCGAAGCAAGTCGCAAGGCAACTAAGGCACGAGGCAAAATCCCAGCGCAAGCTGGGGAAACCGAGCTGGAAGGCGAGATCGCGCAATGCGATCGGATAAGACCCACCAGACAAGTCCCGAGCCAATTGATTTGGCGTGACCGCGAGGCGGTCAAGTAGGAAAGGGCGGCTGTAAAACAGCTGACCGGGGCATTCCGATGGACTCGGAAGAACACGTTCTTTGACAACAGAAAGGCTGGCAAGTCCACGCCGATAACCCTGTGTCCCGATTACGGTCGGGCGGGGTGCCATGGTGTGGATTACATACAAGTTTGCTCGAGTCGAGCAAAACTGTGGAAGAAAAGGCGGCTTATTCAAAGGCTGTGATCGGTGAGTCGTGACTGGTGACTCGTGAGAGAAGCTGGGAACGGATTGCCAAGCATGGTCATCCGAGGATTGTAGAATCGAAAGCCTGCGTCAGAATTCTTAGTGATTCGAAAAACCGAGTCACCGGACGTTCCGTGATCCCTGCCCGGGAGAGCGGAGTGCTGATGCGAGGAGGTATGGAGCTGCAAGATTCGGGACGTCCCAATTTTCAAGCCAAAGCGATTTGGTTCAAACGAGAGACGGGTTGAGTAAGTTTTATGATTAAGCTACTAAGGGCGTACGGTGGATGCCTTGGCGCCAGAAGGCGAAGAAGGACGTGGCAAGCTGCGATAAGCCTCGGGGAGCCGCAAGCAGGCTTTGATCCGAGGATTTCCGAATGGGGAAACCCGGCGGGATGAACTCCCGTTACAGCCCGCTGAATACATAGGCGGGTATGAGCCAACCCAGGGAAGTGAACCATCTCAGTACCTGGAGGAAAATAAATCACAGAGATTCCGAAAGTAGCGGCGAGCGAAATCGGAACAGCCCAAACCCAATTGTTTACAATTGGGGGTTGTAGGACCGCATAAGTAGAGTTACCAAACCGGACATTAGGTGAACCCGCTGGAAAGCAGGGCCATAGAATGTGAGAGCCATGTAACCGAAAATGGACCGGACTCGAAGCGGTATCCTGAGTACCACCGGACACGTGTAATCTGGTGGGAAACTGGGGAGACCACTCTCCAAGGCTAAATACTCTCTGGCGACCGATAGTGAACCAGTACCGTGAGGGAAAGGCGAAAAGCACCCCTGCGAGGGGAGTGAAATAGAACCTGAAACCGTATGCTTACAAGCAGTCGGAGGGCCATGCATGGACTTCGGTCCGTGAAAGCCTGACGGCGTGCCTCTTGCTTAATGAGCCGGCTAGTTATTCTTACGTGCAAGGTTAAGCGCAAGCGAGCCGTAGCGAAAGCGAGTCCGAATAGGGCGACAAGTACGTAGGAATAGACGCGAAGCGGGATGATCTACCCTTGGCCAGGATGAAGGTCGCTTAACCGCGACTGGAGGTCCGAACAGGTGTGAGTTGAAAATCGCTCTGATGAGCTGAGGGTAGGGGTGAAAGGCTAATCAAATTCCGTGATAGCTCGTTCTCCCCGAAATGTCTTTAGGGACAGCCTTGCGTGAATTGCCACGGTGGTAGAGCTCTGAATGGACTAGGGACCAACTCAGGTTACCGAATCCAATCAAACTACGAATGCCGTGGACAAATGCGCGGGAGTGAGACTACGAGGGATAAGCTTCGTGGTCAAAAGGGAAACAGCCCAGATCGCCAGCTAAGGTCCCTAACTGTATGCTAAGTGGGAAAGGAAGTGTATTCGCTCGGACAGCCAGGAGGTTGGCTTAGAAGCAGCCATCCTTTAAAGAAAGCGTAACAGCTCACTGGTCAAGCGGATATGCACCAACAATCCAACGGGGCTCAAGCATACGACCGAAGCTGCGAAATGGTTATTTCTTCGGAAATAATCTTTGGTAGGGGAGCATTGCGTGGAGTCTGAAGGTAGACCGAGAGGACTACTGAACACTACACAAGAGACCCTGCCGGCATAAGTAGCGATAAACACGATGAGAACTCGTGTCGCCGAAAGTCTAAGGTTTCCTGAGGAAGGTTAATCCGCTCAGGGTTAGGCGGGTCCTAAGGTGAGGCCGAAAGGCGTAGCTGATGGACAACAGGTCAACATTCCTGTCCCGCCTGGTGACGTTAATACGATGGGGTGACGCAGAAGGATAAGAGAGTCGGGTGATGGACGTCCCGATTGACCACTGAAAGCCGGATCCCGGAGGCAAATCCCCGGGGTCATTCAACGGTGAGAGTGGGGACGAGGCCGTACGGCCGCAAAGTCTCTGATTTCACGCTGCCAGGAAAATCCCCTAAGGAGTCCGCCAGGTGCCCGTACCACAAACCGACACAGGTAGACGAGGTGAATATCCACAGGCGCTCGAGAGAACGCTCGCTCAGGAACTAGGCACATTAGCCCCGTAACTTCGGGAGAAGGGGTACCGCTGTAGGGTTTATAGCCCGAAGCGGTCGCAGTGAATCGCGATCTGCAACTGTTTAACAAAAACACAGCTCTCTGCAAAGTCGAATACGACGTATAGGGGGTGACACCTGCCCGGTGCCGGAAGGTTAAAGCAAGGGCTTAGCGCCGCAAGGTGCGAAGGCTTGAACTGAAGCCCCGGTGAACGGCGGCCGTAACTATAACGGTCCTAAGGTAGCGAAATTCCTTGTCGGGTAAGTTCCGACCTGCACGAATGGTGGAATGATAGATCGACTGTCTTGGCGAACGGCTCGGCGAATTTGTGGTTCCGGTGAAGACGCCGGATGCCCGCATCTAGACGGAAAGACCCCGTGCACCTTAACTGCACTCTGGTCATGAATAACGGAACAATCTGCGTAGCATAGGCAGGAGCCTGTGAATCCCTGGTCTCGGCTGGGGAGGAGGCAACAGTGAAATACTGCCCTGATTGTTCTGTCGTTCTAACCCACCGCCCGTGACGGGCGGGGAGACACGGCCAGACGGGTAGTTTGACTGGGGCGGTCGCCTCCTAAACTGTAACGGAGGCGCCCAAAGATCGGCTCAAGCGGATTGGAAACCCGCTGTGGAGTGCAAGAGCATAAGCCGGTTTGACTGTGAGACTTACAAGTCGAGCAGGGACGAAAGTCGGGTCTAGTGATCCGGTGGTCCCGCGTGGAAGGGCCATCGCTCAACGGATAAAAGGTACGCCGGGGATAACAGGCTGATCTAAGCCAAGAGTTCACATCGACGCTTAGGTTTGGCACCTCGATGTCG
>JBARRT010000061.1:0-46029 GCA_049644365.1 Candidatus Acidiferrum sp. | reverse complement strand
GATAAAATTCTCCGGGACATCGATCACCAGCCGCTCGAGCGGCTCCAGTTTCTTGCCGTTCTCCGTGCGCGTTACGATTTCCGGCTTGCCCACCATCAGTTCGAATCCTTCGCGCCGCATCGTCTCAATCAGGATTGCGAGCTGCAGTTCGCCGCGGCCCAGCACCCGGAACGATTCCGGCGTGTCCGTATCTTCCACGCGGATGGATACGTTGGTCAGAAGTTCTTTTTGCAAGCGGTCGCGCAGGTCGCGCGAAGTGAGGTAACTTCCTTCCTTGCCGGAAAGGGGACTGCTGTTCACCGTGAAAATCATCGCCAGCGTCGGCTCGTCAATCAGCAGCGGCTCCAGCGGCATCGGGTTAGCCAGATCGGTGATGCTTTCCCCGATGTTGATGCCCTCGACGCCGGCAATCGCCACGAGATCGCCCGCGGGCACGGCTTCCGCTTCATCGCGTTCCAGGCCGCGAAACGTGTACAACTTCGTGATGCGCGTCGGCGTCAGCCTGCCGTCGAGCTTGACGATGCCCACGTCGGCGCCGCGCTTCAGAGTGCCGTTGAACACGCGGCCAATCGCGATGCGTCCCAGGAATTCGCTGTAATCCAGGTTCATCACCTGAATCTGCAGCACGCCTTCGGGATCGCCCGGCGGCGCGGGAATGTGTTTCACGATCGCCTCAAAGAGCGGCAGCAAGTCTTTGGAATTGCCTTCCGGTGAATTCATGGCGTAACCATCGCGCGCATTCGTGTAAATCACCGGAAAATCGAGCTGGTCTTCCGTCGCGTCGAGGTCGATAAACAAATCGTAGATCTCGTCGAGAACTTCCTTCGGCCGTGCGTCCGTTCGGTCAATCTTGTTCAGTACGATCACCGGGGGCAGCTTTGCCGCCAGCGCCTTCTGCAGCACGTAGCGCGTTTGCGGCAGCGGCCCTTCACTGGCGTCCACCAGCACCACGACGCCATCCACCATGCGCAGCGCGCGCTCCACTTCGCCGCCAAAGTCGCTGTGGCCCGGCGTATCCACGATGTTGATTTTTGTATTGTGAAAAAAAAGCGCGGTGTTCTTCGCGAGAATAGTGATGCCGCGCTCGCGTTCCAGATCGTTCGAATCCATCACGCGCTCGACGAGCGCCTCGTTGGCGCGGAAAATCCCGCTTTGCCGCAGCATGGCGTCCACCAGCGTCGTTTTGCCGTGGTCCACGTGCGCGATGATGGCGATGTTGCGAATCTCTTGACTCATGGTTTCTGCTTCTTATGATCCCGGTTAGGCCGGGTCAAGTCCCCTAAAGACAAAAATAGCTGCTGAAACAACCAGCAGCCCGGAGCAACTTCCCCCAATTCTCAGGTGCGGTCGAGCAACCTTTAGTTTAGCAGACTCGCACCCATGCGACCAGAAAAGTAGGACAGGCATTCCTGCCTGTCCTCTTACTCTTAGCTTTCATCGAAAAGGACAGACAGGAATGTCTGTCCTACCCGCTATTCCACGCGCAGCGCGATGATCGGATCGACGCGCGCCGCACGCCGCGCCGGCACGTAGCACGCCACGAGCGTAGCCAGGCCGAGCACCACGGCCACACCCACAAACGTGAGGGGATCCGTCGGTCCCACTTCAAAGAGCAGCCTTTGCAGCAGCCGAGTGAGCGCCAATGCCCCAACGAGTCCGAGCGCAACTCCAAAGAGCGCCAGCGCCATGCCCTGACCGAGCACCATGAGTAGGATTTCTCCCGGCCGCGCGCCGATCGCCATGCGCACCCCGATCTCATGCCTTCGCTGACCCACGGCCAGTGCCATCACCCCTCCGATTCCCGTCGCCGCAATCGTCAGCGCCAATAACGCGAAAAGACTCAGCAAATTCGCCGTCAACCGCGGCGCCGCGACCGACTCGGCACGCACTTGCTCGAGCGATTGCACGCGCGCCGCAGGCTGGTTGGGGTCCACCGCGTACAGCAATTCGATAATTCCACGCGCAACGCTCATCGGCTCGGCTTCCGTCTTGACCACGAGCACCGCGTCCATCAACGGGTTTTGCGCCATGGACACGTAGATTTCGTCGGCCGCATCTTTATCCAATCCGTACTGCTTGACGTCTCCCACAACTCCGACGATCTGCGTCCAAGTCTGTCCGTTGTCGGCTGAGAATCGTTTCCCGACGGGATCCTGCATGCCCCAGAAGTGCCGCGCCGCCGTGCGATTCACAACCGCCACATCGGGAACGCCGGGACGGTCGGCACGCGTAAAACCCCGCCCTTGCAAGACTGGGATATGAAGGGTGTCAAAGTAGCTCTCGCTGACCACTCGAAAATCCGCGACGGGAAGCTTTTGCCCGGGCACGGGGGTCTGCCCCTCTAGTTGGAAATCGCCCGTCATGCGCATGGTGCCGTTCAAAGGGATCATCATCGAAGCGGCAGCGGACTTCACTCCGCTCTGCGTCTGGATTTTGTCGAGGAACGATTCGAAGAAAGCGCGCTGCTTGTCGCCCGTATTGTACTTGGTGAAATCCAGGCCAATCTGCATCGTCAACACGTTTTCCGGCTGGAATCCCGGATCCACGTGCTGGAGTTTCTGGAAACTCCGCAACATCAATCCCGCGCCAATGAGAAGCAGAAACGAGACCGCCACTTGGGCAACGATCAGCAGGCTGCGCAGCCTCCGCCGGCCGACTCCGATCGTGGATTGCACACCGCCTTCTTTCAAGCCGTCCACGACCGTGTCGCGTGCCGCAAGCGCTGGCGCCGTTCCGGAAAGCACGCTCGTCAGCACCGCTACCGCCAGCGTGAAGAGCAGCACGGTGCCGTCCATGTGAATTTCCCGCGCCCGCGGCGAGAACCGCGCGGCAAAACTAATCAGCAGGTTCAATCCACCCCAGGAAACCAGCAGGCCCAGCCCGCCGCCAATCAACGCCAGCAAGAAACTCTCCGTCAGCAATTGGCGGAACATCCGCACGCGTCCCGCGCCCAGCGCCGCGCGGACCGCCAGCTCCCGCTCCCTGCGCACCATCCGCGCAAGGTTCAGGTTCGCCACGTTGGCGCATGCGATCAGCAGCACGAATCCTGCCGCGCCCAGCAGCACCAGCATCGTCGGGCGCGCATTGTGCGTCAGCTCCTCCTCGAGCGCCGACGTCCGGATGGAGTAATCAATCGATAGCGGGTAATCCTTCGGGTAGGCTTTCTGCAAATTGGACGCTACGCCGTTCAAATCCGCCCGCGCCTGGCTCACGGTAATTCCCGGGTTCATGCGGCCGAACACCCGCATCATGCGCGATTGACGGTTGGCAATGAACGCGGGACGCGAACGGAACGGGCACGCCGTCGTCGGCATGTAAACATCGTTCTCGTCCGGATATTGCGGCACCGGCGGCAGAATGCCGATGACGGTATGCAGCTTGTCGTTCATCGTGAACGTTTTGTTCACTACCGTAGGGTCGCCGCCAAAGCTGCGGATCCAGTATTCGTAACTGAGCATCAGCACCGCGGGGGCGCCCGGCTGTTCATCGTCCGGACGGAAATTCCGGCCGAACAGCGGTTTCAATCCGAATACATCGAAATAATTCCAGGAGACCACGCCGGTTTCCACGCGTTCCGGTTCGCCTCGCCCAAGCAATATGAAATTCATGTTGTGGTATTCGACCAGGCCGTCCAGCGAATGACTTTGCCCCCTGTAGTCGTTGATCTCCGCCACGGAGAAGGGTTGACCCAGCATTCCCGCGCGCGGCGCTTGCTGTTGCAGCGTCACCAGGCGGTCACCATGTTCGTAGGGCAGCGGTTTCAGCAGGACCGCGTTGACTACGCTGAAAATCGCCGAATTGGCGCCGATTCCCAGGCCCAGCGTGAGGACCGCCGCCAGCGTGAATCCAGGATTTTTGCGCATCATTCGAAGCGCGAAACTCGCATCCTGCGCAAACATCGCGATATGCTCGCCGGGAGCCGTCTTGAAAATTCCTACAATGGTTTCCCACCACAGCCGCAATACGCCGGCAACTCCGCCGCGGCGTCCTGCTTCCTGATGTTGTTCGTGGAAAACCGTCTCCATTTCCGGCCCGAAATCGCCGCGAAAATCGAAGGGGAGCACTCGCAACAGTGCTCGGTAAAAGCGTAACGCGCGTGAATCTGCTGATGCCATGATGTCCTCCCGCGGCGCCACCACAACGCCACGCTTCGGACCGCTCGTTCTATCTGGAGCCGGTGTGCCCGGCTTCGGGAATCTCGTTATACCGTCCGCGTCTTCTTCAGCAAATTCCTCGCACGAGCGATGGAAAGCACTTCGTCCATGCGCTCGGCCTCCGCCGCGGCCACTTCCCGGCCCTTTTCTGTCATCCGGTAATAGCGCCGGCGCTCGTCATCGTCCGCTTCCGCAGGCCGGGAGCGCCGCTCCACAATCAGTCCGTCGGCAAGCAGCCGCTTGATGATTCCATAGAGTGTTCCCGTGCTCAGCTTCACTTTCCCGCTCGTGCGCAACTCCACTTCTTTCAATATCGCGTAGCCGTGCAAATCGTCGCCGGCCAGCGCCAGCAGCACGTGGAACATCGCCGGCGTCAGCGGTCCGATCGGTTCGTCATGGTGTTGCGCAGGACTCAAGCGTCAACTCCGAAGCAGCGGCATTCTATCGTCATACGCTATATCGCGGCACGCCATAGTGTCAAGTGGAAAATGTGCTGGGCCTTCCGCAGCCCTCGATTCCTATTTCTTCCGGTTGTAGGTGAAGTCGTACTCCACGAACCACGTCTTCCCGTCGTCGTTCGAACCACGGCTGAATTGACGGACCGTGTCAGGACCCAACTTGATGAACTGGAGGTGCCGTTTCAGCTTTTTTCCGTCGGGTTGCGGGATTTCATCGGTCCAATAATCCATCACGCCGTCTTTCAATCCGCCGTAGAAGAAAATATTCCCGCCGGCGTTGTCCACCCAGTATTGTTCCCACCGCTTGAGCGCCGCGTTGTAGATGTTATAGCTCTTGCCGGAGTATCCGACGTTTCCCCCGCTCGTCCAGTTTTCCTGAATCACGCAATCCCCGAGAATCAGCTCGATTTTGCTGTCTCCCGCCGGGGTCTCCCCCTGCGTGGTGACCACACGCCATTCGCCCAGCCAAAAATCAAACTGGCGATTTTCAGTTGTACTGGCACAGGGTTTTTGCTTGCGCGTCACCTCTTCGAGGATCTTTGCGAAGCGCGCATCCGACTTCAAATCTGCCAGATCGGGGTCGGCCGACAATTGATCCGACTGGCTGAATCCGTTTTGTGCTGCCTTTTCCAGGTGCTCGAAGGCCTTATCCTTATCTTTCTTCGACACGAAGGCGACCGCAATTCCATACTCCGCAAATTGCGGAGGCAATCCTAGCGCTCTGCCTTTTTCGAACGCCTTGATGGCTTTGTCGTTTTCTCCAATCTTGCTCAATGAAACGCCCAGCCGGTACCATGCTCGCGGATTCGGCGCCGTCTGCGCTATCTGCGCGTACAGTTTTGCGGACTTCGCCCAGTCCTTCCCGTCATAAGCCGCCGCTGCGTCGCTCGCCGTTTGAGAAACTGCTGAAGTTGGTTGCTGTTGCCGAGCCCCCGCGCTCGCGCGCGCCCCAAGAAACAACAGCGCGATCCCGATCCACCAAGCCCTGGAACGATTCATCTTCCACCCCTTTTTGAACTGGACTCCACCGGCTGTCGGATGTAGACGTTCGGCTCCACAACAATGCTTCCGGGATCCATCGAAACCTTCCAATAATCCATATAAATTTCATCTAAATTTAGCTGGTTTGACTCCGCATCGACACACATTTGCCTGCTATCCGAGCTATGCCTCGCATTGTCAGCAACTTATTCCATACTCTGGTAGAACTATCGTCGATATTCTTCGTAACTATGGAAAACACTTGCGTAGTTTTCGCGTCTATACAGGGCAAGGGTGGGCGTCTATGTCGCCAGAAGTGATCTCCATGCAAGAGCCGGCTGAACCAGCGGGTTCGGACCGGCTAGCCCTTTCGTCCGGTCGTTATATCCATTTCGGGCCGTTCCAGATTGATCAGCAGCGTCAGGAAGTGACGCGGAATGGCTCCCGGTTGAAGCTGCAGGGCAAGGTCTATCAGGTCCTGCTCACCCTGCTCGAAAAACCCGGTGAAGTCGTCACGCGTGAAGAATTGCGCGTCCGGCTGTGGCCTGCGGACACGCACGTCAATTACGACGCCAACGTCAACACCACCGTCAATAAATTGCGCCAGGCTCTCGGCGACTCCTCCGATAAGCCGCTCTATATCGAGACCATTCCGCGCAAGGGTTACTGCCTTCTCGTTCAGCCGGAAGTCTCCGACAGGTCCACTACATCTCTTTTCTTGCGCACGGATGCATCCGTCGACACCGCAAAAAGCGCGCCACGAACAACGAACACCATTGAGTTTTCAAAGTCAGACCTCTGGATTATTGCCGGAGTGATTGGCCTGATCCTCGCTGGAATGCTGCTCGGCGCGGGAATCACGCGGCTATGGATTAACCACGCTGCACCCATGGCCCCTTATCGTCTGTCCATTCTCCTGTCGTCTCTAGCCCCCCTGCTCTTCCATTAAGTCCTGCCTGGTAAAGTCCGCACGAACGTCAGTCCGCGCGTCCGCCCCGCATTCAGCATGAAACCTGTCACGCGATGTTCTGCGTCGCGCTGAAAATGAATCGCAATCCCGGTGTTGCCGAATTCGAATTCGTCCGTCCCTGTTGCGCGGAGATAATCCTGCGGGCTGTTTCCAAGACGGCCGAATGCCCCGGATGGCAGCCCTATCGTCAGCTTCAACTTGCCTTCGGCTGCTTCGAGCCGATAGGACACCCGCAGCTCAGCACTGTAATAGTCACCCAGGTAATCGCGGAGTTGCTCTTCCGCGATTCGCATTTCTCCTTTTTTCCGGTCGTCCTCCTCGGATTCCTTTTTCCTTTCTTCCTTCGGCCTCATCACGCCGGCCAAATAAATGTCCGCAACCCGTTGTGCGCGATTCGACGGGCGCGCGCTTCCCAGGTTGCACAGGCACGCCACCGAAAAGTGCTGCTCCGGAAAACGCAGCAATTCCGCCCGGTATCCGCCCCACGACCCGCCATGGCTCACGGTGCGCAATCCGCGGTAGTCTGCGATGCGCAAACCCTTGGCGTAATCCAGCACCTTGCCGTTGTTCAGCTTGCCTTGTTCCTGGATCTCCGAGAGGAACGCTTTTCCGCCAATTTGTCCGCTGTAGAAATTCTCATCCCACTTGAGCAAATCTTCGACCGACGTGTGCACCGCGCCATCGCCAGTCTGCTCGAAGTACGAGACATTCAGGCTGTAACCTCCGCCTTTCTCCTTTGCATCGTAGGCCATCGCGCGGTTCGCAATCAGCGAAGTATGGTCGTCGCGATACTGCGTGTGAGTCATCTCTAGCGGCGCGAAAATATTCTCCGCCGCGAATTCCCGCAGCGTTTTCCCGCTCACCCGCCTCACGATCACCGACAGCAGAAAAAAGCCCGTGTTGCTGTAAAGCCAGTCGTTTCCTGTCCCAAAATTCAGCGCCTTCTGCCGGAAGATCATTTGCAGCGCATCTTCGTCGGTCGTCACGCTGTCCGTATTGACGCCCGCCAGCTCCATCAACGTCAGGTAATCGCGCAGTCCGCTGGTGTGGTTCAGCAGATGCAGAATCGTGATTTTCTGCCCGTAATCCGGAAGCTCGGGAATGTATTTTCGGACGTCGTCGTTAACGGAAAGCTTTCCCTGTTTCTCCAGCAGCAGGATGCTCGCGGCCGAAAATTGTTTCGACGTCGAGCCAATGTCGAACACGCTTTGCGGTGTGATCGGCACGCTCTCTTCGAGATTCGCCAGCCCGTATCCTTTCGAATAGATGGTCTTTCCGTCTCGATACACCCCCAGCGCGCATCCCGGCGATCCCGCTTTCGTCAGGTCGGCGAAAACCTCGTCCACTGCCGCGGTCTTTTTTTCGTCGTCGGCAATCCCATTGGCCGCGCGCAACCCGCCAAACGCCAGCACGCCCGCCAGAACCCCGCCAGTCAACTTGCTCCAAATCGCCATACGATTTGCTCCTTCGCCAAATTCCGCCGCGAGTGTATACGCTCCGCCGCTGTCTCTCAAGAAATTCTCGTGTAGACTCCATTCCTCGCCATGCTCACCGCCATCACGCGCGCCGTCAGTCCCGCCATTGTCCATTGCGAAATCTCCTTCATCGATCGCAAGCCCATCGATCTCGCAATCGCGCAGGACCAGCACCACGCCTACGAAACGCTCCTCGAAAAATTGGGCGCCCGCGTCCTCTCTCTCCCCGCTGAGCCGGCGCTTCCGGATTCCATGTTCGTCGAAGACCCCGCCATCGTCCTCGACGAGCTGGCCGTCATCCTGCCGTTAGGCACCGCGTCGCGCCGCCCCGAAGCGGCCTCGCTCGCCAACGCGCTTTCTCCCTTTCGAAAACTCGCCTACGTCACACTCCCCGGCACCCTCGAAGGTGGCGACATCCTTCGCATCGGCAGCAAACTTTTTGTCGGCCTCACCAAACGCAGCAACGCCGAAGGCCTTCGCCAGCTCGCTTCCATCCTCGCTCCGCACAAGTACGAAGTCATCGCCGTCCCCGTAACCGGCTGCCTGCACCTCAAATCTGCCGTCACCCACATCGGCGGCAACACGCTGCTCGCCAATCGCGCCTGGTTTGACGCCGCCCCGTTTGCCGCCTCCGACTGGATCGACGTCGATCCCGCTGAGCCCCACGCCGCTAATGCTCTCGCCTTTGGCGGCACCATCATTTTCCCCGCTTCCTTCCCGCGTACGCGTGTACGTCTCGAAGATCAAGGCTTCCACGTCACGCCACTCGACATTTCCGAACTCCAAAAAGCCGAGTCCGGCCTCACCTGCTCCAGCTTGCTTTTTGAACATCTTTCGATTTAGGAGTGGCATTCCAGCACCACCCATTCGTCCCCGTAACCCTTCCAGCACGACACATCCTTTCGTAATCTCTTCGCTTTCCACCTCTGCGCTCCTGTGCTACGCTTTTCTTGATATGATGTCCATCGCCACGAAGCGAATTACGTCCAAGTCGTCCATGTCGACTACCTCGACTACGACTAAGACGACTATTTCCGCTTCGGGCGCGTGGAGAAACAGCTAGCAAACTAGCAAAAAGTTTCCAACCCACCGCCAGAAGCGAACCTGGCGGTGGGTTTCTTCTTTTAAGCCCCCTCCAGAGACGCTCCAGCGGAACGTTGACCGCTTAGCGGTCACGCTTAACAAGGAGCGCAGGTCATGAGCCTCGAAAATGTGCACGAAGAAGTAGCAGGGGAACGCAGCCCCGCCGCGTTAAACGAAAGCGCCGCTCGCGCCGGAGGGGTCGCCACGCAGCCGCTGAACGTCGTCGCTTTCAAATTTGGCGGCAGCTCTCTTCTCGGCGCAGAGCGTATGCTCCACGCCGCAAGTCTCGTCCGCAACGCCGCGGCCGTCTCGCACGTGACCGTCGTCGTCTCCGCCATGAAGGGCGTCACCGATCATCTTCTTTCCATCGCTCACGCTCTCGCCGATGGAAATCTCGCTCACGCCCGCCGCGAAGTCGAAGACCTCCTGGCGCTTCACCTCGATGTCCTGCGCGATTTGCAGCTCGAAGAAGACGACGATCTCCGCATTCGCCGTGAACTCAAGCTTCTCGGCGCCGATCTTCTTCACGAAGTTCCGGCCGAGGGCCGCCTCGCCGCCAGCGCCGAGCTTTTCGCTCGCCTCGCTTCCTTTGGAGAACGCCTCAGCGCGCGCCTCTTTGCCGCCGCGCTCGAAAAATCGGGAGTCGCTGCGGTACCTGTCGCGTCTTCGGAATTTGTCCTCACCTGCGACAATTTCCGCGACGCCCAGCCGCATCTCGAGCAAACCCGGCAGCGCGGCCGTGCCGTTCTTCTCCCGCTGCTTGAGGACGGCATCGTCCCCGTCGTCACCGGCTTCATCGGCGCCACGCCCGACGGCCGCATCACCACGCTAGGCCGCAACAGTTCCGATTTTTCCGGAGCCATCATCGCCCACGTCGTGGACGCCGAAGAACTCGTCATCTGGACCGACGTGGACGGCATTTACACCGCCAATCCCAACGAATCCGCGGAAGCACGGCTTCTCCATGAGCTGAGCTACGACGAAGCCCACGCCCTTGCCGCCGGCGGCGCGAAAGTGCTTCATGCCAAGGTTTTGCCGCTCGCCGCGGAAACCGAAATGGTTGTTTGGGTCCGCAATACCTTTAACCCGCAGGCCCGCGGCACTCGCATCGGTCCCGTCCAACAGGAGGAATTGGCATGAGCGCGCACTCGCCGCTGTCAAATCTCGCCGCCGCCCCGGTCCGGAGCAATGGAAGAAAGATTCGCGCCGGCGTCCTCGGTGCCACCGGCATGGTCGGCCAGCGCCTCGTTCATCTCCTCGCGGATCATCCCTGGTTTGAGCTTACCGAAGTCGCCGCCTCCGAGCGTTCCTCCGGCAAGACGTACGCCGAAGCCGTTCACTGGCATCTCGAAACTCCGGTTCCCGCAGCCGCGTGCGATCTGGTCGTCAAAGGTCTCGATCCCTCGCTCGATTGCGATTTTGTCTTTTCCGCCCTCGATTCATCCGTCGCCGGCCCTGCCGAAGAGGATTTCGCCCGCGCCGGCTATCCCGTGGTCAGTAATTCGCGCAATCACCGCATGGACCCTGACGTTCCGCTGCTGATTCCCGAAGTCAACGCCGCGCATCTCGACGCCATTCCCCTCCAGCAAAAGAATCGCGGCTATGACACCGGCTTCATCGTCACCAATCCCAATTGTTCCACCGCAGGCCTCGTCCTTGTCCTCAAGCCGCTAGCCGATGCCTTTGGCCTCGAGAAAATCTTTGTCGTCACGCTGCAGGCCATTTCCGGCGCGGGCTATCCGGGCGTCGCCTCCATGGACATCCAGGGCAACGTTGTCCCGTTCATCAGCGGCGAAGAAGAAAAAATGGAAGCGGAGCCGCAGAAACTCCTCGGCAAATGGGACGGCTCGCGCTTCGTGGATGCCGGCCTCGGCCTCAGCGCCCACTGCAATCGCGTGCCGGTGGTAGACGGCCATCTCGAATGCGTCTCCATCGGACTGAAAAAAATCGCCTCGCTCGGCGAAGTCCGCGAGGCCCTGCGCACTTTCGAAGTCGGCGCCGAGCTGGCCGCGCTCCCCACCGCGGTGCGGAATCCCATCGTCGTCCTCGAGGAAGAAAATCGCCCCCAGCCCCGCCGCGACCTCCATGCCGGAAACGGCATGGCTGCCGTCGTCGGCCGCGTCCGCGAATGTCCCCTCCTCGACGTCAAGCTGACCCTGCTCTCCCACAACCTTGTCCGCGGCGCCGCCGGCGCCGCCCTCCTTAACGCCGAGCTCCTCGCCTCCCGCGGCTTCCTCACCCGCCGCGTCGCCCCGAGCGAGTCCCACCTCGCCGAACCCGTCTCCCGCTAGGCCTGCGTCGCTTGCCTAGCGGTCAGGTAACGGTTATACTCAGGGTATGAAAACGGCCGTGTCCATTCCCGATGAGGTTTTTGAGGGGGCTGAACGCCTTGCGCGGCGCACCAATCGGTCGCGCAGCCGCCTGTTTAGCGACGCGCTAAAGGAATACTTGGCGCGTCACACTCCCGACAAGGTAACCGAGGCCATGAATAAGACCCTCGCCCAAATCGGTGCCCTGGAAGGAGATGGAAAAGACTCGTTCGTCTCTTCAGCCGCCCGCACGGTTCTCGAGCGAAGCGAGTGGTAGTTTCACAAGGCGAAATTTGGTGGGCGGATCTGCCTCCGCCTGCGGGCTCTGGTCCTGGGTTCCGAAGACCCGTAGTCGTTGTTCAAGGTGACGCTCTGAATCGGAGCCGCATCTCCACCGTTGTCTGCGTCCCCTTAACCACGAATCTCAAATGGGCTTCGGCCCCCGGAAATGTACAATTTTCAGCGCGTCTTACGGGGTTGCCCAAGGATTCCGTCGCCAACGTATCCCAAATCGTCACTGTGGATAAGGCATTTCTCACCTCGCGCGTCGGTAAGCTGCCGCGCCTGAAGCTCGCATTGCTGCTCGCCGGAATCGATACTATCCTCGGCAAGTAATCCCGAGCGCGCACAGCCGTGAAACGGCCAGGCTCAAACTCGCCGAACCCCGTCTCCCGGTAAGACGTAACCAACAATGGTAATGCGACTACGCGTCCACTGAAAGTGACCGCATCCGCAATCATCGTGGTGAGGTACAACCCTGTACGCAGGCCCGAGCTGCTGCACGTGCAGCGGCTAGGCACGTCGGATCGCCGTGACAGGCCTTCACCGCGCTCGTATAGTTCTGCCAGCACACATTCGCACATCCGGGCGGCCCCTGTGCCGCAAGCAACGATGCAAACAAAATCAGTGCCACTGGGACAATGAGCATCACAAACCGCTTTCTTAGTCTGTCCATAATCTAAAACCTCCTTAAACACTGTTAGCATCCATTGGGGACCCTAGGTGAACGGACCCTTGGCCGCATGCGATTAGAGAAGATTAAGAGCAAGCCCCTCTGCAGCTAACACTGACACACTGCAATGTGCTTTGGTCGAAATGACATCCTCCCGGAGGCACAAGTTTTCTGAGTTCCACGGGGTGACAGCTGCATGTATGTGACCTCCCAAAAGCCGGGGCGATGCTGGCCGCGAAGGCTGCCAGGAACGCCACGAGCAGAAGCACTTTAGGTATTCGCCTTAACATTTCTTTTTCTCCTTCCTTCTTGTGAACTATGTCTTACTTTACAGCTCTTGGCGGACGTTGGGGACAGCTCCGACCCGCAGCCGGTTGGATTGGCGCCAACCTGACTTCGAAGCGGAGAGGCCGTCTCCTGCCGTTCACCAAAATAGGCAAACATCGTGTTCCAGCCTGCCTGATCCAGGCGTCCAGCCCACACCTTCTCCACTCTGCCCTCGGCTCCCACCAGCAGAGTATTGGGAACTCGCGCGAGTCCGAGTTGGGCGAAGGTTCTGTAGGGGGGATCGGCCAGCGTATCGGAGAGACGAATGCCGTGCTTCAAGCAGTAGTCTCGCGTGATTTCGATGGGGTCACGGCTCACCCAGAGCACGCGAACGCCTTTTTGTTCGAGTGTGCTCGCCAGCCTCATCCAGCCGTCTTGATTTGCTTGGCAAGCCGGGCAGCCGGGCGAAAAAGTTAGGATGAGGAGCTTGGAACCTGCTGCAGGAAGGGCCACTGGCTCCAGGCGGCCGTCGAGCGCGACACCCGAAAGCATATGCAGTTGCGTTCCCGCAGTGATTTGGGGAGCTAGGGCTTCGCTCAGTTGCCGGTTCTGCCTGAAAAGGAAAACGTTCTCGGCGAGCACTCCCAGCCCTGCAAGCCAGAGAAGGATCTCCATCACTTTGCTAAACCGGGTTTTTGGCTGAGCGTCTGACATGTTAGCGTGCTCCTAAACGATGCCTTTCATTCGTGCCTCAGGGCCACAATGGGGTCCACTTTGGTCGCCCGTCGCGCGGGGATGTAGCTGGCCAGGAGTGCAGCGAGTCCAATTAGAAAAGCCGCGGCTAGAAAAACGGCGATGCGCTGATTGAATGGCAGCAGTTCCTCATCAGCTTCTCCTAGCCGCAGCCACATCAAGGGTGTCGCCAGCGCGAGGCCAATTCCGACTCCCACTGTCCCAAGGACCACTCCTTTGCTCACAACCATTCTCAACACGTCGCGTCTTTTGGCGCCCAGCGCCATGCGGATTCCAATTTCATTGGTCCGCTGCGCCACCGTGTAGGCCATGACCCCGAAGACCCCGACGACTGCCATGCCCAACGCCAAACCAGCAAAGGTGCCCATCATGGTGCACACCGTGACGCCACCGCCCCTGATGTCGGCGATGACTTGGTTCATGGTTTGGACATGGCTGATCGGTTGGTCTTTGTCCACGCCCCAAACGGCCCGGCGCAACATAGGAGCGAAGGCCGCTGGGTCGGAGCTCGTCCGGACGACGAAGGTCACCACCGAGGATGGCCTCTGAGAATAAGGCTCGTAGACCTTGCCTTTTCGGTCCTCTTTCCCTTTTTTCACGTCACCCACTATGCCGACGATCTCACTCCAGTCCGGACGGTCCGAGGCGCTGGTGTCGACTCGCACATGCTTCCCGAGCGGTTCCTCATTGGGAAAGTAACGCCGCACAAATGCCTGGTCTACGAGGGCCACAGGCGGAGCTTGGACGTTGTCAGTGGCGAGAAAGCTGCGGCCGCGAATCAGCGGTATCCGCAGTGTGCGAAGATAATCGGTGTCGATCGTGAAGTAACCCGTCCGTCCTCTTTCCGCCCGTAGCAACGCGGGCTGGCCGGCGACGCTGAACGTCACAACCGGCTCGGCCTCAGCGGGCACCAGTGTAGTTGTGACACCCGACGAAATGACGCCGGGAAGCGCTTCTACCCGCCGGATGGCTTCCTGGAAGAAGGCTAGCTGCCCGGCGGAATCTTTGTAGCGTGCGCTCGAGAGAGAGACGTTTGCCGTCAAAACCTGGTTCGGATCAATCCCGTAGCGGACATCAGACAGAAAATCCAGCACAAAGAACCCGGCGCCGACCAGTAGCGGCAGCGCCAGGGCGATTTCCGCGGTCACCAGGATACTGTGTGTCCTGTTGCGGGACTTGCTCTGTGAGCTCGCCCGGCCACCCTCTTTGAGTGTCGCGTGGAGGTCAAGGGCCGTCCCGTGAAGGGCTGGGGCCAAGCCGAAAAGGATGGCTGCGCAAACCGATGCGCCGAGCGTGAATGCCAGGACGGTGTGATCAATGGTAACTTCGAGCGCCATCGATCTAACGTAATCGGTCCAGTTGAGAGCGCTGCGGAGCGCGGCCACACCCCAAAAGGCAAGCAACAGGCCCAACCCCCCGCCAGCGAAAGCAAGCAGGAGGCACTCGGCTAGCAATTGGCGCACCAGGCGAAAGCGGCCAGCGCCTAGAGCCGCGCGGACCGCGATCTCTCTTTGGCGCGCGGCGGCGCGCGTAAGCTGCAGGCTCGCAATGTTGACGCAGGCAATGAGCAGGACAAAGATGACCGCTCCCATGTGTATTCGCATGGCGTACTTAAACTCGGCGGCCATATATTTCTGGAGCGGCATAGCCGTTGCGCCCCAACCTTTGGCCGTGCCTGGGTAAGCTTCCTCGGATCGTTGCGCGAGACCTGCCATTTCCGCGTTCGCAGTTTCAACGCTTACACTGGATTTCAGGCGAGCCATGACGCTCAACCTGCGGTCCTCGCGGGCCGCAGGGAGAACGCTTTGCGGCGGGAAGACAAGCGGCGTCCACAAATCCGGGCCGTAGTACCCCAGCCGATAGCTCTTCGGCATAACCCCGACCACCTCGTAGCGGTCGCCGTTGAGCCGCACGGCTTCCCCGATCACCTTTGGGTTGGAGCCAAACCGCCGTTGCCACAATCCGTCGCTCAGGATAACCACTTGAGCGCGACCAGGCTGGTCCTCACCGGGCAGGAAGGTCCGTCCCAGGGCGGCCGACACGCCCAGGAATTGGAAATAACTTGCGGACACGCGCGCCCCGTTGCACCATTCCGGCTCTCCCTCTCCGGTAAGAGCGAAATCGTTCGCTTGGCTCGCAACCATGTCCTCGAAGGAATGGCTCTGCTCCCGCCAGGCAATGAAATCGGGGACCGAAACGGGATTTTGGTCCCATCCCCATACCTTCGCCGGGTTGGTGGACAGGATCACGACGACGCTGGCGTGGTCTTTAATGCGCGGCGGACGCAACATCCAGCCGTTTACCGCGCTAAAGACGGTTGTATTGGCTGCGATTCCAAGCGCCAGCGTCGCAATGGCCACGGCCGCGAAGCCCGGATTCTTGCGAAGCATGCGTGCACCAAATCGCACATCCGTGAAAAAATCTTCAATCGCCGCCCACCGCCACACCGCGCGGCTATCTTCCTCCGTCAACCTTACATTCCCAAACTCGCGCCGCGCCGCGTACGTGGCTTCCTTCCTCGACATCCCTCCATCAACCAACTCCTCGATCTTCTCTTCGAGGTGCTCCCGAATCTCTTCCGAGAGATCACCAAAGAGACGGCGTCGTGAAAATATTCGCTTAACCCAATTCATGTTTCACCCAGGACTAAAACATCCGCGGTGTTCTTCTAGCATTCCAAACTTGTCACTCGTAGCGCAGCGCCACGATGGGATCCACTCGCATGGCGCGCCGCGCCGGGACGTAACACGCCAGTAGCACCACGCCGCCCATCAGGGCTGAGACAAGTACAAAAATCCAACCGCCAGCAACGTGAAAACCCGGAAAGAGGCTGCCGAAGGCTCGTGGAAGTGGAAACGCGCCAACCAATCCGATTGCCACTCCAATGAGCGCGAGCTTCATTCCATCGCGCAGTACCAGCCGCAAGATATTTTTCCTCTCGGCCCCCAGGGCAATTCGAATTCCTAGCTCCCGGCTACGCTGTCCCACCGAAAAGGAAACGAGCCCGTAGAGCCCCACCACCGCCAAGATCAGCGCCATTCCGGCGTAAACCGCCTGCATCGTTCCCATCCCCCTAGCTCCCATGGATTCTATGGCCTTTTGATCCTGCATGCTGATCACGCTGGCGATCGGCTGATCCTTGTCGATTGCCCACACCGCTTCGCGCAATCCCGGCGCAAGCGAATCGGGATTGGACTTCGTTCTGACCATCACGGCCATCGAAGATGGGGGCCGTTGCAGAAAGGGTTCGTAGATTTCGGGGTAATTTTGGGGATCGCCCGGGCTAATCTTCACGCTGCGCACAATCCCAACGATTTGACGCCACTGAGCACTCTTCGCGTCGCCCGAATCGATCAGAACTTGCTTCCCAATCGCATCTCCATTTGGGAAATAGCGGCGGGCAAAGACTTCGCAGACCAGTGCCACGGCAGGCGCGTTCGCATTATCCGATTCGGTAAACCCGCGCCCGCCAATCAGTGCGATTCCTGCCGTCCTCAAATAGTCCGGACTCACGACAAAATAAAACGCGCGCGGGCGCGCTCCCGCCGGCGTATTCTCCTGTCCTTTCAAGCGAAAAGACATGTCCCCAGCGTCCCACGCTGGCAAGTTGGATGTCACTGCCGCCGACTCCACTCCGGGAAGCACTTTCAGCTTTTCCAGCAGCTCCTGAAAGAATGCGGATTGCGTTGCTGCCTTTCCGTACCGCGCGTCCGCCAAAAAAAGTCGGGCGGTCAAGAGATTTTGGGGATCGAATCCCGGGCTGGCGCCTATTGCTTCGTGAACGGATTTGATAAACAGCCCTGTTCCCGTCAGCAAGAACACCGCAAGTGCAACTTCTCCCGCCACCAGCACGCTCCTAAAGCGGCTGCGCCCCCGGCCTGCCGAGACTGTTGCACTATCGTTCTTCAATATCGCGGAGACATTCGAAGTCCCCGCTTGCAGCGCGGGCGCAAGTCCGAACAAAAGAGCAGCAAGCAAGGATATTGCGCAAGTAAAGAAAAGCACGTGCCCGTCCACTGCCATCGCCAGTTGCAGTGCCTTGGACTCCTCGTCGGGCGCCGGTGCCGATTGCAAAGTTCGCACCCGCCAGTACGTCAGTGCAAGACCGAGCGCACCGCCGAATAGAGCGATCAGCCCCGCCTCGGTCAGTGATTGCCGGATCATTCGCCCGCGGCCCGCGCCGATGGCCGCGCGAATGGCCATCTCTTTCCCGCGGCCCGCCGCCCGCGCCAGGAGCAACCCCGCAATGTTCGCGCAGCCTATCAACAGAACAAATCCCGCCGCGCACACCTGCATCAGCGTACCTGACCCCGCAGGGTAGGATAGAATCATGAAGTCCTGTAGCGTAAGCGTTTCAGCCCCCCAGCCTTTTTCCGTGTCCGGAAAAGCCTCCGCCGCCAGCCGCCCGAGCGTCGCGATGTCCGCCCGCGCCTGCTTGGCGCTTATTCCGGTTTTGAGCCGGGCGAATAAATAGAGATTGCGATTCTCACGCGCTGCCGTACTCTGCTGCGCGTCCTGCAAAACCAGTGGCGTCCACATCTGCGTTAGAAACGAGTGCAGTATGAATCCTGAGGGCATTACGCCGATCACCGTGTGACTCTCCCCGTTCACGCGGATTGTGGCCCCGACCACTTTGGGATCCGAACCGTACCGGCGTTCCCACAGCGCATGGCTCAAGATGACCACGCGATCGCTCCCGCTTTGATCTTCACCCACTGCGAAAGTTCGCCCCAGCGCCGGGGAAACGCTCAGAATTGAAAAGAAATTAGCGGTCACGCGCGCCATGCTCACGCGTTCGGGTTCTCCTTGGCCCGTCAGACTCACCGCTTCGTAAGGGTCCATCGCGGCCATCTGGGAAAACACACGATTTTCCTTTTTCCAGGTGAAGAAATTAGGCGCCGACACCGGGTTCTGATTCACTTCCCGCAACTCGTTGGAATTCGTTCCATACACAACCATCAGGCGATCCGGATCGCTCACCGCCGGTTTCTTTAGCATCCACGCACTCAAGTCACTGAACATGGTCCCGTTGGCGGCGATGCCCAGCGCCAGTGTGAACACGGCAATCGCAGTAAATCCCGGGTTCTTTCGCAGCATCCGTGCGCCAAATCGCACGTCCATGAAAAAATCTTCAATCGCCGCCCACCGCCACACCGCGCGGCTGTCTTCCTCCGTCAACCTTACATTCCCAAACTCGCGCCGCGCCGCGTACGTGGCTTCCTTCCTCGACATCCCTCCCTCAACCAGCTCCTCGATCTTTTCTTCGAGGTGCTCCTGAATCTCTTCGGAGAGATCGCCGTAGAGCCGGCGCCGCGAAAACAGTTGCTTGAGCCACATCATGATTCACCAGGCGCCAAAACGCGCGTGATCCCTTCGAGCATCTTTTCAAAACGCGACACCTCTTGCTCCAAATGCTTCGCTCCCTTTGCCGTCAGCTTGTAAGTACGAACGCGACGGTTTGTAGAGGAAATGCCCCACTCTGCTTTGACCAGCTCTTCCCTCAGAAGGCGCTGCAGAGCGGGGTAGAGTGACCCTTCTTCGATCTGTAGCAAGTCGTTCGAGGTTCGCTTGATCTGCTGGACGAGAGCGTAGCCATGCAGGGGCTGCCGCTTCAGCGTTTTGAGAATCATCATCTCCAGCGCACCGGGAAATAAGTCTCGCTGTTCGCGGGTTTTCATCAACGGGGAAGTTCCTCTCACCTTTGTTCCAACATAGGGTATGTTGCTCTAGGCCTAGAGCACAATAGGATATGACGAGTCTTAAGTCAAGAGAAATTTGAGCGGGGCGTTACCCAGTGCCTGAATTTCGCTGACTCAGCGGATGTCAACTCAAGCAGACTCCCTGTTTACCCTGCTTGTCCTGAGCTTCGAAGGGAGCCCCGACCGCCCATTTTCGGTTCGCTCGGGAAGGTTCCGAGCCGGTCGGAAAGGGCTATCCCACAGCATCCAAACCACTTACAAGTAATCATTGACATACGATACCAATATGCTATAATGGGTTCATTAGGCCGGCACAATTCCTCTGCCTGCCCGCCGCCGTCCTGGCGATCGCAGATTCCGGCCCTGTCGGAAAGGAGGGTGCCCTGCGAACCATGCTCGCCCACCAGGTAGTCCTTCTAACTCCTCCAAAATCAGCCCATCCAAACCAGATACCTTTTTATAAACAGTATGACCTTCTAGGCCCTTTATTTGCCGCTCTTACGGATAACCCGCAACTCCCTGAAAACAAAGCCACTTTAAGTCCTTTCCTTGCCACTCATACAGACTTCCCGTCCGTAACTCCTGTATTTGCCACTCATACGAAAACAACCGGGGTGTATACCAACAATTCCCATTTTGGTTCACCCGAGTGCAGCCGAGGGGAACTCGTTCTTCGCGCTTCCTCTGCGCTCTCGGCGTCTCTGCGTTGCATCCCTTTCTTTCCCTTTCAACTTTAAACCTTCAACTCTTAACCTCCTTCCTCTCACTGGGCCTTTCTTTTCATTCACTTACGAATTGCCCATTTTCTATCTCCTTTGTTTTGACATTCATGCATCGGATGGGGGGTGTATGGGGGGTGCGTCTGCCCGCGTTTCGCGGAGTCGTTCACCCACCGACTTCACGGCGTAAAGAAATACCGTACCAGGTGGAAAAAAATCGGTGCGGCGAAGCACAGCGAATCAATCCGGTCGAGGATGCCGCCATGTCCCTCGATCACGGCGCCGAAATCTTTCACGCCGGCATCGCGCTTGATCGCGCTCATCACCAATCCGCCCGCGAAACCGAGCAGCGTAATCACGAGCGACATTCCGGCGGCCTGCAGCGGCGTGAACGGCGTCGCCCACCACAGCGCCGCGCCCAGCAGCGTCGCCGTCGCCACGCCGCCGAGGAATCCCTCCCATGTCTTGTTCGGGCTGACGCTGGGCGCGATCTTGTGTTTTCCTGCGAGCTTTCCCCAGACGTATTGCAAGACGTCGCTCATCTGGTCCACCAGAACAAGGTAGAGCAGCAACTGCGCGTTGCGGCCCGCGAACCCGGGAATCTCGAGAATCAACAGCGCCGGCGCATGGCTCAGGCAAAACGCGCAGATCATCAACCCGAATTGAATTTTCGCCGCGCGCTCCAGGAAATGCTCCGTGTCGCCGGACATGGCGATCCGCGTCGGCACGAATACAAACGCGAACACCGGGATCATGATCGCGAAAAAACCATACCAGGCGATTCCGATCAAGTAATACTGCAGCGGCGTGATGATGAAGAAGCTCCACAGCAGCGTCCGGTGATCCCCGCGTCGCGTTGGCACCAGCGTGATGTATTCGCGCAACGCCAGCAGCGACAGCAGCCCAAACAAAACCAGCGACCCGGCCCGCCCGATCAGCAGCGTGAGCGCGAAGATCGCGCACATCTTCCACCAAGCGCGTGTCCTCGCATTCAGGTTGTCAATCGTGGCTCGCGCCGCATCGCTCTTCGCCGTGCGCCTGAGTACAACTCCGATCACGCTCGCCAAAACCAGAATGCCCAGCACGCCGCCAAAGAGTCGCGCAAGTTGAGTATCTGCCACGCGAATGTCCCAAGTGACTGCTTGACCTCCGGGTACGGCGTAGCCCAAAAAATGAATACTCACCGCTCTCCTTTCCGGTGGAGAGCGCAGACCGCCGCGCGCGCTCGCTCCAGAAACACTTCTTTGCTTTCGCTCTCTTCCACGTGCATCGGCCCTCCAAACGTCAACACGCTGATCAACGGTACCGGCAGGAATTCTCCCTTCGGCAAAATCCGGTTCAGGTTTTCCAAATACGCGGGCACCAGCTCGGCATCTGGCTTGCGTTTCGCAAGATGGAAGAGTCCGCTTCGGAACGGAGCGACGGATTCTCCCGTTCCTCGCGTCCCTTCAGGAAACAAAATTAATGAATCCGTTTCGCCCAGCGCTTCTGCGAGTTGCTCGATGGTGGCGCGGCCCGCAGCCCGCGCTTCCTCTTCACTCGCCGCTTGCGCCGCCGCGCCGCGCTGCACCAGTACGGCGCGAAAAACGTTTTGCGCCAGATATGCTTTCACGCCGCTCTCCCAATAATCCTTCGCCGCCACCGGCCGCGTCCGGGCGCGCACGTCGGCAGGCAGCGCCGACCACAGCACTACAAAATCTAGATGGCTCGTGTGATTCGCAAAATAGATTCGCTGCCGCGCCGCATCAGAAAAACCATCGGACCAGCGCACCTGCACGCCGCTGACCGCCCGCGCGAACGCCGCGATGATTCCGGCCAATGGATGCACGCCGCTCATTTCTTCGCCGCGGTGTTTTTCAGCTCCAGCAAGGCGTGCCGCGCGCGATTCAGAATGGTGAGGACACTCAGAAGGATCATCGCAAAAAGCAGATAAGGAATCACTCGTTCGATCGGCACCCGAAGCCCCAGCAAGAGTCCCATCGATCCAAAGAGAAATGCGCGATCACTTTTTCCCAGTGGACCGTCGTAGCGCCGCGAAGCGCCGATCTGCACGCCAATTACGCCGGTCATTTCCGTGAAAATGGAAAGAATCACCGCGCCGACCACCAGCCACGGTTCGAATCCCGGCACAACGGCTAATGGGAGGTACAACCCCACGTCCGCGACCACGTCGCCGAGTTCATTCAATATCGCGCCCAACGCGCTCTTCTGGTTGTGCTCGCGCGCCAGCATTCCATCCATCGCATTGAGCGCCATGCGCAAGAACAGAACGACGGGCAGCAGCAACAACGATCGCCCGCCATGCGCCCGCGCAATCACGTGGCCGGTGCTGAGGGAAAGCAGCAGCGCCGCAATCGTCACTTGATTCGCGGTGACGCCGATTCGCGCCAGCCAATTCACGATCGGCCGCAACAAGCCCTGAAACGCCGGCTTCAGTTGATAAACGCTTGGCATCGCCGTTCGGGAAGGTAGTCGGATCCTGCGAGTTCGGCAAGCGATTTCTGAGGTGTGGGCGGATTCAGCTTTATAGCCAAATCAGTTCTTGGGAATCAGCGTCAAACCACGATATTCGTGATGATTTCGTTTCCCGCGGCGTACTGCTGCAGCAGTGCTCCGAGTCTTTGCGTCCAACGCTCCAGATTTTCCGCACCGCCGAAAGAAACAATCACGGCAAGAACTTCTTTCGTTGCCGCTGTCACCATGGTGCGCTCGGAATCGCTCGTCGCGCTGCCGTGCGGCCCGACGGTATCGGCGAACAGCGGCAATCCTTCCAGATTCAAATCGTACTTGCCGATGCCCTTGTACGTTTCTCCGGGTTTTCCCGCGCGAAAAACGATTTCTCCCACAACGTGACCCAGGTCATACAATCCCACAGGCAATCGGCTCTCCACCGAAACAAGATTGATCACATCCACTACCGCATTAATTTCCGGCAGGCCTTTTCCGCCGACCACCCGCCGCAGCAACGCTTCCGCGGAACCGCGGTAGCGCGCTGGATCTTTTCCCAGCGCTTTATAGGCCGCGCGCGTCGCTTCCACTTGTGGCGACGCCAGCACGCCGCGCGGAAACGGCAATTTCTGAATTTCCGCCTCCCGCGTTTTCAGCTCTGCCGTCAGCGCGGCAGGTGACGTGCCCGCCTCCACGTGCGCGGTCACGCAGCCCAGCGCCGTCCGCGGACATTTCTTCTTCAAAGCGCCATCGATTTTCACAATCACTTGTGGGAACTCCGATGTTCCAGAATTCTGCGGCTGCCTGGCATTCTACCGCAAGCGATGCATTGCTGCGCGGGAGCAACTCCGTTTTCGCGCGCCACTCGTGCTAAACTTTATGGATTCTAGGCCCGTAGCTCAGTTGGTTAGAGCGCTACCTTGACACGGTAGAGGTCTGGGGTTCGAGTCCCCACGGGCCTACCATTTGATCTCGATGGACTTATCCACATTTTCTCCACCCTGTTCTTAGCCATTCCGTACCGGTCTCCGTACCGTTGAAGTTCGCGAATCTGGTGAGTTCCGTTCGTTGACTTGCCTCATGCCCCAACCTAATATGTCCTCCAAATGCCAGGCACCGACTCGCGCCTCGGACAGACCATCTCGCACTACCGCATTCTCGAGAAGCTCGGTGGCGGCGGCATGGGGGTGGTGTATAAGGCCGAGGACACCCGGCTTCATCGCTTTGTGGCACTGAAATTCCTGCCCGACGTTGTAGGAAATGACCCACAGGCACTGGCGCGTTTTCAGAGAGAGGCGCAGGCGGCCTCGGCCTTGAACCACCCCAACATCTGCACCATTCATGACATTTTTGAAGAAGAGGGTCAGGCCTTCATCGCGATGGAACTTCTGGAGGGCGCTACGCTGAAGCATCGCATTGCCGGGCGGCCCATGGAAGTGGAAACGCTACTGGCGTTCGGCATCGAAATATCTGATGCCCTCGACGCTGCCCACGTGAAGGGCATCGTTCACCGCGACATCAAGCCTGCGAACATCTTCGTCACCGAGCGTGGCCACGCCAAAATTCTCGACTTTGGGCTCGCAAAGGTTGCCACTGCGAAAGTCGCGGGCGGCGGCGATACCATGGCCACGTTGGAAGTGGATTCGGCGCAATTGACCAGCCCAGGCACCGCGTTGGGCACCGTTTCCTACATGTCTCCGGAGCAAGTTCTGGGTAAAGAGTTGGATGTGCGTACCGACCTGTTCTCGTTTGGAATTGTTCTGTACGAAATGGCCACCGGATATCTTCCTTTCAAGGGCGAGAGCTCCGGGGCGATTTTCGACGCCATACTCCACAAGAATCCTGTCGCGGCCGTCCGGCTCAACACTGAGCTTCCCGCCGAATTCGAGCAAATGATCCACAAGGCGATGGAGAAGGACCGCGACCTTCGCTACCAGAGCGCCGCGGAAATGCGCGCGGACTTGAAGCGTCTGAAACGCGATACGGATTCGGGCCGCTCGGCCGCAACCTCCGTCACAACACACACCGAACCAACGGCTCCGGCCCTCGTTCGCCAACCGGCGCGAAGGTGGGCCATGGCTGGGGCCGCGGTCGCCGTGATCGTTGCTGCCGTTTTGGGCTACCTATTCACTCGCCGACTGCCCCCGCCTCGTGTGATCTCGACCAGCCAAATCACTCGCGACAATAACCGTAAAGAGGTCGTCCTCACCGATGGGCCCCGTCTGTACCTTCAAGAGAGAGTGAAGGGGCGTGCGGTATTGGCTCAAGTTTCGGCCGATGGTGGTGACGTGGTGCAAATTCCAACGTCCTTTTCCAATGCTGGGCTATTGGGCGTTGCTCCTGGGGCGCTCCTCGTAGAGTCCTTCACTGGCGAGGGAGGAATGGTTTCCGAAGGGGGTGGTCCGCTCTGGACTGTTCCGTTGCCGGGGGGAGCGCCCCATCGGGTTGACGGCTTGGAGGCTTACGATGCAACCTGGTCCCCAGATGGTCAGCAACTCGCCTACGCCCACGGAGGGGCCATCTACCTCGCCCAGCACGATGGCAATAGCGCTCGTAAGTTGACCACCGTTGGCGGGTTGATTATTGGGCTGCGGTTTTCACCCAATGGCAGCCGCTTGCGCTTCACTGTACTAAATCCCGAGTCCGCTGCGTCTTCCCTGTGGGAAGTAGCAGTCAATGGCACCGGACTGCGGCCGCTGCTGCCAGGTTGGCACCAGGACCCAGGCGAGTGTTGTGGATCGTGGACCGCCGATAGCCGCTTTTTCTTTTTCTCGGCAGATCGCAACGGGCGCTCTGACATTTGGGCCCTTGAGGAGAAATCCGGCCTACTTCACAAGAAAAGCCAGCTTCCACTGCAAATCACCGCCGGTCCTGTCAACTATTCTGCGCCGGTTGTTTCACCGGACCGCCGCCGTTTGTTTGTCATTGGTGAGCAGCCACGGGCTGAATTGCAACGCTATGACCGCAAACTGAAGCAGTTTGCGCCTTACCTCGGGGGCATTTCGGCAGGTGAAATAGATTTTTCCAGAGACGGGCAATGGATCACGTACAAAGCATACCCGGACAACACGCTGTGGCGCAGCCAAGTCGATGGCAGCGAAAAATTGCAGCTCTCCTCACCGCCAGTGCTCGCCGCGAATCCGCGCTGGTCCCCAGACGGAAAGCAAGTGGCCTTCGTCGACGCAAGCCCTGGCGCCCTTAGCAAGATCTTCCTGGTTTCCTCTGAAGGTGGCACCCCAGAAGAGCTGCTCCCCGCTGACAAGTACAACGAGGACGACCCACAATGGCTGCCTGATGGCAGTTCGCTGCTCTTTGCCAAATACCCGCAGTTCGGTGGCGGGGATCCCAGCAAGTTCAGCATACAAAAAGTTGACCTCCGCACGAGGCAGCTCTCCACCTTTCCAGAAAGCATGGGCATGTTTGCGCCACGTTTGTCTTCGGATGGGCGAATCCTCACCACCTTCACCGTGGATGCACACAAACTGCTCCTATTCAATTTCACCGCTGGAAAGTGGTCCGAACTCACGACCGGAAAAGCATTGCAGTATCCCAATTTATCGCGGAATGGCAAATACATCTATTTCGAAGATATTGGTGAAAGCGGTCCTGAACTCGATCGCGTAAATCTTACTGACCGCAAGCGTGAGCGCGTTGTAGGGCTGAAGGATATTTCACGCGTCTTTATGACCGAGTCCGGGGCCCCCTGGAACGGCCTTGACCTTGACGGCTCGCCGCTCATCATGCGGGACGTTGGTATCCAGGAAATTTATGCGCTTGATTTGGAGTTCCCATGAGCGGCAATACCATTTCCCACTACTGCATCGTCGAAAAACTCGCGTGGTGGAATAGGCTCGTTCTATAACACTTGATTCGCAATTTGCGTAACACATCATGACAGCGTATGTAGCGCCCACACGAGAACGGCATTGGCCCTTTGACACGGTAGAGGTCTGGGGTTCGAGTCCCCACGGGCCTACCATTCCCCAACTTTTGGACCTTCTTCCAAAAAGGAAACTCGTGCAGCTTCGTGTACCATGCTCCCGTGAAGCAGAGGTAGATGGCCATGCGCCGCTTCTTTTGGATACGGCTCTCGATCTTTCTCCGTCAAAGCCGCTGGGGTTTTGCGCTGCTCGCGCTCTGGTTCGCTCTCGGAACGATCGCTTTCTACTATTCCGAGCACCTGCCTCTGCGCGAAGCTTTCCTGAACGCCATCTACTTCCGCGTGCGGCCAGGGTCGCTCTGGACACTCTATTCTTTCTGGGGCCAATGCGTTTTGTTCGGGATCGTCATTTCCATTTTCATTCTTCAAGCGCTGCAGCGCTACAATCCGCAGGAAGGATGCCGCATGCTTGCCAGCGAAATGAAAGATCACGTGATTGTCGTCGGCCACAGCCATCTGGGCGCGCGCCTCGTCGCGCACCTCCGGCAAAGCGCTCGCGCTTACGTGCTGATCGACAAAGATCCTGCGGCGGTCGATGACCTGGTTCGCGCCGGCGAACCTGTCGTCGTGGATGACGCCAAGCAGGAAAGCACACTTCTCGACGCAGGCGTCGACCGCGCCAATCTCGTCGTCATCACCTCCAACAATATCGAGACCGCTCTCCTGGTCACCAAGCGCGCCCGCGAGCGCAACAAGAAAGCCGCCATCGTGGTCCGCTGCTATCTCGACGAATTCACCGAAATCCTTGAGAGCCTCGGCGCCAACGAAGTCATCTCCAGTTCCAAGAGCGCCTTCAACGAAATCGCCGTGCACATCGGCACACTCGGCGCCGCCCGTTGACTTTCCGCGCCAACGAGAGCCTCTGGGTTTTCTCACAAAGCAAGAAGGCCCGCTCCAGACATTGATTGGCTGTTCATGGCTGAGGTCAAGGCACGGATTGCTTGACAGTGCGGGCAAAAGGCTTAAGTTGCCTCGCTTCTCGGTCTCGTTCGTCGGGCTCCACAAGCCAGATTTGACGATCCTTGAAATGGGCGAGTAGCTTTTCGTTTTGCGACGAATCGATGTCCCGCGCCCACAAGACCTGGGCCGAATCAATCTCCGCGCCGTTATAGACCCACTCATAGTGGATGCTGTGAAATTTGGCATACCGCACCATGACCAGGTGTTTGCCCGGTGTGTTGCGAAGTTGGTTGGCTATCTGGGCGCGTTCCGTGATTCCTCCGCACGTCCTCTCCAATTGATCGCACTCATGGTTCAGCGCGCGGCCGCCAGTCTGGACAAGCAGAATCACAACGATCACGCGTACCACCATGGCTCCAAGCCGCCGGCCCTTTACTTCCACCGTGTTCATATGCCGCAGCATCTGAACCACCAGAAGAACCAGCACGCACACCAGCGGGGCGGCATAGTGTGGTGCTCCCCACACCACCGCAAAGATGCCGAGCGTGACCAGGAGAAAAATAGCGAGCGGCAGTCGCACTTTCCGGTCTCGAAAGAGAAAAAACACGAACGGCAGGAGCAGCAACTCGGCCCGCCAGAAGAAGAGGCCACCCATCCAATCGAGTTTATCCAACGTTACGCGGCGAGCGTCCTCCCATGTCGTGCGGTAATACGCGCGCTCCCAAGCGTTGTAAAAATTCTCGAACTGCGCGTTCCGGTAGTGCAACGGAGGCTTGGCATGCTGCCAGAGGAACATGGGCGCCGTGAGATGAGTTTCGCTGTTTAAGACGTGCGGTAGCAGCAGAGGATTGTCCGTCAGCCGCCAGTTGTAATAGGCCATGAACATGCCGAGTAGCAGCACCGACCCCAGCAAAGGAAGGAAAATTCTGCGGATCCGCGCATGGAGTTCGATTCTTGTTTTGATCTTCCCGCTCATCCACCACAGGAGATACCCAGCGATTGGAATGCAAAATAGGAATCCTTCATACGGCCGGCTGTTTGCCAGTATGCCGATGCCGAGTCCCAGCAGCAGCGCATCGCGCACGCGCGCCGTGCGAGGGATTCTTCCCAGCGCTCCGAGCACTAGCGCTCCACCTGCGGCCGCAACCGCGCCGCCCCAATAGCTGTTCATCCAGTACGTTGCAAAACTCAACTGCAAAGCGGCGATGACTCCACCCAGAAACGCCCACCGTGGCGGGATCCACGCCTGCAGCATCCACACGATTAACGCGCACATCGCAGCATTGCTCAGAAGAACGCCGACCCACGGCTGCCCAAGGAGCTGTCCAATCGCCAGCACCGCGCCCTGCGCGGGCGGATACATCGAAGAGTAGGTCGGATTCCAATTGACGTGCATGGTCTCGAAGCTGACCCACATTGGATGCGTCGGATTTGTCAGCCGCCCGTGCGCGAATGTGTCGCTCATCAGCAGGTAGCTGAATTCGTCATGGATGCCGGGGACTGGAACTGGAAGTGCGGGCAGCAACAGGAGGCGAAATCCGATAACTGCAAAGAATAGCACCCAAGCGGAAAGAATTCGCCTTTCCGTAAAACGCACAAAGGTTTTCTCTGCCCGGCCCAGGGCCTCAAAACCGGAAAGTAACGGCAAAATGGACAAGATGGAGAAAACAAAAAGCGCTATCAGCGTGTAAGGCTTGTCAGGATGCAAAGAGAAGATTCCTCACGTTTGCGGTTGAGCGAGAGCGCGGATCCGCCTCGCAAGATTCTCCTCCAGTCTAACGAATTCCCCGAGCTCCGCCCGCGGCGTGTGCCCCGCACCGCAACACTTAATTGCCGTTAGACGAACAATTCCGGATAGGAAGGAGTGCCGGATAGGAATGTGCTCCTCGAACTGAATCTTGCTCACGCGCGAGATTCTGTCTCACAATAACGTCCATGCCCGACATCGCGCCGGAAGCTGCAGTTCCCAACTCACCGGGCGAGACCAAGTCCTATCGCAATTTGTATTTTTTGCTTTTCGTTTGCGGATTCCTCCTGCGTTTCGGATTTGTGCTCTGGAAGAAAACCTACGTCGGCTCCCCGAACGATAATGTTCCTTTCGGCGCGGAGATTTGCAGTATTGCGGACCATATCGTTCGTGGACAGGGATTCAGTTCGCCATTTCACCAGGACACCGGCCCGACCGCCTGGATCGCTCCTCTTTATCCCTACTTTGTTTCATTAATCTTTCGAATTTTCGGCAGCTATTCCTCAGCCTCTGCGGTCGTGTTACTCAGCATTCAATGCGCGATGGCCGCGGCAACCGGCATCACCATTCACGCGCTGAGCCGGCGCACGCTCGGTCCGCAGATTGGAATGTGGGCCGCCTGGATCTGGGCACTCAGCCCCATCTTTTTCCGCTGGGCCGTTTCCTGGATTTGGGATTTTGCCGCCAGCGCGTTTCTACTTTCCGTTGTTTTCATCATCACACTCGATGTGGCGGAGAAGAACAGCAGAAAACTTTGGCTGGGGCTCGGGGCGCTGTGGGCGGTGATCGCGCTGACCAATCCAGCGTTGCTCAGCATCATGCCTTTCACGTTTCTCTATGCAATTTTCGTGAATTATCGCGCAGTGCGACCTTGGTTCGCCTCACTGGCCCTCGCCGGAGTGCTTTTCGCTGCCCTAGTTTCTCCGTGGCTGATTCGAAACGAACGTGTTTTCGGCCGGCCAGTTTTTTTTCGCGACAATTTCTGGTTCGAATTTCATCTTGGCAACTACCACTTCAGCAACGGCCTGGGCTACGCCGGCAAGCATCCCGGCGGCAACCCCGCGGAATTGCGGAAATACGCGGAATGGGGAGAGCTGAGGTACATCGACTATTGGAAACAAGACAGTCTGCGTTTCGTCCGGGAATCCCCGGTGGAATTCCGCGAACTGACACTCCATCGCGCATGGTGGTTCTGGGACGGCACGCCGCTGCTCTATCAAGGACGGGAATGGTGGAAGCCGTGGAAGTTCTGGCCGTTGTCGGTCGGCGGCTGGCTCGGTTTCTTGTTTCTCATGACACGCCGGCCACGTGGCTGGATTCTCTTCGCCGCTGCGTTGCTCGTCTATCCCATTCCTTATTATTTTGTCTATCCGGTCGCCAAATATCGCCACGCCATCGAGCCGGAGCTTCTTCTGCTCTCCGTCTATTTCGTCTTCGTTCTCTGGGGCGAGATTCGCTCCTTCGCATCGTGAGGGATAATCTTTTTCGCGTAACAGGATTCCACCCTTTCCGATAGTATCGTGCGCGGCAAAGCCGCCAGGCGGTCGACTATCTGGCGCTTCGGAGGAATCTGGATGCAGGAAAACGGCAGAGCGGATCAGACGCGGAACTGGGTGGCGATCGTGCTCACCGACATTCATTTTTGGGTTCCCGTCGCCGTGCTGATCGGCGGTCTGCTCCTTCTGCGGTTCATTCACTGAGTATTCGGCTGGAGGCCCATGGAATCCGCATTGACGCCCCAGAATCCAACAGCAGTCCAAGACACGTCGCGCGCGCGCAAGCTGCAAGTGCTCGGCATCCTTTCCGGCTTCACCGCGGGCGCCTGGCTGGGCGCGGCGGAAGCGCCGACGAAGCTCGTCTCGGTCGGAGTCTCCCCGATGGTGATTTCGCTCATCATGGTCGTCGGCGTTTTTCTGGCGCGCTGGAGCCTCCCCGCTTTGATCCTCGGCACTTCGTCCGTCCGCGCCGACGTGCGCCGCGCGCCTCATCTTATTATTTGGGCGCTCCTCGCCGGATGTCTCTGGGCGGTGGCCAACACGCTGACCATCTTCGCCATTCGCGACATTGGTTTGAGCATCGCGTTTCCGCTCTGGAATTCGAACAGTCTTCTCGGCATCCTCTGGGGATTTCTTTTCTTCAATGAATTGCGCCAGGCGGGCTGGCGGCGTTGGGCCGGCGTACTGGGCGGAGCGCTGGTCATGTGCGTTGGCGCGGCCTTGCTCGCGATCGCATCTTCCTCGGAAGCTCCCGCGGCGCATTCGATGCGCGGCGTTTGGGCGGCGCTCGGCGCAGGCGTTCTTTGGGGCACGATGTACATTCCGTACCGCAAGGCCTACTTAACGGGAATGAACCCGCTCTCGTTCGTCACGTTTTTCACCTTCGGCGAATTGGGAATGATGTCGACGCTGGCGGTCAGTTATCTTGGGCTCGCTCCGCTGTGGCGCCAATTGACGGGTGCGCGAGACGTTCTTTTCTGGCTGATGCTGGGAGGCTTTATCTGGGTCATCGGAGATCTCTTTCAGCAATACGCCGCGAAGTACGTGGGCATCAGCCGCGGCATCCCGCTCTCGAATACCAACCAGCTCTGGGGATTGCTCTGGGGGATTCTCGTCTTTGGCGAACTGCACGGCCGCGGCGCTTCCCTTTATGTGCAAGTCATCGGCGGCTCGCTACTCATGATGCTGGGAGTGGCCGCGATTGCCTTTTCTTCGGCGACCGGCAAGGAACAATCGCGGTGGAAGGAAGCCGCACGCCGCGAAGGTGAGCGCTACGACGTCGCGCAGGATTACGTGGAAGCGCGCATGGACGGGCGGCAAGCCGCCAATGAAGCAAAACCTTCACGCAACGCGCTGGACTGGCTTCTGGTTGCCGGGGCAACCTGCGTTTTTGTGGTGCTGGGGACGATGGCCCGCGTGCCGCAGATGTCTCTCCGCTGGGGACCTGCCGCGCTCTTGATCGCCGCAACGCTCGTGCTTCTCCTGGTCTGCGGCGCGAAGCTCTGGCGAACGACTCATTTTCACTGAGCCGGCGGCTCTGCCTTTGCAAATTCCACCGCTTCGTCTACAGTGGCCCAGGAAAAATGTCGAATCCTTCCAAGGTTGATGTTGTCGGCGTGGGGCTGAACGCCACGGACACGCTGATTCCCGTCGCGCACTATCCCGCGCGCGGATCGAAAGTGGAGTTTCGTTCCGCTAATCTATTGCCCGGCGGCCAGGTGGCCAGCGCGATCATCGCGTGCCAGCAGTGGGGACTGCGCACGCGCTACGTGGGCAAGGTCGGCGATGACAGTGCCGCAGCGCTTCACCGCTCGGAATTTGCGCGAACCGGCGTGGAGGCGCAACTCCTTACCGCGCCGGGCTGCGCCAGCCAGCAAGCGTTCATTCTTGTGGACGACAGCGGCGAGCGCACCGTGCTCTGGAAGCGCGACGACCGCTTGACGCTTCTCCCCGAAGAACTCCAGCGCGAATGGATCATCACTGCGCGCGCGCTTCACGTGGATGGACACGATACCGCTGCCGCTACAGCCGCCGCGGGCTGGGCTCGCGCCGCCGGCATTCCTGTGACCGCAGACTTGGATGAGCTTTATCCCGGCGTGGAAGCGCTGCTGAAAAATGTCGATTACCTGATCACCAGCAGAGACATTCCGGGCCGGCTTGCCGGAGAAAACGATTTGCGCAAGTCGCTGCCCGCAGTCCGCAGCCAGTTTGGCTGCCGGCTTGCTGCCGCAACTTTGGGCGAGGAAGGTGTCCTCGCCTGGGATGACACGCAGTTCCACTACGCTCCAGCCTTTTGCGTGCAGCCCGTGGACACCACGGGAGCGGGCGACATTTTTCATGCGGGATTCATCTACGCGCTGCTTCAAGGCTGGCCGCTGCAACGCCAACTCGAATTCGCCTGTGCCGCCGCCGCGCTGAACTGCACGGGAATTGGCGCACGCGGCAGCATCCAGCCCGTCGAAAACATTGAACGCCTCGTGGCCGCTGGCGCCCGGCACGCGCCGGCCTACGACATTTAAAATCTGTGTTAAGCGAGTTCCCGTTAGCGCGCAAACCGCATCTGGTTTGGCGCCTTCATTTGCTCATCAAGATACTCAATGCAGCCTTTGCTGAGTGCTCCGTCCCCAACGTCGAATTGGGGTCGAGGGCCAGATCTCCCAGCAACCGTACGGCGTCGTCGTGGTTTCCCTTCAGATTAAGGACCAGGGCTTTGTTGATTTTTAGCATTCCTTTCGTCCCAGCGTCGGGATTCGCCGCCAGGCCACTCTCAATGGCTGCAAGTCTCTCGCCTTCATCGTCGCACAGGGACGCAAATTCCTTCCATGCGGGCGCGAACTGAGGAACCCTCTCAACCATCTCGCGCACGGCATGCTCTCTTTTCGCTGCATCTTTCATCGATTCCAAGGATACGTATGCCAAGTAAGTTCCAACGGGGAGTTCCCCGTTCTGTTCCCGTTTTAAAGTGTGCAGCGCAGTAATCGCGGCAAAAAACCCGCGAGGTGACAATTCCAAGGTCCGTTGATAATACGTTCTCGCGCCGTCGAAATCGTTCATGAGCATATGGGTGAACGCTCGATCATAAACGGGGTAAGGCCACTCCGGCGCGAGTTCCGATGCCCGCTCTAAAAGCTCGATGGCTTTCTCGTACTCGCCGCGCCCGCCCGCCTCTCGCGCCTGCTGATGCAGGGCTTCGGCCGCTCTCGGTATGCTACCCTTGCCAATAATCTCGTATCGAACCGTGCCGTTCACATCCAGCAATTTGCCGTCGCGAACGTATACCCTGCCTGTTAGGCCCTGAAGATCCTCCATCGTGAGTTTCCGGCCATCCGGAAGGGTGAAAATGATCGTGGGAGCATCCTTCGGTTCCTGACTTGCTTTGTGACCCCGACCCAGGAAGGACAGACAGCGGGCGATCCATTTCGAAATCGCTTGAGTAAGCTGCATCCGAGCCTCCCAGTTCTGGTCGCTTCTCAGCCGTCCATCGAAGGATTCGCCAACAACTACAGGCGCGTTTGGTAATTGTTAAGGCTGAGCGGCTGCCCTTCTACCCTTCTCTGTCAGCGCGTAGAAGTCGCCGCTGCGTGCGTCCAGCATTCCCGCCTGTACCAACTCATCGAGGGCATCAAGCACAAGCAGCCGCTCTTCAGGCTGGTTACCTCCTGCCTCGAAGAGTACATGCAGGTCCAAGCGATCTTCTCCCATTTCTCTGAATAATCGCAGAACACGCAAGGAGAGTGGCTTCACGATGAACCTCGTTGAGTGGAATAGACTACGATACCAGGGCATTTCAATCCATTACACTCACACGCGTTAAGTTGAGCCTCCACCGACGCGGATGTTATCCTGACCTTCTATGGCGGACCCCGTTGTTTCTCCGCCGGAAGTGGCGTTCACCTCCCCGCTGGAACACTCCCGGCGTCAGCTTGAAGCCTTGCTGGAAGTCAGCGAGGCCATCGCCCAGCAGCGCGATCTGCCCGCGCTGTTCCACGACCTTGCCGCGCGGCTGCACTCCGTCATCGAGTTCGATTTCCTCACGCTCGTCCTGCACGATCCCGCGCGGAACGTGATGCGCCTTCACGTTCTCGAAACCCGCATCCCCAGCGAAAAGCCCACGGGCACGGAAGCTCCCGTTGAGAACAATCCTTCCGGCTGGGTCTGGCAAACGCAAGAGTCCTTCGTCGTAAGCGACGTCGAGGAAGAAACGCGCTTCCCCGAATTCTTGAAGCGCTTCCGCGAGCATAACGTCCGCTCCCTCGCGATCATCCCGCTGACGACGGCGCAACGCCGCCTGGGCGCTATGGGCTTCGGCCGCTTGGTGCCGCAGTGCATCACGGACACCGAGCTGCAATTCATGCAGCGCGTGGCCAGCCAGGTGGCCGTCGCGGTGGACAACGCGCTCAACTTCCAGAGTTCCCAGGCCTATCAAACACAACTTGCACGTGAACGCGACCGTCTCCAGGTCCTCCTCGAGGTCAACAACGTTCTCATTACCACGCGCGAGCTTCCCGAACTCTTTCGCGGCATCGTCGCCACTCTGGAGCGCGTCATTCATCATGACTACACCAGCCTTGCTCTTCTCGATCCCGCCACTGGCTTGCTTCGCATTCACGCCCTCGATTTTCCCGGCAACCAGGGCATCTTCAAACCGGAAACGACCGTACCGCGAGACAACTCGCCCGCAGGCCGTGCCATCGCCACTGGCCGACCGCTCGTCGCACGCGGCTCCGAACTCGACCAATACCACTCTGAAATCATCCGCGTTCTCCGTGCCGAAGGCTTGCAAGCCGTCTGCTGCACTCCGCTGACCCATCACGGCAGCACCTTCGGAACGCTCAATCTCGCGAGCCGCCGCATCGATGCTTTCACAGCTCAGGACGTCGAGCTGCTTCAACCCGTTGGAGCGCAAATCGCCATCGCCGTGGAAAACGCGCTGGCCTTCAAGGAAATCGACGCGCTCAAGAACAAGCTGGCGGTCGAGAAGCTCTACCTCGAGGAAGAAATTCGCAGCGAATTCAATTTTGAGGAAATTGTCGGCGAAAGCCCCGTGCTCAAGCGCGCTCTTGCCCAGGTGGAGCTTGCCGCGCCTGCGGGCACGACCGTCCTTCTCCTCGGCGAAACCGGCACCGGCAAGGAACTTTTCGCCCGGGCCATCCACAACCTCAGTCCGCGACGCGATCGCACTTTTGTCAAAATAAATTGCGCCGCCATTCCGAGCGGATTGCTCGAATCCGAGCTCTTTGGCCATGAGAAGGGCGCGTTCACCGGCGCCATCGCTCAAAAAGTCGGCCGCTTCGAACTCGCCGACCGCGGTACGCTTTTTCTCGATGAAGTCGGCGACCTGCCGCTCGAACTGCAGCCTAAGCTTCTTCGCGTCCTGCAGGAGCAGGAATTCGAACGCCTCGGAGGCACGCGAACGACTCGCGTGGATGTCCGTGTCGTCGCCGCCACCAACTCCGATCTTTCGAAATTAGTCGCCGAGCGCGCCTTTCGCAGCGACCTCTATTACCGCCTCAATGTATTTCCCATTCAAATTCCCGCGCTGCGCGAGCGCCCGGAAGACATTCCTCTTCTCGTCCGCTATTTCGTTCAAAGATTCAGCCGCAGCCTCAATAAAGAGGTCGAGTACATTCCCGCCGACGCCATGGACGCGCTTTCGAACTATTCCTGGCCCGGCAACATCCGTGAACTCGAAAACTTGCTGGAGCGCGCGGTGATTCTCTCTCCCGGTAAGGAGCTGCGTGTTCCGCTTTCAGAGCTGAAATCAGCAACGCTCGCCGCTGCCGCGGGCGCCGACTCTTCTTTCTCCTTCACCTCCTCAACTTCCTCTACCTCCTTAACCTCCGCCATCTCCACTCTGGAAGAAGCCGAGCGCCAGCACATCCTCCGCGCGCTGAAGCAAACGCAATGGCGCATCGCCGGCCCCAAAGGCGCGGCTGTGCTGCTTGGCATGAAGCGCACCACGCTTCAGGCCCGCATGCGCAAGCTCGGCATTCGCCGCCCGGTCTGATCGCTTTTGATGGAACGGTGTCGCGTCGCGTTTCCGCGGCTACTCGCCAGGGCATCCCGTCTTGTCCAGCTCCCGCAGCCTCTTGATGGCTCCGGCGTTCCGCTTCTCGGATGCCACCAATAACAGCACGCGCGCCTGCGCACAATTCTGGGGGACGCCTTCACCCTCTATGTAGAGTTCGGCCAGCTCCACGGCCGCCTTGCTGTTACCGGCTTGTACGGAAGCCCAAAGTTGCGATGGGGTCTTCGCGGGCTGCCTTTGACTCGTATTCTCGCTCGAACGCAGTTGAGGAGAGAACGTGGCCGCTGCCAACGGACTATTCAAGTTGTGGCCCGAGGACGTCCCTCTCTGCTTGCTGGGAAAAACATCCCCATAAGCCGGTTTGGGCATCGTTGGCGTTGCGAGCGCCGGTGGTTGGACTTCCGGTCCAACTTTGATGCCGAGGGATTCTCCTGCCAGCTTTTCTGTGTCCGTGGTTTGGCGCCGATGATTCGAATACTTGAACGCAGCCATGGCGAACGTGGCGGTGACGCAAATGCCCAGGAATATTCCGAAAATCAGCTGTTTTTGCTTTGGGGCGAGATGCCTCTGCACGGGAACCAGCTCCGATGCTTGCTCCGCCGCTTCTTGATAAGTCAGGGATGGCAAAGGGGAGTCGCCAAAGCCTTCCCCGGCCAAGAGAGAAGAACGCCGCGGCCGGGCTTTCGCAACGAATGCAGCGACGGCGTCGTGTTTGTTGGCTCCGATCTCGCCGCGCGTTCCATCAGCGCCGGCCTGGGGTGCGAACTTTTCGTCAGAAACATCCCGCGCGGAGAATTCCGCCGTCCACGTGCGAATCTGCGCGCGATCTTCCTCGGAAAGGCGCAGAAACCTCAGTCCCCCGCTCCTTCTTGCCGCATTGGTCCAGACCACTTCACCCCACGCTTCGATCCGGTCGCGTAGATTCAGAGAAAACCAAAAATGAACCTGTCCCTCCTGGTACACGGGAGCAAACGTCTCAAAGCGTAGGCCCGCTTCGGAGATATCGAGTACCGCCCCGCCGTCATCCCGCTCCAATTGTATGAATGCAAATTGGTCCGGCACATTTCTGATCTTTCGGCGTCGATCGAAATCCATATTCCTCGAGAGGCTTTTCAAATTTTCGGAGCGACCTTCAATAGCCGGGGATGAAGGAATACCGAATCGGCGGGCCCAGGGTGGGTGTGGGGCCGAGCCTGCTGGCCTCACGCAGGCCATTATACCCTCGTTCACTGGGATAGAGAACATTCGGACTTGCACGCACTGCTTTACGGTTGGCGCCGCCTGCACCAAAACTCTTTTTGGCTCTTGGGGTTCTATTGACACGTTATCGAGAGACGCTGGTATCCTGAACGTCTCACCAGCCGTGCCCAGCCTCTACGCTCGGGTGAACAGAGGCAGAGAGTCATGAATCCAGAGAAGCTCCGCGTCGCGCGGGAAAAGCTCACCCGTGTGTTCCGCTACCTGGAGGCGCTCAACCAGCACCGCAATCCGGCCAAACGCCAGATTCGCGAACAACTCTGGAGCCTCTGGTTGCACGATCTCCCGGACCATGCCTCCATCAAACGCGGCGCATCGAAATCCAGCGCCGCAAAAACAAAAGCCGCGGACTCTCAGAATGGCGACGCGAGCGCCGGCGGATTCGTTCTCAAGGTGCAGCGCCCTGAGCTGACTTCTCCTCCCGAACCTCCCTACGGAATTGCCGCATGGCTGGAGGCCGGATGGGACGATCCATCAAAGGAGCCTTCCGTCAGTGCTTCCCGGAATGAATCGGATCAAGAGGGCGAAACTCGCGTTGCCAATTTCGAGGACGACCCGGCAAGGCTCGCGGCATTGCGGCGTTGGAAAGTGGCGCGCGAAGAATGGGCCAAGAACGAAAAGCCTGCTCGCGCAGCGATGAAAATCTTCGAAACCCTGTACGCGCTCTATGGCCGCATCGACCGCGAAGCCGAGCGCGTCGAGCTGGTTCTGGGAGACGGCATTCTCAGTTGGAGCCGCGCCGAAGGCAGCATTTACCATCCCATTCTGCTGCAACGCCTGCAACTTCAGTTCAGTGCCGCAGTACCCGAATTCACTCTCTCGGAAGCCGACCACCCGGTCGAACTTTATTCTGCTCTCTTCCAATCCATGACCGACGTGGATGGACGCGCCATTGGGCGCTGCCGCGAAGAGTTGGAGCAGGAAGGCTTTCACCCGCTCATCAATGGTGCGACCTCCGGATTTCTGAAGCGCCTGGTGGTTCAGCTCTCGCCGCGCGGCGAGTTGCTCGAGGACCGCGCACCCGCCGGTGAAGCGATTGATCCTCGCATCGGACGCGATCCGATTCTATTTCTGCGCGCCCGCACCCTGGGATTCGCCGCTGCTATCGAGGGTATCCTCGCGGACCTTCGCACGCGCGAAGATTTGCCGTGGTCTCTCTTGAATATTGTCGGAGAAGAATCCCCGGTTCCCGATGCCCGCGAAGCGAACTCCTCCGGGGGCGCTAACGACGAGGCCGATGCCGATGTTCTCTTGAGCAAGCCCGCAAATCCCGAACAAATACGGATCGCCAAACAGCTCGAAGAATACGGAGGCGTGCTGGTTCAGGGCCCTCCGGGCACAGGAAAGACGCATACCATCGGCAATCTGATCGGCCACCTGCTGGCCCAGGGGAAAAGCGTTCTGGTCACCAGCCACACGACAAAAGCATTGCGCATGGTGCGGAATCATATCGTTCCGGAGCTGCGCCCGCTGTGCGTGAGCGTCCTCGAGAGCGACTTGGACAGCCGCAAACAATTGGAAAGCGCGGTAGGCTCGATCGCGGAGCGATTGTCGCGGGCCGACGCCGGTTCGCTCGAACTGGAATCGAGAAAACTGGAATCCGAGCGTCGCGAGGTCTTGAAAAAGCTCGATGACGTTCGCAACCAGCTCGCGGACGCCCGCGCCGACGAGTATCGCGACATTGTAATCGCGGGAAAAACGTGGGCGCCCGCGGACGCCGCCCGCAAAGTCGCGCAAGAAAAGGAGACTCTCGGCTGGATCCCGGGCCCCGTTGCCGCCGTTGCTCCCGTTCCCCTTTCTCCTGGCGAATTGGCGGACCTCTACCGCACCAACGTTTCTCTTTCTCGCGAGGACGAGGCCGAACTTGCCGGCCACCTTCCGGAGCTCCATGATCTTCCGGGCCCGGAAGACTTCGAGGCTTCGCTGAGCGAGCGGACCCGTCTGAGCATGGAAGACCTGGATGTCCGCTCCGACCTCTGGCAATCCGGGACCTCGCAAAGCTCGCCGGATGAACTTGAAACTCTTGCGGCGAACCTGGCGCAATCCGTCGAGCCGCTTTCCGGGAAAGAGAAGTGGAAACTCGCCGCGGTTTACGCGGGGAAGTACGGCCACGGCCATCGTGAGGCGTGGGACCAGTTGGTCAGCTTTGTGCGCCTTGTCCACCGCGAGGCCGCCAACGCGCAGGAATCGTTCGTCAAGTACGGCCCACAGCTTTCAGACAATTTCGCGCTGGAAGATCACGAGCGCATCGCGGGTGAAATTCTCGCCCATCTCGAAAACGGCGGTAGACTTGGCTCCTTCGCGCTGCTCACCCATAAGGCGTGGAGTCAATTCATAGAATCAGCAAAAGTAAACAAGACGAAACCGCGCCTCCCGGAACATTTCCAAACATTGCGCAAACTCGCGCGCCTCAAGACTTTTCGCCAGGACCTCGCCGGACGCTGGGACCGCCAGATGGCGCCCCTCGGGACACCGTCTTCGGGAGAAATGGGCGAGGAAGTTGAAAAAACGCTGATGCAGTTTTGCGATGCCATTGAGGATTGCCTGAGTTGGCACGAACAAACCTGGCTCCCGCTTCAGCAGCAACTCGAAGATCTCGGCTTTCGCTGGGAAAAGTTTCTGGCCGAGCAGCCTGCGGTCGTCGGCGCTGATGGCGAGTTGTTGCGTATCGGCAAGGCCGTCGCCCATTCTCTTCTCCCGATCCTTGACTCCCGTTTCAAAAAACTGAGATTGCTCCAGCTCGAAGTAGAACACCGCGACCTCAAAGGCCGCCTGAAACTCGCCGCGCGGCTTGCTAAGTCTTCGAAAGCCACATCCAAACTCCTTGCTGCCGTGAGTGACGAGGATTCCGGCGATTATCGCTATGCTTACGATCGTCTTCTGGAACTCAAGAGCCGCCAGGCCGACCTGGACCTGCGGCGCGCGCTGCTGACCAAGCTGGAGAGCGCAGCTCCCACGTGGGCCGGCGCCATCCGCAATCGCACTGGTGTGCACGGCCGCGGCGAACCGCCGCGCGATCCGGCCGCCGCATGGATCTGGCGCCAGCTCAACGATGAACTCGACCGTCGCGCCGGCGTTTCACTCGAAGCTTTGCAATCGAAAAGCGAGAAACTTCGCGAGCAGCTCCGCCGCGCCACCGTCGGCCTCATTGACAAGCGCGCGTGGTCCTCGCAGGCCCACCGGACCTCGTCCCGTCAGCGCCAGGCGCTGGTCGGCTGGCTGGACACCATTCGCCGCATCGGCAAAGGCCACGGCATTCGCGTTTCTCTCTTGCGTGCCGAAGCGGCCAGAAAAATGTCCGAATGCCGCAGCGCCGTTCCCGTCTGGGTGATGCCGCTTTCCCGCGTCGTTGAAAACTTCGACCCGCGCATCACGCGCTTTGACGTCGTCATCATCGACGAAGCCAGCCAGAGCGATGTCATGGCTCTCGTCGCGCTCTATCTGGGAAAAACCGTCCTCGTTGTCGGCGACCACGAACAAGTAAGCCCCTCCGCCGTCGGTCAGGACTTGGGCATCATTCAAAACCTCATCTTCCAGTACCTCTCGGGTATTCCCAACGCCGATCTCTATGACGGTCAAATTTCCATCTACGACCTCGCGCGCCAGTCCTTCGGCGGCGCCACCTGCCTTGTCGAGCATTTCCGTTGTGTCCCGGAAATCGTCCAATTCAGCAACATGATCTCCTACGATTGGCGCATCAAACCTTTGCGCGACGCCAGCCGCGTTCGTCTCCGGCCGCACACCATCGCGTATCGCGTATCCGGCTCCAGCCGCGACGGCAAAATCAATCGTCAGGAGGCCCTGGCTACTGCCTCGCTCCTCGCCGCCGCGATCGAACAGCCGGAATACAAGAAAAACGATGCCGGGCAGCCCACCAGCTTCGGCGTGGTTTCTCTGGTCGGCGACGATCAAGCGCTGGAAATCGATTACCTGCTCCGCGGTCATCTTTCCCCGGACCGCTACGAGCTCCATCGCCTCCTTTGCGGAAATGCCGCCCAATTTCAGGGCGATGAGCGCGACGTCATCTTTATCTCTCTCGTTGACACCGCGCAGCGCGGCCCGCTCTCCCTCCGCGATCAGGAATTGTTCAAGCAGCGCTTCAACGTCGCTGCCAGCCGCGCCCGCGACCAGATGTGGATTGTCCATTCACTCAATCCAAACAACGATCTCAAGGCCGACGATCTTCGCCGCCAATTGATCGAACATGCGCAGGACCCCAGCCGCCTCATGCGCGCGCTCGAAGAAAAAGAGCAGCGCACCCAGTCGGCCTTCGAGCGCGAAGTTATGAAGCGCCTCATGGCCGCCGGCTATCGCGTTGCTCCTCATTGGCGCGTGGGCGCATTTCGGATTGATCTGGTCGTCGAAGGCCACGGCAATCGCCTCGCCATCGAGTGCGACGGCGACCGCTATCATCCCCTTGAAAAACTTCCCGAAGACATGGACCGCCAGTCCGTCCTCGAACGTATGGGATGGATTTTCACTCGGATTCGCTGCACGGAGTTTTTCCGCAACCCCGACCGCGCCATGAAGCCGGTCTTCGAGAAGCTTCAGCTCCTCGAAATCTCTCCCGATGGCGCCGATCCCGACGTTGCTCCGGCAAAGCGCGCCTCTGCCGATCTCATCGATCGCATCATCCGCCGCGCGGAAGAACTTCGCACGAGCTGGTCGGCTTCCACCGAAGCCGCGTCTCGCCGCCAAGCGGAAACTCGCCCGCTGTCACAGCCAGACCCTGTTATCTGAGAGAACGTAATGCGTGATTCGATGCATAGTCATGTATTCCTTCTTGGCTTTCAGAGAAAATCGCGGTAAATTTTCGCTTCCAGCCGAACGAGGTACGCATGAAAGTTCTCATCGGTCTGTCCCTGCTGGCGATTTCTTTTTTTGCCTTCGCTTCTGTGCTTCCGGAAGCGCCTTCCGGCTTTGACAACAAAAGCAACGGCCTGGTGGACGACCCCACGCACACGGCGGATCAAGTCAAGTTCGACGAAATCGAACAAATCTCCGAGGGTCTAGGCCCGCTCTACAACGCGCAATCGTGCCGCGAGTGCCATCAGAATCCCACCTCCGGCGGCTCCAGCCAGGTCTCTGAATTGCGCGTCGGTCACCGCGGCCCCGGCGGCAAATTCCAGAATCCAGAAATTCCCATCGCCCGTGGCGCCGAAATCATCAAGGGCCGCACTTTGGTGAACGACCGCGCCATCTGCCCGAACGCGGCCTTCCCTAGCACGGAAATTCAGGAACGCGTTCCAGATTCGGAGAATATTCGCACCTTCCGCGTTTCTCTGAACGTTCTCGGCGATGGATTCGTGGAAGCCGTCCCCGATCAGACTTTTGTGGACCTCGCCAGGGAGCAATGCAGGAAAAACCACAAGAAGATTTGCGGCCAGGTCCTCTACGTTCCCATCCTCGAAGCTCCCGGCCAGACGGGGGTCGGCCGCTTCGGCTGGAAAGACCAGCACGCCAGCCTGCTGTCCTTTTCCGCGGACGCCTACCTCAACGAAATGGGCATCACCAGCCGCCTCCAGCCCGACGAAGTCACCAACCTTTGCAACACCGTCAGCGAGCCCAATGACAAGCCCGGTCCCGACGGCCTCTCCGACATCGATCATTTCGCCCGCTTCATGCGCGCCACCGAAACTCCCGCACGCGACTCGCAAGTTGCGAAAACTCCCAAAGCACGCCAGGGCGCTGAATTATTCGACAAAGTGGGCTGCGACATCTGTCACGTCCAGACGCTCACCACCGCCCCCGCCGGCACGAAAATTAGCGGCGGCACCTTCACCATCCCACCGGCGCTCGCGGAAAAGCAGTTTCATCCCTACGGCGACTTCCTCCTTCACGATGTCGGCACCGGCGACGGCTTCGTCGTGGCCATGCTGGAGCACTACGGCAAGAACATGTACCAGATCAACTGGAAAAACCTCTCCATCCCTGAATACAACAACACCGCCAATAAGATCCGCACCGCCCCGCTCTGGGGCGTCCGCCTGCATTCGCGTCTCATGCACGACGGCAATTCCGTAACACTCCTCGACGCCATCCTTCGCCACGGCGGCGAGGCCGCTCACGTCACTAAGAAATTCGAAAAGCTGAAGCCCGCCGAAAAGGAAGCCTTGCTCGAATTTCTGCGTTCGCTATAAATCGCCAGCAGCCTCTTCATTGCCCCATCCCGGTGCACCCCCCCGCGGTGGTAATTATTTGCGCAAAACCCATTTTACGCCGCCCCCAGCCCGCTTTTTCCCTGCTAGCCTATAGATACGAAACGGCATCCAGCCCCTTCAGGCAGTCCGAACACTCGTTCCATCGGGGCATTATGTCGTCATGTTCGTCCGAGCCGCAGAGCGGTCTTCGGAATGGAATCGCCTGCAACGGCGATCGGGGAGCTTTGACGTGAAAATCGCATCGGCTTTTCTCGCGTTCACTGGAATTCTTGGCGCCCTTGCCGCGCCAACGGTCGGCCAAGCGCCGTCGTCCGCCGGCACCGTCAAAAATGTTTCTCGCACTACCAAAGCGGTCAATTACCGCCGCGCCGGCGGCACCACCATGATCAATTTTCAGGGCACCGAACTGATGCAGGTGGCCAGCGGCGAAGCCAAAGTCCAGAACAAGGGCAACCGCATCGAAATCGAAGCCAAATTCATGGGCCTCGACGACGCCACCAAGTTCGGTCTCGAGTATCTGACCTACGTCTTGTGGGCGGTTTCTCCGCAGGGCCGCGCCGTGAATCTCGGCGAAGTGGTGCTGAAGAGCGGCGCTGGTCAGGTGAAAGCCATCACGGACATGCAGACCTTCGGCATGCTCGTCACCGCGGAACCGTATTTCGCGGTCAACCAGCCGGGAAACACCGTCGTTCTCGAAAATGTTTTCGGCCCTACCACCCTCGGCAAAGTGGAAAACATTGACGCCAGCTTCGAGCTCCTGGGCCGCGGAATCTATTCTTCTTCCAACACCAAAATCGAAAACGCCATCTTCGGCATCGACCGCAAAACGCCGCTGGAGCTTTTCGAAGCGCGCAACGCCGTTCGAATCGCGCGCATCGCTCTGGCCGACAAGTACGCCGCTTCCACTTTCTCCAAGGCTGAGCAGCAGCTCCGCAACGCCGAAGAAGTGTACGGCCGCAAGAGCGACAAAAAATCCGTCGAAGCCGCCGCGCGCGAAGCGGTCGGCACCGCCGAGGAAGCTCGCGTCATGGCCGTCAAACAAAAGGCCGAAGAAGACGCGCAAGCCAAAATCGCGGGCGAAAAAAGAGCCGCCGAAGAGCGCGAAGCCCGGGCCCGCGCGGACGCCGCTTCCGAAATCAAGCGCCGCCAGGAAGCCGATCAGGCTCGCGCACAAGCTGAAGCCGCCAAGGCCGACGCCGAACGCATGAAGCAGGAAGCGGAGAAGGCTGCTGCCGAAGCCGCGCGTCAGAAACAGGAAGCCGATCAAGCCACCGCCGCCGCCGTAGCGCAGCAGCAAGCCGCGCAAGCCGCCGCCGATCAAGCCGCGCGTGACAGGGCTGCTGCCGAAGCCGAAACGCAAAAGGCCCGCCAGGCCGCCGCGCAAGCCGAAGCCGAAAAGGCCCAGCTTCGCGCGCAGCTCCTCGCCCAGCTAAATTCCATTTTGCAAACTCGCGATTCCGCGCGCGGCCTCATCGTCAACATGTCGGACGTGCTCTTTGACACTGGCAGCTACACGCTCAAGCCCGGCGCGCGCGAGAAGCTCGCCAAAATCTCCGGCATCGTGCTCGCCCATGCGGGTCTCTCGCTTCAGATTGAAGGCCACACCGACAGCGTCGGCGGCGATGATTTCAATCAGCAGCTCTCCGAGCGCCGCGCCGATTCCGTTCGCGAATTTCTCGCCGAACAAGGCGTGGCCCCTTCTTCCATCACCGCCCGCGGCTTCGGCAAAACACAGCCCGTCGCTTCGAACGACACCGCCGAAGGCCGCCAGCGCAACCGCCGCGTCGAGCTCGTCGTCAACGGCGACGCCATCGGCGGCACCGCCTCGGCCTCCGCCGCGTCGTCGCAGCGGTAGCCCTGCGCGCATCCTCTTGTAGTGGCGGGTCTTTAGACCCGTGCTTTTCCTCGGCGCACTTTCCTTCTTTCGTAGGGGCACGATATATCTTGCCCCTCTTTCATTTCCGCCCGCTCCTCGTTCCAGACTGAAACACTTGCGTCCTAGCAAGGGTTTCACCAGTCACCAACCACCAGTCACTCTCCCCAATTGGTACTCAATTGACCCGCTACGTACCCCTTCGTGGCCTCCAGCGTGCCACAGCAGGTTGTGCGCAGCAGCAGCCGCATCCCTAAAGAAATTCCCATCCTCCTGATCGGCAGCGATCTCGACGGCAAGGTTTTCTCCGAGCCCACCCACACCGTTCTCCTCAGCCTTCACGGCGCGGGCATCGTTTC
>JBARRT010000060.1:0-7923 GCA_049644365.1 Candidatus Acidiferrum sp. | reverse complement strand
ACCAATGGCGGTCCACCACTTTCCTGCTAAAGATACTTACGAATCGGCCTGCGAAGTGGCTGCCTGCCGCGTTCAAGAACTATGACGAGTTGCTGGCCGCCGCGGCCGACAAGGCGGTGGCGCGGCTCGCTGAGCAGAGCGGGAGCCAACGGGTCGAGGACTGGGCCTGGAAACGTTTCAACTCTCTCGACATGGTTCATCCGATCGGCCGCGAAGGATTGTTTAAAAAGTTCCTCAGCATTACGGACAAACCGCAATCGGGAACCGTGTACAGCATCCGAGCGGCGACGAAGACCCATGGGCCGGCCATGCGCTTTGTGGCAAACCCGGGCGATTGGGACCATTCGATCTTGTTGATCCCCGCGGGACAATCGGGCCAGCTGGGCAGCGGCCACTACTCCGATCAATTTTCCTATTGGTACGAAGGCAAGCCCATTTTCGCGCCGTTCAGCGATGCTGCTGAGGCAGGCGCGCGAAAACATTCGCTCATACTGAAACCAGGATCCTAGTTCCTCTTGTTCTGATGCCGGAACTCCCCGAAGTAGAAGCTGTGGTTCGCACCCTCCGTCCCCTGGTTCAGGGACGCCGCATCCGTTGTGTTCACGTCCTGCACCCGATTGCTACAAAACCGCAGGGAGCAGCCCATCTTTCCAGGTTTGCGGAAGATCAAAGAATTCGACGAGTCGAGCGCAAAGGGAAGTATGTGCTTCTGCATCTGGACCGTGGTCTGTTGACGATGCACTTCCGTCTGGACGGCCAGCTCGTCTGGTTTTCGAACGCGAAGGAATTTCTGATGTGCGCCAACCGGACGGAAAGCGGCGTTCATGTGGATGTCGCTCTGGAATTGGAGAAGGGAGTTCTCGGGTTTGCAGACCGGCGTCATTTCGGCCGGGTGCACGCTTGGGAATCCATAGCAAAATGCTCTGGGCTTGGGGAGTTGGGCATTGACGCGCTCTCGCGCAGTTTCACACCGATTCGATTCAGCGAGTTACTCTACCGTTCGAACCGCCCGCTGAAAGATTTCTTGCTGGACCAGTCGCGCGTCGCGGGAATCGGGAATATCTATTCCTGCGAATCGCTGTGGCGCGCAAGACTCCATCCGCGGCGCCGCACGCACACGTTAAAACCGAAAGAAGCGCGCCGGCTCCACAAAGCAATTGTGTACGTTCTCAGGCGTGCCTTAGAATGCTGTTTGCATCCGGCGCCTGACTTTCGCAATCCGCAGTGGTGGTTCCAGGGTTTGGAAACCATTCTTAGGGCGTACGGCCGGGAAGGAAAGGCCTGCCGCCGCTGCGGGAAACCGATCCGTCGCATTGCGCAAAGCGGCCGTTCCACTTACTATTGCGCCCATTGTCAGAAATAATCGACTCTGAAGGAAACAGGCCAATCGCGTGAATTCACCTGCACCCAAAAAGCCGGAAGCACCCAAGAAACCTGATTTCGAACGTACCCTTGCACGATTGGAGGAAGTCGTCCGCCGCCTGGAGAGCCCGCAACTTTCCCTGGATGACGCCATGAAGCTTTTCGAGGAAGGCGTGGCCCTCTCGCGAGAATGCCAGAAACAATTGGAAGAAGCGGAAGGCCGCGTGGAAATCCTTCTCAAGAAAGCCGACGGCAAGCTTGCCGCCGAACCGTTTGATCCCGAACGTGAAGGTGAATCGTGAAGCGGCCGCGCTGTCTCCCGTGCGCGAGTTTTCTGCCGCAATGAAACTACCGGCCTTTTTCGAGGAAGACCGTCTTTCCGTGGACGCCGCGCTCGAGCGGCTGATGCCCGCGGAGTCCGCGCCACCGTCGTCCATTCACACGGCGATGCGCTTCAGCGTCTTTGCAGGCGGCAAGCGAATCCGTCCCATTCTTTGTATTGAGACGGCGCGCATTTTCAACGGCGACGTCTCGGCGGCGCACTATCCTGCTTGCGCCATCGAATTCATCCACACCTATTCGCTGATTCATGACGATTTGCCGGCCCTCGACAATGATGACCTTCGCCGCGGCAAGCCGACGTGTCACAAAAAGTTCGGCGAAGCGATCGCCATTCTTGCGGGCGATGCACTTTTGACGCTGGCGTTCGAGTCCATCGGCGCTACACCCGTGCCTGCGGAACGTCGTGTAGCCATCCTGACGGAAGTTGCTACATCCGCAGGCACCGTGAATGGGATGGTCGGCGGCCAGGTCGCTGACATTGAAGCGGAAGGCAAGCGAGTCGAGCCACAAATGCTCGAATACATTCATCGCTCGAAAACGGCTGCGCTCATCCGCGCTTCCATCACAGCGGGCGCTTTGTGCGCCGGCGCAAGTGACGACGACGTCGCGCGCCTTCGCCGCTTTGGCGAGACCATCGGCTGGGCATTTCAGGTTACCGACGACATCCTGGACGTCGAGGAGTCTTCGGCCGCGCTCGGAAAAACCGCGGGCAAGGACATTGCGCAGGAAAAGGCCACCTATCCGGCCGTATATGGCCTCGAACGTTCGCACGCTATTGCCAACGATCTCGCCACGAAAGCCATCGCCGAACTCGCGCCCTTTGGGGAACGTGCTTCGCGGCTTCGTGAAATTGCAGAATTCCTCGTTCTTCGCCGCACCTGAAGTTTCGAACGTGTTATGAAACCCAAAGCAATTCGCAAGCGGCTGGATATTCTCCTCGTCGAGCGCGGGATGGCCGGGTCTTTGAAGGAAGCTCTTGCCATGGTCCTCGCCGGTGAAATCCAGGTGGACGGCAAGCGGACCGACAAAGCCGGCACCCCCGTCGCCGCTGACGCGCAGATCGAACTGACAAACCGGGCGCAACAATTCGTTAGCCGCGGCGGCGTCAAATTGAAAGGCGCACTTGCTGATTTCGCGATTGACCCCAGAGGATGTATTTGCCTGGACATCGGCTCTTCGACTGGAGGGTTCACCGACTGTCTCTTGCAGCACGGCGCTTCGCGTGTCTACGCCGTTGATGTGAACACGGAGCAAATCGACTGGAAACTCCGGCAGGATCCTCGCGTCGTTCGAATCGAGCGAAATGCGCGGGAACTGGACGGCGAGGAGCTCCCCCAAAAAGCCGCCGTCGTCGTCATCGACGTTTCCTTTATTTCTGTCAGTAAAGTCCTGGGGCCCGCCATTTCGGAGGCGGAAGAGAATGCCGACATCCTGATTCTGATCAAGCCGCAATTCGAACTGTCTCGCGAAGAGATTCCCCCTGGTGGTGTTGTGACCGACGAGAAATTCCGCGAAAAGGCCGTCGCAAAAGTGCGCCAAGGCGTCGAATCTCTGGGTCTTGCATTTCTCGGAGTCCAGCCTAGCCATCTCCTTGGGGCCGAAGGCAATCAGGAGTATTTTCTGCACGCGCGCAAAAAGTCAGTGGAGTAGAATCTTAGGCACCCATGCAGCCCGGAAAATCCTTCCAAACCATCGGCATCATCTCGCGTCCCCGTCGTTCGAATTTATCCGTGGTTGCCCCGCCTTTGCTGAAATGGCTCGAAGGGCGCGGGGTGCAGGCTCTTTACGACGAAGAGACGGCCGGATCTTTGACGGGTTCAACGAAGGGAAAAACACGTCAGCAAGTCGCGGATGCGTCGCAATTGCTGCTCGTTCTTGGGGGTGATGGCACACTCCTTGCCGCCGCGCGTCTCGCGGCGCCGCGCGGGATTCCGATCCTGCCGATCAACATGGGAAGCCTGGGCTTCCTTACCAGTTTCACTCTCGACGAGCTTTACCCCGCGCTCGAGGAAGCACTTAGCGGCCGGTTTTCCGTCAGCGAACGCGTGATGTTGTACGTGGAGCTGGAGCGAGGCGGAAAAGTCATCGAAACTCAGCGGGTGCTGAACGAAGCTGTGGTCAACAAAGGTGCGCTGGCCCGCATGATCGAACTGGAGCTCAGCATTGACGGCGACTTTGTCTGCCGCTACCGCGCCGACGGTTTGATCGTCGCAAGTCCAACGGGCTCGACGGCCTATTCCCTTTCGGCAGGTGGCCCCATTGTGCATCCAGGCGTCGAATCTTTCATCATCACACCCATCTGTGCGCACATGTTGAGCGACCGCCCGCTTGTCGTCCGGGACTCTTCTTCCATTCAAATGAAACTTTCCGGAAACACGGAATCTGTCTTTCTCACGCTCGATGGGCAGAGAGGCATTCCACTGCAGGCAACGGACATAGTTCGCATCTCCCGGAGTAAGGAATTGTTGAAGCTCATCCAGCCACCGCGGAAATCCTATTTCGAGATCTTGCGCAACAAGCTGAAGTGGGGCGAAGCGTAGAATAGCAATTGCTGGCTCTATTTATTTTGCCAAAGAGTCCGTGCGGAGCAGATCGTCTTGCGTTTCACGCCGCCGGATGAGACGAAATCGCTTCCCTTCCACCAGAACTTCCGCGGGGCGACACCGCGCGTTGTAGTTCGACGCTTGCGCCATTCCATACGCACCGGTGACCCAAATGGCAAGCACGTCGCCAGTTTGCACTTCACCCAGCGGCCAATCGTGAAGAAAGCAATCGCCTGTTTCGCACACTGGCCCGACGATGTCCACGCGCTTGCGTGGAGCTCCCCTGTCCGCGCTTCCGCGCCGAACTTTGGTGATCGGATGAATCGCGCCGTACAGCGCAGGCCGCATCAAGTCATTCATCGCCGAATCCACGACCACAAACGTCTTGCCGCGGTTCGTCTTGGTATACAGAACTCGAGTCAGAAGAACGCCAGCGGGCGCAATGATGGAACGCCCAGGCTCCAATAGCAGGTGCACGCCGAGTTTTCGGACGAGCTGCGCGACCAAGCGGGCGTAGGTTGTGCGCCTCGGCACCTTTTGATCGGTGTATTGCACTCCGAGTCCGCCGCCTACATCCAGGTACCGCAATTCAATCCCCGCGCGGCGTAATTCCCCGACGTAGCCGGCAAGGCGGCCGATCGCGCGGCGAAACGGTTCGAGAGAAGTGATCTGCGACCCGATGTGCGCGCTGATTCCCTGCCAGCGGATCCATTTCGAATCGCGATGGGCGAGATAAAGTCCTCGTGCTCCCGTCCAATCCAAACCGAACTTGTGCTCGTAGCGTCCGGTTGCGATGTGCGGGTGCCCGCCGGCTTGCACATCGGGATTCACACGGATAGCCACGGCCGGAGGCGCGTTGCCTCTCTGGACCTGCCGCGCGGCCTCTCCCATCAGCACCTCAAGTTCCGCTTCCGATTCGACGTTAAAGAGCAATATTCCAGCTCGGCCTTTACGCCCAGCGGCACGATAGTTCAATGCTTCGCGAATCTCGTGCTGCTCTTTGCCCACGCCGGAAAAGACGATGCGATCGCCGCGAACGCCAATTCTGCGCAAATGTTCCAACTCACCGCCGGAAACGATGTCGAAGCCACTCCCCATCCTCGCCAGATGATTCAAGATGGAAAGATTGCCGTTCGACTTGACGGCAAAGCACAGCGTATGCGGCAGCGAACCAAGGCCGCGATCGAGTTCTTGATAAGCATCTTCGATAGCCGCGCGGCTATATAGATAGACCGGAGTTCCTGTTGCCTCAGCCACCGATTCCAGGGAAACCTTTTCGCACAAGATTTCATCCGTGGAAGAACCATGCTTACGGACGTTCTTTCGGGAAAAGTGCGGCGTGAAACTGACGGGATCAATGTATTCGAGCTTGCGATGGGAAGAGAATCGCGAACCACTCATCGGACTTTTACGATCACGAGAGTTCGATCATCGGAGAGCGGCGCGCTTTGCGTGAACCAATCCACTTCGCGGAGGATTGCGTCCGCCAACTCTGTCGCCGACGATTCGTGGTGCTTCTCGACCAGGTTCTGAAGACGAGTCGAGCCGAAGAACTGGCCTTCATTATTCGAAGACTCGGCAAGGCCGTCGGAATGGAACACGAGAATGTTTCCGGGCGCCAGCGTGACTCCCCATTCGTCGTAGGTGACATCCTCAAAAATGCCCAGGGGAAATCCCGTTAACTCAATCTTTCCACACCGGCCATCCTTGTATAGCAGCGGCTGCGATTGACCGGCGTTCGCCACGCGCAGTTTCTGGCGGTTCCTTTGCCAGGTGGCGAAGCATGCGGTCATGAACCGCCCTTCGATACGCCGCTCCCCAACGAGCTGATTCATCTGCCGTAACATTTCCGCCGGCTGCAATTTTTGCGGCGCAAGACTCCTCATAATTCCGATGGCCACCGCGCCATAGAGGGCGGCGGCTGTTCCCTTGCCGCTCACGTCGCCCAGTGCGATCCCCAGTTGCTGCGGGCCGTAGCGCAAAAACTCATAGAGGTCGCCGCAGACCTCGCGGGCGGACAGGTACCGCGCGGCCATGTCGAGCCCATAATCTTCGGTGGGCACCGGCCGTAGAAGCGCCCCTTGAATTCGTTTTGCCGCCTGGAGATCGCGTTCAAGCCGTGCTTCTTCCTTTGCGAGTTGTTCGTAGAGCCGCGCGTTCTCCAGCGAAACAGCGAGATTCGCTGCCAGGATGGAAAGCGTCTGCACATGATCGTCCGTGAAATAATTCAACTGCGGGCTTTCGAGGTCTAGCACGCCAATGACTTTGCCCTTGTGCATCATCGGGATCGCCAGTTCCGATTTTGTTTCCGGATTCGCCATCAGGTAGCGCGGATCGGCCGACACATCGGGCACGAGAACGGGCTCTTTCAATGTCGCCGCGGCCCCAACGATGCCTTCGCTCACCGCCACGCGCAGTTTTCCCTGCACGCGATGTCCATGTTTGACATCCACTCTGTGACGAAACACTTTCTGCTCTTCGTCATAGAGCATGATGCTCAGGATTTGGTAGTCGATCACACGCTTCGTCTGTTCCGCAGCGCGCCTTAGCAGTTCCTCGACCTCCAGGATCGAGCCGGTTTCGCGGCCGACTTCGCTCAACAGTAGAAGCGTATCCGCTTGCGTGCGCACCTTCTCAAACAGCCGCGCATTTTCGATGGCCACCGCAAGCCGGCTCGCAAGAAGCGTCAAAATGTTTTGCTGGTCGCGGGTGAAGTAATCGAGGTGGCGGCTTTGGATGTCCAGCACGCCGATACATTTTCCCCGAAGCATCAGCGGCACCGCGAGCTCGGACCGGACGCTATCAATGGCGTTGATATACCGCGGATCTTTCGTGGTATCGCTAACACGAACGGAATGGCCCGTAGCCGCCGCCGTTCCCGTAATTCCCTGCCCCAGCGGGATCCGTAGGTTCGCCGCTAGTTCGGGCGAGTATCCAATCGCAAAACGGTGTCGCAGGAACGCGCCGTCTCCTTCGATCAGCAGGACGCCAAAGATTTCGTAGTCAATGTGGCGTTTGATGAGGGCTGCCGAGCGCGCCAAAACTTCGTCGAGGTCCAGCGAGGAATTTACTTCTTCTCCGATTTCGGCGAGTGTCGCCAAAACTTCGGCGGAGACCTCCGCTCCGGTGTTCATTGTCGGTGCTTCTGCCTGTGCGCCTGAAGGATTCATGGACTCACTTTATTATAGCAGGCGGCCAAGGGCCTGCCCTGCACTCTTCGGTGGCTTTCCAAAATGGATCTTTCTTTTTGTGCAGGAACCGATCCGAGTGTCATCGTAAACCGCTGCGACCTGGGGAGAAATTTGCGCGCGCCGGCTATTTCTCGGCAGCCTTCTTCGCCAGCTTGGAGTCGAGCGATAGAACTCCCACGTACGGCAAGTTCCGGTAGCGTTCGGAGTAGTCGAGCCCATAACCCACGACGAATTCGTTGGGAATCGAGAAACCCAAGTAGTCAGCACGCACCGGTGCGATCCGGCGTTCGGGCTTGTCTAATAAGACCGCGACACGCAGGTGCTTCGGCTTGCGCTGCTGGAATAGCTTTAGGAGGTACTGCAGCGTCATACCGGTATCCAGGATGTCTTCCACAAGGATCACGGTTTTTCCTTCAATGCTGGAGTCCAGGTCCCGGGTCAATCGCACTTGTCCCGAAGAGCGCGTGGCTTTTCCGTAGCTGGAC
>JBARRT010000059.1:0-52784 GCA_049644365.1 Candidatus Acidiferrum sp. | reverse complement strand
ATTTATGCAGTTCGTCGAGGATTCGCGCCTGAAAAGCCATGGCGTCGGCAAGCTTGGCACGCAGAGGATCGCGAGCATGCTTCTGATCGAACTCCGAGAGCGTGCGATTGAGCATGGACTTGCCGATGATCAATTCACCGACGAGATTCATCACGGCGTCAATACGCGTTGCCTCCACGCGGAGAGTGGCTTCGGCAACGGCAGCCGCCGCTGAACCCGGAGTAGCGGTCTTCGATGCAAGGCCGTTTTCAGCAGCGCCGACCACAAAGTTTGCCGCCTGCGCTTCCAGGACGTCACCCAACAATTCATGCTCGGAGGTTTCCGCCGTCGCAGCAAACTCGATGCGCACGTCGGAAACGATGGAAGGGATGCGGCAGCGTTGCTTCAATCTTTCGACGGATTGCGAACTCGCGAGCGCGGCTTCGACAATTTCGACGCTCGCGGCGGCGAGGTTGTCCTCGGGCCGGAGTGCGATGACGGTGCCGCTTCCATGAAGAACGTTTCGAATGAGCTGGAAAGCGGCGGCGCGCATCAGGCTGTTCGGGTCAATGCGCAGAGCAATGTTGTAAACCGCTTCGCCGCGATGGACCGCTTCCGAAATCATGAGTTGCTCGTATTCGGTCCAGGCAAATTGGGCGGGCAATTGGACCGCGGCAACGGGGGCATTCTCCGGCGAAGCGGGGACCTCCAACAGCCGCTTGATCAAGGCATGAAGGGCTTCGACGGCGGGCGGATCCACGTTCCGCTGATAGGCGGCAAGCATGGCGCCGAAACTATCCGCGGCAGCGAGAACAAGTTCAGCGAGTTCCCCGCCGCGGGCCTCCGCCACCTGCGGGGTGAGCACGTCCTCGAGTTCGTGGGCCAGTTCACTCAGCTTATGAAAACCGCAAGCCGCAGAATCACCCTTGAGAGTGTGCACAGCGCGGCGAACCCGGCGAGTCACTTCCTCATCGCCGGGACGCGATTCGAGCTCGAGCCCCGCCTCATTGAGCGATTGAAGCAGTTCGTTGGCGCTCTCAAAGAAGAGAGCACGCAACTCACCGCCGCGATCCTCGGGAGGACGTTTCACGAACTCACCTCGTTACGCTGATAGGCCGTGCCGTTGTTCTCATGGAGCATGCGGAATTTTTGCGAGAGCCCGAAGAGACTTTCCGCATGGCCGACGAAGAGATAGCCAGCCGGATTCAAGCAGTGCCAGAATTTTTCAATCAAACGCTTTTGCTCGGCTTCGTCGAAATAGATCATGACGTTGCGGCAAAGGATGATGTCGTTGCGGCGCGGCAAGAATTCCGTTTTAAGATTGTGAAAGTCGAACTGGACGAGTTCCTTGAGCTGCGGCTTGATAGCATACTTGGCGCCGGACTTTTCGAAATAACGCAGCCGGCAGGTGTAGTCGACTGGCTCCATCTGCTGATCGGTATAGAGTCCTTCCTGGCCGACGCGAAGACTGGCGTAGCTGATGTCCGAAGCCACGATTTCGACTTTCCAGGGCGGCGGGATCAAAGGTTTCGGCGAAGGCATTTCAAACGGAAGCGGATTGCGCAGGTAGTAGTAGGCCAGCGCATCACAAATCAAAATGGCGACGGTATAAGGCTCCTGTCCGGAGGAGCATCCGGCACTCCAGACACGAAGCGTGTAATCGCGGCGTTCCTGTTTGCGACGGAGGATTTCTTCGAGAACGGACTTTTGCAACAGATCGAGCTGGGGGCGATTTCGAAAGAAACTGGTTTCGTTGACGGTCAGGTTTTCGAGGAGAAGAGCGAGCTCCGCGCGGCCTTCCCTGCTGGTGAGCAGGCGATAGTAGGCGTAGAAGGAATCGAGCTGACAGGCCTTGAGGCGGCGCTGCAACCGATCCTTCAGGAAATGCGAGCGGCGCTCATCGAAAAACATGCCGCATTCCTGATAGACGAGAGTCTGCAGGAGTTTCAGCTCGGCTTCGGTGAGTTGAATCTGGGCGGTGATCGTTCCCATAGAGATTGAATGCGGGGGACCGGCAGTTCATCCCGCTTTCGGAACAGACCGAAAGCAGGGTTACTTTGCGGTGACGACGGGTTCCGCGGCCTCCTCGAGTCGTTTGTACTCCGGACGCTGCAGCAATTTTGCGATGTCCAGCAGGATGATGAGACGGCCTTTCAGTTTTCCAACTCCGGTGACGTAGCTGGATTCACCTTCCGCGAAGACGGAGCCGGGGGAATCGACTTCCGACGGCGGAATCTTCAAGACTTCGGAAGCGGCGTTGACAATGAGCCCGATCAATTTGTTTTCCAGCTCAACGACGAGGATGCGGTTCTTCTTGTCCGAAATGATTTCGGTCTGACCGAAACGCTTGCGGAGATCCATCACCGGAATGATTTTCCCGCGGAGATTGATCACGCCTTCGATGAGATCCGGGGCGCTCGGAACGGAAGTGATTTCGGGGACGCGGACAATTTCGCGCACGGAGCCGATTCGAACGCCGTACGTTTCATTGCCGATCCGGAAACCTACAATGTGCAAATCCTTTTCCATCGAGAGGGCCCTGCCTCCTATGAGCGCGTCACTTCCGCGTATTCGAGTTCCTGATCACGGCGCGATTCCGATCCGCGACGCTGCCGGGGCGCATCCCCGCGGTGAAAGTGCGCCGGCGCAGTACGGTCCAGAACGAAACGGTCCATGCTGTCCAGCAGATTGCGGGAAAGCTTCAGCATCTGCTCTGCAGCGGCGGAAAGCTCGGTAGAACTGGAAGCAGACTGCTGGACCAGCTCGCGCATTTTGTCCATAGCGCGAACGACGGCCTGGGCGCCGGAGGCCTGCTCTTCGACGGCGGAGTTAATCTCCTGAGTGATTTCCGTGAGGCGGCTGGTGGCTTTGGCAATCTGCGCGGAGCCAACGGACTGTTCGTTGGTGGCCGCGCCAATTTCCTGGGAAAATTTGTAGACTTCGGTGACGACGTTGGAAATCTTGTGCAGCGCGGAACCAAGATCGTTGCCAAGGCTCAAGCCCTCTTCAACGATGCGGGTGCTGCGCTCCATGTTTTCGACGGCTTGGCGTGCTTCGCGCTGAATGCTCTGGATGAGGTCGGCGATTTCCTTGGTGGATTGCGTGGACTTTTCAGCGAGCTTGCGGACTTCGTCGGCAACCACCGCGAACCCGAGACCATGCTCACCGGCGCGGGCGGCTTCGATGGCGGCGTTGAGAGCGAGCAAGTTGGTCTGTTCGGCCAAGTCGTCGATCACTTCGATGATTTTCCCGATGTCATCGGCGCGATGGCCGAGGATGTTGATGATTTCCGCAGAAGACTGAATGGCCTGGTTGGTGCGATTGAGGCCGTCGGTGGTCTTTTCCATAGTCTGAATGCCGGTGACCACTTCCTCGCGGGAACGGTTGGCGATGTCCAGAAGAACTTTCGCGGTATCGGCGACGCGTTGAATGGAAGTGACCATCTGGTCGATGGACGCAGATGTTTCCGCGACGCTGGAAGCCTGGACCTGGGTGTTCTTCACGACGTTCTGCACGTTAATGCTCATCTCGTGCATGGTGCTGGTGACTTCTTCGATGGCGGAGGAAGCCTGAACGCTGACCTTGGCCGATTCATCGGCAGCGCCAGCAACCTGATTGGAACCGGCAGAGACCTGTCCGGCAGAATCGCGCGTGGTGCGGACCAGTTCCTGCAAGCCATGGGACATGCGGAGGAAAGCGTTGCCGAGAGTGTCGCGCTTGGAGCGCGGCACGACCTCCACAGTGAGGTCCCCTTCCGCGACGGCCATGGAAACGCCAGCCATCTCCTTGAGGTAGGCCACCATATTGTTGAAGGTGGTGGCGAGGGCTCCGATTTCATCGTTGCGGTGAATGTCAATGTTCTGATCGAGATCGCCGGAATCACCGATTTCCCGGGCGACGGTGATGAGGTGCGTCAGAGGTTCCGTGATAGACCTAGCCGTATAGACGGCGATGAAACCTCCCGCCAAAAGGGCAACGAGAGTTCCGAAGGTAGTCACCCAAGTGCTAAAAGTGCTCATCCGACTGGCAGAAACGGACGTTTCTTCGAGAAACTTGTTAATTCCGGTGTTGCTCTGATCCAGGACCGAGGAAGATTTCGTGAGCCAGGAAGCAGGGTCTTTCTGTAAGTAGAAGATTTGCAGGTCGGAAACCGTGGCGTCTCCGGAATCGACTTGATGGCGCTTGGCCATGAGCGGCTTGGCAAAATTGTCCGCCCAGCTTGCTTCAGTGCTCTCCACCTGGATAAGCGCGGTGCGGACGGCTTCACTGTTAGCTTGGGATTCTCCGCGTTTGACGAGGTCGACGATATCGGTGAGGCCTTTAGTGACCTTTTCCTCGTCGCGGGGATCGCCGCTGAGAAGGAAATTATTCATGTTGAGGCGATTCAGCATGATCTGGTAGCGAACCGATTCGACGGTGCGAACACTTTCGAGAGCCGCGGTCGCATCGGCGCGCGCCGAGCGCTCCTTAAAGCCGGCGATGATGTTCACGATGAACAACACCGACAAGAAAACCAGGATCAGGCCAAAGCCCATGTAAAGTTTTTTTCCGATGGTCATTGCAAAATGCCTCCACTCCCCGCGGCACTGCAGCCCGAAGCCGGCCACTCATGCCAAAAATCAATGGTCTCCGTCTTTTCCCCTAGTTGTGAAACTCACATTCAACAATCTGAGTGGTCTCTTCCGACGCGGGCACAAATTTCCATTCCTTCAGCGCGTCCTGGCACGTTTGCACCAGCAAGGGGTGGCCACCAACCACACGGGTAGTTTTCACGCGTCCATCCGGAGCGATTACAACTTCGATTTTTACTTTGCCGCTGACGTTCATGCGACGGGCGAGCTCAGGATAGGAAGGCATGGTCTTGGATTTTACTTTCCGTTTGGTCTCGTCGGTTGAGCCCGTCTGCGAAAGCGCAGAGGCCCCCGCGAGAAGGACCGCTACTGTGGCAGTCACAGCAAACCTCGTCCACCCACTGATTGTCATCGACACTACTCCTCCTAGGATTGGGAGATGCCCCGCTGGAGAGAGGGCACGTCGAGTGCCATGGAAGTGAACCTCGACACCAGCGGTGTGCAGCGCCTCAGAAGAGTCGCAACTAACAGACCCTGAGAGGTTTAGCCAATTTTTGCGGCGCGCAGGAATACATTTTCTCGAACCGTAATCGTCTCAGTCAGGGTGGCCTCAAAGGCCAAGGGTCTCAGCCTGAGACGGCAAGAGGAATCGGCGTTGTGGACAGATTGGCTACACACCACAAGCGCGTGGTTGACTCAGATTGAGACTAGTCGGTAGGGTGTAGAATCAGGTGTCTCACAAACTGAGACACGCGGCCACCTCATCCAGCGATGCGTGCACCAAAAACGATTGCGTCCAGAAGCTCCCTTCGGCGTAGTGCAAAGCCGCCGGCGCCACCGCCCATTTCGAAACACGCGGAAGAATTGATGGAACTCGCGGTCGAGGCGGCGCAATCCCGCCACCTGCCAGACTTTCTGGAACAGTTTGCATTACGAGCCACGCGGATGCTGGATGCCATCTGGGGAGGAGTGGCCGTTTATCGCGGGCGCGAAACGGAACTGCACTCCGCGAAAAGAACGAACGGGGCGACCTGGAGCGCGTGCGAAGAGTGGTTGATTGCGAGTGCGCGGGAAAGCCGGAATGAAGTGGACGCACGGGCGGTCCCGAAGGAAATCGCGGCAAGGTTTGAAGGAGCGGCGGCAGTGGCGGTGTTCGTGCGCATCGCGGGAAGCGACAACGAACGGCTGGGAACACTTTGCCTGATTCGAAAGCGAAAGGGGCTGGATGGGGAGGAAAAGCGGCTCCTGCACGCGCTGGCGAGCCATGCAGCGCTGTCGCTGGAAAACTTCAGACGGTTTTCGCAACTGGAGCGTTCGAAACGGCAGTGGGTGGAAGACATCGACGCGATCAGCGACTACATTGTGGTTCATGATCGCGCGTGGAAGATCGTTCGAACGAACCGCTCGCTGGCGTCGCATCTGGGCGTTCCGCCGGTAGCGCTGGTGGGCGAAGCGATGAGCAGCTTGCGGCAGATCGCGGAAACAGGAAGCGAACTGCCCTGCCCCTTCTGCCGCGATACCAAGCGAGTGCGTGAAGAATACGTGGCGGCCTCGGCGGAGCGGATCTTTCTAGTGTCGACCTCGCGGACGCCGGGAGTTTCCGACGACGATACGCGTACCATTCACGTGTTGAAAGATATTACGGACCGGCGCGAGGCGGAGCGGAAGTATCGCGAGCTCTTTGACAGCATCCAGGAAGGATTATTTTTTGCGACGCCGGACGGACGATTCCTTGACGTGAATGACGCGATGGTGCGGATGCTGGGTTACGCTTCGCGGGAAGAGTTATTGCGCGCGGATGTGAGCCCGCACCTCTATCCAGCGCCGGATGTGCGCGAGCGATTCCTGCAGGCGCTGGAAGAACGCGGCGTGTTGCGGAACTATGAAGAGACGCTGCGGAGGAAAGACGGGACGCTGTTGCACACGCTGCAAAACATCACAGCGGTGCGCGATCCGCGGGGGCGGATTGCGCAGATTCGCGGATTGATGCTGGACGTGACGGAGCAGAAGACGTTTCAATCGCAGTTGCAGCGGGAACGAGACTTCAACCAAAAGATATTGAATACGACGCAGAGCATGATTCTGGTGCTGGATACGGCGGGGCTGATCAGCTATGCAAACCGGCGGTGCTACGAAGCGGGATACCAGGAAAATGAATTGATCGGGCACCGGCTGGTGGATTGGGTGGAGGTTTCGCATCGGGAAGATTTCGATGCGGCGCTGGGCACAACGGCGCACGGGCAGCAAGTGGAAAACTTGGAGCTGCGAGTGCGGCGAAGCGACGGATCGATGGGACATTTTTCGATCAGCCTGAGCCCGATGAGGGATGAGCAGAAAGCGGTGAACAGCGTCGTGGTGGTTATGACGGACATTACGGACGCGGCGCTGCTGCAGGCGAAATTGGCGCATAGCGAAAAAATGGCGACGATTGGACGATTGGTGTCCGGCGTGGCGCACGAAGTGAATAATCCGCTGGCGGCGATATTGGGATTCACGGATTTGCTCCTGGAAAATCCGGAAGTGCCGCTATCGGCGCGGGACGATTTGCAGATTATTCTGCAGGAAACGCAACGGACGAAAGACATCGTTCAGGATTTGCTGAGCTTTGCGCGGCAGCGGCCGGTGCAGCGGGAACCGGTGCAAGTGAACAGCGTGCTGAGGCAGACGATTAAGCTGCGGAGCTATGATTTTGCGAGCCATGGCGTGGAAGTGCTGGAAGATTTTGAAGAAGCGCTGGCGCCGGCGTTGGGCGATTCGCAGCAACTGCAGCAGGTTTTCTTGAACATACTGAACAACGCCTATGACGCGGTGCAAGAGGCGGGGCAGCGCGGACGGATCAAAATTCATACGCGGCGTCGCACGGATATGATCGAAGTGGCGATCAGCGACAACGGGACGGGCATCACCGATCCGCAGAGGATTTTTGATCCGTTTTATACAACGAAGCAGGTGGGGAAAGGGACCGGCCTGGGCTTGAGCATTTGTTACGGGATTGTTCGCGCGCACGGCGGCGAGATTCAATGCTGGAGCAATGAAGGAGATGCGGGAAGCACGTTTGTGGTGCGGATTCCGGTGGCGACGGAAGGCGCGCTCGCTGCAGCGGCGACGAAAGAGGCGGGCCGATGAGTGTTCCTACGGCGAAAGCGACCGGCCAGCAGCCGATCCTGCTGATCGAGGACGAGCCGTCGGTGATAGCGTTTCTGCGAGCGGCGCTCGAACGCAAGGGATATGCTGTTGTGGACGCGGCATCGGGGGCGGAGGGGTTGCAGCGGCTTTCGAATGGGCAGTTTGCGGGAGTGATCTCGGACATTCGAATGCCGGGAACGGTAAACGGGGCGGAAGTGCACGCCTGGATCCAAAAAAACCGGCCGGAGCTCAAGACGCGAATCATACTGATCAGCGGCGACACGGCGAACAGTGATACGCAAGCATTTCTGGCAAAAAGCGGGACGCCGTGCATCGAGAAACCATTTCGTGTGCAGCATTTGATTTCGGTGGTGGAGAAAACCTTCGGAAAACCATGAGCGACGAAACAAAAACGCGATTATTGGTAGTGGATGACGAGCAGAGCATTCGCCGTCTGTGCATGACGATCGGAAATACGCTGGGATACGCGTGCAGCGAGGCGGAAACGGCCGAGGCGGCGCTGGCGCGGCTGGAGTCGGAAGCTCCGGATCTGATCCTGACGGACCTGAAGCTGCCGACCATGTCCGGCGTGGAGTTGCTGAAACAATCGAAAATCACGCTGCCGCACTCGGAAGTAGCCATCATGACGGGGCACGGGTCCATCGAGTCCGCGGTGGACGCGATGAAGCTCGGCGCGTACGACTACATCGAGAAACCGTTTCGCGTGGAGAAGATGCGGCTGCTGTTGCAGCGCATGGCGGAGAAGGTTCGCCTGGTGACGGAGAACGAATTCTTGCGTGAGCGGGTGACCACGGAAGAAAGCCTCGACGGCATCATCGGAACGTCGGCGAATATTCAGGACGTGTTGCGAATGATTTCGCGTCTTAAGGACACGCGAACGCCGGTCTTGATTTCCGGAGAAAGCGGCACGGGAAAAGAGCTGGCGGCGCGCGCGATCCACTTCCGTGGATCGATGGCGCAGACGCCGTTTGTGGCGGTGGACTGCGGATCGCTGGTGCCAACGCTCATGGAAAGCGAGCTCTTCGGATACGAGAAAGGCGCGTTTACCGGAGCAACGAAAACAAAAGCCGGTTTGTTTCAGGCGGCGAACGGAGGGACGATTTTCCTCGATGAAATCGGCGAATTGCCGCTGGAGATGCAGGCCAAACTCCTGCGCGTATTGCAGGAAAAGGAAGTACGGCCGGTCGGGAGCAATACGAATGTAAGCGTGGATGTCCGCGTGATCGCCGCGACCAATCGCGACCTGGAAGCCGCGTATCGTGCGGGGACGTTTCGAAAAGATCTCTATTTTCGCTTGAACGTCGTGACCGTGCACCTCCCTGCCCTGCGGGACCGCCGGTCCGATATTCCGGTTCTGGTTCACCATTTTCTGGAGCGCTATGCGAAGGGCACGCACCTCCAAGTGACGGCAGCGGCCATGAAAAGCCTGCTGAATTACGATTGGCCGGGAAACATCCGCGAGCTGGAGAATTGCATCGCGCGCGCAGTCACCCTGGGGGACGGCAAGACGATCGACGTGATCGATCTTCCGCCGGCGATTCGAACTGAGCAGACAGATTCGACGACTGCGGAGTCGGCGAGCGCCGCTTCTCTCTCAACCACGGCGCTCGCGGAGATGGAGCGAATGACGATTCTGCGCGTGTTCGAACAGGCAAATGGCGACAAGGCACTAGCGGGGAAAATGCTGGGGATCAGCCGGGCGACGCTGTATCGCAAACTCAAACGCTACAATATTCCTTCCCGGAGCGGCGGCGAGACGGACCGCGTGACGCCCACGAACTAAAATATGAGGCGTCTCACAAGCACTGCCAGAGTGGAGGCGCGCGCAAGAACCGTGAGACACAGGCGTTTCACCGTGAGACGCGCGAGCCACCCCAAGGCGTACGGAAAAACGTAAGCCCTTCCGTTTCCGTAGTTTCCACGACGTCCACGTTTTTGAATCTTTGGCGCACGGCGTGCTTCTCTGTCACTGAAAGTTTGTGTCTCCAGCGGCGTGTAGTGTGTCTCGCCGCAAAGAATCGCATGGAAGCAAGGCGAGAGAGGCGACGTGAGACGTTTCAGTGGTTCGACAGTCACTGCGAGCGAGCAAGACTGCGCGGAGCAACTGGCCCGTTTCTTCCCACAGTCGCGGCCGGTTCGCATCCCGGTAAAGGTGACTTCGCTGCGCGGAGGCGGATCCCGATTGAGCGAAGCGACCGTTTTGGAATTTGGCGGACCAGAGCACGCAATTTTTCTATCGACATTGCCGCTCGAGTTCGATGATCGCGTGCGGCTGGAAGCAGTCGAGCAGGGGCGCCCGGCGGAAGCGACAGTGGTCGCCGTGCAGTACCACGAAGGGCGCAAAGCGGTGGCCGTCCGCTTCTTGCAAGGCCACAGCAATTGGGTGATACAGCCGTGAACAAAACGACGACAACGTTGAACATCCCCGCTCCAGCCCGATCGGAGAGCACGCGTCAACTGCAATGGAAGGAAGCACGCGAGGTATTTCCAATCTACCTGGCACTCGCCAAGCAATTAGAGATCGAAATACCCTTTCCCCAGGCAAAGCGGAACCTTCCGGAAAAACCAGAGCTGGAACTCTTCAGCCAGGTCCACGAGTGGCTGGATTCCATGGACCAGCGCGTCATGGTGCACCAGCTTCGTCACCTATTGCAGATGACGACGCTAAACGCCAGCGAGGGAGGTCTTCGGGCGCTGATCAGCCGCCACCTGCGGAAGAACAAGAAGAGCAACATCGACAGGGACAAAATCGACTTTCTGCTGGTTCAGTATTTTGCGCTCTGCGCACCCGCGAAGATCTATCACAAACAGATCGAACCGCCCGATGTGGCTCAAGTCCTGCAACCCGTGCTCGGAGAAGTGGCCCCGGACCCGCTGGCATGGTGCGAACCGCTAGAGAAAATGATTGAGGCCCTGCGCGGCTTCCGGAGCTTGCGGGAAATCCTGAAGACGAATTTCATTGAGCAGGGACGGAAGGTGAAAGAAACCGCGGGAGGCATGTTCTATGATCCGGCGGCGTTGGTGGCTTTCATCCGGTTCAATTTTCTGTTGCGGCGCACGTTGATTGAGCTGATGCACGCCGACTTGATCGCGATCCGCAGCGGCATGACGCAACTTGAGGCAGCCGGCGTACGCATCCTGGATTGCCATCATTTCGGGTTATCGGCTGCAGAACCCCTGAGCAAGATCCGCGCGATTGCAGATGAGTGGAAGCAGCCCTTCCAGAAGGAATATACGGAACGAACGGTCAGCCAGGCGTTTGACAAGCTGCTGGGCTTGCGAACGGATGTAGAGCACGCGCTTGAAAAGGCTTTTGGAAAGCAACCGGAGAACGTTTCTCTTGGCGCTGCGGGGACTTCCTTGCGGTCCACACAGGGAGCCAAGAAGGCGGGCGCCGAATCCGTCGCACCAGGCAGCAACGCGAAATCGAATGAACGGAGTGCGCCGGCCGCGACTGCTGCGTCTGTGCCAGCTGCAGCGCTTGATTTTGAATCGGGCATGGAACAAATCTGGGAGCAACTAATCGCCACGCCTCCTTCGCGCGGGAGATCGATGACGACGGTCAAGGTTGGCGGGGCACGCATCCTGCTTTCCTCGTGGGAGGTAACGGCATTCGTGAGCGAGGACGGACCGTCAGCCGAAGATATACGGCGAGCGGTTGTCGCGCGAGTGCTGGTGACGACAGCGGTGGAGTCCGCGAAAGAAACTGGAAACGCGACCAGCCTGGACAGGGCGATGAGCATGGCACGCGTGGAAGTCACGCGCTTGCAGGAACGCGTGGACGTGGCGAAACAGGCAAAGGACACGGAAGCAGCCGTAAACCTGGGAATCAGCACGAAGCGTCTGCTCTCCGCGCTTGACGAAGCAGAAAAGCTGTAAAAGATTTCGCATTGAACCGGTAAAGCCGGCTGGGTATTTCAGGGAGCGAGCTCTCATTGCGACACGCCAACGTTCTAGTCCTCACGGATGAAACCGAATTTGCACAGATGCTTACGGCGTGCTGGCAGGCCGAGCGCCAAGCGCCGGCCATTACCGTGATCGGCAGCGAACTCTGGCGCGAGCAGGACGCGCCTCGGCACGATCTGGTTGTAGTCGGGCCCTTACGTGAGGGAAAACTGACGAATGTGCTGAAGTCGCTCGATCCCGGTACGGCAGTGATACTTTGCGTGCCCGCAGATTCACGAGAATACGGACAACTGCGCACGAAATATCCGAGACTTGTCCATATCCCCTTGCGCGAAGATTGGGCGCAGACGCTTCTGCTGGTTGGCGGAGAATCGCTGCGACGCGCCGAGGCCCTTCGGCTAGCGCGGCACGCGGAACAAGCCTCAGCCAAGAATGAAAACCACGCGACGCTGGGACGCTACATGCTGGACATGAAACACAGCGTAAATAACGCGCTGACTTCCATGTTGGGGAACGCTGAACTCCTGCTCCTCGAGCCCGGGCAGCTTTCTTCGCAATCGCTGGCGCAGATCAAGACCATTCACAGCATGGCGCTGCGAATCAATGAGGTAATGCAGCGTTTCTCATCGCTGGCGAGCGAGATGCGGGACGCTGAGACTGCTTCTCAAGGTGAGACGTCCGATACAGCCGCACCCGTTTCCCGGCGTCGTTAGGTTCCTCTGAGGTTCGCGTAACGTAATACAAATACAAGACTTAGCACGTCACGGAACAGCGGCCTTGATAGGTCGAATCGTGGCCGCTGACGTGCACCTTTGGGCTATGGACAAGTATGGGGAGAGTACGGCTGTGCAGAAAAAGGTGCTGATCATTGATGACTCACCCGCGCAGGTGAAATTGATGCAAAGTCTGCTCGAAAAAGAGGGCTACTGGCCCGTGGGGTTGAGCGACCCCAAACAGGTCGAGAACATGATTGCGATCGAGCGCCCCAACGTGATCCTGCTTGACGTGGTGATGCCGGATCGAAATGGATTTCAGATTTGCCGCGATTTGAAAGGCAACGCCGAGTTCAACATGATTCCGGTAATTTTGGTGACCTCGAAGGATACGGCGAGCGACAAGTACTGGGGCCAACAGCAGGGCGCGGACGGCTACGTGACGAAGCCTTTTACGCGCGAGGAGTTGCTTCGCGCGGTGCGGCGGTTCGCATGATTTCAGCTGAAGAATTGAACGGACTATGAGCGAAGACTTTCATCTAGTGCCACTTCCCGCGGACGCCGACTCCGGCGATCTGCTGGAAGCGCTTGGTCCGATCGAAGAGAGACCGCCGGAATCGCAGTACTGCGTTTTCCGAAGTGGGCGCGAACGATTTTGTTTGCCGGTTCTGGACGTCGAAGAGGTCCTGGACTGGCCGCTGGTCACAAGAGTTCCGCTGGGCCCATCGTACCTTGTGGGAATTTTCAACTTGCGGGGAGCGATCGTGCCGCTGATTGACATCGCAATTACGGAAGGCCGGCGCCCGGGCCTGCTGCCAAAGCATGTGGTGGTCGCTTCCATGCGCAGCGAAAAGCATCACGACGAAGTTCGGATTGGCATTGCCGCCGATGAAGTTGTCGGAACGTATTCGGTGAACACCGAGGATTTGCTCGAGCAAGCGCCGGAAAATGTGCCGCATTGCATCGGAATGTTGCGGCACGACGACCGCTTGGCGCTGGTAATCGATCTGCGCCGGCTGCTCGAAGTGTTTCCGGGGCCCAGCATTTGAGTTTTGCGGAGACGGCGCCGATTGCTGGCGCGACTCCGCGGAAGAGATTTGGAGGATGGCATGAAATCGCGACTGAGTAGCACAATCTGGACGCTGGTCTTGCTGAACGGCGTATTCTCGTTCGTCGTTCTCGGCCTGGCATTCAGCGCCGGAAAGAAAGCGGGCGAAGCGTCCCTATTCGATTTTGGCTCGGCAGCCGGTGGGACGGTGCTCTTCGCCATCGTGCTGGCGCTGGCCACGTCGGTGATTCTCGCGTGGAGGCTTGGCAGCGGGCTGCTGGGGCCGGTGCAGGCGCTAGCGGAGTTCTCCGAACGGCTGGCCGCCGGCGATCCGCGCGCGCGCGCCGAAGTGAATTCGAGCGATGAACTCGGCTACATTGCCGACAATTTGAATCGCGCGGTGGCTCGCGTCTCCAAGGCCACGAGCAACCAGGATGCGAACGATGCGTTGCAGCGCAGCATCACGGAACTTTTGAGCGTGATCAACCAAGTAGCGCGCGGCGATTTGGCGCAGCGCGGCAAAGTAACGAACGACGCGCTGGGCAACGTCACGGATTCGATCAACTACATGCTCGACAACTTCACAAAAGTTCTCGAGCGCGTTCGCAAGGCCGCGATGGAAGTGACGGCTTGCTCGAACAACATTCTCGTGGCCGCAGACGAAATGCAGGCGGGCGCGACGCAACAAGACCAGGAAATTACGAACACCTCGAGCGCCGTCGAAGAACTGACGGTTTCCATGAAACAGGTGTCCAACAACGCGGAAGCGAGCGCGGAAGCAGCACGCCGCGCACTGGACGCCGCGGAGCAGGGCAACCGCGCGGTGCGCGACACGCTGGAAGGCATGCAGAGGATTCGCGCATCGGTGCAGGCCACCGCCAAAAAGATCAAGTCTCTGGGCGATAGGTCGCTGGAAATTTCGGAAATCATCAACGTGATTAACGACATCACGGAACAGACGAACCTGCTGGCATTGAATGCGGCCATCGAAGCAGCGCGCGCAGGCGAAGCCGGCCGCGGTTTCGCGGTCGTCGCGGACGAAGTCAGGAAGCTCGCGGAACACAGCCGCAGCGCGACGAAAGACATTGCCGCCCTCATTAAAGCGATTCAGGCGGAGACGAACGAAGCCGTAGTCGTCATGGAAGAAGGCACTAAGGAAGTGGAAAGCGGCGCCGGGCTGGCCGACCAGGCGGGACGCGCGCTGGACGCCATTTCGAACGTCGTGCGCCAGTCGGCCGAGTTGGTTCAAGAGATTTCGCTGGCATCGAAACAGCAGGTGCGCGGGACGGAAGGCGTGGCGCACGCCATGCAGATCATTTCCAGCATTACGCGGCAGACCTCGCAGGGAACGCGCGGAACAGTGGCAACGGTGAGCCAGCTCGTCAAACTATCGGATCAGTTGAACGAAGCGCTGGCGCAATTCCGTGCGTCTTCCAAGGGAGCGGCAACGAGTTCTCCGCGTGAAGATTCGGATCGGCCCGTCCCGGCAGGCGCATTACGTTAAGAAGCGGCTCTCGCGCCGGCTAGTGCCGCTGCGCGAGAGTAAGACCCAGAAAACGGGAAAACTGATGACCGAACGCCAGGGACATGTGCCGGGGCTGAGCGAACACGAATTGAGCGAGATCCGCATGCTAATCGAAGAGCGGACGGGAATTTGCTTCGATGAATCGCGTGAGCGTTTCTTCTCCACGCGCGTGCGCGAACACCTGCGTTCCAAGGGGATGGAACGCGGCACGGATCTGCTGCGGGCAATGCGGAAGTCCAATCTTGAGTACGAAGCGTTGCTGGAACGGTTGCTGACGCAGGAAACGAGTTTTTTCCGGTATCCCGGCGTGTACGAAACGTTCGAAAAACGGGTGCTGCCTGAACTGCACACGAAGAAGTTTTGGAAGAACCCGCGCATGTTGCGGATTTGGAGCGCGGGCTGTTCGACTGGAGAAGAGCCGTATTCGATTGCCATCACCATTGCCGACTCGCTTTCGTTTGCGGAGTCGTGGAATGTGGAAATTCTGGCGACGGATGTGGGGCGGCACGCATTGAAACACGCGGAGCGCGCCATTTACACGGGCCGCAGCATTGGAAGCGTCAGTGAAAAACAGCTGGCTGCACATTTTGTGGAGGTGGGCGGCGGATATCAGGTTCGGCCGCGGCTCCGCAAGATGGTTTCTTTCACACAGATGAATCTCGCGTCGGCAGTATACGTCGGGCGCATGGACATGATTTTCTGCATGAACGTGTTGATCTATTTCTCGGAAGAGCGGCGGCATGCGCTGGTGCAGCGCTTTTACGACACGCTGGAGCCCGGCGGTTATCTCTTCCTTGGACATTCTGAATCGATTTCGAAAATGGCGATGAAGTTTCAGGCAATCGTTCTGAACGATTGCATCCTGTACCGCAAACCGACCGCGGAAGAAATGCAAAAGCCAGAACTTGTGACGGAGGGACGCGCGTGAGCTCAGTTGACCGCGAAGGCGTCGAGATGTTCCTCCAGGAGGCCTCGGAGCACCTGCAATACTTGCGGGAGTACGTGAGCGTGCTTCAAGAGGTCGAGCCGCGCCACGAGGATCTGGAACGGCTTTATATTGCGGCGCACACGCTCAGCGGCACTTCGGCCAGCTACGGATTTCCGCGATTCTCGGAGATTGCGGGAAAACTCGCGCATGTATTTCAGTATTCGCTGAATGCGCCGCTCGGCAGCGACTTGCACGGGCCGTTGACGGAATTCCTCTCCGACGGAATTTCGCTGCTTGAAAACGATCTTCTGGAAATCAGCGATACCGCCAAAGAAAATGTTGAGGATATCGCGGCTTTCAAAGAACGTTATCGCTTTGCGTTCCCGACAGAACCACCGCCGCTGAACTATTCTCAGCCGGAATCTTGTGGACAGTTTGCCGCCGAAGCGGGAGAAGAGTCCGCCGCCGCAGCTGCAACAGGCTCTTACTTTGACACGCTGCCTACCGATGACGAAGTGCCGGACGAGATTTTGGAGTTTTTCCAACCGGAAGCGGAAGAGCATCTGCAAATTGTCAGTGATTGCTTGATTTCGCTCGAAGGCAACAACAATCCGGAAGAGATCAACAAGCTGTTTCGCGCTATCCATACGGTAAAAGGCTCGGCCGCGCAGGTCGGATTGAAGCGGCTTGGCGGGATCGCCCATCGCGTCGAGGACCTGATCGGCCGTTTGCGTGACGGCGAGATAGAGCCCTCCCCGGCGGTCGTTGACCTGTGCCTCGAAGCGGTGGACGTGTTGAAGAAGACTCTTCATCGCCAGTGGGCGGATGAAGCCGAGATGCGTACAGGGATTGATTCCCTGCTCGGCCGCATCGCGGAGTTTGCTCCGATGGATGCGGACGAAACGGAGACACCTGCCGAGGTGGGCGTTGCAGCGGAAGAACAACGAGGGAGAGACGCGGAAGCATTGGCGAATGCCACGACGCCAACGAAGAAAGCACCGAAACAAGCAGCAAACGCGACGTCAAACGCAAAGTCCGTTCGAATTGCGCTGGCGCGGCTCGATCGCATGATGAATACGGTCGGCGAACTCGTGATCAACCGCACGCGCATGGTTGGCCGCGTGGCGGAGCTGGAAAAGCTGGTCGATACACTAAGTTTCTCGAAGGAACGGCTCCAGGGCAAAGTCGGAGAGTTTCAGGAGAAGTACGAATTCAATCGCATCAGCAACAGCCGCGCCAGCCAGGGGCCATGGAAACCAGCGCAGACGACGCAAATGCTGACGAGTGCGGCCGCCGGGGAGTCGTCGTTCTGGTCGGAGTTCAGCGAACTGGAGATGGACCGCTACGACGATTTCAACATCTTGTCGCGATCGATGGCGGAAATTTCGGCGGACGTGAACGAAGTGCTCTCGCAACTCGAAGGGTTTATCGGGCGCGTCGAGGGCGACATTGACGAATTCACGAAGCTGGCGCATCACCTGCAGGACGAGATTACCGCGGCGCGCATGGTGCCGATTGGGACGCTGTATTCACGGTTGTCGCGCGCGGTGCGGGATGCGGCGAAATCGACTGGCAAGCTGGTAGAACTGGACCTCTCGGGCAGCGAAACAGAACTCGACAACAACATCATTCAGCAGATTTCCGACCCGTTGGTGCACCTGGTGCGAAATTCCGTAGCGCACGGTATCGAGCACAGCAACGACCGCACGGCCGCGGGCAAGTCGGCAGCGGGAAACATCACCGTGCGCGCCTACCATCGGGGCAATCACATTTATATCGAAGTGGAAGACGACGGGCGCGGAATCGACTACGAACGTGTGAAGCAGAGCGCGATCGAGCGCGGGCTCGTGTCAGCCGAAACCGCGGACCGGCTGACGGAGCGCGACCTTCGCGAAATGCTGTTTCATCCCGGCTTTACGACCGCGCCGGTCAAGACGGAACTGTCGGGAAGGGGTGTTGGGCTTGACGTTGTACGCGCCAACCTGAACGCGCTTAACGGCGAAATCGACATCCAAAGCACGAGCGGACGGGGCACGAAGTTCACGCTTAAGGTGCCTCTCACGCTGATCATTTCGCCGGCACTGTTTGTGCGGTGCGGAACGACAAACTTTGCGCTGCCTTTGGCGGTCGTCGAGGAAATTCGCCGCTTGCGTGCCGACGAAATCGAGGACGTGGGCGGGAAGTTGCTGACCAAGGTCCGCGACGTCGTGACGGAAGTCGTTCGCCTGGACACATACCTAGGATTGCCGCCGCTTGAGCCAATCAACGGATACTTCCGCATGGTCGTCGCAAACGCAGGAAACCGGCAGATCGGCCTGGTAGTGGAAGAGGTGCTTGGCAAGGATGAAATCGTTATCAAGAACCTGGGCGAGTATCTCCGCCGCGTAAAGCTCTTTCCAGGCACGACAATAGCCCCGGATGGCAGCTTGATTCTTTTGATTGACTTGAACCGCATGGTAGCAACGGAACCGAGCGAGCGGCGTGCGCTCCAGGCAAGCTCCAGCGCGGCGCGCATTTTTGCGCCGGGGTCGACAGCAGTTGCGCGCGGAACGATTCCTTCAGAAGCGATTGACCGCGTCGAGCAAGAGCGTGTGATCGTCGTGGCAGACGACTCCATCAGCGTGCGCAAATTCGTAGGCCGGATGCTCGAAAAGAACGGCTATCGCGTGAAGCTGGCGGCCGACGGAATGGAAGCCGCCGAACTCGTGTCACAGCACGGCTGCCATCTCGTTATCACCGACCTCGAGATGCCGCGCATGACCGGGTACGAATTGATGGTGCAACTGCGGCAGAACCCGTCAACGCGCCGGATTCCAGTGATGGTCGTCACGTCACGAGCGGGCGCGAAACATCGCGATCGCGCGATGAAGGAAGGCGCGTCTTCGTTCCTGACCAAGCCGGTTCAGGAAGATCAGTTGATCGCGGCCGTGGAACAACTTATAGGAACGGAGGCGGCCCGCCCGGTTGTTCCGGTGGCGTAGACGAGCGATGGCAACCCCGACCAAAAAGTTTCGCGTGCTGATCGTGGACGACTCCACGTTCATGCGTAAGGTGCTGGAAACCATCTTCAACGCCGACGAACTGCTGCAAGTGGTGGGCCACGCCAAAGACGGACGCGAGGCCGTTTCGCTGGCGGAGTCGCTCAAGCCCGACGTCATCTCGATGGACATTAACATGCCCCACGTGGATGGGTTGCAGGCGACCGCCGAAATCATGACCACGAATCCACGGCCCATTGTAATCGTCAGCTCCGAATCCAAGGAAGGCGCGGCAAGCACGCTGCGCGCCCTGGAACTGGGCGCCATTGAGTTTGTCGCCAAGCCCTCGAGCGGCATCGACCTGGACATGCAGAGCGTGAAAGAGGAACTCCTTCGAAAGGTGCGTATGGCTTGCAAGGTGCGTGTGGTGCGCACGGCTTCGCGGCTGGCTTCGAAGTTGCAGGAGACCGGGGGCGCCAAGGCGCGTCCACCGGCGCCGGTCAGTGTTCGGCCCGCAGCTTCGTCCGGGCTCGACCAAAGATTTCCCGTCGTCGTCCTGGCGGCTTCGACAGGCGGACCGGCAACGGTCATGCGCATTGCCCCTGGGTTCACGCGCGACTTCCCTGCCGCAGTGATCCTTGTGCAACACATGCCCGCGGCGTTCACGACACAGTACGCCGTGCAATTGGCCGAATTCACCGAGATTCGCGTCAAGGAAGCGGAAGCCAACGAATCTTTGCAGCCGGGCACGTTCTACATTTGCCCCGGCGGACAGCATCTTCGCGTCACGCCCACAGGCCGAATTCAGCTGGATAGCACAACGGGGCGCATCGATGGCTATCTGCCCAATATCGACGTCACGATGGAATCGGTTGCGGCCTATGCAGGCGCTCTGAGCATCGCAGGCGTGCTGACAGGCATGGGCAGTGATGGGGCCAAAGGATCCAAAGCCATCAAGGCCGCGGGCGGGCTGGTCCTGGTTCAAGACGAGGCAACATCCGTGATTTTCGGCATGCCCGCGGAAGTCATTAAATCGGGTGTTGTCGATCACGTGCTTGGAATCGACGACATTTATGCGGCGATCGAAAAACGCGTCCTCGGCATTTGCCGCCCGGCTCCTGCGGGAGTTCGCTAATGCGCGTGGCGGCCCCAGCGAAGACCAGCCCGGCGCGGACGGAGCAGATTATTGTGTTCCGCATCTGCGGTGAGCTTTTCGCCGTGTCTTCTGCTTCGGTGCAAGAAGTCCGCAGCAGCGATAGTTTTTCGGGATCGTCCACCGAGATTTCCGCCCCAGGCCTGCGGAAGGTGCGCCATGTGGTACGACGCGGAAACCGATCGTTGTTTATCGTGAGCGGCGCACTGCATTTTGATCTTCCGCCCTCCCCGGGAACGCTGGTTTTCGTGCTGCGAAAAACTCGCACGGCCCTTCTGGTGGATGGCATCGAGAAGATGACGGCCATGTCGCGTCTGCAGGCGCTGCCAAAATCGTTTTGCCACGAGGAGAGACAGTGGTACCGGGGACTGACGGCCATCGATCAGACGGTAATTCCGGTTGTGCATCCAGAAGGCTTTCTGTCACCCGAAGAACTTTCGCTCCTGGACGCGTTCATGCCGCCGCCTGCAGGCCAGGACGTCAAGAACACGGAAGGAACGGTAAGCGATTCATGACGGTATCTGCCGAACTCGAATTGCAATCGTTCGTCCTGCTACGGCTGGGGGAACGGCGATTTGCGGTTCCCGCCAACCAGATTGCCGAGCTAGTCGCACCCAGCCGTGTCTTCAAATTTCCGCACCGCACGTCTCAGATCGAAGGGGTCATCCTCCGGCGAGGGCGAATTGTCCCGGTCTGCGACGTGGCCGAATCCCTTATCGGCAGGAAAGTGACGTCGCGCCGCTTATATCTTCTCGCAGTGCGCCATTACGGCGCGCAAACGGAGTGGGTGGCGCTGCCCGTCACCGGTGAATGCGAATTGATCAACGCGGAAATGACTGTTGCCGCAGAATCCGACGCCCCTCACGTGGCAGGCTGGCTCTCGCACGCCGGGGATGTGATCGAAGTATTGAATATTGATGCCATCACGCCGGGCCCAGGCGAGATGCCCGCGGAAGGCGAAGCAACGGTTGCTGTGGAGGCACGGCCATGACGGCTGCCGGGCGCTCCGGAAAAATTCTGCTGATTGATAGCAACGTTTATTTTGCGAAGCGCCTGGGCGACGCGCTGAAGCGCGAAGGATTCGAAGTCATCTCGAGCACGCAAGCAGCTTTCGCGCTCACGGCGCTTGAATACGACGTGCCCATGGCGATTCTTTGCGCCACGAACATGCGGGAGATGGGCGCGCTTGAAATCGCAAGAATCATTCGAGCCGATGCCAAAAACGCCGCGTTGCCCATCGTCGCACTGGGCGACGGAAGCCAGCGCGCTTTGATGGAGGCCTTCCAGGCCGGCTGCGACGACTACGTCGACCGTCATCAGGCACCCGCGTTGATTGCCACCCACGTGAAGCAGATCATTGTCAGCAAAACGCAGGGTTTTCAGCCTACGCAAATGCTGGCTCAATCGGACACCAGCCTGAGCGGCAACCTGACGCACCACGACCTCCCGGGCGTGATGCAGATGCTGGGCCACGCCCATCAGACCGGCGCGCTGCACATCAACGCTGACGCAACGGACGCAGTATTGTTCTTCGACGCGGGCCAAATCACTCACGCGGAATGCGGAAACTTGTTTGGCGATGAAGCCGTGATCCACATTCTGAAGAGCTGCGAGAACGGCGGCGAGGGCGTCTACAAATTTGTCTACGGAGCGGCCTCGACGCAGCGGACGGTGCTGCGCTCGTCCACCGATCTTATGCTCGATGCTATGCGCGAATACGACGAAGGAACGCGCGACATGGCAGACAAGGAAGCGCTATGAGTGAAACCATGACGATTCCGCCGCCCGGCGAAACGTTGGCCAAGAAGACGCCCACGGTGTATTTCATCGATGACAGCGCAACCATGCGCGAAGTCATCAAGATCGCTTTCCGCCGCGAGAACATCAACGTGATTACCTGCGCCGACGCGGCCTCCGCTTTGGCGCAATTCGATCAATATCGCCCCGACGTCGTGATTACGGACGTCATCATGCCGGATCAGGACGGCTATTCCGTTTGCAGCCAGATCAAGCAGAATCCAGAGTTCAGCCAGATTCCCGTCGTGCTGATGTCTGGAGTTGTTAATAAAAGCGTGGCGGACAAAGCCGTTTCCGTAAAAGCCGATGAGCTGATTCGCAAGCCCTTTCAGCCCCAGGAATTGATCGCGCGGGTAAAGAGCCTCCTCGATCCAAAGGGATCTACGACTGCTCCTCCCGTGGAACGCTCGGGGCCTTCCAATGCGCTAAGCAACCTCTTTGCTCCGGCTCCCGTTCCAGTCGTGCCCCGGTACGTGGCAACTCCGCCTCCAGCAGCGCCGCCAACCACGGAATCGGCCTGGCCGCGCGCGCTCGCCGCTGCTTTCACGCCACGGCAACCGGCATCTGGGCAGCCTGACGTGCCGCCCTCCGCGACTCCAACAGCGCGGCCCGCTCCGACCGCCTCCGATGTCCAGAAGCTGCGCATCGAAATCGCTCACCTGGACTTGCTTGTAAAAAAGCTCCAGACCGAACTTCAGATTGAGCGGCAGTACAACCAGGCGCTCGAAACCCAAATACGCTCACTCACCGACGTGGAGTAACTCGCAGACGATTGCCTCTCCCTCGTGGCGTTTTCAAAATTGCGCCAATAGAGCCAGCGGCCACGCCAACTTCGATCCACCTCTTGAACGCGAAGACTTGTTGCGCAATTTCGAAATGATTCCGACGCTTACTGAACATCTGAATGCCAGGGGCCAATCCCCCTACGCTGGGGCACGATTGCCGCGCAGCAACTGCTGACGCCTTTTCGCTCGCGTCGGTGTATGATACGTCGCAGATTCAAGCCTCCCTTCCGCGGTAGAGGTTGATTATGGCACTCCATATCTTTAAGTCCCTGGCGACGACTTTGATCGGCGCTGGGTGTCTCTTGCTGCCTGCCTCAGGTTTGCCTCAACGCCCACCAGTGGATGGCGGGAGGCCGCCAGGCGGCGCTGCCGCGGGAATCGTCATCCCCACGTCGCACCTCGATGTGTATGTGCGGGATGTGGACGGGGGGCCGATCAGCCAGATGGCGCTGGTCACAGTCACGAAGATGTCGAACCAGTATTGGAAGCAGATGACGGCCCAGGCCGGCAGGGCATCCTTCGATAATGTCGCATCGGGCCGATACACCGTCCAAGTGGTTGCACCCGGCTATGTGAAGGCAGTCGAGGACGTAGATGTTATAGGGTCCGGGGGAAGCGAACTGATTTACGTTACCATGAAACCTGAATCTCCGGGTGGCGAAGCTGCACCAGTTGTGGCTGGACCTCCCGTCCTCGCCCCTAAAGCCCAGAAAGAGCTCGGGAAAGCACTCGAAGCGCTTCGTGCATCAAAGTTCGCGGAGGCGCGTGCGCACCTGGATGCGGTGTATCGCCTCGCACCTTCTCATCCCGATGTGAATTTTCTCTTCGGCGTGTATTCATCGCTAGTAAATGACTGGCAGCAGGCCAAGTCCTACTGGGAGAAGGCCATCGCCATCTACCCGCAGCATTTGCTCGCCCGGGTTTCCCTCAGCGATGCGTTGTTACGGGAAAACAAGCCCGCGGATGCAATTCCTCATCTCAAGAAGGCCTTGGAACTCGAGCCGAATTCGTGGCGCGCTCACGCGCTCCTCGCCGATGCCGACTTGCGCCTGGGGTCGTCGGAGGAGGCGGTCCGCGAGGCGGAACGTGCCGTCGAGCTCGGCCACGAGCGCGCCGCCGGAGTCCGGCCCATGCTGGCGAGGGCGCTCGCCGCGCAAGGGAAGGCCGATCGCGCCGTCCAAGTTCTGGAATCTTATCTTCGAGAACATCCCAAGGATACTGCAGCGCAGATGCAATTGGACTCCCTTCGTCCACGCCAGGTCCTCCCCTCTGGTCCTTCTTCTGCTCCCGCAGCTCCGGCGGTTTCCGTAACGCCCGCGGCGGCCTATCCATCGACTGTAGCCGCGCTCCCCTTACCTTCCAGATGGCTTCCCCCGGATGTGGACGAGAAAGTGCCGCCCGTCGAGTCCGGAGTCTCTTGTCCGCTAGACGAGGTCGTTCGAAACGCTGGAAAGCGCGTGCAGGAATTCATGCGCAATGTGGATCGCTTCACGGCAACGGAGTCATTCCTCCACGAATCGGTGAACGCCTGGGGATTTCCTGCCCCGCCTGAAACACGCAAATTCGATTACGTAGTCTCCATTCAGGAGGTTCGCCCAGGCATCTTGAACGTGGACGAATACCGCAACGGTGGCCCTTCCTATGAGAAATTCCCGGGTGGAACGGCCACCCTGGGGCTGCCCTCACTCGTGCTGATCTTTCATCCCTATAGCGCGGTGAACTACGACATGACGTGCGAAGGATTGGCTCATTGGAACGGCGGCTTGGCCTGGCAAGTTCATTTCCGCCAGCGGCACGATAAGCCCAGCAGAGATCGCCGCTATCGGCTCGGGGAATCCGGCCAATCCTACGCTGTCGCCCTTAAAGGGCGCGCCTGGATCGCGGCGGACACGTTCCAGATCGTACGCCTCGAAACCGATCTTGTCGCGCCCCTGCCGGAGATTCGTTTGGTCGCGGACCACACGACCATCGAATACAGCGCCGTGCATTTCCACAAGCGCGATGTGGATATGTGGCTTCCGCGTACGGCGGAAGTCTTCTACGACTTGAAAGGACGCCGCACTCATCGGCGCCACAGCTTCAGCAACTATATGCTCTTCTCCGTGGACGACCGGCAGTGGATCGACGTGCCCAAAACCGAGGAGGTGCCCTCCACGGAATCTCCGTCCGAACTCACAAAGCCAAATTCGTCTTAATCCTTGCTCCCGATCATTCGACGAAATCTCCAAACCCACGGGCCAGTTGACGCTGCCATGCGGATTCAGTAGCCTCGCTTTGCGCCTTGCAGCCTATTCTTGATCGCAAAGGAGGGCTTGATGGGCAACGAGAAGGACCATGCAATATCCCGCCGCGAATTTGCGCGACGAGCGGCCATGGTTTCCGCCGCCTCGCTAGTGCCCGCAAATTTACTGGGCACGGTCGTCCTGCCTGCTGCGCACCAAACGCAGCAGCAGCCGAATCCAACGAACCTTTCGCCGGAAAGTCAGTCCGAAGTCGAATCACGTGTCCAGGCCATCCTCGGCGAATACGGCGGCCGATTTTCCGACGCTCAGAAAACGGATCTGCGCAGACTCTGTAAGGAAGCGCAACCCGTGCTCGACCGCCTGCGCGCCTACCCGACGGAAAATGGGGACGGACCAGCGCTCTATCTGAAGCCATTGATGGAACGCGAAAAGAAACCTTCGCCGATGACTGCTCCGCGTAAACCAACGGCTGCGTCAAAGAATTCCTGAGGAGCGAGACGAATGCCCGGGGAAGAACTCTTCTATCTCACTGTCAGCGAACTTGCTAGACGCATCGAATCCAAGAAACTTTCTCCCGTGGAATTGACTCAGGCCTATCTGGACCGCAGCCAGAAGTTGGGCCCGCGGTTCAATGCCTATGCGCGGCTGACTCCGGAGATCGCGCTCACTCAGGCAAAAGCGGCGGAAAAAGAGATTCAACGCGGCCACTATCGCGGCCCGCTTCATGGCATCCCTTATGCCGTGAAAGACTTGCTTTCGGTAAAAGGCCTTCCGACCACCTGGGGCGCGAAGCCCTACGCCAACCAGGTTTTCAACTACAACTCCACCGTCATCGACCATCTGAACCGCGTGGGCGCCGTGATGATCGGCAAGGCCGCAATGATCGAGCTTGCCGGCGGAATGGGTTATCGCTTTGCGTCCGCATCTTTGCAGGGCGAAGCAAAGAATCCATGGGACCCCACCTGCTGGACGTGCGGATCATCGTCCGGTTCGGGCGCGATCGTCGCTGCGGGGCTTGCGGCGTTTGCTATCGGCACCGAAACGTGGGGCTCCATCATCTGCCCCTCCGCATTCTGTGGCGTCAGCGGATTGCGGCCGACTTACGGTCGCGTCAGCCGTTATGGAGCCATGGCACTCTCTCCTTCGATGGACAAGATCGGACCGCTGGCGCGGTCAGCGGATGATTGCGCCCGCATCTTCGCCGCGATCGCGGGACATGACGCGAGAGACCGGGGCACGCTGCCGATCGATCGTGCTGCATTCACATATTCCGCCTCGATGGAACTAAGTTCCCGACCGCTGCGAATCGGCTGGCTCAAGAATGCGTGGAAGTCGCTCGATCCCGGTATTGCGAAGCCCGTGGAAGCTGCGGTCAGGGTCCTTCGCAAAACATTTTCGAGCGTGAAAGATGCGTCTCTGCCTGCCGGTCCCTGGGAAGAGGCTGGAAATATCGTCATTGCCGCGGAAGGCGCGGCATCTTTCCGTTCGTTAATTCGTTCGGGCCGGGTCAGCGAATTGACAGACCCTCTAGGGCAGATTGCCGGCTACGTCAACGAACAGTATTCCGCTGCGGACTACTTGCAAGCCTTAAAGGTCAGAGAAATCCTGCAAACGAAGATGGAGACTCTGTTTGATTCCTTCGACGTGCTGGCAACTGCATCGCAGCCCGTCGGAGCGACACCGCTGAATTTGAATCTGGAAACCGATCTGGTCTTTCCAGACCCCCTGGGCGGGATCGGCAACCTCTGCGGCCTTCCTGCGTTGTCTGTACCATGTGGATTCACTGATAAAAATCTCCCCGCCGGCTTGCAATTTGTCGCCAAAGCAGGCGACGATTTCGCGGTCATTCAGGCTGCGCGCGCTTTCCAGCAGCATACCGACTGGCACAAGAGACATCCGAAGATTCGCTAGGAAATCGAAAGAATGGCGTGCCAAGTCCAGGGGAATCGTTCAGGCTGGATTCAGAATTTCGTGCACGGTGCGGAGCAGCGCCGAACGGCTGAAAGGCTTTGTCAGCAAGCGGATGGAAGAATCCCCCTGAGCCGATTCTGCGGCGGCGCGTTCGCTATAGCCGGACATGTATAGCGTCTGCAGTCCCGCGCGTTTCTGCTGCAGGCGTCCCGCTAATTCCTGGCCGTTCATGCCGGGCATGACCATGTCCGTGATGAGCAGGCCGATCGCGCCTTCATGCGTTTCTTCGAGCTGGATCGCTTCCGCGCCGTCGCGCGCCTCAATGACGGTGTAGCCGCCCGATTCCAGAAATTCCTTCGCAACTTCACGGACGTCCTGTTCATCCTCGGCAAGCAAGATGGTTTCCGTCCCTCGCGGAACCTCCGAAACAAACTGAGTTAATCCGCTTTTGACCACTGGCTGGTCCACGCGTGGCAGATAAATCTTGAACGAGGTCCCCTTGCCCAATTCGCTGTAGACCCAGACAAATCCGCCGCTCTGCTTAACGACGCCATAAACCGTGGCCAAGCCAAGGCCGGTGCCTTTCCCCTGCGGTTTCGTGGTGAAGAAAGGCTCAAAAATGTGTGCTTGTGTCTCTGCATCCATTCCCATGCCGTTGTCGGAAACCGCGAGAAGAATGTAACTTCCTTGCCGGACAACCGGATGCACGGCGCTGTAGGCACTATCCAGATCTTCGTTCGAAGTTTCAATCAAAAGCCGGCCGCCGTTTGGCATCGCATCGCGGGCATTCACGACCAAATTCATGATGACTTGTTCCATCTGGCTGGCGTCGGCTTTGATGGCACCGAGGTTTTTGGCTGTACGGATCTCAAGGTCGATATCTTCACCGATCAAGCGAGGAAGCAGACGGCCCATGTCCTCCACAACTTCGTTGAGATTCATTACGCGCGGCTGCAGGACTTGCATGCGGCTGAATGCGAGAAGCTGGCGGGTCAGAGAGGTGGCACGATCGGCAGCGCGCTCAATTTGTTCGATTTTCTTCGAAAACTGATCCGTGGGCGATATCGCATTGCGCAGCAGCTCGGTGTGCCCTTTGATCACCATGAGGAGATTATTGAAATCGTGCGCCACTCCGCCGGCCAAACGGCCGACCGCTTCCATTTTTTGTGCCTGGCGAAATTGCTGTTCGAGCAGATGCCGCGCGCTTATGTCCTGCGCCACGACTAGGCGTACGCGCTGCCCCGCGTAGTTCAATTCATGGGAAACGCTCTCGACCTCGAGGATTTTACCGTCCTTCTTCCGGTGCTTCCAATTGCCGTGATAGCGCCCGCCTCCGCTCCACTGCCGGAAATGTTCGATCCGCTTTTCCTTCTCTTCCCCCTGGTCCACGTCGAGGAGACTCATGTTCCTGAATTCATCGCGTGAATACCCATACTGCTGTACGGCAGCGTCGTTCACTTCCAAAAAGCGCAGCGTCTCCCGGTCGAGCACCCACGTAGGAAGCGGATTATTGCTGAACAGCAGGCGAAACATTTCTTCATTTTTGCGGAGAGCGTCCTCGGCGCGGCGGCGTTCGATTGCAAGAGCGATATGCCCGCCAACCGAACTCAGGAATTCCATATCCCGCGTGTCATATGCGTTTTCGTTTTCGTAGTGCTGAACCACGAGCACACCGATCGTGGCCTTCGGCGTCTTGAGCGGGACGCCAAGCCATGCGGGCGACGGTGAGCCGACGAGCTCGACTTTTCCTTGCGCCGCAAGCCGGTCAAACTCGCTTTGCGGAATCAACATCGCCGAACCCGTACGGAAAACGAAAGCTGTGCAACTGCGGCCTACTTTCTGCGGGGGAGGCGCAACGTCCACTTGATCCGCAAAAAACGGAAACGAAAACGTATCCGTTTCGGGATTGTGAAGCGCGACAAAACAATTCTCCGCGTACAAAACCTTTTTCAGCGCTTTGTGGATGCCGGCGAGCAACTCGTCCAGGTTTGCCGTTTCGTTGAGGGCATGCACAACTTCGGAGATGACCTGGCGCTCAGCTTCCATGCGTTGCAGATCGGTCACGTCTCGGCAGCTGAGAATGATCCCCTCAATGACGGGATTGCTTGTGTGATCTGTCGCTGAAGTGTCGAACCAGCGCCAGCTGCCATCCTTGCTCTGCAGCCGGCAACGAAAACTGGACGTCCCTCCTCCGCTAGCGGCAATTTCCCGGAGACACTGGCCGGCACCAGCGGTATCGTTCGCGTGAGTCAAGGAAGTGAACGGTCTTCCAACAAGGTCTTCGGTTCGGTGTCCTAGAATGCGAGTAAATCCCGGGCTTGCGAATTGGATCAGCCCGTCCGAGCTTAAAATTGTGATGAGCTCATGAATAGAATCTAGCAGCGCGGGAAGTTGCTCCGGACCGACGGGCGCGCCTGACAGGAAAGATACTCGATGTGCCATATAGTCGTCGCTCGCAAAACCGGCCTGCGCATCGAGCACCGCGGGCAGGGTGAAACCTGCGTTCTCCGCCGAACAGGATCGTTCTACGTCGAGCCTTGGAACCGAGGGAAAGCTAATGTTTCAATGATACGAAAGGCTCGCTGGATTGGAAGCGGCTGCCTTGAGTTGTGCCGCGAAACAATGACTGTACGAAGGGACAGGAATGTCCTTCGTATCGGGTACCATTTAGTTCAATTGCCCTCGTGCTGCGCTGCTCCGGTCCTAGGATAACGGCAGCACACGCGGAAAAATCAGGAGGTGATTCTGCAATGCACGACATTTGGAGAGACATGTTTGTCATGGGACTTCCCTTCTTGGAGAAAATCCTTCGGCCGGTCTTCGTCTATGCGTTTTTGGTGGTGAGCTTGAGGCTTTTCGGGAAGCGCGAGCTGGTTCAGCTCAACCCCTTTGACCTGGTTGTCCTGCTGACACTATCGAATACCGTACAGAACGCTATAATCGGAGAAGACAACAGTGTGCTTGGGGGAATCGTCGGAGCAATTTCCCTGCTCGTCACGAACTACCTGGTTGTTCGTTTCCTGTATGGCCATAAGAAGCTTGACCAGCTTGTTGAAGGCAAGGCTGAGTCTTTGATCGAGAATGGTAAGGTGCGCACTCAGCATCTGAAGAGCGAGTTCATTACCCTGCCACAGCTCGAAGCCGCGGCGAGGAAGCAGGGATTCGAATCGCTCTCAGAAGTCAACCAGTGCATTCTCGAGCCCGGCGGCACGCTCACGTTTGTCGGGAAAAAGCCGGGCACCGAAGACGTGCGCCACAAGGAACTTCTCGATCGGTTGGATCTTCTGACGAAGGAAATTGCGACGCTCCGGGGATCTCAACCTCCTGCTCGTGCTTAGCTTAATGCAGGAAGAAGCCTGTCAGCGCAAGGGCAACACCGAGGGCGTCGACGAGCATGCCGCCAAACCAGAATAGCTTGCGTTTCGTCAGAAGCGTGATGGAGCAGATCACCAGGCCGATCTCCAGGAAGGCTTCGCCGCCGTCAAAACGGTCCGCCTTGCGCCCAGCCAAATCGCGCTCGGCTTCCAGCTGTTTCGCATCTTTGCTGATATCTTCCTTGTCGCTCTGGTAGTGCTCGACTTCCTCAGCATACTTCTCGCGCAGCGCAGCGCCTCTTTCCTTATCCAGCGACGCGACGATATTCAATACATCGGAGAATCCCTGCGTCTCATGCAGCCGCACGCTCTTGGCCTGGTATTGCGCCCACCGGTCAGAGGCCTGGCTCTGACGGAGCAACTCTTCCGTATGCGTGCGATGGCCTAACAAGGCAACTGACGCCACAAGGACCGCCATGATAGAGATCGTGATTGACACGGGTAGGATCAGCGGCCCTTCCTCCCCACCGTGATGAACCTCCGGAAGTTCGATACCCTCGCTCATTCCTCTACTCTCCTTCCGCCAGATCAAACCGCAGAATCAGCTGAAATGGCTTGCAGCGATTCGTGTGCCGCGCCCAGCGTACTGTCAATGTCAGCAGAAGTGTGCGTCCCAGAGATAAAGGTGGCCTCAAATTGCGACGGCGCCAGGATGATGCCTCGATCCAGCATTTCGCGGAAAAATCGGGCGTAGCGCTCCGTATCCGAGCGCTTGGCATCCGTGTAATTCCTGACGGGCCCCGCAGTAAAGAAGATCGTGGCGAGCGATCCGATCGCATTGACCTGAGCAGCAATCCCGGCGTCCGCCAGTTCCGAGCGCAGTCCAAACACCAGCCGCCGCGCCAACTGAGTCATTTCGTCATATAGGTCAGGTTTGCTCAGTTGTTTGAGCGCGGCAATGCCCGCTCGCATCGCCAAAGGATTCCCTGCGAGAGTTCCAGCCTGATACACGGGTCCGAGGGGAGCGACGTTGTCCATCAGCTCGGCGCGTCCGCCATAGGCGGCCACCGGCACTCCTCCGCCGATAATTTTCCCCAGCGTCGTAAGGTCCGCTTCAATCCCCAGCAGATCCTGGACGGAGCCATTGTGCAGCCGGAAGCCCGTAATCACTTCATCGACGATTAGGAGCGCGCCATTACGGCGCGTAATCTCGCGCAATCCCTTCAAAAAATTCGTCGCTGGAGGAACGACGCCCATATTTGCAGCGATAGGCTCGACGATGACGGCGGCAACTTTGCCCTTGTGCTGAGCGAAGGCATTTTCGACGGCGCCCAGATCGTTGTAGGGCACATTCAATGTCAAAGCTGCGAGTGCCTGCGGCACGCCCGGGCACTCCGCAATCCCGAGTGTGGCCAGTCCGGAGCCAGCCTGCGAAAGGAAACTGTCAGCATGGCCGTGGTAGCAGCCTTCAAATTTCAAAATAAAGTCGCGCTTGGTGACGCCGCGCGCGAGCCGCACGGCGCTCATGGTGGCTTCCGTCCCGCTCGAGACGAATCGTATTTTTTCGATGAACGGAATTGCCTTAATAATCAGCTCGGCGAGTTCCAATTCTAATTCCGTCGTCACCCCAAAACTCGTGCCTCGCCGCGCCTGCTCTGCGATCGCTTCGCTAATGGCAGGGTTTGCGTGTCCCAGGATCATCGCGCCCCAGGAACACACGTAATCCAGCAGCTCGTTCCCGTCCGCGTCGTACAGATGCGCTCCGCTTCCCCGCTCAATGATCAGCGGCTCTCCGCCAACCGCGCGGAACGCGCGCACGGGACTGTTCACCCCGCCGACCAGCACTTTTTCGGCGCGCTCAAAAATCTCCCGCGAACGCTTGCGCTCGCGCTTCATCCTGGCTTGCGTTGCACTCATGCTTTTCCCGATCCAATGATCACGGCTTCAGCCAGCGTGCGACGTCCTTGGCGTGGTACGTCAGCAGGATATCCGCTCCCGCGCGCTGAATTCCGGTAAGTATTTCCAGCACCACGCGCTTCTCATCCAGCCAGCCGTTTTGCGCGGCGGCTCTCACCATGGAGTATTCTCCGCTCACGTTGTATGCAGCGACCGGAACATCGAATTGATCGCGTACCCTGCGAATCACATCCAGATAGGCTAACGCCGGCTTCACCATCACCATGTCCGCGCCTTCTTCCAGATCCAGTTTCACTTCCTTCAAAGCTTCGCGTGCGTTGGCCGGATCCATCTGGTAGCCATGCCGATCGCCAAACTGCGGAGCGGATTGCGCCGCCTCCCGAAAGGGTCCGTAGAAACCGGAGCAATACTTCGCCGCGTACGAGAGAATCGCGATGTTTTCAGATTTGTTTGCATCGAGCATCTTGCGGATTGCCGCCACGCGGCCATCCATCATGTCTGAGGGCGCAACGATATCCGCCCCTGCTCGCGCGTGTGAAAGCGCTTGCTGCGCAAGAATCTCCAGCGTCGCATCGTTCGCGACTTCTCCGTCTTCCACGATGCCGCAGTGCCCATGGTCCGTGTATTCGCATAAGCAGACATCCGTAATGACCAGCAGCTTCAACTTTGCCTTGCGAATTGCCTCGATGGCCCGCTGCACCACTCCTTGCGCGTGGAGCGAACTCAATCCTCGCGGATCTTTGTTTCCCGGCAATCCGAATAGAATAATTCCGGGAATCCCCAGGGATTCCACCTCGCGGGCCTCTTCCACAATCTGATCGACCGACTGCTGATAAACCCCCGGCATGGAACTTACTTCTTGCCGCACCTTCGTTCCGGGACACACGAACATCGGGTAAATGAGATTTGCAGTGGTCAGACGTGTTTCGCGGACCAGACTCCGCAACGCTTCGTTGCGACGCAGACGTCGCGGCCGGTGTGTGGGATAGCTCATCCTCGGTTCGCTCCTGCAGGGTGCGACCTTACCGCATCGCAAAATGGTTCTCCAATGCTTGCACTACAGCATCGCTCGTCGTGTCTGCCGCCACAACGATGCGTTCAACCTTCGATTTGCGCAAAGCTTCGGCCGTTACAGGCCCAACAGCCGTGATCGCCAGGCCGTTCTGCAGTCCAAGAAAATGTTCTGCGCCCACCAACTCCGCAAAATTCTGAACCGCCGAAGGACTGAAAAATAGGACCGCATCCGCTTCGCCTGTGGAGATTCTGCCTAATTTCTGCCGGTCCACTTCGCCCGGCGGCAGCGTTCGATACGCAACCGCTTCCGTGACCTGCGCGCCGTGGGTCTTCAGCGCTGCGGGCAAATCCGGATTGGCGCGATCACTCCGTGGCAGGAGCACGCTGCGGCCTCGCAACCGTTCTCCCAATTCGTTCGCCAACCCAACGCCGCTGTGCGTCCTGGCGACGTATTCCACGGGTAGCCCCGTTTGCCGGACTGCTTCCGCGCTCACTGGACCCACTGCTGCAATTCGTAACTTGCTCCCCGCAGGATTCAGCGAAGCCCCAAGATCCATGCTGCGCGCCACAAACGCCCGCACTGCCTGGCCGCTCGTGAAAATGATCCAGTCAAATTGATCCAGCTGCGCGATCGCAGCGTCAAGGGGACCAAAATCCTCCGGCTCGCCGAATTCCACCAGAGGAAGCACTAAAGGTATCGCACCCAATCCCGCAAGCACCTTGGAAAGCGCTTCGCTTTGCGGCGCGGCCCGTGTGATGACAATCCGCTTCCCGGCCAGAGAGGATCGTGCGATTTCAGCCACGCTGCCGGCTCACTTCTTCCAAGATGGATTGTGCACCTGCTTCAATCAGCAGTCGCGCCATGTGTTCCCCGAGCGCGGCCGCCTGGTCCGGCGGTGCCGTGGCACGCTGTTTCACATACTGCACTCCATCCACGGAACTGACACATGCTTCAAGCACCAGCTCGCCGCGTTCGATGCGCGCCCACGCCCCCAGCGGCACCTGGCACCCGCCTTGCAACGCTGCCAACAGCGCGCGCTCGGCAATGATCGCGGTTCGTGTTTCCGCGTCGTCCAGCGGCGCCAGAATGTCGGCCGTTTCCGTATCCTTTAACCGGCATTCCACTGCAATGGCACCTTGACCCACTGCCGGCATGCAAATCTCGGGCGAAAGGATTTCCGAAATCCGCTGGCTTACGCCGAGACGATCCAATCCTGCCTTGGCCAGCAGGATCGCATCATATTCTCCGCTTTCAACCTTCCGCAATCGGGTATCTACGTTTCCTCGAAGGTCACGAAAATCGAGATCTGGCCGAACATGTAAAACTTGTGCCTGACGCCGTAGGCTGCTCGTCCCCACCCGCGCCCCTTGCCGGAGATTCGCAAGCGTCGAACCAACCAGGCAATCCCGCACGTCGTCCCGCCGGCAGACCGCCGGAAACATCAGCCGCGAAGGCGTATCCGTTGGTATATCTTTCACGCTGTGCACCGCCAGGTCGATGGATTCCTCCAGCAGCGCCTCTTCCAACTCCTTGATGAAAATCCCCTTGCCGCCGATCTGCGTAAGCGGCGCTTGCTGCATTCTGTCGCCCGCGGTCTTGATAATAACAATTTCCGCTTCCACCCCCGCCGCCGCAAACAACCGCTTGCGAATAGACTCCGCCTGCCATTTGGCCAGCAGGCTGCCGCGTGTGCCGATTCGCAGTATCCTCACGGTTTGTCCCGCTTGGAAAGAAACAAGTCGCGCAATGCTTCCACGTTCTGAATTTTCCGGCGAAGCTCCTTCTCGCCGCGCAACTTTTGCGCCGGCTCGAGCAGCAGCTTCTCCAGCAACTCGTCCATCAAGTTTTCCATTCGCAACCGGTCAGGCTCGCTCAGATGCGCCATGGACTCCATGCGCGCCTTGATGAACGCGGAGCGCTCCTCCTGCACTCTGGCGCGCAGCTCATCCACAAGACTCACCAGCTCCACACTTGCCTGCCACGAGAGAAATTTTCCAACGTGCGCCTCGACAATGCTCTCAGCGCGGGGAATCTCGTTCTCGCGGGCCTGGCGGTTTTGTTGCACGATGTCGCTGAGATCATCCATGTTGTAGACATACACGTTGTACAGTCTTGCCACGCCGGCATCGATGTTTCTCGGCATCCCCAAATCCATCAAGAACAGCGCGCGATTCTTCCGCGCTTCCATCGCTCGTTCTACGACTTCCAGGCCGAGAATGAGCTCTTCCGCGGCCACCGATGACACGACCACGTCCGGCGCTCGCAATGCCGTCTCCCACTCTCCCCAGCCAACTACCTTCCCTCCGTACTGCCGCGCAAGTTCTTCCGCGCGGTCGCGCGAACGGTTCGTCAGGAAAAGATTCGCGATGCCCCGGCCTCGGAGTTGCGCTATGACCTGTTCGCTGATCGCGCCCGCCCCCAGCACCAGCGCACTGCGCTCCTCCAGTTTGCCGAAAATGCGCTCCGCCAGCTTCACTCCCGCAGATGCCACGGACATGGGCCTCGTCCCCAAATCCGTTTCCGTCCGCACGCGCTTCCCTACTTCCAGCGCACCTTGAAACATCCGGTTCAGCACCGGGCCGGTAGCTCCCTGTTCGTGCGCAAATCGGTACGCCTCCCGCACCTGTCCCAGGATTTCCGCCTCCCCAAGCACCATCGAGTCGAGTCCCGCCGAAACTCGGAAGAGATGCCGCACCGCTTCTCGGTCATAGTGATGATAGAGCGATCCGTTGAGTGCTTCCGGCCGCACCGCGTGGAACTCGCTCAGAAAGGAAGACAGCCCCGGGGCGCACTCGTGTGAAGACTCCGGTGGCACGCCGTACACTTCACTGCGATTGCAGGTCGACAGCACCAGCGTCTCTTCCAGGATTCCGCGGGAGCGCAGCTCATCCGCCGCGCGGCGCGCCTGCTCGGCGCTGAAGGACACCTTCTCGCGTACCTCTACGGGCGCCGTCCGGTGATTCAATCCGACGAGAACAATTTCCATGCCGCGGTTCGATCACTCCTAAAAATAACGGTGGCTGTGCGACAAATACAAATTCACCACCGTAAAACTCAGCACCACGATCACAAAATTAAAAATGCAGAGCTTCGAAGCGCGCGCGCCGCGCCATGTCGCGGTCCGCGCAAGCCGGAAATAGAGCGCGTACAGCAAAAGCACGAACAGAGTGACAACATATTTCGGATCGTAAAACCAATATTGGCCCATGAGCCGGTCCACCGAGACGAATCCCAGCGCCGTCCCGATCGCAATCGAAACAAGTCCCACCAGCACGCTGGACTGGCTCATGCGCTCAAGCAGCTCCAGCGGCGGCAGTCGCCAGACCATGTTCCCGAGCTCGCGCTTGCGCAGGAGCCTCTCCTCTCCCAGGAAAATCAGGCTGAGTACAAACGAGAGAGCGAACGCCGCGTACGCCAAAATGCTCAACGTCACATGAAACGCGAAAACAGCTCCTCGCAAATCCGGTTGCGGCAGCCGGTCCGCTGGCGCAAGGTGCGCCGCGAGAAAGAACACCAAGATGAACGGCAGGACGAAAGCTCCCACGGAGCGCTGCCTGTGATATAGCTCCAGTCCCAGATACGTCAGCGCCAGCAGCCAGCCGAACAGCGACATCGATCCATACAAATCGTGATACGGCACGGTGTGCAGTCCCCGCGACCTCTCCAGAAGTGCGAAATAATGCGCCACCAACCCCAACGCAAGGAACAGAGTTCCCAACCGCCCAACGAGCTCGCGGCCCGTGTTCAAGAAACGCACGTAGCAGCCGAAACTCAGCAAATAGGCGGCCGCCGTCAAAATGACTGCGATTCGGTTCATGCTCGTTTCCGCGAAAGGGCCTCTGCCGTAGCGCAAAAAAATAGTGATGATCCCTCTTCGAGTATAGCCCACACGGGAAGGTACAAGCATCGTTAGAGAGCCCCCGACGAGCCCGTTTCAGCAGGAACAGCCGGGATTTGTTATCCTTACTCCTTCCGGCGGAACATGACTGAAACCTCCGCATCTATCAACCAGAAAGACTTGTTTCTTCGCGCTTGCCGCGGCCAGGCAACTCCGCGCCTGCCCGTCTGGATGATGCGCCAGGCTGGACGCTATCTCCCCGAATACCGCGAAATCCGTGCAAAGCACACATTTCTGGAAGTTTGCAAGACACCGGATCTCGCCGTGGAAGTCTCCCTTCAGCCTTTTCGCAGGCTGGGCGTCGATGCCGTGATCGTGTTTTCTGACATTCTCATTCCAGCCGAGGCCATGGGCTTGACCCTCGAACTCGGCGACGCCGGTCCAAACTTGCCAAATCCCGTGCGTTCCCGCGCCGATGTCGAAAAGCTCAGACACTTCGATCCCGAGGCCGAAACCGGCTTCCTTCCTGAGGCTATTCGCCGCATTGTCAAAACGGTGGGGCCGGAAGTTCCGGTCCTAGGTTTCGCAGCCGCACCGTGGACTCTCGCCTGTTACATGGTGGAAGGCAAATCGAAAGAAGGCTTCGCGACGGCGAAAAGCTTCTTCTACCACGAGCCGAAGACCTTCCGCGATTTGCTTCATCGCATTGGACAAGCAACGATTCCCTATCTCAAAGCCCAGATCTCTGCCGGCGCCGCCGCCGTTCAATTGTTCGATACCTGGTGCGGCGAGCTTGATCTTGACGACTACAACCGCTTCGCGCTTCCCGCCGTCCAGGAACTCATTTCCGGTCTTGGCAACTCCGTGCCTGTCATTTACTACACGAAAGCATCCCACCATTTGCTCCCTGCGGTCGCTCAATCCGGCGCAAGCGTTTTGAGTGTGGATTGGCGCGTGGATCTGTCGGAGATTCGCAAGTCCTTAGGCTCGAAAATCGCTTTGCAAGGCAACGTGGACCCAGCGGTCTTGCTTGGCCCGGCGGAAAAAATTCGCGTCGTCACGCAGGACACCATCAGTTCTCTTGGAGGGCAAGGCCACATTCTCAATCTCGGCCACGGCATTTTACAGAACACGCCCGTTGAGAATGCCAAGCTCTTCATTGAAACCGGCCAGCAGATGCTCTTTCAAGATGCGCGGCCCGCCGCGCAGGCACGGTAAGGAGTCTTTCCGATGACTCCCGCTCATCCAAGCCTGCAGAAAATGCGCGAAGAGCTTCGCGTCGGAGAGGAATTCCTCGCCAAATACAATCGCCCCGGCCCTCGCTACACGAGCTATCCCACTGCGCCCGTTTGGAATGACGCTTTCGGCCCCGACGATCTCGTAAAAGTGCACGAAGAAGCAGAACGCGCGAAAACGCCGGTCTCTCTCTACATGCACATCCCATTCTGCGAAAGCCTCTGCCTTTTTTGCGCGTGCAACGTCGTCATCGAGAAGAACAAAGCGGTCTCGCCGCCGTACCTCGGCATCTTAAAGCGCGAGACGGAGCGCGTCAGCCGCAGCGTTTCGAAGGACCGTCCCGTCGTGCAGTTCCATTGGGGTGGCGGCACGCCCACCTACCTGACGCCCCCGCAAATCGAGGATCTGTTCGGTTTCACGCGTGAGCATTTCCATTTCGCACCAGACGCGGAAATCGGCATCGAGATTGACCCTCGCGTCACCTCGCGCGAGCATTTGGAAACTCTACGCAAACTTGGCTTCAACCGCCTCAGCATGGGCATCCAGGATTTTCACGCCGACGTGCAGAAAGCCATCCACCGTATTCAGCCGTTCGAAATGACGCGCGATCTGCTCTTCGCCGCGCGCGATCTCGGTTTTGACAGCATCAACGTTGACCTCATCTATGGCTTGCCCTTTCAAACGCCCGACCGTTTCGCCCACAGCGTCGATCAAATCCTCGAACTCACTCCCGATCGTGTCGCCCTCTTCAGCTACGCTCACGTTCCCTGGCTGAAAAAACAGCAAGGCTCCTTCACCGCGCATCTTCCCGAGGGCATGGAAAAATTTGAAATCTTCCGCATCGGACTCCTCAAGTTCCTCGAAGCCGGCTACCTCTACATCGGCATGGATCATTTCGCCAAGCCCGGTGACGAGCTCGCCCTTTCCCAGCAAAACCGCACGCTCCATCGCAATTTCCAGGGCTACACCACCAAAGCCGGCGCGGATCTCTATGGCATGGGCATCACTGCCATCAGCGGCTTTCAAAACGCTTACGCGCAAAACCATCGCGACATCCCTTCCTGGGAAAAAGCCGTCAACGCCCGCGGCATCGCCACCATGCGCGGCTATCACCTTTCGAACGAGGACCGCCTCCGCCGCGCCGTCATCAACCGCCTGCTCTGCCATACCGTCGTGGTAAAGGATGAGATTTCTCGCGAGTTCGGCATCGACTTCGACAAATATTTTGAAGAGGAGCTGCGCCGCCTCGAGCCCTTCCGCGAGGACGGCCTCGTCCTCCTGGATCAAGGTCAGATTCGCGCCACCTGGCTCGGGCGGATCTTCATCCGTAATCTGGCGATGATTTTCGATCCCTATCTGGAAAAGCAGCAGCTTATTGCCAAACCGCTTTTTTCAAAAACTCTCTGAGCTATCGATGACCCGAAGAACGCCGTGACGCCCCGCGTCCAAGCACTGGTGGTCGGTGGAGGAATTTCCGGCCTCGTCTGCGCCTACGCCCTCAGCAAAGCCGGCCTGGATGCGCATCTCTTCGAAGCCTCGCCCCGTCCCGGCGGAGTCATTCAATCCATCGCGCGCGACGGCTTCCTCCTCGAACTCGGCCCGCAAAGCTTTAACGGCACCGCCCCGCTCCGGGCGCTCTTCCAGGATCTCGGTATTTCCGATCAAGTCGTCATGGCTCCCGCCCGCGCGCCTCGCTACGTCCTCGTGGACGGAGCGCTTCGGCCCGTTCCTCTGAGCCCGCCTGCTTTTTTCACGAGCTCGCTGATCGATGCTTCCACCAAGTGGGCTTTGCTTCGCGATCTCGTCGGAAAAAGTGTTCCTCCTGATCTTGACGAATCGGTCGCCGCCTTTGTCCTCAGAAAATTTTCTCCGCAGCTGCTTGATCGCCTGGTGGGTCCCTTCGTTTCCGGCGTGTACGCGGGCGATCCGGAGCGTCTCAGTCTGCGCAGTGCTTTCCCGTCCCTCCACGAAGCGGAAAAATCTGCGGGCAGCATCATTCGGGGCACGTGGCGGGCCGCAAAAACGAAATCAGGTCCCCGCGAGCGTCCCACACTCCTGGCTTTCCGCGAAGGTAATGAGACTCCAACACGCGCACTTGCGAACATCCTCGGCCCTTCTCTGCACACGGGGGCAAGCATCACAAGAATCTCCGCGCAGAATGACGGTTCGTTTAACGTGCAATTCGACGCCCATGGCGCCTCGAAGTCTATTTCCACGAAGTCTTTGATTCTTGCCACGCCCACAAGTGTCTCGGCAAAGTTACTCTCTCCGCTCGAACCGTCATTCGAATCGCTCCTCGCTCACATGGACTACGCTCCCGTCGCCGTCGTCTCTCTCGGATATCGCATCAGCGATATCGGTCATTCTCTCGACGGATTCGGTTTCCTCGTGCCTCGCTCTTCCGGCCTCCGCGTTCTCGGCACGGCCTGGAATTCTTCTCTCTTCCCAGGCCGCGCTCCCGAGGGCCACGCCCTTCTAACAAGTTTTGTCGGCGGCGCCACCGATCCTTCCGCCGCAAGTCTCCCCGCCGAAGCGCTCACAAGTCTCGTCCACCGTGAAATCTCACCCATTCTTTCCATCGCCGCCGAGCCCGTCTTTTCCAACGTCACCGCTTGGCCCCGCGCCCTCCCGCAATACAATCTCGGCCACGGCGGCCGCCTGGCGGCCGTCGCCAAACTGCTGCGGAACCATCCAGGGATTTGGCTCGCGGGTAATTACTTGCGTGGACCCGCCATAGGCATTTGTGTCGAACAAGCCTTGGCAGTCGCGGATGAAGTGCGTGAGGCACTCGAAAAGTGAAGCGCGCAATCTCATCAGCTGGATTTCGATTTGCTCGAATCTGTGCCGTACCGAAGCTCTAGCCTCGTCCTGCGCCGCTCCGCCGCTTCCTCAAATCGCCGCTTCTCTTCCGCAGTCTTTACGATCAGCGGCGCCACCGTCTTCGGCTTGCGCGTGTGCTCGTCAATCGCCACAAACGTCACGTACGCGGTTGTCGTATGCTTCCGCTCTCCCGTAAGCACGTTCTCCGAATAGACCTCGACGCCCACTTCCATCGACGTATGAAATACACGATTGACCTGAGAGCTCAGCGTGACGATCTCTCCGAGATTCACCGGGTTTCGAAAATCGATGTAGTCCACCGACGCGGTAACCACGTAGCAGTTCGAATGCCGGTGCGCCGCCAATGCCGCCGCCATGTCCACCAGATGCATTACCTGTCCGCCAAGGAGTTTTCCCAGAGGATTCGTCTGCGCCGGCAGCACGATTTCCGTCATCTCCGAACGCGACGCGCTCACCGGCTTTCCCGGCAGTTCGATTCTTGGCCGGCGATTCTCTTGGTGCTTCCGTTTCATTCCAATCTCCTCGCCCGTTCGCGCTCCTGCTTAGTTTTCATCAATGGTTCGATTCTCGTCCCGCGCCTTCACGCGCGCCTGACCATGAACAAATCAAAGTTCCATCCAATTAATTTTCTCTTCTGCTTTCAATTTTTAACTTTCGACTTTCAACTTCTTTTTCTCGTCTTTCCCCTGCCACCCGTATAATACGGGACGACCCAATGACCGGACAAAAGAAAACCCGCCGCCAGATACTTGAAGAGTTCGTGGCCACGAAACCCGAAGACGCCTTCTCCCGCTACGGACTCGCCATGGAATGCATGAACAGCGGCGACCCCGCGGCCGCCGACACCCATTTTCGCGCTCTCCTCGAACGTAATGCGGACTACGTCCCCGCGTATCTGATGTACGCCCAGCTGCTCACCCGCGAATCCCGCACCACCGAAGCCAAGCAAATCCTTTCCAACGGCATCGCCGCCGCCGCAAAAAAAGGCGACCAACACGCCCGCTCCGAACTCGAAGCCCTCCTCACCGAGCTCGGCTGATCTCCTGGCCTGGCGGCATTGACCGGCGCTTGTCCGGCAACGCGACCTATGCATTCAAACTTATCGGGGCTTAGCGCTTGATTCATTCTCGACGAATCAAAGTGGCCGTGGGACGGGCAGAAGCTCAGGCTTGCGCCTGCAGCAGTTCATTAACGCGAGTGACGAGGTCGAGGCCGGCATCGCTCGCATCGAGGGTATAAAAATCGGCAGGAAGAAGCAGGAATTGCACGTGGGGATCGAGATAGTGAAACTTCTCGAAGGCAGGACTACTCGACTCTACTCCAGGGCCACACACGATCACGCGCGGTTTCATGGCACAGAGAAGCGTGGAGGCATCGGCCAGATAGCGCGTGGTTTTTACTTCGAAGCCGGCGCGGTTGAGCACGGCCGCCATGTAAGCGAGAAGATCGCTGGACGGGTCTATGCACAAGACGCCGGCGTTCGAGGACCACGCCTGCGGTTCGACGGGTGCCGCTCGCCGCGCGAAGTCTGCGAGGGCGTCTTTTTCCGTGTCATGGATGCAGAACACGCCGTGGAGGTTCGTGGCACGCAAGATGTTTTGCACGAAGGGCGAAACCTGGCAGAGCTTGAGATCGCCGCGGCGGGCGCGGAGCGTGCCCACGAGTCGAACCAGTGCGCCCAACGCTCCGCTGTCCAGGTAGCTCACTGCGCCTAGATCCAGAACGTATTTTTTCGTTTCGAGGCTGTGTTTTTCGACTTCTTCCTCCAGCGCGCGAACCCCGTCGTTGACCGCGAGGCGCCCCTCGCAATGGATCACCGCGACGTCACCCACTCTTTGAGATTGCACGACGAACTGCATTTGGCGGTAGAACCTATCACATTTCAACGAAGACGCAACAGGTGTGTTGTGACAGGCCCTGGAATCCCGCCGGAATATCTGCCAGGTCCTGGTAAACCGGATTTTCAAACTGACAGACCACCGCTGGCCGTCCTTGCCATACATCTCCCGGCTCCTCTGGTATCATTTGGTCTGGGACCCATGCGGCCAGAACGCATTCCGCTTTTTCCGTTGAACGTCGTCCTTCTTCCCGGCGCGGAGCTTCCCCTGCACATTTTTGAGCCGCGTTACCGCACCATGATCAAAGATTGCCTCGCGGAGAAATCCGAATTCGGCATGCTGCTTTCCATGCCCAAAGGTTTGGCGCGCGTCGGCTGCACCGCGGAAATCCTCAATGTCGTCAAGCGCTACGGCGACGGCCGCATGGACATCCTCGCCGTCGGCCGCGCCCCATTCCGCGTTCTCGATCTTTTCCAGGACCACCCGCTTCTAGAAGGCCAGGTGGATTACCTCGAGGATCGCGAAACCGCCCCCGATCCCCGCGTCCAGCGCGAACTCATCGAACTCTTCGAAGCCTGTCACACGCTCATCTTCGACGACTATCCAAAAAATCTAAAGGGTGCCCCGCCCGAAGAACTTTCTTATCTCGTTGCAGCTACCTTGCCCATGGAACTATTGTGGAAGCAGCAGATTCTCGAGCTGCGCTGCGAAGCCGACCGCCAGGAGCGTCTGGTAACGTACCTTCGCGAATGGGCGCCGCATCTACAAAAACGGGAAGCCGTGCGCCAGCGCGCCGGCGGCAATGGACACGGATTGAACTAGTTTGTGCGGGCCCCGGCCGCTCCGGGGCTCGCGGAACGGGACCCCATGACGGCCAGCACTTTTATGCAATCTTCCGGACAATCGAAACCACGCACGCTCGGCGAGCTCAGGCGCATCCCTGACTTCGACCCGCGCGGTGCCTCCATCTCCGTGAAAAACGAAATCCGCCGCAATCTCCTTCGCGCCATCGAAAAGGGCGAAACGTTGTTTCCCGGCGTCCACGGCTACGAAGACACCGTCATCCCGCAAATCATCAACGCTTTGCTCTCCCGCCACAATTTCATTCTTCTCGGCCTCCGCGGCCAGGCCAAAAGCCGCATCCTGCGCGGACTCATCAATCTCCTCGATGCCGAAATGCCCGTCATCGCCGGCTGCGAAATCAATGATGATCCCTTCAAGCCCATCTGCCGCGCCTGCCGCGAAAGAATTTCCGCCGAAGGCGACAACACGCCCATCGCCTGGATGCCCCGCGAAAATCGCTTCGTCGAAAAACTCGCCACGCCCGATGTCACCATGGCCGACATCATCGGCGACGTCGATCCCATCCGCGCCGCGCGCGGCGGCCGCGATCTCTCCGACGAACTCACCATCCACTACGGCCTTCTGCCCCGCGCCAATCGCGGCATCTTCGCCATCAACGAGCTCCCCGACCTCGCCGGAAAAATTCAGGTCGGCCTCTTCAACATCATGCAGGAGGGCGACATCCAGATTAAGGGCTATCCCCTCCGCCTCCCTCTCGACGTCCTCCTCGTCTTCACCGCTAATCCCGAGGACTACACCGCCCGCGGAAAAATCATCACGCCTCTCAAGGACCGCATCGGCTCCGAAATTCGTACACACTACCCTTCCACCATTGAGGAAGGCATGACCATCACCGCGCAGGAAGCCTGGGTCGCCCGCGACTCCGGTAAAAAAATCGAAGTCCCTCATTACTTGCGCCAGGTCGTCGAAGAAATCGCCTTCCAGGCGCGCGAGGACAAGCGCGTGGACCGCCGCTCCGGCGTCAGCCAGCGTCTCCCCATCACCACGATGGAAGGCCTCGTCAGCAGCGCCGAGCATCGCGCCGCCCGCACCGGCGAAAAATCCGTCGTCGCCCGCGTCGCCGATGTCTATGCCGCGCTCCCCGCCATCACCGGAAAAATGGAGCTCGAATACGAAGGCGAACTCAAAGGCGCGGACACCATCGCGCGCGAGCTCATTCGTACCGCTGTCGGCCGCGTCTTCAGCAAGCATTTCACCGACGTCAACTTCCAGCCCGTCATTCAATGGTTCGAATTGGGCGGCGAACTCAAGTTGCCCGAACTCGCCAACACCAGCGACCGCTATCAACAGCTTTCGAAAATCCAGGGCGTTATGGATCACATCGGCAAGCTCGGCGTGCAGGATCGCAAAGATGCTGGCGCTGCCGCTGCCGCCGCCGAATTGATTCTCGAAGGCCTATGGGCCCATCGCCGCATCGGCCGCAGCGAAGAGCGCGGCTTCTACGCCGATAAGCCCAAGCAGCCCGAACCACGCGACCCACGCGAATCCCCCAACCGCGGCCCCCGCCGCCAATTCAACTAACATGCCTCCACTATGCCTCCACAACCAACACACCGTCATTCCGAACGGAGCAGGCCGACTTTTTCTTCCCCTTTCGCTCCTGCGAAAGGGTCGGCCTGCGGATATGAGGAATCTCTCTTGCTCGTGGAAAGCGCGGTAAATCGTTCATGAAATTCATCCGCTATGCCAAATACACCGGCGAACCCGCCGATGCCATCGACCTCGAAGAGCTCGTCAAACGTCTCGGCGATTTTTTCCTGCAAAGCGGATTCGAATCCCAGTTTTACGGCGTCTCTCAAATGGATCCCGAGCGCTCCATGGAAGCCCTTCGCGAAGCCATCCTCCGCGCTCTACAGGAAGGCGACCTGCTCCCCGAAAACGCCATGTCCGACGAACTCCGCGAAATGCTTAACGAACCCAGCGCCATGAACAGCCAGGCCGTGAAGGATCTCCTCGATAAAATCATGGAACGCATGGCCAACGAAGGCTTCATCAATCCGCAGCAGCCGCCGCAAGTCACGCCGCCGCCGCAAACTTCCGCCTGCGGCCAGCTCGGGCAGCCGCGCGAACGCCAGCCCGAAGCGCGCTTCGAAATCACGGACAAAACCATCGATTTTCTTGGCTTCAAAACACTGCAGGATCTTCTCGGCTCGCTCGGCCGCAGCAGCTTCGGCCGCCACGACACTCGCGACCTCTCCACGGGCGTCGAATCCGGCGGCGTCTCACGCCCTTACGAATTCGGCGACACCCTCAACATGGACATCTCCGCCACGCTCTTCAACGCCGTCCGCCGCGAGGGCCCCAAAGTTCCCATCGAGATGACCTACTCCGACCTCATGGTCCACCAGTGCGAATACCATAGCTCTTGCGCCACCGTCGTCCTTCTCGATTGCAGCCACAGCATGATTCTGTACGGCGAAGACCGCTTCACGCCCGCCAAGCGCGTGGCCATGGCCCTCTCCCATCTCATTCGAACGCAATATCCTGGCGACACGCTCAATCTCGTTCTCTTCCACGACTCCGCCGAAGAGGTCCCCCTCAGCGAACTCGCCCGCGTCCAAGTCGGCCCGTATTACACCAACACGCGCGAAGGCCTTCGCATGGCCCAGCGCATTCTCCTCCGCCAGAAAAAAGATATGCGCCAAATTGTCATGATCACCGACGGCAAGCCCTCCGCCCTAACGCTTGATGACGGCCGCATCTACAAAAACGCTTTCGGCCTCGATCCCTTCGTCGTCGGCCAGACTCTCGAAGAAGTCAACAAGTGCAAGCGCGCCGGCATCATGATCAACACGTTCATGCTCGCCAGCGATTACAGCCTCGTTCACTTCGTCCAGAAAATCACCGAAATGTGCCGCGGCAAAGCCTATTTCACCACGCCCTACACCCTCGGCCAGTATCTCCTCATGGACTACATGTCCCGCAAAACCAAGCAAATCCACTGACAGCCTCTACGATTTTGTAGTGGCGGGTCTTTAGACCCGTGTTCTTTTTCTTCGCCTTCCTCTGTGATCTCTGCGTTCCAGGTTTTTCGAAGCGGGTGGGCCGGAAATTTTTGCACGTGCGCGAAATGCGGCAACTTTCTTGGAGTCACTTTCTGGGATGTGAAGGATTCTGAGCGGCGGGTGCGGCGTTGGCCCCATCCTTCGCCGCCAGAAATGTTTCTTTCTTCAGGTGCACATCTCCATCCACGTACGCCGTAAAGTCGCTTCCTTCCGCGAATACGATGTCTTTGCCGTGCCCTTGCGAAATCGATTCTGATGTTTCCTGGAAGGAACGCACTGCCGCCTTCTCATTGTTGCCGAGCCGCAAAAAATTGATGCTCAATGCCAGCTTCCCGCCGCGGCCCAGCCGCTTTTTGGGTTCGACCTCCGTCACAATTCCGGTGGCGGTTGCCCCGATCGGAACCACCGTGACTCCCTCCACGACCACTTCAACTGCTGCATGTAACTCCACCGCGTCTCCCACGTACGCGCTCGCCGTGGAAATCGTCTTGCCAAGTTTCAAGTGCACCGGCGTGCCGTTCGCCAGTGTGAGGTCGAAACCAGCCGGCAAGGTTTTCACGGGAGGCGGCGGAGCAGCATGTTCGTCATACGGAGTAAGCTCTCTCGCAGGCCTTTGCGGCAGCGGCTTTGGCTGGTTCGCTCCCGGCTTGTCTTTAATCAATAAAACACCATCCAACGGCACATAACCGACTTCGCCTTTGGCCGTTCGAACGCCCAAATACGTGTCGTACCGCCCCGTGATCTGCACTTGCTCGCCACACTGCAGCGTCCCGCGCACGTCCATCGTAATCATCGAGCTGTAGAGATAGACGTAGCCACCGGATCGCGGACATTCCACTTGCCCCACGCTCTGCGCTTTAGCCATCGCAGGCATCGCAACCGCCAAGACCAACACTAGATATTTGGCGCTCAATTTCATGTTTCACCTGGCGGGTCTGAAGCCTGCGAATCGCAAGCGCGTGACGCATTGGTCGTGCGGCATTCACTCTTCGGGCCGGCTTCTTATCCCGTACCTTCTATCCAAACCTACGGCAGCGCGCCTGACAAGCGCGGACCTTGTGCCTCTCACTCAAAAAGGTACGCCCTGCGCCTGCCCGCCCCCCGCTCTCGTTGTCCCTTTTCGCATCGCCCTCTCGACACGTCCGCCGAATTTGAGGTATGAATTGTGTAGCTCTTCCAGCCCTCGGAGAGACAAAAATGAGAGGTTACTCGATCGTTCTTTCATCGGCCGCTTTGTGTTTTCTCCTTGGTTCCTTTTCCGCGACAGCGCAAGACGCGAAGGACACGCCAGACGCGCAGTCTCCTCGCTGGTACAATCCCAAGAGATACAATCCGCTAAAACTGATCAATCGCGGCCCAAAATCGGCAAACGATCAGCTCGCCTCCAATGGCGATCTGGAAGCAAAACTGACCCACCAGTTACAAGTTCAGGGAATCTTGCCGCGGGACAAAAACTTGCAGGATGTCTGCTCGTCGTTTAAGTATCTGGACGAGTGCGTCGCTTCCCTCCGTGTCAGTCGCACTCTAGTGATCGACTTCAGTTGCCTGAAATGGGATGTGACCGGCGTGAAGCCCAAGCCTGTTGGCGATTCGTGCGCCGGTCCGTCGGGCGGCAAAGCCATGGCCCTTCACAGGGCCATCGATCTCCTGAAGCCGGATTCCGACGCCAAAGGCGAAGCAAATAACGCTCTGCGGAGAGCCCGCGAAGACATTAAGGACGCAGGCGGATAAACCCAGCCGAGACAAGTAACCGCAAACAGAAAGCAGATTGCTTTGAAGGAGCAAGGAACTACGTTCCCCAAAAACTAGCCAATCTCGCTGGCCAGTTTCGAGCGGTCGGCTATCCCCTTGGCTGGCAAGCACTTAGGATGATCTGCGCCCCGAGGCGCGAACAAAGCGCATCAATTTTGGTTTGCAATGCAAACTAGTTTGCGGCTTTAAATATTCCTTGACATGCATATACGTTTTGGGGCATATTAGCGGTCGCCATGTTGGAAACACTCCGAGCGCTGGCCGAGCCCCACCGTTTTCAGATCGTCGATCTGTTGCTGGACGGACCACGGCCCGTTGGGGACATGGTCACTCAGTTGGGCCTCCGCCAGCCGCAAGTTTCCAAACATTTGCGGGTGCTCAGTGATGCCGGACTGGTGGACGTTCGCGTGGACGCGCAGCGCCGGATTTATGCGTTGCGGCCCATGCGATTTCAGGAGCTAGAGGTCTGGCTGGAGAAGTACCGGCGTCTCTGGGAGGGCAACTTCCAGCGCCTGGATGCCCTGCTGGACGAGATGAAAACCGACGAGAAAAAACGTGGACCCACAAAACCATAAAGGAGAGCACCGATGACGAACCCAGGAACATCGAAAGTGAAATTGCAAATAACTACGCCCAGCGACCGCGAGATCGCGATGACGCGCGTGTTCGATGCGCCGCGCAGACTGGTCTTCGACGCTTTCACGAAGCCCGAACTGGTCAAGCAGTGGTTACTCGGGCCGCCGGGCTGGACGATGCCGGTCTGCGAGATCGACCTGCGAGTGGGAGGCCAGTATCGTTACGTGTGGCGACGTGAGAATAACGGAAAAGAAATGGGGATGGGCGGCGTCTACCGCGAGATCGTGCCACAAGAACGGCTCGTCTGTACCGAGTTGTTCGACGAGGCCTGGTACGCAGGTGAGTCGCTGATCACGACCACGTTCGTCGAACAGGGCGGCAGGACTATGATGACGAGCACCATGCTCTACGTATCGCAAGAGGTCCGCGACGGTGTCCTCAAATCCGGCATGGAGAGCGGGGTTGCTGCTAGCTACGACCGGCTTGCGGAGCTGCTGGCGCCGCTCGCATGACGCAGGAAGTGATAGCTGATATGTCGGGGCAATTCTTTCTAGACCGAAAGTAACACTGGGAACGTTGACAGTAACGATGCTCAGAAAGCCCGGGCCCGCTGACACGCGTCTTTCCTGCCGAGCGGGCCCGGAATTATCACTTGCATTGTGCAAGTAACATATTCACACTCATGCCGGCGTCGACGGTGTCCAATTGAAAAGCGAAGCGGAGATCTCTATGCAAAAAATCAACCCGTTCCTGTGGTTCGACGGCAAAGCCGAAGAAGCGATGAATTTCTATGTTTCGATCTTCAAGAACTCAAAGGTCGTGAGCGTTAGCCGATATGGAGAGGGCGGGCCAGGACCGAAGGGAACGGTCATGTCCGCGACATTCGAACTCGAAGGACAGAGATTCCTTGCGCTAAACGGCGGCCCGCAATTCACCTTTTCGCCGGCTATCTCGTTCTTCGTGAACTGCGAGACACAGCAGGAAGTAGACGAGCTGTGGGAGAAACTTTCTGAAGGCGGAGAAAAACAAAGATGCGGCTGGCTCAAAGACAAATATGGCCTGTCGTGGCAAATCATTCCCTCCGCTTTAGGCAGAATGTTGCAAGACAAAGATCCCGGGAAAGCAAAAAGGGTCATGAAGGCCATGCTTCAAATGGATAAGATTGACATACAACGATTGAAGCAAGCATACGACGGAGAATAACGCAGCAAAACCACAACGATGGACAAGAACGAAGTAATGCGGTGGCTCGAACGGCGCGGGACACGGCATAGCGTCGAAGGGCTGCCCCGTTACGGCATTGAAGCCAAGCGCGCATTCGGCGTCACGATGGGAGCGCTGCTGTCGCTGAGGAAGCGGCTGGGAAAGGACCACGCCCTGTCGCTGGCCTTGTGGGAGAGCGGGTGGTATGAAGCGCGACTGCTGGCCGCGCTGATAGGCGATCCGCAGCGCGTAACGCGTCGGCAGATGAACGCGTGGGCCGCCAGCTTCGAGAACTGGGGCGACTGCGACACGGTCTGCTTCCATCTCTTTGACCGGACTCCGTTCGCGTGGGAGAAGGTGCGCCAGTGGTCGGCTTCGCCCACGCTCTTCGTCAAGCGCGGCGCCTTCGCGCTGATGGCATGCCTGGCGCTCCACGACAAGGCCGCTCCTGACAAGAGCTTTCTGGCCTTGCTGCCGCTCATTGAGAAGGGCGCGCGCGACGAACGCAACTTCGTGAAGAAGGGCGTGAACTGGGCCCTTCGCGCGATTGGCAGGCGCAACGCCGCGCTCAACGCCGCCGCAGTGAAGGTGGCGCGGCGCATGGCGGACTCGCCGCAGGCAGCGGAACGGTGGGTGGGAAAGGACGCGCTTCGCGAGCTCACGAGTCCCGCGGTGACTCGGCGGCTAGTGGCGAAACGCTCAAAAGAAAAAATTTAAGCGTTCGAAGCGTGAGAGGAAAGCGCCGATGACGAACAATGGAACATTGCAGTTGGACGGAACGGGAGTTTCACGGTACTGTCCTCAACCTGGCATGGAATGCAGCGCGGCGGAGAGCCTGGACAAGCTGGCTGAACTTCTGGAGAAAACATGAACAAGAATATTTGGAAAAGTATCGGCGCCGTGCTCGCGGGCATTCTCGTGGGCGCCGTTCTCTCAATCGTCACCGACGTGGTGCTGCACGCAGCCCACGTTTTCCCGCCATGGGACCAGCCCGCGTCCAATGCCCTCTTGCTGCTTGCAACAGCCTATCGCACGGTCTACAGCGTTGCGGGAAGCTACGTCACGGCGCGGCTCGCGCCCAATCGGCCCATGCTGCACGCCCTGATGCTTGGGGTCCTGGGCCTTGCCGTGAGTATTGTGGGCACCGTGGTGACGTGGAACAAGGGACCGGCCTTCGGGCCCCACTGGTATCCAATCGCGCTCGTGGTGCTCGCGATGCCGCAATGCTGGGCGGGCGGCAAACTCTACGAGATGCAGTTGCGCGCACGCTCTCTCGCCTGAAGCCAAGGCGCGCGAGAGCGCCTTCGCCGCTAGTTGTGCGATGGATGCCGAGTGGGCACGCGCGACAAATGCCGTGGCGGCCGGAATGCAATGGTGACGTCCTGTTGAGCCTGGACAGGCCTGCTGTTCAAGAGAGTGGGCTTGTAACGCCACAGGCGAATGGCGCTCATTGCAGCGGGAAGAAGAGAGACCGAGCCGCTCACGTGCTTTACATCCAGCACTTGGCCGAGCTCTCCGATGGTGGTGCGGACCTTTACGGTTTCCGACGATCCATGTCGGTCCCCCGGCCTTGGATAACGAGGCCAAACGAAGGAGACAAGCTCACCGGCTTGCAATCGAGCGGGTTGATGAGCCAGTGCAGGTCCGGGCTCAGGAGAAACAAGAACGGAAAGTTGCGAGGTCATCGCAAACGAAGAGGAGGCGGCGATCGGTTTTTGCGGGAGAATCAGCCTGAACGGTTTGCTGCCGTCGCCTGGGCCAGTGACAAGGATTGCGGAAGGCGATGACAGGTGCGTCGCTGAGCGCGTCGCAGGCGTTACCCTGCGTGGGGCGGGATTTCTCGGTGCGCCACTTATCGGGCCGACAGCCTTGGGTGAATGTGCGGGTTGGGAATTCGCGGGTGGCGGCGCGCTTCGCGCGATTAGCCCGGTCGAGCCCTTGCGCTCAGGACCGGCTTCGGGATTAGCAGATGGTTTAGGTTCTATTCTCGGAGATGAAATTGAATCTGTGGAGGGCACTTTCGCGAAAGATTCAGGGTCGCGGGTTTTTTCCTTGGACTTTTTTTCGGAAGGCGTGGCGTCATGGAGTTTACTGGTACCCGAGGAGTTACCGGAATCCATGAGGGATTCTTCCGTCTCCGGCGCTGGCGGATTTACTGCAGGTGTATTGAAGGTATTTGCTTCCGGTGGAGTGGAAGTTTGCGAAGTCGTTTCGCCTAGGCGATCAGGCAGTGCCGGTGACGCGGCATCAACAGCGAGTATTGATTTCTGGGCGTCTCGGAGGCGTATTCCGAGCGGGCCGCGTCCCACTGTGAGCCCAAGGGCGAGACTGATCACGGCGAACAAAAACATTAATGCGGCGACCTGAAATCCAGATATTTCAAGAACATAAAGGTGTGAGGGCGAGTCCGAAATACGATCCGCTGACGGCTCGACTTTGCCTGTTTGAACTTGCAGTGCAAAACCGGCGACTGGAGCGTGGCGGTGCACTTTCCCCTGGAGATCCTCGACGAGCGATAGAGGGCTCGCATCCAGAATCTCAGGCGTCACGATCTCAGATGCTTGAGGCGCAGCGTATGCAATTCGTTCTGGCGAGGAGGGTTGGTCTTGCTCAGGGAAAACACTTCCAATCGGCTCTGCTGGGAAGTTTTCGAGGGTTGCGGAGATGAGACTCTCAACAGGCGCTCGCGTTAAGCCTTCAC
>JBARRT010000058.1:0-10267 GCA_049644365.1 Candidatus Acidiferrum sp. | reverse complement strand
CGATGCATGAATGTCAAAACAAAGGACTTGCGAAATGGGCAATTCGTAAGCGCATGAAAACAAAGAAGCTGTTCTCCGCGAGGAAAAGGAGGGCAATTTGTAACTGAGTGAAAAGAAAGGTCAAGTGAGGAGAAGGAGGTTAAGAGTCGAAAGTTGAAAGTTGAAAGGGAAAGAATGCGATTCAACGCCGAGACGCCGAGATCGCGGAGGAAGCAAGAGGAACAGAAGCGAGTTCCAGAATGGGAATTGTTGGTATACACCCCGGTTGTTTTCGTATGAGTGGCAAATACAGGACTTATAGGTGGCAAGTCTGCATGAGTGGCAAGCAAAGGACTTAAAGCAATTGTGTTCTCAGTGATTTGCGAACAATTCGTATGAGTGGCAAACAAAGGAGTTAGGGGGATAGGGGGACAGGAGATAAGGGGGCCAGGGTCGTGGTTGGTGCGAACAAATCGCAGGTGGGGAATTTGATGGGCAAACATGCAGAAGGATAGCACGGGAGTATCAAATGGTTAAATGTTATGCAGGGAATGGAGAGAATTGAGGAGTGGACGGCAATGGGCGGGATTAACGGTGCGAGCGGCAGCAAGACGAGCTAGGAAAAGCAAAGTCAAAAGGCGCAGGTGGCCAGACTCGGTCGGGGCCAAACGCCACCGGCACCGGGTCACGTGGGCCGTTTATTTTGATGCGGAGCGAATGCGGTTTCCGCTGAGCGTCACCGCACCCGTCGGGGCGAAGACTCGACCGGTAACGCTGGCGCCGATGGTGACGGTATCACTGATATTCGCGAGGATGCTTCCTTCAAAAGCGAATCCCTATCTGCGCTTGGGTGTAGCCAACCTTTTTCGTTGTAGAATTGCGCCCAAATGCCACTATCCCCCGGAGTTCGGTTGGGACCCTACGAGATTCTGGACGCGCTTGGTGCCGGGGGCATGGGTGAGGTGTACCGCGCCAAAGACACGCGGCTAGATCGCACCGTGGCCATAAAGATTCTGCCTGCACACCTTTCTTCCGATCCTGTGCGTAAGCAGCGGTTCGAGCGCGAAGCCAAAACCATTTCCAGCCTGAATCATCCGAACATATGCGTGCTGCATGACGTTGGGCAACAGGACGGGATCGATTACCTGGTGATGGAGTGCATCGAAGGTGAGACATTGTCGAAGCGCCTCGAAAAAGGGGCCTTGCCGCTGGAGCAAGTACTGAAGTGCGGGATGCAAATTGCGGATGCCCTGGACAAAGCACATCGCAGCGGCGTGGTGCATCGCGACCTAAAGCCGAGCAACATAATGCTGACGCCTACGGGCGCGAAGCTGCTGGATTTTGGGTTGGCCAAACCTGCGGCGCCACTCTCCAGCGCCGTAACGTTGACGGATGCAACGCGAAACTCGCCGGTGACCGAGCAGGGCACAATCGTCGGAACATTTCAATACATGTCGCCGGAGCAAATTGAAGGAAAAGAACTCGACGGCCGCAGCGACCTTTTTTCGCTGGGCGCGGTGCTGTACGAGATGGTGACGGGCCAGCGCGCATTCCAAGGCAAGAGCCAACTGAGCGTGGCCTCTGCCATTCTCGAAAAAGAGCCCACGCCGATCAGCACGGTGAAACCCATGACTCCACCCGCGCTGGATCACGCGATCCGGAGATCCCTGGCGAAGGAAGTCGACAAACGCTGGCAAAGCGCTGCCGATCTAGCCGGCGAGTTGCAGTGGATTGCCGAAGCGGGTTCACAAGCGGGCGTCCCGGCTCCGCTGGCTTCACACCGCAAGGTACGCGAGCGCCTGGCCTGGAGCGTGGCGGCCCTGCTGGCAGTGGCCCTGGCTCCGGTTGCGTTTCTGCACTTGCGTGAAATACCGCCCGCTCCGGCCGCACCCGTGCGTTTCCAGATCCCGGTGCCGGGAAACACCACCCTCAGGCCGTACCTCAAGCTTTCGCCCGATGGCCGCAAACTGGCCTTCTTGGCCGGAGACCGCCTGTGGGTGCATTTCCTGGAATCGGGAGAATCACGCGATTTAACGGCCGCGGACAGTTCACCCTTCTGGTCCCCGGACAGCCGCTTCATTGGGTATGCATCCCAAGGAAAGCTCAAGAAGATCGAGGCGACTGGGGGCTCTCCACAGACTGTGTCGGACATCTTCAGCGGTTTTTGGGGAGGGGGCGCATGGAACCAAGATGGCGTGATCGTCTTCGGTGCTCTGAGTGGCTTGTTCCGGGTGCCTGCCTCTGGCGGTGTTCCCGCTCAACTCACTGCCGTTGATTCCGCACGCCATGAAAGATTTCATTTCTGTCCCTCCTTCCTACCGGACGGGCGGCATTTCGTCCACATTCGTGACTCGGCTGACCCGGAGAAAAGCGGTATTTATCTCGGCTCCGTGGACGCCAAACCGGAGCAGCAGAACTCCAAATTTTTGGTCGCAAGCAATTGGGGGCCAGTGTACGCACCTTCGGCCGATCCGAGCACTGGCTACCTGCTTTTCATGCGCAAAGGTACGCTAATGTCCCAGCCGTTCGACAACGGCCGGTTGGAACTGAAGGGGCAGGCAACGCCTGTCGCCGAGCAAGTGGCTGATGATTTGGGCGGAGAAGGAGGAAACGGAGCCTTTTCGGCTTCAGCCAACGATGTCCTGGTTTACTGGCGAGGCAGTGCAACGCCAGACCGCCAGCTCACCTGGTACGGTCGACAGGGCAAGATCTTGGGAACTGTCGGAGAAGCGGGCAATTACGGACGGTTGGCGCTCTCGCCGGATGGGACGCGCGTGGCGGTGAGCAAGAGGAGTGGGCAGGCCTCCAACATCTGGCTGCTGGATTTCTCTCGAGACACAAGCACGCGGTTCACGTTTGGTTCGGAGATAAATTGGTCTCTGGTCTGGTCGCCGGATGGGAGCCGCATCATCTTTAGCTCCGGAAACGACCTATATCAAAAGCCGGTGAGCGGCGTGAAAGATGCGGAACTTCTGCTAAAGTCCAGCCAGGTTCCGCTTGCCGAGAGTTGGTCGCGTGACGGACGTTTCCTGCTGTATCGCGTGTTTGACCCGAAGACGGATTGGGATTTTTGGGTGTTACCGCTGGAGGGTGACAAAAAGCCCGTCCCGTTTCTAGTCACTGAGTTCAGGGAGCGCGAGGGTCGCTTTTCTCCTGACGGCCATTGGGTAGCCTACACTTCGAATGAGTCCGGCCACTATGAAATCTACGTGCAGTCGTTTGCGATGAACTCTGCCGGGACGGCTGTCGAGGCGGGTGTCAAGTGGCAAATCTCCAATGGATCCGGGTATCAACCGCGCTGGCGCAGTGACGGGCGGGAACTTTATTACACTGGTGCAGACGGACAAGTGATGGCTGTCGAAATTGCGACCAATCCTGAGTTCAGGCCCGGGAAGCCTCAGCCCCTCGGATTTTCGGCAGGGGACTCTACATGGGATTGCACAGCGGACGGCCGCCGTTTTCTCGTGGCGGCGCCCAAGACAGCGGCCAAGAGCAACGCACCGGAGCCGTATACGGTGATACTGAACTGGCAGGCTGGCCTGAAGAAATAACGAGTGGCAATGAAGATTGGTTCATGCGAGGTCAAAGCACTCGCTGGGCGCAATCTCGCCTTAACCTTGATGTGGACAGGATAAACGGTGCGGACGGCAGCAGGACGACCTAGAAAAAGCAAAGGTCAAGGCCGCAGGTGCCCCCGACTCGGTCGGGGTAAACGCCACGGAACTCGGGCCACCCGGCTGTTTACTTTGATGCGGCGTGAATGCGGTTTCCGCTGAGGGTCACGGCACCCGTGAGGGCGAAGACTCGACCGGTTACGCTGGCGCCGGTGGTGACGGTGCCGCTGATATTCGCGAGAATGCTTCCTTCAAAAGCGGTGTTGGTGCCAAGCGTCGCAGAGCTGCCAACCTGCCAGAACACATTTCCTGCCGTCGCTCCCTTGGCCAGGACCACAGAGGACTTGCTCGCGGTCGTAAGCGTGCTTTTGATCTGGAAAACGTAGACACCGCTGCCGGTGAGCGTGAGGGTTCCGGTCAACTGCGCCGAAGAATCAAAACAATAGACGCCAGGTGAAAGCGTGACCGCGCCGGGACTGGTGCCAAGAGTCTTCCCGGTCAAGTTGGTTCCGCACGGCTCGGCTACCAGAGCCGCGTAGGCAGTGTGGGCAGCGGCCTGAGCGGCGGTGGCGGGGGCGTCGCCCGCGTGAAGTGCTCCTCCGGTCACGGTCCCCGGAGGAAAGCCGGTGACAGCTGTACCTGGACTCACACCCAAATCTCCGGTGATGATCGTCGGGCCCGTATTCGTCACCCCTGAGGAGCCCAGGACTGCGAAGCTCTGCGCGGAACCCAGTGACGGCGCCGACTGCGCCCAGCCCAGGCTGCCCATGCTCAACACGCAAATAACCAGCAAAAGTTTTTTCATTCAAAGCTCCTTGGCTGGATTTCCCTTCATCGTCATTGTCGAGTCGACCTCGAGCCCCAAAACCGACTGGTATGCTAACCGTTGGTGCAAACCGGCATCTGTTCACTCTTGGACATCCTCGAAACAGACTCATTGGGATCAATAGGTGTTGGGAAATACACTTCGCATCCGTTACCGATGCGCCGTTCCGTAAGTGAACAGTTTTTGGCATTCTTTTCGGAGAAAACCGCCGGTGACGGGAATGTGGTGATTGCCCTTCTCGAAGACGAGCCGGCAGGGGATAAGACAAGCTCGCCACTTGTAGTCTTCCGTACCGCGCTTGCGGCCAAAAGCGGCAATGTCTTCCTGAGAAACGCCGTAGACGACCGCGCCAATTCTAGACCACACGCAGGCACCAGCGCACATGGCGCAGGGCTCGTGGGTGGAGTAGAGGACGAAGTCGGGCAGGTAGCGGCCATAACCGCTTGATACGTATTTGAGCGTTTCCAACTCTACGTGCTTGATGCTTGATCCCGAAGTTTTTACGCGGTTACCGGCGCTGGCAATGACCACTTCGCCCCTGCCCGTGAGGCGCGTGATGACCGCGCCAATGGGATAGTCGCCTCGGTCGCCGGCGCGTTTGGCCTCCGAGACAGCCAGCTCCATGAACTTCCTGCGAGGTTTGTAGGAAGGAGGGATCATGCGGATCGATTATATCTGTTTGTCGCGAGTGTTTCTCAGGATCGGCGCCTGTTACAGCCTGAAGACCGTGCCACCGTTGAGGAGGGAAGCCCGCGATAACATCCCCGGAGGCAATCCAAAGACAGCTATCGCGGGCCTATTTCCGCTTTTACATTTCTAGGTAAAAGCTATAACTGCGACCCAGGGCTCGTCTGTACAAAAAGGAACACTTTCCAAACCAAGGACGCGAACGGCTAGACGAGTCAGGAGGAGGTGCGGCAGGCATCGCATTTGGAAGGGAGACGCGGTATAAGATGAAGGCGCAGGGGAAACGCAGCGGGAGGTGACTATGCGTGCGGATCAAGTGGAAGTTTCCTGGGACAGCGGCAAGTCCAAATGGCTGGTTCGCATTGTGAACGGCGAAGAGGTGATTCGGCGCTCTTGCAATTTGCCGAAGGATGCGGACGAACAGGCGCTTCGCGCGGCTGCGCAGAAGACCGTGCAAGATGAGGGCTATGAAGCCGATGCCGCGCTGGTAAGCGTGCGCCGATAGCGCCAGGTCGCCGACTCACGGAGTGACGAGGGGCACGCCCAAGAGTGGCCGTGCTGCAGAGTACATATCATTTCAAACGCGGGTCTGAAATTTCGCCACGACCCTCGAATCGAAGTGCAAAACCACGCATCGCGATACCACAAAGAGGACAAACAACTGATGAAGCTAGTATCAGTGAACACCGGGCTGCCGCGCGAAGTAACATGGCATGGGAGAATTGTTTCGACGGCCATCTTTAAGGAACCGGTTAAACGCCGCGTCATTTTGCGCAAGCTGAATCTGGAAGGCGACCGTCAGGCGGACCTGACTGTGCACGGGGGAGAGCACAAGGCCGTTTACTGCTATCCGCTGGCACACTACGACTACTGGAAGAAAGAGCTGCCTGGGCGGGAGTTGCCGATGGGTATGTTTGGAGAGAACTTTACGATTGATGGCATTGCAGCGGTTGGCGCTACGAGCGGCTTGGCGGAAGACGCCGTTCATCTTGGCGACCAGTTCTCTGTTGGCACCGCGGAAGTGGTGGTGACGCAGCCGCGCCTGCCTTGCTACAAGCTGGGCGTGCGATTTGGATCCGACGATATGGTGAGGCGATTCATGGTGAGCGGCCGGACGGGTTTCTACGTCGCCGTTACGCGCGAGGGAAAAGTAGGAGCCGGCGATGAGGTCAAAGTGATTGCCCGGGAGGCAAACGCCGTCCCCGTCTCGGAAATTACCCGGCTGTACGCCGCAAAAAGATACGGAGATGCCGACGTTGCTTCGGTGCGGCGCGCCTTGCGAGTGGCGGCCTTGCCGGAAAGTTGGAAGGCGTACTTCCGAGAGCGGCTGGAAAAAGCGGGGACGTTGAAGTCTTAGGCAAGCTCTTTCCTGCAGCTAGCCCAAGCAGGGTTGTTAACAGTGGCGGGCCAGTTGGCGTCTGGAATGGGAGCGGATGAGAAGCGCACCGCTGACTATTTCCGGAGGGCCGGCCATGAAAATGAATTCCTTGCGCGCGATGTCCTGCGCTCTTCTTGCAAGCTGCCTGACCATTTCGGCGGGGCTGATGGGTTCGGAGAACCCGGCGGTTTTTTCCGGGTTGACGGCGCATGAATGGGGGACATTCACTTCCATTGCGGGCGAAAAGGGGCAAGCGGTGGAGTGGTCACCGCTGACGGGCTCAACGGACTTGCCGGGATTCGTCGAACATTTTCGCAGCGCGGGATTCAAGCTGGGGCTTCGCGGGGCGGTTCGCATGGAGACGCCGGTCCTTTATTTCTACGATTCGCGCGAAGAGACCGTCTCGGTAAACGTTCGCTTTGCGAAAGGCGTGATTACGGAGTGGTATCCGCAGGCGAGCCGCGTGGAGCCGGCGGCGACGTTGTATGACGCTTCGCTGAACGGCAAGCAGCCGGACGGGAGCATTTCGTGGGATGCGGTGACCGTGGCGCCGGGTCTGCGGGCGGACTTCCCTGCCGACGGGCGCGACAATCATTACTACGCGGCGCGGCAGACGGCTTCAACGCCGGTGTTTGTAAGGACGGCGCGCGGCGAGCAGCGGGAGAAATTTCTGTTTTATCGCGGGGTGGCGAATTTTGCGGTGCCGCTTGCAGCACGATTGACGAACGGCGGGCAAGTGCTGATCGAGAATCGCGGCGACGAAGAGATTCCGGGCGTCATTTTGTTCGAACGGCGCGGGGAAAAAGTGGGATTTCGCGTCGGCGGCGCGGTGAAGGATCGCGCGATTCTCGACCCGCCTGAGCTAACGCAGACCGTGGGTTCGCTTGGACGCGAATTGGAAGGTTTACTGGTTTCGAGGGGGCTGTATCAGGACGAAGCGCACGCGATGGTTGAGACCTGGCGGAATTCGTGGTTCGAGGAAGGCAGCCGGCTTTTGTATCTCGTGCCGGACGGATTCGTGAATGCGGTGCTGCCGCTTTCGATTCGGCCGGCACCGGTGCAGACGGTGCGCGTGTTTGTGGGGCGGCTGGAAATTGTGACACCGGCGACGGAGCAGGCCGTGGAGCGAGCGCTCGCCACGCACGACGGCGCGACACTTTCCAAATACGGGCGATTCCTGGAACCGATTCTGCAAGCAATGATGAAGAAAGAACCGAACCCAGCCAAAGTCCGGCAGCTGCAGGAAGCACTCAATACGTATTGGAGCGCAGAAGTAGCGAAGAATCAGCGCGGAGATTGAATCTCATTCGAATTCGCGGCGGGGAGCTGGTTGCTCGGAGCCGACGCGGCCGACGGCGATGTCCGCCTTGAAATAATTTTCACCGAGAATGGGGGAACCGCCGAGGCGGCGGAGCATGGCGATTTGGCCGACGTGAGTCAAAGCGTCGGCAAGGCCACCCTGGAAAATGGCTTCTTCCGAGGCGTGCAGAGGTTCGGCGGAAGCGAGGTAGTCGTCAAACTTTTTTGCGGCGGCGAAGAAGCGCTCGACTTCGGCGTTCCAGGGGAGGGGCGTTGAGTCGTGCCAGGCTTGTTTTCCCTGCGCGATGGAGAGAGCCCAATCAAAGAGATCACCCATGTGCGTGAGAATTTGCGCGGGGGTGCGAGTCTTGTCGCCGATGTGAAAGCTGGCGAAATGTTCCGGAGCGCCGCGCAAGGCTTTAGCGGCGCGATAAGCGACGGTGGCAACGGTGTGGCGGAGAAGATAGCGAGCGGGGTCAGGGGTTGCGTTCATTCGGTGATTCCCTTCTCTCAAGACTGCCAAATAAGTGTTTTAACACAGAGAGCACGGGGAGCACAGAGGAACACAGAGAAGAATGAGACAAACGCGGGGACAGCGGAAGCGCTATTGCTTGGTGTAAACGCGGATGTAGTCGACAAGCATTTGCTGGGGGAAAACGGTGGTGGCGTCGGGTAAGCCGGGCCAATTGCCGCCCACGGCGAGGTTCAGGATGAGAAAGAAGGAGTGATCAAACACCCAGGCGCCGCCGGCGGGCCACTGTGATTGCGTGAACGTGGCGTAGAGATTCGAATCGACGTAGAAGCGAATCGTGCCGGGCTCCCATTCGACGGCGTAGAGATGGAAATCATCGGCGAAATTCTGCCCGGCGGGGAGGCTGAAGGGCGCAGTGAGGTCGCTGGTCGGACCCGAAGTGCTCGGGCCGTGCAGCGAACCGTGAACCATCCCGGGCTCCTTGCCGATGTTTTCCATGATGTCGATTTCGCCGCACTTAGGCCAGCTGATCGAAGAGATATCTTTCCCTAGCATCCAAAAGGCCGGCCACATTCCCTGCCCCGCGGGAATCTTGATGCGCGCTTCGAAGCGGCCGTACGCCTGGTTGAAAAGTCCCTGCGTTTTCATTCGCGCGGAGGTGTAATTGCGAGTGACGTTGTCGCTGGGATCCGCGTAGGTTTCTTTCACCGCCGTGATGACCAGATTGCCGCCTTTGAGCTGCGCGTTCAGCGCGCGGCTGGTGTAGGACTCCAGTTCGTTGTTGCCCCAGCCGTTGCTGCCAACCCCGGTATCAAAGGTCCATTTCGAAGAATCGGGCGAGGAGCCGTCCGGGCCGCTGAATTCGTCGCTCCAGACAAGAGTGAATCCCTTGGTGGGAGGAGGTTGCAGCGTCGCGCCGCCTCCGCAACTTAATGAGAGGGCAGCTGCGGAGACAACCACCAACGTAATGACCAAAGAACGCCAAGCGAATCCCACGGCGCTGCGGATGGATTGTGTTCGCATAGCGATGTGATTACAAATCAAACTCTGCGGTACTAAGCAAGATTCAGGGCGCGCTTGAAGGAGCCCTTCTCATTGTCGATCTTTTTCTGGAGCTGGAGGATGGCGTAGAGCAGCGCCTCGGGCCGCGGCGGGCAGCCGGGAACGTAAACATCGATGGGAATGATCTGATTGCAACCCTGCACGATCGCGTAATTGTTGAAAACGCCGCCGGATGTGGCGCACGCGCCCATGGAGATGACCCACTTGGGCTCAGGCATTTGATCGTAAAGCAGGCGAATGACGGGGGCCATCTTCTGCGAGAGGCGGCCGGCGACGATCATGAGGTCGGACTGTCGAGGCGATGGGCGAAAGACTTCGGCGCCGAAGCGCGCGACGTCAAAGCGCGCGGCGGCCATGGACATCATTTCGATGGCGCAGCAAGCCAGACCGAAACCCAGCGGCCAGATCGAGCTTTTGCGCGCCCAGTTTACGGCCTTGTCGAGCTGCGTGAAGATAATGCCCTCGTCTTCGAGGAGCTTCCCGAAGTCGTCAGGTTTTGTCAGTGTGAGGTGTTTGCCCAGCGATACGCTCATTTGGCCTCTTCACCACTATATTCGCATAGCGTGGTGATCAAGACAAATGGCGCAAGTGTGTGACGAGAATCAGGAGGATAGTTCGTAGTCGGACGGAGAGACCGAGCGGGTGCGGCGCAAGTAGGAGATCACGGAGCCAGGCCAGAGCGTCGTAATCTCGCCAGTGTTCTGGTCTTGATACCAACTGTGGCAGCCGCCGGATTGCCAAACGGTGCGGCCCATGCGGCGATAAATCTCTTCGACAAAGCGCTTCTGGGATTCCGCGCGGACTTCGATCACGCGCTGCTTGCGGCGATTCATAAGCTTCAGGCAGTTCATCGCGTAGCGGACCTGGGCTTCGATCATCAGGACCACGGAATTGTGGCCGAGGCCGGTGTTGGGCCCCAGTAGTATAAAGAAATTCGGAAACCCCGCGAC
>JBARRT010000057.1:0-6561 GCA_049644365.1 Candidatus Acidiferrum sp. | reverse complement strand
ATTGTCAGAAGCGCAATGTTGTTCGGCTTCGTCCACACGTCAAGTACCTTAGGTTTTTCCACCTAGGCCCGGGGCGCGGCATACCGCTCACTGCGCGGACCAGGCCCATTTGTATGCTCGCACGATTGACTGTCTTCGAGTGTAATGAGCGTCACGGCCAGCCGTGACTTGCGTCACAGCGTTCTTGCAGTGCTGAGTTTATGTAGTAACAACGTCCTAGTCGAGTGCCAGCGGGCACAGAGCCAGAGGAAGGAGAAATCCAATGAAGGTAAAAGAAGCAATGATGGGGACCCCGTATTACTGTCAACCGGAGACAAACCTCGGTTCAGCAACGGAGCTCATGTGGAATGCAAACTGCGGATTCCTTCCCGTCGAGGCAGCGGATGGAAAGGTGATCGGCGTGGTCACGGACCGAGACATTTGTATCGCACTTGGAACGCGAAGCCGGCTTCCCGGCGATGTTGCTGTAGGTGAGGTCATGTCGGGCAAGCTTTATTCCTGTGCCCCGGATGACGATATCCATATTGCGTTGCAAACGATGAAGGAAGGCAAGGTGAGCAGGCTTCCAGTGATCGCTCAAAAAGGGTCTCTCGTAGGTGTTATTTCGATGGACGACATACTTCTGCGGACGGAACCCATGAGTCTCGGGAGGGAACCGGAGCTGTCCAGCGATGAAGTTGTGAGAACCTATCGGGCAATCACGCAACGCCAGGTTCCACAAGTCGTCGCGAAGCAAGCTGCCGCTGCATGATCTACGTCACGTCGAACCGTGACCGTGGTCACTGACTTCTCTATGCAAGCGGACGTAAGAAGGACGTGTAGAAGGGCACTGAGTGCCGAGGGAACGGGCCGTTGAGGCTGCCGGGAACGGAGAAAAACGGCAAAGCCTGCGGCTGTGCCTTAGTGGCGAGTATCATGGCCGGACCAAGGCTAGACCTGGCAGAGCCAGTGCCCTTCGCTCAAAGGCAGCGGGGAGGTCCGAAGTCGACGGGAAGCGCGAGTGAGTTTGACGCACCCGTCCGTCAGGCCGGAAAATGCTTCGTCGCCCGCTGCTGCCTTCGAATTCGGTGAAACGACGCCTCTGGTGAGGCGGCATTCAATTGAGGAGGGTGTCATGAGAAATCTGTATACCAATGAAAAGATGTTCGAGAATTTGTTTGGTTTTCGTCGCGAGTTCAGCGAAATGTTCAATCGCATTCTGACCGGCAACCCCTGGGGTCTTGAGCTGCCCGAGTTCAAGAAGACGTGGAACATTACTCCGGCAGTGGAAGCGTATGTGGACAAAGAGGGGAAGAAATATGTTTGCCGCATAGTGCTGCCGGGTGTGGAGCCGAAGGACGTCCAGGTCCATGCACAAGGGAATCTTCTCGTGATTCGAGGCGAGAGGAAAGTCACTCACAGAGCGAAAGAAGCTGAGCTCTTTGAGGAGGAGATCGGTTACGGTGTGTTCGAACGGACACTCACGCTGCCCGAAGGGGTGAATGTCGAGAAGCTGACCGCCGAATATGTGAATGGCATTTTGGAGATCACGGCGCCAGTCGCCGCGGCTGCCTTGCCGCGCAAGATTGAAGTCAAGACGACGGCACCGTTCGTGAAGCAGATCGCTGCGTAAGTGGCGAGCGACGCAAACGGCCCGGGACTCCAACGGTTCCAGGCCGTTTTCTGTTGGCGCGAGCGTCGTTCTGTACTTCTGAAAATAGACATTGGGGCGCAACGGAGCGGCACACCCGGGTTCGATCTCTCTCGGGAACAGATCGAACTGTGAGTGAAGGGTTCGGGGCGGAAGCCAAGCTGTTGCCGACTTCCATCTTTTCAACAGGTTGGCTGGAACGCTCTCGCTCTTGAGTGACCTGCGTCACACAGCAGGGTGAGCACCGTCACAGCCAAATGGGGAGCCGAGGATGTAGTTTTAATAGCGTGGATGCGGCCCAGGGAAGTTCTCAAAGGACCGAGTTTAGTGGACAATCGTTCGCTTGCAATCGGACTCTCTTGGGTCGCTGAAATGGTGCCGTTTCAGGCTTTGGACGTTGTTGTCCTGGAGGCGGCGCCGGAAAGGAACAACCCATGAAATACATCCTTCTTACCTTAATGATCGCGGCTGCCGCCTTTGTGATCGTAGGGCTGCATCGCGCTTTGCGGACGTATCTAAAGTTTCGAGGAAAGAGGCTTGTTTCATGTCCGGAGACGCACAAGCCTGCAGCCGTACGAGTTGGCGCAGGGAAGGTGGCCTTGAAAGCATCTGTTGGGAACGAGCAGCTCAGGTTGAGTGAATGCTCGCGTTGGCCTGAAAGGGAAGCCTGCGGGCAAGAATGTCTGGCGCAAATCCAAGAAGCGCCGAAGGCCTGCCTGGTTTGGACGATCATAAATCGGTGGTATCAGGGACAGAACTGCGTGTATTGCCACAAACCGTTCGGAGAAATCCACTGGCACGATCATCCACCCGCCCTTGTCGATTACGAGCGTAAGACCGTTGAGTGGAACGAGATCCCTGCCGAGAAGTTGCAGGAAGCGTTGGGGACACACTGGCCCGTTTGCTGGAACTGCCACATTGCTGAAACGTTTCGGCGGGAACACCCGGAACTGGTTGTGGACCGGCCTGCCCACTAGAGCGAATGGAAATTGATGCAGGTACGAGTGTCCACCGCGGACAACGGGCGGGCGAATGCGATCGGAACTGCCGCTGGTCTAAATAACTGTTTGTGATGGGAACGATTCGGGGCGATACAGCCCATTCACCGAGGCCTTCCGGAATCAATCTCAGGATTCAGGACAGCGTTACGTCTAGTTTCAAGAAGTTTCGTGACCCTTTCTACCTTATCAGCCTCGACGCCCACTTCCTTCAGCGCTTCGCGAAAGTGACTAAGAAACCTATCGAAATGCCCGTCGTTTAACCCTAGCTCTCGGGCATGCGCATGAGCGGCATGGATATCTTTTCCCGTATAAACAACTCGTCCGCCGAGAAGCATGGAGATAAACATGCTTTGCCGAGAGCATAGTTGCGCCAAGTCGGTAGTCTTAAAAAAGGGGCTAAGTGTGTCATCCGCGAAGACTCTTCTATAAAAGGCTTCGGTAGCAGCCCGAACCGTTTGGCTTCCACCGATGAGATCATAGAGGTCATCGATCACTTGATCCTCCGGAAGTAAGAGCACGAGCCACTCTCTGGCTCCGCAATCGAGGTTCGCTTGTGGCGGTTATTGTAGCCTCCCCGCTGGTGTAGTCAACGATCGCTGATCTTTTTGGCTCCGCAAATCGTTCAAACTCTTGCTGCCACCAACAATTCCTCTTCAATCTTTACGGCAGGGAAGAGAACGAGTTTGCACTGAAGGGACCGTGCGATGAGGCATGATTTTTCGGCTTTCTCAAGCAAGCGGATGACCCGGTCGCGATCCCCTTCCTTCGAGATGGTGACGACAGGCCGCAGTCTAATTTCTGTAAAACGCCAGATGCCCTCCTCACTGCGTAGCATGCCCTCTGCCTCCAAATGGAAGGACACAAATTCAAAGCGGGACTTCTCCGCAATGCCCGAAAAGGTGCTGACGAAACAGCTTGCCACCGCGGCGACAAGGAAATGTTCCGGTGTCCAGCGCCCTGGCTCTCCCGAGAACTCGGGAGGAGCGCTGAACGAAATCGAAGACAGAACTCCTTCCGCCTGGACCACGCCATTGCGCCCTCCCGCGCCGAATGCCTTGACTCGATATTCATGGTGAGATTCCATTTTGTTCTCCTTTCATCTTGTCAGCGGGAGCTGCATCCGATTCTGACCCCGCGCTATGCATTCAAGCCTAACAAGTGAGCCTTTACGGCGGTGTGACCTCAGTCACGGTTGAAAGTGATGGCCGTCACAGCCAGATGAACGCGCGAAGTCGTATTCAATAAGGAGAGGGAGGTGGCCCATGCAAGCAGTTCAAGCAAGAACGAGAATTACACTGAAGAACATTTTGTTCGCAACGGACTTTTCAGCGGCATCGGACGCGGCTGCGCCGATCGCGATCCAGATCGCCCGGCGTTACGGAGCGAAGATCTACGGGGTGCACGTAAATGCATCAGACCCTTACGCGGCCGCCGCACCCGAGGCCTGGGCAGCGATGGCTGAGGCAGCGGAGAAGGCGGCCAAGGAAGATGCCGGACGCCTGAATGAACAGCTCCAGGGCATCGAACACGAAGTAGTGATCGGTGAAGGCAAGATTTGGGAAGTGATGTCCGATTTGATTGAACAGAAGGAAATCGACCTGGTTGTGCTGGGGACCCGCGGGCGCACGGGCTTCGGAAAGACGTTACTCGGTTCGGTTGCCGAACAGATTCTCAGGCAATCGCCATGCCCGGTGCTGACGGTTGGCCCACACGTGAACCTTTGGTCCGAAGAATACGCAAAGATGCGTGAAATCCTGTACGCCACGGATCTGGCAGCGGACTTCCCACTAGCGGCTCCCTACGCCATATCTCTGGCGCAGGAGAACCAAGCGCATCTCGTGCTGCTGCACGTAATTGAAGACTCGAAAGCAGGGGATCTGGTCGACAGCCCGGAGGTGGCGGAATCGAAGGAGCGAAAGCTGCAGCAATTGGTGACGCAGCAAGCCGGATTGTGGTGCGATCCCAGCTATATCGTCGAGCAGGGACCGGCGGCAGAAAAAATTCTGGACGTTGCGAAACGGCGGCACACTGATCTGATCGTGCTGGGAGCCCGGCCGGCAAAGGGGCTTGCAACGCATCTGAACATTGGCACGGTCCACAAGGTTGTGTCACAGGCGACGTGCCCAGTCCTTACGGTTCGTAGCTGAGCACGGCTGAACGCTGATATGCCCAGTGATGTCTCTGTCCACCGGGTTGCCCGCTTGAGAGTTGGGGCTCGACAAGTATGACTTTCCGATTTTCGAGAGCTCCAACTCGAGGTGGGTCGAGGAGGAGGGAAACTCCGCTGTAAATGGCGCCGCGCCGAGGTGGTGCCCTCTTGCTCACACCTTGTTGCGAACTCCAGGATGAGAAACGGTGTCGAGAAGGGAGATAGCCATGGCTACAATTTTTCAGGAAAGACTTCAGCGAGTACAAAAAACCGCAACTTCGATGATGAGGGCGCTCGTTTTTCGTGGCCCCAATCAGATCGGGGTCGAACACGTTCCGATCCCAAAGCCCGGACCAGGTGAAGCGGTCATTCGCGTCACGCTGACGACCATCTGCGGCACAGACCTACACATTCTCAAAGGAGAGTACGCGGTGAAGCCGGGGTTGATCATCGGCCATGAGCCGGTAGGAATCGTCCACGAGCTCGGTGTTGGAGTAAGCGGATACAAGGTTGGCGAACGCGTGCTTGTCGGAGCCATTACGCCTTGCGGGCAGTGCAACTACTGCTTGGGTGGCGATTGGTCGCAATGTGGCGGGGCGATTGGCGGCTGGAAATTCGGGAACACGATCAACGGAGCGCAGGCGGAGTATCTCTTGGTGCCGAATGCGCAGGCGAATCTTGCGAAAATTCCTGATGACCTGCGTGATGAGCAGGTGGTCTTGCTGGCGGACATCGCGTCGACAGGGATCTCGGCGGCAGAGAGTGCTGATTTGCAGATCGGGGATACAGTCGCAATCTTCGCGCAAGGACCAATCGGACTTTGCGCCACGGCTGGAGCCAAACTAAAGGGAGCGAGCCTGATCATCGCTGTGGAATCGGATCCGGTTCGCGCTCAAATGGCCAAGCGGATGGGTGCCGACGTCGTACTCAATTTCAAAGAAACGGATGTGATCACGGAGATCAAGCGCCTTACGGACGGAAAAGGTGTAGATGTGGCGATTGAGGCGCTGGGGACGCAGGGCACGTTTGAAAATGCGCTCCGTGCGCTGCGCGCTGGAGGAACGTTGTCCAGCCTGGGTGTGTATTCAGGCAAACTTTCCGTGCCTTTAGAGCCATTTGCCGCTGGTCTTGGTGACCACAAGATCGTCACGACACTTTGTCCGGGAGGCAAAGAGCGAATGCGCAGGCTGATGGAACTCGTCCGGCACGGTCGGCTCGACTTGACACCGCTTCTCACGCACACATTTTCGCTCGACGAGATCACTACGGCGTACAGTCTCTTTGGAGGACGGCGAGAAGGAGTGATCAAGGTCGGAATCCGACCCTGAGGCAGCATGGCCAGCTTCTATCCCTTTGGTGGGGTCTTTCTGATTGTGGCGAAAGATCTGGACGAGAGGTTGACTTATGCTGTTGAGTACGCACCAGATCGGCTTTGCAGGGCTATCTTGAATTGATGGAGACCATCGCCCTTCAAGCGAGTGAGGAATAGGTCCGGACGGGTTGTCCTTATCTTAAGTAGTATATTCAGTTGGCCCTAGACGCATATCAGGCGGCTGCATGAATCAGGTTTCCTTCGCCTCCCCCAGCGCCACGATTTCCCTTCCATCCGCCTGGAAAGGACTAACCTCCCAGGAGGCACGTGAGCAACTCGCGCAATGCGGACCAAACGATCCGACGCCCGTGCGGCGTGGTGCCGCGCTCACGGAGCTTTTCTTTTTGTTTCTCAACCCGCTCGTCATTATCCTTTTGGTGGCAGCCCTGGTTTCCTTCCTTCTGGGTGA
>JBARRT010000056.1:0-28765 GCA_049644365.1 Candidatus Acidiferrum sp. | reverse complement strand
GAGAGGTAATGGGCTTCGCGATTGGCGCGGATATTTCGCTCCCAATCGGGAAAGGTGCTGAAAACTTCGGGGACGACGTTAACCGGATTGACCCAGAGCTGAACGTCCGTGCCGCCGTAGCGGAAGTTGGCCGGGAGGACGCCGATGACTTGCACGGGCTGGTTGTCGAGAGTGAGGGGGCGGCCAATGACGGTGCGGTCGCCGGCAAAGTGGCTTTGCCAGAAGCCGTAGGTGAGAAGCGCGCGGCGCGGTGAGCCGAAGGCGCCTTCCTCAGGAACAAAATCGCGGCCGAGGATCGGGTGAACACCCAGAAGCGAAAAGACATTGGGTGTGGCGACCATCCCGCGAATGCGCTCGGCCGCGCCCTGTCCGGTGAGATTGAAGCCGAGGCGGCGGACGGTGGCGACCTGTTGAAACGACTGGTTCTGCGCTTGGTAATCGAGAAAGTCGGCGGCGGAGAAGGGCCCTTGCTCCAGACCGGGTTGGGATTCCCAGAACCAGACGAGCTGGTCGGGCTGGGGATAGGGTAGGGCGCGCAAGAGGACGGTGTTGACGACGCTGAAGATCGCGGTGTTCGCGCCGATGCCCAGGGCCAGCGCGAAGGTGGCGATGGCGGCGAGGCCACGGCTTTTGAGCAGCATGCGGAAGCCGAACTGGATGTCCTGGCGGAGATTCGTCATGGCACACTCCTGTCTGCCGGATTAGACGAAAAAGAAGCCGTAAAAGTCAGGCGCCAACCCAAATGGGAAGCGATCGCAGCTGTCGCCCACTGGAACGTAGAGCTGCTTCGTTGACAGTGTGGTGCGGGTCTTATACCGTTTCTTATTTACCTTTACAGGTTTGAGCGGATTGGGAGAGTGGCGGGCGGAATGGCGGACGAGAAATTACCAAAGCGCAGTGAAGATTTTTCCGAGTGGTACAACCAGCTGGTCCTGAAGGCGCAACTGGCCGACTATGCGCCGGTGCGCGGCTGCATGATCGTGCGCCCTTACGGCTGGGCGTTGTGGGAAAACATCCAGCAGGCGCTGGACCGGCGCTTCAAGGCCACGGGCCACCAGAACGTGGCGTTTCCCCTGCTCATTCCGCGCAGCTTCATCGACAAAGAGAAGCACCACGTGGAAGGATTCTCGCCGGAACTGGCGGTGGTCACGATCGGGGGCGGCGAAGAACTCGCGGAGCCGTTGGTCATCCGGCCAACTTCGGAAACCATCATTGGCCATATGTGGTCGAAATGGATTCAGTCCTACCGAGACTTGCCCGTACTGATGAATCAATGGAACAGCGTGGTGCGCTGGGAATTGCGGACGAAGCTGTTTCTGCGCACCCTGGAATTCTACTGGCAAGAGGGCCACACCGCGCACGCCACGCGCGAGGAAGCGGAATTCGAAACGCGGCAGATGCTGGACACTTATACGGACTTCGCCGTGAACGACGCTGCTATTCCGGTTATTCCGGGGCGCAAGTCCGATTCCGAGAAATTTGCCGGCGCTGACACAACTTACTCCCTCGAAGCCATGATGGGCGACCGCAAGGCTCTGCAGTTCTGCACATCGCATTTTCTGGGGCAAAATTTCTCGCAGGCGTTTGAGGTTCGTTACCTCGACCAAAACGGCGAGCTCCAGCATTGCTGGACTACTTCGTGGGGACTTTCCACGCGCGTCATCGGCGCGATCATCATGGTGCATGGCGACGACCAGGGGCTGGTCCTGCCGCCGAAACTCGCACCGTATCAGGCCGTGATTGTTCCGATCTTCAAGACGGACGAGGAGAAGACAGCCGTCCTGGATACTGCGCGCAAACTGAAGGCGGAGTTGGCAAAGGCCAACATTCGCGTCACGCTCGATGAGCGCGAAGGCCAGAGCCCCGGCTGGAAATTCAACGATTGGGAAATGCGCGGCGTTCCCTTGCGGGTGGAACTTGGACCGAAAGACGTCGCCAAACAGGCTGCCGTGCTGGCCCGGCGCGACCGGCCAGGCAAGGAAGGGAAGGTCAGCGTTCCGATCGCCGATTTGGCCGCAACCGTTGAGCGCTTGCTCGAAGAAATTCAGCAGGCACTGCATGACAAGGCGCTGGCTTTCCGCAAGAGCAATACGCACGACGCGAAAACCTATGAGGATCTGAAACGCGCTGTGGAAAACGGTTTTGCGTTTTCCTTCTGGTGTGGCAGCGCGGAGTGCGAAGCGAAGATCAAAGAAGAAACGCGCGCCACCATGCGCTGCATCCCGCTCGAACAGCCAGGCGGCTCCGGCGCCTGCGTCTCCTGTGGCCAGCTGTCCACTGAACGAGCGATTTTTGGGCGCGCCTACTGACCGTTTCCTTTCCGGAAACATCGTGCGCGCCTAATTCTCGACACTCCACCACCTGGATGTTAGCGTTATGAGGAAGAGTCACTGGGCAGTGCCGTGTTGTATCGCGAGTCTCTGCGGCAGAAGGGGCTCCGGGAGATGAATCGCTTGTACCTGGCTGGCATCCGAGATCACCGTGATTGCGCGCACCGCGGTTCTGAACGCGGAGAAGGCAGGCTTAAGGCCGTTGTCGTCATAGCGGTCATTGTCCTGATCATTTACTCTGCGGTGAAAATCGTTCCTGCGTACTTCTCGGACTATCAACTTTCCGACAAGATGCAGGAGCAAGCGCGCTTTGCGGTGGTAAACCGATACAGCGAGGAGCAGATTCGGGAAATTCTTTTCAAGACCATGCAAGAATTGGAAATTCCCGCCAAGCGCGAGGACATCAAAATAGTCGCCACCAATGCCGTGGTGAAGATCTCCTTGAACTATACCGTTCCCGTGGACCTGTTTTTCTACCACTTGGATCTCCATTTTTCGCCGTCGAGTGAGAATAAGGCGCTGTTCTGAAATATTGTTGGCGCGCCGCTCATTCCCGAGTTGTCTCCCACGGTGCGGTATAGGAGAACTCCGCCTTTCCTAGGGCCTCGTCTTGCGAGACAATGAAAGTCCAGCCCTCAGGAGCAACATTTTGCGCATTCACGTTCAAAAGGGATTCTTTACTTCGACCATCGGATTGACGATCCTGGGGATCGTCTTCGCCATTTTTCTTGTCGCGGGCGGGATCTTCACCTACTACTATGTCAAATATTCGCGCATGATCGACGCGCGACTCTCCGGCAATATCCTCCAGAATACGACGCAGATCTTTTCCGCGCCGGAGCACCTCTCCGTTGACCAGGCTTGGGGACCAGAAGATCTAACCACTTATCTCACGCGGGTGGGGTACCGCCCGGAGCAAGATGAAAACGCCCGCGGCCAGTTCACCATTCAAGGCAGCACGGTCGACATTCGCCCGTCAAAGCTCTCCTATTTCGGGGAGAAAAACGCCTTAGCCGTACAGTTCCGCGGGAAAAGCGTGCGATCCATCAAGCCGCTCGCGGGCGGGGGGGAACTTAACACTGCCGAAATCGAGCCGGACCTCATCACGAACCTCTTCGACAGCGCCCGGGAGAAGCGCCGCCGGATTCGGTATGACGACTTGCCGGTAACCCTGGTGGACGCAATTCTTTCCGCCGAGGACAAGCGCTTCTTTGAGCATGGGGGCTTTGATTTCATCCGCATCGCAGGCGCCGCGTGGGCGGACCTCCGGCACAGCAGCCAGCACTATCAGGGCGCAAGCACGATCACCATGCAATTGGCGCGCACCTTTTTCTTCTCCAACGAGCGGACGTGGCGGCGCAAACTCGCGGAAGCGATGGTTTCCGTCGAACTCGAGCAGCGCTTTTCCAAACAACAGATTTTTGAGATGTACGCGAATGAAGTGTACCTGGGCAATCGCGGCAGCTTCGGAGTTCGCGGGTTCGCCGAGGCCAGCGTGGCGTATTTCGGAAAAGATTTGAGGCAATTGTCGCTGGGTGAGTGCGCGTACCTTGCCGGCATCATCCGCGCGCCCAACTACTACTCGTCCGCCGACCGGCATCCCGAGCGCGGAGGGCAGGCACGCGACCGCGTCCTGACGCAGATGCTGGACAATAAGTTCATCAATGGAACGGATGTTCAAGAAGCGAAGCGCGCACCGCTGAAAATCATACGCACGTCCGTTTCCGGAGGGGACGCCCCGTACTTCGTCGACATGGTGAAAGATCATTTGCTCGACAAGTATTCGGAAAACGAACTGCTCAGCGAAAATTTCCGCGTTTATACGACGCTCGATCCCGCCTTGCAGCGCGCAGCCGCAGCAGCGGTGGACGCGGGCATGAAGAACGTAGATTTGTTGCTCGCGAAGAAGTATGACAAATGGCGCCGTGAAGCGGCGAAGAAGGGAAGTACCGATCCGATTCCTCAAGCGCAGGTGGCACTCGTTGCGCTGGATCCGCGAACCGGCGAAATCAAGGCCGTGATCGGCGGACGGGATTACGGGCAGAGCCAGCTCAATCATGCCCTTGCGCGGCGTCAGCCTGGTTCCGTTTTCAAGCCATTCGTTTACGCGGCGGCCTTCGACAATGCCGTCGATGGCGTGCAGCCCATCATTACGCCGGCCACCACCATCGATGACGAACCAACCACGTTTCAATTCGACGGCAAGGAATACACACCGAACAACTATGGTGAAAGATTCATGGGCCGCGTCACGGTTCGCGATGCCCTGACGAATTCGCTGAATGTGGCGACCGTCAAACTCGCAGAGCTAATCGGGTATGGCCGCGTGGTACAAGTCGCGCGGCAGATGGGCCTTGGCACGAACATCGGGCCGACTCCCGCGGTGGCGCTTGGCGCGTATGAGATGACGCCGATCGACGTCGCCGCCGGGTACACCACGTTTGCAAATATCGGCACACGCTCCGAACCGCAATTTCTACGCAGCGTGGTGGGCGCGGATGGCACGCAGCTGGAGAAATTTACGCCACAGACGCACATGGCGCTTGATCCGCGCGTCGCGTTCCTCGTCAACAGCCTTTTGAAGGACGTGCTGAATCGCGGCACCGGCGCGGGCGTTCGCGCGCGGGGGTTCACACTGCCCGCGGCGGCAGGCAAGACCGGTACCTCCCGAGACGGCTGGTTTGCCGGCTTCACTTCGAATCTGCTCTGCGTGATTTGGATCGGCTTCGACGACAATCGCGACCTCGGGCTTCCGGGCGGAGCGGTAGCGGCGCCGATCTGGGCGGACTTCATGACGCGGGCCACGTCGCTCGGGGCGTACCGCGACGTGAAGGATTTCACCATGCCGGAAGGCGTGCAGTCCGTCGTGATCGACCCGGAATCGCTGCAGCTCGCCACCGCCAATTGTCCTACGACGCGAGTGGAAATCTACGTTGCCGGCTCGGCGCCGACGCAATTCTGCGAACTCCACGGCGGTCACAGCCTTCTTTCTTCGACGGGCTCGTTTCTTTCCCACGTTTTTGGAGGTCAGCCAAAGACGCCCCCAGCGGAAGGAACCGCGCCGCCTGTCCCCTACGACCCAAACCGGCCACCCAATGCTACCGGCCAGGGCCCCAATCCGGCTGATCCTTCCGCCCAGCCCGAAAAGAAAAAGAACGCTTTACACAAAATCTTTGGTATCTTTGGGGGTAAGAAGAAGGACCCCGACAAGGCTAAGCCGAAGCCGGAGAAGGGAGATCCGCCATGACCAGGCCACTGATGGCGTGTCCAGCAAGCATCCTCCTTTTCGCTCTTTCGATTCCCGCCGCAGCACAGTCGCTTTTTGAAAACCCAGAGACAGCTGTCGCTCCGCGCGTGGGGCCGTCGCATCAGCAGCAACAGGCGCCCGCGGACACATCCGTCATCGTGGTGCGGCCGGAGCTGACGGATGAGCAGCTCGCGGATTTATACATGGTGCGGAAAGACTATCGGGAAGCGTCGCTGGTTTACAAGCGGCTCGCCGACCAAAACCCGCGCAATCCTGTCTATTTGAACAAGCTCGGGATTTCGCTTCATCAGCAGGCCGCTCTCGCCATGGCGCTCAAGTATTACGAGCGTTCTTCAAAGGCGGACCCGTCTTATGCCGATGCGCAGAACAATATCGGCACGATCTGGTATCAGCGAAAGAGATATGGCAAGGCCATCAAGGCGTATCAGAAGGCCATTGCCATCCGCAATGACATGGCCGTGCTGTACAGCAACCTTGCGTACGCGTACTTCGGCGACAAGAAATATGAACAGGCCATCGGTTCTTTCCGCCAGGCGCTTGCATTGGATCCGCAGCTCTTCGAGCACAACAGCTCGAGAAGCGGGTCTCTGTTGCAGGACCGCTCCGTCAGCGATCGCGGACGCTTTTATTACCTCCTGGCAAAATCCTTTGCCGAGGCTGGCAATTTGGAGCGCTGCCTGATCTACCTTCGCAAGGCGAAGGACGAGGGTTACAAGGAACTCAACGCCGCGAAGTCCGATCCGGCGTTCGCTGCCGTTCTGAAAGATCCGGCGATTCAAGAGGTCTTTATAACGAAGCCTCAATAGAACAAGCGGCCTGATTTTCCTTCGGTTCGCCAAATTTCCACCGTGATGCGCAGGTCTGGCGCGAAACGTGTGCTTGCCTCTGTTACAATGCAATTGACATGAGGCGCCTTGCTTGCAGCGCGCGTTGTCTAATCTTCCTCTCCAGCTTCATCTTCCTTGGAACTGAGGGTGTTGCCGCCCAGCAGCCGCCATCGGGCGCGGGAACGGCGGCGGTCACCGGCCTTCAGCAGGGCGTATACCTCGTATTTCCGTTCGAGAACGCAGGATCATCTCCTCGTTACGATTGGCTCGGCGAGGGCCTGGAAGAGCTGACAATCCAGAGGCTGGCCGCGGCCGGCGAGCAGGTGTACTCGCACGCGGGACGCCTCGCCGAACTGGAGCGCTACGGCTTGCCTCGCTCCTCGAAGTTGAGCCGCGCGACCATGTTGCATGCCGCGGAGGATCTCGACGCTGATTTTGTGATCTTCGGCAAATTCAGAGCAAGTGGGACCTCCCTGAGCATCGAGTCCCGAGTCCTGCGAGTGAATCCAACAAGATTGCTCCCGCCGACCAGAGAAACCGGAACTCTCGACGGGCTGATGGCTCTGCATCTTCGAATGCTGTGGCGCGCGCTTGGTTCGGCTGAGCCACGTTATCCGCTCAACTTCGCCGAATTCTCAAAGCGGCAGCGGCCCTTGCGTCTCGATGCATTCGAGCACTACATCCGCGGACTGCTGGCTGGCGAAGATGAAGCGCGGTTGCGCGAGTTGCGGGAGGCGGCACGCCTGGAGCCGGAGTGGCCGGACCCTGACTTCGCGCTTGGAGAAGTCTACTTTACGCGTCGCGATTGCAATTCTGCTCTGCCATGGTTCGCGCGGCTGCCGAAGACGCATGACCGCTACCCTGAAGCGGTGTTCGCGACGGGCGTCTGCCGCCTGCTCCTCGGTCAACCGGACCGGGCGGAGGAAGTGTTTGCTTCTCTCCAAAACGGCTTGCGGACCAGCATGGTTTCCGGCGCGGACCTGCCAGAAATTCTGAACGATCTTGCAATCGCACGGGCTCGCCAGGGCAAAGTAGCCGAGGCGCAGACCGATCTGCGTCGGGCCGCGGAGCTGGATCCCGATGAAGACGACTATGTTTTCAATTTGGGATTGCTCGCGCTACAGGGCAATGATACTGCAGCGGCAGCAGATCATTTCCGTGAAGCCGTTGAACGCGAGCCGGATAATCCGGAAGACCGCGCGATGCTCATTTTGTCTTTGGAGAGGGCCGGGAAAAAGTCTGAAGCAGAACAGGAGCGGGAGACCGCGAGGGAGACATTCGGCCCGAATGGGCTGCCGGCGATTCGTGCGGATGCCAAAGGTGAATTTGTAACACGTCTGGATCGTCTGAAGACGGAGCTGGACATTACCGCGCTCCGCGCGGGCCTGGTATCTGGGCCTTCAACAAATGGACCCGAAGCCGCAGAATCAAGCGATACACCTGCGGCGCACATTCGGCGTGCCCGGCAGGATCTTTCTGCAGGGCACGCGGAGGCCGCCGAGAAGGAATTCCGCGCCGCGCTCGCAGGAGATCCTGGCAATGCCGCGGCGCACCGGGGGCTCGGAGATATCTATCGCCGGCAGGGCAAGATGGAGGATGCGGTGAAGGAGTTGCAGGCCTCGCTCGCAGCACGAGACTCCGCCGTCGTTCGAACGCTGCTGGCAAGAATCTATCTGGAACAGAAAAAACCTGATCTCGCGCGCGCGGAAGTGGAGCACGCCCTGAAGCTTGCACCAAACTATGCGGAAGCGAAACAATTGCTCGAACATTTGCAGAATTCCAAGCCGGCCGGGAAAAAGCCCAGCGGAGGTGCGCCATGATCCCTCGTTGCCGTTTGATAGTGCGCTACCTTGATATTGGGCAGCCAAGATCATTCGCGACTCTCCTTGTTCTTATCGCCCTCTGTGCCTGCGCGGTTTTCCTGCGGTTGCCTTCCGTTGGGGCGGACCAGCGTTCCTCGGAGCCTGTAGTTCTTGAACTCAATCTTGATGGCGTCGTCGATCCCATCCTGGCCACCTATATTGACGAAGGACTCGAGGATGCCGCCCGTCGCCAGGCCTCGCTGGTCCTGATCACCATGGACACGCCGGGCGGACTCAGCGATTCGATGAAGGACATGATTCAGCATATCCTCATGTCGCGCGTGCCGGTGGCGGTGTACGTTTCGCCGACGGGCGCGCGAGGCGCTTCCGCGGGATTCTACATTCTTCTTTCCGCTGACATTGCCGCGATGGCTCCGGCCACGCACACGGGTTCGGCCACTCCGGTCATTGCCATTGGCGGTTTGCTGCCGATGCAGATTGATGAAGCGTTTCGAAAAAAAATCAACAACGATGCCATGGCGTTTCTGAGGAGTTTCACCGAGAGGCGCGGGCGCAATCCAGCGCTCGCGGAGAAGGCGATCACCGAGGGCAAGGCTTTCACTGAGAAGGAAGCGCTTGAAGCGAAGATGATCGATTTGATCGCGAACTCGCCTGACGATCTATTGAGACAATTGGATGGCCGGACGATTTCGCGCTTCGACGGCACGCAGACCACGCTTTCGCTGAAAAATGCGTCGCGCAAGCCCTTTGAACTCTCCACGCGGCAGAAATTTCTTGCACGGATCGTGCAGCCGGATGTCGTTTTCGTTCTGCTGATTCTCGGAGTCCTGGGCCTGTACACCGAATTCACGCATCCCGGAGTCGTCTTGCCCGGCGTGGTCGGCGGGATTTGCCTCGTCCTTGCTCTGTACGCGCTCAATTTCCTGCCGGTGAATCTCGCAGGGCTCTTCCTGATTGTCCTGGCCCTGGCGTTTTTCATACTGGAAGCAAAAATGCCCAGCCACGGCGTCCTGGCTCTTGGGGGCGTGATCTCGATGTTTCTGGGCGCGATTTTTCTGATCCGTTCGCCGCTCACGCCCGGAGGAGTAAGCGTAGGCGTTGCGCTTGCGGGGACGTTGCCTTTTGCGGTCCTCGCCGTGTTCTTGATGCGGCTGGTTCTACGCTCGCGGAAATGGAAAACCGCCACAGGGAAGGAAGAGTTGATCGGCTCTGAAGGCGTCGTAGTTAAGCTGTTACAATCCGGTGCCGAAGGCTTGGTTCGAGTGCACGGCGAGCTCTGGCAGGCGGAATCTGCTCAGCCCGTGCAAGAAGGCAAGACTGTCCGGGTCGTGCGAGTCGAAGGTCTAAAACTATTCGTTGAGCCGGCCGATGCGGCTGGCTCGCTGGTGAAATAAGAATTTCGTGAGTTCAGGAGGAAAACATGGAGATCGGGTTTGTCGGGATGGCGCTGATCGTCGGCCTCGGGCTGATCTGGGTTTGGAATTCGTTGTACATCATCAAGGAGTGGGAGCGGGGCGTGGTGCTTCGGCTCGGCCGGTTGCTCCCTGAAGCAAAGACAGCCGGCATCAATTTCGTAGTTTGGCCAATTGAAACGCTCTACCGCATCAATCTGCGCCTCGAGACTCTCGACGTTCCGCCCCAGGACATCATCACGCGCGACAACGTGTCCGTAAAAGTCAACGCGGTTTGTTATTTTCGAGTGGTTGACGCGAACCTGGCGATGTCGCAAGTGCAGAATTATCAATACGCAACCTCCCAGCTCGCCCAGACCACGCTTCGGAGCATTGTGGGGCAGTTCGAGCTCGATGAAATTCTTTCTCAACGCGACAAGGTCAACGCCAAGCTCCAGATCATACTCGATACCGACACCGAACCTTGGGGCATCAAAGTTTCAAAAGTCGAGGTGAAGCAGGTCGACATTCCCGAGCAGATGCAGCGCGCCATCGCCAAGCAGGCGGAAGCCGAACGCGAGCGCCGCGCCAAGATCATTCACGCTGAGGGAGAGTTCGAAGCTTCTCAAAAACTTGCGGACGCTGCGAAAGTTTTGGCGACTCAGCCTTCTGCCATTCAACTCCGTTACCTCCAGACTCTCACGGAGATAGGTGTCGAGAAGAACACAACGATTGTGTTTCCCCTGCCTATCGATATCATTAATCAGTGGACTAGGAATTTAGGGGGACCGCAAAAGTAAGGATGGCATCTGGAGGAAAACGAGGGGGCGCCGGAGAGCGGGTGCTGGAGAGCCGGCATGTCATCGGCTTGTTCATGCTGATGCTGCTGTTCTCGGGCGTGTTCTTCACCCTGGGCTACGTCATGGGGCGCAATCAGTACGACGGCCAGGTTCGTGCCGCTACTGATCCCCTCACGAAGCTGCAAAATCCTTTTTCCCACAAGCCGGAGCCTGCCATAAAGCGAAAAAGTAATTCGGCGCCCACCGAGGCTCCCACAGATACTTCCGCACCCCCGAATTCGGATTGGGAGTTTTATCACGCGGGAGACAGCAAGAAAACCGTGGACCACTTGAAGCCCGCCGTTTCCGTGACAGCCCCGGCGGAAAAGAACGCGCCGGTGCTTATCAAGTCCACCGCAGCGGCCAAATCTGCCGGCAACTCGGCGAAATCCATGAATGCTCCGCCCGCTCCCGGAGGCACATACACATTGCAGGTGGCCGCGGTCCGCAGGGAAGCGGATGCGCTGGAACTAGCCACGCGCCTGCAGCATAAGAAATTTCCTGCCTTCGTGCTTTCACCGCGCGGCGACAAGTACTATCGCGTTCAGGTGGGCCCGTACACCGATCAGAAGAATGCCGAGGCCGCGAGGAAAGGCCTTGAGAGCGCCGGTTTCAAAGCCATCGTGAAACACTGATGCCCGGGGACAGCTCGCCGAGTTCCCATCGTCCCTTAGCGGGCGCGCAAGTGCCTGCGGCGTTGCGCCTCGTAATTGGTGCCGCCTCCGGAGCCGCGCGCTCTCTCTCTTTTACCGGTTTCTATCTAAGTATCTACTCCTGGGTTTGCGTGGGAGTGCTTCTCTTCATTCTGTTCCGGGCTAAACCACGCATTGCATTCGGCAGCGGATTTCTTCATGGGCTTTTTTTTGTGTTCACTTCAGTTCCGTGGATTGCCACGGTGCTTTCGGTTCACGGCGGCCTCTCGACGATTGGCGGATGGGCAGTCCTGCTGCTCATCGCCATCGCCTGGGGAATTCTCACGGGAAGTTTTGCGTGGACCGTCCATCGATTGTCCCGCAGGAGCGCTGCGCTCGCTTGCATTGGCGTGCCGTTTGCCTGGGTGACCTTTGAATTCGCACGCGCCCATCTTCCCGAGATCAGTTTTCCATGGAATCTGCTCGGCTACCCCGCGGCCGCGAACGCCGGGCTTGTTCAGCTGACCACGATCACCGGCATTTACGGGCTTTCCTTTCTTGTGGCGGGTTTCAATGCGCTTCTCGCGTGGACTGCCGCTGGGGACGCCCCGACTCTGAAGCGCCGCGTCGCAATTTCTGCGGCCGTCGCCGCAATTCTGATTGCTGCTGCAATTCTTGGGCCGCGACTGCTCCCGTCGTCGGAAGCACATCACTTCGCGCGCGCAGTGCAACTCAATTTTCCAGAATCGCAAGCGTATCCCGGCGATTGGTTTCAATTGCACGCCGCAGATCTTGAAGAGTTACGGCACATCAGTCTGGCGCCCTCTGCGGCCAGGCCGGACCTCCTTGTCTGGCCCGAAGCGCCCGCGCCTTTTTCCTTTCAAGATGTGCAATTTGCAAGGTTCGCCTCGAAACTGGCGATCGAGTTCCAGCATCCGTTTCTTGCCGGAGCGGTTGAATGGAAGCACCCTGTCGATCCGTCGGACAAAGTGCCGCCCGGGAGACTTGCGCCATACAACAGCGCGTTGCTCTTCGATGCTCAGGGTCAGCGCGTTTTTGTCTACGACAAAGTTCATCTCGTTCCGTTCGGAGAGTACGAACCGTTTCCGTTGATTCACCGCGTCGTGACAAGTGTTTCTGACGAAGTGGGTGGTTTTCACAAAGGGAATCGCTACCTCGTGGGACGGCTTCCAAATGGCTATACATTCGGCGTTTTCATCTGCTATGAGGCGACTTATCCCGGTGAGGTTCGCCAGTTCGCCGCGAATGGCGCGCAGCTCTTCATAAACATTTCGAATGACGGCTGGTTCGGCCGCTCCGCCGCGGCGGAGCAGCACCTGCACATGGCGCGCGTACGGGCCGTTGAAAACCGCCGCTGGATCGTACGTGCCACGAATAACGGATTTACTGTATCCATCGACCCTTACGGCCGTGTCTTTCAGCCGCTCCCCCCGGACGTGCGCGCCGTTGCCGACCTCCCCTATGATTTTCGGGCCGACACAACGATTTACACCCGCTTTGGGGACTGGTTCGCCTGGCTCTGCGTGCTGGTTTCCGTTATTCTAGTGGCGACAACTTTTCGAAAGGAAAATTGACGCCCGCATCGCAGCGAACGTCCTTTTTACAGCATATGATCCTCGAAGACCTCCAATTCCGCTACGAAGGACTCAAGCAGCGCATTACGCTCGTGCGGAGCTATCTTTGACGCGCCACAGTATCGCGAGCGCCTGAAAGCCCTCGAGGCTCGCGTAGCCGATCCCAATTTCTGGAACGATCAGGAAGCGGCGCAAGGCGTCCTCCGCGATCGCAAGCGCGCCGAAGAACAGATTGCCGCCGACGAAAGACTGACCTCGTTCAACAGCGATATCGAAACGTATATTCATCTCGCCCTGGAAGAGACCAACGCCGAGCAGAAAAATGATCTGCTCAAGGAATTAGACAGCGAACTCACCGCCGCGGACAGTTACATCTCCGAACTGGAAACGAAGACCTTACTCTCCGGTGAGAACGACCACCTCAATGCCATCATGACCATCAAGCCCGGCGCAGGCGGCACCGAATCGCAGGACTGGGCATCCATCCTTCTCCGCATGTATTTGCGCTGGGCGGAGCGCCGGGGGATGAGCGCCGCAGTGCTCGACGAGACTCCAGGGGAAGAAGCTGGCATCAAGTCCGCGACGATTCAATTCTCCGGCGAAAATGCGTATGGGCTTCTCACCGGGGAAACGGGCGTCCACCGTCTCGTTCGAATCTCCCCATTCGACCAGGCGGCTCGACGCCACACTTCGTTCGCCTCCGTCTTCGTCATTCCGGAAGTCGACGACCGCATTGAGATCAACATCCGTCCGGAAGACTTGCGCGTGGACACGTTTCGCTCCGGCGGCAAGGGCGGGCAAAACGTCAACAAGGTGGAAACGGCCATCCGCATCACGCATATCCCGACGAACATTGTTGTGGGGTGCCAGGCGGAGCGCAGCCAGCACAAGAATCGCGAACTAGCGATGAAGATGCTCCGTTCGCGTTTGTATGACCTCGAAATCCAGAAACGCCAGGCGCACACCGACAAGCTGGACGCCAGCAAGCTGGACATTTCCTTCGGGAGCCAGATTCGCTCGTACGTGATGCAGCCCTACCGCCTGATCAAGGATCACCGCACAAGATTTGAGGTCGGCGATGTGGATCGCGTGCTCGACGGCGATCTCGACCCCTTCATCCGCTCCTACTTAATGGCCAAGAAGACCAAGGGGAAGCTCGAAGTCCAACCGGACGACGATGCGGATGCTGCCTAATCCCTTCCGATAGATGCACGCAATTGCCGTTCAGAGTCGAAATTCGACGGTTTAACTCACGCGCAAGCGATTTGGAATCAATGCGTTGATTCTTCCGCCAGCGAATGGTACTTTTGTAAAGTTAAGCGAAACGCTGAGTTTAATAAGGGTGTGCGCAGCGGCGCGTCCCCACGCAAACATAAGAAGGAGAAATAGTTTTGAGCGAAGCCTTACGCAACTTTCTATTCACGTCGGAGTCCGTCACCGAAGGCCATCCGGACAAAATTGCCGACCAGATTTCTGACGCCGTGCTCGATGAAGTCCTGAAGCAAGATCCCAAAGGTCGTGTCGGTTGCGAGACGCTGGTTACCACCGGCCTCGCCGTGGTTTCCGGCGAAATCACCACCAGCGCTCAAGTCGATTACGACGCACTCGTGCGCGGCACAATTCGCGGGGTTGGTTATGACCGCGCGAAGTATGGTTACGACGCGGATACCTGCGCCGTCATGTGCACGGTAAAGCGCCAGTCGCCGGATATCGCCATGGGCGTGGACACCGGCGGCGCGGGCGACCAGGGCATGATGTTTGGTTTTGCCTGCGATGAAACCGAAGAATTGATGCCTATGCCCATCCAGCTGGCCCACCATCTCACGCAACGCCTCTCCGAAGTTCGCAAAGCCAACAAAGTTGATTTTCTCCGGCCTGACGGGAAGTCTCAAGTCACCATCGAATACCGCAACGGCCGTCCAGCGCGAGTGGCTTGCGTGGTCGTCTCAACACAGCATAGCGAAAAAGTTTCCAACGCGGATCTCCGCGACGCCGTCACCGAGCACGTCATCAAGCCGATTATTCCCGCTTCGATGCTCGACGCCAAAACCAAGTACCATATTAATCCCACGGGCCGCTTCGTCATCGGCGGGCCTATGGGCGACGCCGGTTTGACCGGGCGCAAGATCATCGTGGATACCTATGGCGGCTACAGCCGTCACGGTGGCGGCGCGTTCTCCGGCAAGGATCCCTCGAAGGTGGATCGCTCAGCCTGCTACATGGCACGATACATCGCAAAAAACATCGTAGCTGCGGGCCTCGCCAGCAAGACCGAAGTGCAATTGGCTTATGCGATCGGGGTTGCGGAACCAGTTTCCGTCATGGCTGAGACCTTCGGAACCGCCACTGTCTCCGAAGAAAAAATCACGTCTTTGATTCGCGAGTTCTTCGTGCTGACGCCCAAGGGCATCATCGAAGCTCTGGACCTTCGCCGCCCGATCTACAAACCCACGGCTGCCTACGGTCACTTTGGCCGCACGGGGTCCGGGTTTACCTGGGAGCGCACGGACCGCGCAGATGCGTTGCGCAAGGCCGCCGGCCTGAGCGCCGCGGCTACCGCCGAAGTCGGAGCGCGTCGCTAATCTCAGAATCCTGAAGAAATCAAGCCTGGCGTCCCACAGGCATTAAACGGAGCGGGTTGGCTCACTCCGTCCACAATTGAAGTCCATATTTGAGGAGCAAGACCTTGGCTACCGCTGAAATGAAAAAAGGTGATGTGAAGGATATCGGCCTTGCCGACGCCGGCAAGCGCAAGATCGAATGGGCGGCGCAGCAAATGCCCGTGCTCGAATCCATCCGCAAGCGCTTCGTCAAGGAGCAGCCGCTCAAGGACCTGCGCGTTTCTGCTTGCTTGCACGTGACCAGCGAAACTGCGAACTTGATGATCGCTCTGCGCGATGGTGGCGCCGATGCGGTGCTGTGCGCCTCCAATCCACTTTCCACGCAGGACGAAGTCGCCGCATCGTTAAATCGCGACTATAACATCCCCACCTTTGCGATCAAGGGCGAGGACAACGACACCTACTATTCGCACCTGCGCGCGGCGCTTGAGCACAAGCCGCAGTTCACCATGGACGACGGCGCGGATCTCGTCACAATGCTGTTGACCAAGCGCACCGATCTCGTTCCGAATGTGATTGCCGGGACCGAAGAAACCACCACCGGCGTGATCCGTCTGCGCGCCATGGCCAAGGACGGCACGCTGAAGTATCCGATCATCGCAGTGAATGATGCGATGACCAAGCATTTCTTCGACAACCGTTACGGCACCGGCCAGTCCACGATTGACGGCGTCATTCGCGCCACCAACGTCTTGCTCGCGGGCCTAAAAGTCGTGATCGCGGGTTACGGCTGGTGTGGCCGCGGCGTGGCTATGCGTGCAAAAGGCCTGGGCGCGGACGTCATCATCACCGAAATCGATCCCGTAAAGGGCATCGAAGCTGTCATGGACGGCTTCCGCGTGATGCCGATGGCCGAAGCGGTGAAGGAAGGCGACGTTTTCATCACCGTGACCGGCAACAAGAGCGTGATTCGTGCCGAGCATTTCGAAAAAATGAAGGGCGGGGCGATTGTATGCAACTCCGGCCACTTCAATGTCGAGATTGACATCCCCGCGCTGGAAAAGCTCTCCAGTGGCAAGCGTGAAGTTCGCCCGCTCGTGGACGAGTACAAACTGAAAGACGGCCGCAAGGTGTACTTGCTGGGCGAAGGCCGCCTCGTGAACCTCGCCACCGCCGAAGGGCATCCCGCTTCGGTGATGGACATGAGCTTTGCGAACCAGGCGCTATCCGCGGAATACCTGTGTGCGAACTACAAAAATCTTAAACCGCAAGTCTACGTGGTGCCCGAAAACCTGGACAAGGAGATCGCCCGGCTTAAGCTCGAGTCCATGGGCCACAGACTCGACAAGCTCACGCCCGAACAGGAGCACTACCTCGCCTCCTGGCAGGAAGGCACGTAACTCTCACCGCCTTTCTCCATTACTTGATCGTGTTATCTTTGTAGGGGCGCTTGCTGCGGCGGGCGCCCCCGCTTTATTTGTGAACATTTTTTCTCATGGACTAACGTCGATGTGGGACCTCTCCACAAACGCTCTCGATACCGCACAACTGCGCGGTGCCTCCTACTGCGACGTTCGCGTTATGCATCTTAGGCAGCGCGACCTTACAACGAAGAATGGACAAGTTGGCACTCTCTCGCAGAGCGAATCCATCGGCATCGGCATTCGCGTCCTGGCCAACGGCGCCTGGGGTTTTGCATCCACCGACAGGTTAACGCGAGAGGGTGTCGCTTCCTGCGCCGCCCAGGCCGTCTCGATTGCGAAGGCTTCGGCCTTTGCAAAACGCAGCGACGTCGTTCTTGTGGCTGAAGAAGCCTACATCGACAGCTGGCAGAGCCCGTTTCGAAAGGATCCGTTCGAAATCCCGCTCGAACGGCAGATTGCGCTGCTGCTCGCAGCAGATGATGCCATGCGCCGTGTGAAAGGCGTCACACTCACCGAAACGGATATGCAGTTCCGTAAGATCGATTCGTGGTTTGCCTCCAGCATCGGCTCCCGCATTCACCAGCGAAAAGTAATTTCCGGTTGCGGGATTGCCGCAACATCGTTCCAGGAAGAAGAAATTCAAAAGCGCTCGTACCCCAATAGTTTCGGCGGACAGCACTCTCTCCAGGGTTACGAGCTCATCGAATCGCTCGATTTGCTCCGCAATGCGCCCATCATCGCGGAAGAGGCCGCTGCGCTGCACTCCGCCTCGCAATGCCCGGAGAAAACTGGAACGCTCATCCTAGGCGCAAGCCAGCTCGGCCTGCAGATTCACGAATCCATCGGGCACCCCATCGAGCTCGATCGCGTCCTCGGTCAGGAAGCCAATTTTGCAGGCACCAGTTTTCTGACGCTCGACCAGCTGAATCGTTTGAAATACGCTTCCAGCATCGTTAATGTCGTCGCGGATGCGCGGCTCGATCACGGGCCGGGGCTCGGCACGTTTGCCTACGATGACGAAGGCGTTCCCGCGCAGTGCACTGACATCATCAAGGATGGCCAGTTCCGCGGCTATCTTTCGAATCGCGAAACCGCCCATCTTGTCGGCCTGAACCGTTCTTCCGGCACCATGCGCACCGAGAGCTGGAATCGCTTGCCGATCATTCGAATGACCAACGTCAGTCTGCTGCCCGGCGCCTGGGATTTTGCCGATCTCATCGCCGACACCAGCGACGGCATCCTCATGGAAACAAATCGCTCCTGGTCCATTGATGACCGCCGGTATCAATTCCAGTTCTCCACAGAAATCGGCTGGGAAATCAAGGGCGGCAAAAAAGTCCGCATGCTGAAGAATCCCAGTTACAGCGGCATCACCACGGAATTCTGGAATTCCTGTGACGCCATCTGCAAGCTCGCTCACTGGACGCTCTGGGGCACACCCAACTGTGGCAAAGGCCAGCCCATGCAGACCATGGGCACTGGTCACGGCGCGTCACCCGCGCGCTTCAGGAATGTGCGCATCGGAACGGCATTCTCGAACCAATGAAGCCGTCTGCCAAAATCCCGAAGTCCGCTTCCCGTAGCAAAGCCCGCGCCGCGGAACTTCTCTCCGAGCGCGAACTTCGCCGAATCGTCGATACTGTCATTCGTTTGGCCCGGCCGGCGGGAGCCGAGGAAACCGAGGTCCATATTGACGAGGTTGCGGACAGTTTGACGCGCTTCGCCAACAACGGCATTCATCAAAACGTCGCCGAGCAGGGCCTTACCGTCTCAATTCGCACCGTCGTAGACGGCCGCACGGCGCGCGCCACGACCAATCGTACCGAGGAGGACTCTCTTCGCGGCGCCATTCAAGCCTCCCTCTCGCTGGCACACAGCCAACCGAAAAATCCTAGCCTTCTGCCCATGCCGGGAAAACAGCCCTACCCTCGCGTGAACCGCTTCGTAAAAAATACTGCAACTCTCACCGCCGACGAGCGAGCCCGCGCAGTTCGCCTGGCCTGCGACCTCGCCGTCAAGAAGGGCCAGATTGCTGCCGGCATTTTTGCTAGCGGGCAGAGTCATTCCGTCATCGGCAATTCGCGCGGCCTTTTCGCGGCCTACCGCGACACGCACGCGGAATTCTCCGTCACCATGCAGGAAGACCCCGCCGCGAGCTGGGCCAAAGCAAATTCTGCAGACGTTCGCGCGCTCGATCCGCAAAACCTTGCTGAGCGCGCCAGCGAAAAAGCACATCTAGGCGTGAACGCGCGCGAATTGTCCCCCGGCCGGTACACGGTCGTCCTCGAGCCCCCTGCCGTTCTCGATCTTGTTGGATTCCTCTTCTATGATTTTGCGGCCACCGCTCTCGAAGATAAGCGCTCCTGCCTAAACGACCGGATGGGCAAACCACTCTTTGGCCGCAACATCAGCATCTGCGACGACGTCTATCATCCGCTGCAGCAAGGCGCGCCATTCGATGGGGAAGGCACGCCCCGGCGGAGAATCTTGCTGGTCGATCAAGGCGTTCCAAAGAATCTTGTGTATTCGCGCGCCAGCGCCAAAAAAGCGGGCAAGCCCCCCACCGGGCACGGATTCGCTCTCCCCAATGAATACGGCGAAGCGCCGATGAATCTCGTCTTTGGCGGGGGCGATTCCTCGCTCCAGGAGATGGTCGCTTCGACGGATCGCGGCCTGCTGGTTACGCGCCTGTGGTACATCCGTGAAGTAGACCCCTATGAAAAGGTGATGACCGGCATGACCCGCGACGGCCTCTTCCTCGTCGAGAACGGCCGCGTGGCCGGCGCCGCGCGCAACTTTCGCTTCAATCAGTCGCTCATCGAAATGCTGAATAATGTCGAATTGCTAGGGCCTGCTGTGCGCGCCACCGGCGAAGAAGCGTTCGAAATGGTAGTCCCGGCCATGAAAGTCCGTGATTTTCATTTCTCCGAAGTCACAAAATTCTAGGCGCCTCCCGCCCGCGAACCTCTCCTATCAAGAAATCAATTCAGCGCATCCAAATTCTGCGTTGTACAACCGCGGCCCACCCGTTCGATAAACAGTTATGTGCCTGTGGCATGGTCGAGGACCAGCTAGTCCGCAAGCTGCCGAATCCGGTTCCGGCTCGAGTCGGCACCCCAACTGGGGCCATCCCGACCACGATGCCTGCGGCACCGGTTTCATCGTCCGACTTGGCGCTGCTCCCAGCTACGACATTGTCCAGTTTGCTTTGACCGCCCTGGAGCGTCTCACCCACCGCGGCGGCGTTGACGCGGATGGCGCCAGCGGAGACGGCGCCGGGCTGCTAACCTCTCTGCCAAAGCCTTTTTTCCGGGCGAGAGCGGCGGAGCAGGGAATCGAACTCCCCGAGAACTTCGGTGTCGGCTTTGCCTTTCTGCCCGCATCGGAAGCCAAAACAGCCCAATCCGCAATCGAGGCAGCAGCCGATACCGAACGCCTCCGCGTGCTTGGATGGCGCCGTGTTCCCGTCAACACAGATTCGTTAGGCCGCCGCGCCCTCGAAACCATGCCGGAAATTTGGCAGTTTTTCGTCGAGCCTTTTCACCCCTCTCGCGGAACCGCCCGCTTCGAGTGGCGCCTGGCTCTTCTGCGAAAGCGCTCCGAATCGCTCCTGCCCCCGCGAAGTTACATTTGCTCGCTCTCCTCACAGACGATTGTCTACAAAGGTCTCCTGACGCCGTGGCAATTCCCCCAGTTTTATGAAGACCTGCGCGACCCGTCTTTCGAGACCACCTTCTCCGTTTTTCACCAGCGTTATTCCACGAACACCCAGCCGTCCTGGCATTTGGCGCAGCCGTTCCGTTACGTCGCGCATAACGGCGAGATCAATACCATCGTCTCGAACCGCCGCTGGCTGCGCGCCAAGGAGCATGAAATTCGTTCGCGGCTCACGGTGGGCCCGTGGTTTCCTATCCTGGAAGAAAACGTCAGCGACTCCGCGAGTTTCGACAACGGTCTTGAGCTGAGGTTGCTCGAAGGGCTGTCCTCGGAAGAGGCCATGCTCGCCATGGTTCCTCCAGCCTTCGAGAAAGACCCGTTGCTCTCGCGCGATGTGCGCGGCGCTCTGAGCACCCTTTCTCAGCAAAGCGAGCCTTGGGACGGGCCCGCCGCCCTCGTTTTCTCCGACGGCGAATTTGTTGGCGCCAAGCTCGACCGCAACGGCTTGCGTCCGATGCGCTACACGCTCACGCATGACGGCTTGCTGATCGCGGGCTCGGAAACCGGCCTTGTCGACCTGGAAGAATCGCGAATCGCGGAGCGCCAGCGTCTCGGCCCCGGCGAAATGATTCTCGCGAATCCATCCACGGGGCTCTTTTTGCGCTGGCGCGATATCCTCAAGCGCCTCGCCATTCACCAGGGCCCCCATGCGATTCCGCAGCGCAATCTGGCGGCGTCCGCTTCCGCGCCGTCCACGCCCGTGCTTCAGCCGAAGCGCGTTGCCGGAGCCGCAGGCTGGACCGAAGATCAATTCAAGACTCTCTTTTCCGCGTTAGTCCGTGGCAAGGAAGCGGATTGGAGCATGGGTGACGACGCGCCTCCCGCATTTCTTTCGTCACTTCCCAGGTCGCTCTGGGACTACTGCAAACAGCGCTTCGCTCAGGTCACCAACCCTCCCATTGATCCGCTGCGCGAAACCCACGTGATGTCTCTCGATGTTTCATTAAAAGAGGGGGTCACGCTGCCCGGCCCGGTCATCACGGAAGCGCAACTGACTCAGTTGGGCGCGATCCTTGGCCCCGTACAAAAAATCGATTTTACGTTTTCCTCCGCAACTGGAGTTCCGGGGGCGCGCTGCAGTTTTGCTCAGCTTTCCACTACCCCTCTGAGCGGCAGCGTGCGCCCGGGACTCCTCCTCCTCACCGATCGAGGAATTGACGAGGGTCGCGCTCCGCTTCCTGCTCTGCTTGCAACCGCTGCCGTATGGAAAACGATGGTCAACGAGGGCTCTTGGGATGTGCCTCTGATCGTCGAATCCGCTCAGGTATTTGACACTCATCATGTCGCCCTGCTCGTCGCCGCCGGAGCCACTGCCGTCGTACCGTATCTTGCCGATCAGTTCGCCGAGTCGCTCGAGTCTGGCGGCGCGGAAAAGATGCGCATCGCTATGAACGCAGGCCTGCGCAAAGTTCTTGCCCGCATGGGCGTTTCGACGCTGGCCAGCTATCGCAACAGCCATTTGTTTGAGGTCGTTGGCCTCTCCGAAGAGTTGTGCGCCGAATTCTTCGAAGACGCCGCCGACTTTCCCGGCCAGAAATCGCTGGACAGCCTTTTCGCGGACTACCTGCGCATGCACCAGGCCGCGTTCTCTGGCGATATGGAGGAACTGTCCGACGCGGGTCTCTATCGCTTCCGAAAGGGCGCCGAGCTTCATGCCAGTTCGCCGGAAGTCGTGCGCCGTCTTCACGCTCACGTCCGCGCGCCCAATGCCAAAACATATTCCGCCTTTGAAGAATTGGCGGAGCACCAGGGTCCGGTCTTCCTGCGCGATTTGCTGGACACCATTCCCGACACGGCCGTGCCAATCGGCGAAGTCGAGCCGCTCGAATCCATCGTCAAGCGCTTCAGCACCCAAGCGATGTCGCTGGGTTCTTTGAGCCCGGAAGCGCATCGCACTTTGGCGCTGGCCATGAATCAGTTGGGCGGCCGCAGCAATACGGGCGAAGGCGGCGAAGATCCCAACACCTATCGCTTCGAGCCTGCTGCGGCAAACAAGATCAAGCAGGTGGCCTCCGCGCGATTTGGCGTCACCGCGGACTACCTTGTCCACGCCGAAGAACTCGAAATCAAAATGGCCCAGGGCTCCAAGCCCGGTGAAGGCGGCCAGTTGCCTGCGCGCAAAGTCAGCGAATACATCGCGCGCATTCGGCACGCCACTCCCGGCACTCCGCTGATTTCGCCGCCGCCGCATCACGATATTTACAGCATTGAAGACCTCGCGCAGTTGATCCACGACTTGCGCGCCGTGAATCCGCGCGCCCGCATTGGCGTAAAGCTGGTTTCCGGTTCGGGCGTCGGCATCATCGCCGCCGGAGTCGCCAAGGCCGGTGCGAACGTCATCACCATCAGCGGCCACAATGGCGGCACGGGCTCCTCGCCGCTCACTTCCATCAAGAACACCGGGCTTCCCTGGGAAATTGGTTTGCGCGAAACGCACGACACACTGGTTCGCGCGGGTCTCCGTTCACGTCTCTCTCTCCGCGTGGACGGAGGCCTGAAATTTGCGCGTGACGTCGTGCTTGCCGCCATTCTCGGCGCGGACGAATTCGGTTTCGGCACCGCTTCTCTCCTGGCCATCGGCTGCGTCATGGCCCGGCAGTGCCATCTGAATACCTGCCCCGTCGGCATTGCCACGCAGGACGAAACGCTGCGCGCGCGTTTTCAAGGCAAGCCAGAAATGGTTGTTGCCTATTTTCGTTTCCTCGCCGAAGAAGTTCGAAGCCGCCTCGCGCAACTCGGCGTTCGCTCGCTGAGTGAGCTCACCGGCTGGTATGACCGTCTCAGCGCGCGTTCCGGCATGGATCCGCTGCTGGTGATCCCGATCTCGCACTCGAACCGGATTGCGCCGCAGCAAGAGCCCGGTTTTCACGTGCCTGTGCTGGAAGACAGCATTCATTTCCATGCCTCGCTCGCATTGCAAAACGAATCTCAGCCCATTCAAAATTCCGACCGCAGTGTTGGCACGGGTCTTAGCGGCGAACTCATGCGCCGCCGGAATTCCGGACACGCTGGGAACGAAGAAATCAGCCAGCAATTTCATGGCGCTGCCGGCCAGAGTTTCGGCGCGTTCCTGGTGGCGGGCGTCACGCTGAAGTTAAATGGCGAGGCCAACGATTATGTCGGCAAGGGATTGTCCGGCGGAACGATTGCCATCGCCGCCGGTCCCGCCGCTTCGCGCCGTGGCGATGTCCTTGCCGGTAATACCGTTCTCTACGGTGCCACCTCCGGTCAGCTCTTTATCGCCGGCCGCGCCGGTGAACGCTTCGCCGTCCGCAATAGCGGCGCGCTCGCCGTCGTCGAAGGCGTCGGCCAGCACGGTTGCGAGTACATGACCGGTGGAATTGCCATGATCCTTGGACCACTCGGCCTCAATTTTGGCTCGGGCATGACCGGCGGCCTTGCTTACGTATTGCGCGCCGAAGCCGAGGACGTGCTGCACCGCGATTTCGTCCAACTCGCCGAGACGGACTCCGATGAGCAGTCCTGGCTGCGCCGCGCCCTTGAGGAACACGCGCATTTCACCGCGAGTCCTCGCGCTGCGCGTTTGCTCTCGCGCCGCGGCGCTCTGCCGCTTCTGCGTGTGCAACCGGTCCATTTTCAAGGGACCATCGAGGCCACCTGGAACCCCGTCCTCGCCCAGCTTGCGCAACGTCGCGATTTGTTGCCCGCTCCGGTTGTTGCCCCCATCTCGCAAGCGGCAATTCACGTCTGAAAGGAAGGTTAATAGCCCCGCATCCGGCAGGGGGAATCCGTTATAATCCCTGCCTGGCGATCTGACTATGGACTTCGATCAACTTACAACTTTCGTTTACGTCGCTAAACTCAAGAGTTTTTCCCGTGCGGGCCAGAAAGTATTTCGCTCCCAATCCGCTGTCAGCGCCCAGATCCGCCAGCTCGAACAGGCGTACAAGGCCAGGCTTCTCGACCGCTCCGCCAAGTCCGTGGAGTTGACTCCCGCCGGTGAAGTTCTGTTCGAATACGCAGAAAAGCTTCTTCGCATGCGCGACGAATCCGTCCAGGTGGTCGCGGACCGCGGCAACGTAGTGCAAGGCCCCATCGTTTTCGGCGCCAACGAAGCCACCTGCCTCTACCTGCTCCCCAATATTTTTGCCGAGTTTCAGCGCCGCTATCCGCTCGTGCACATCAGCATCTACCGCAATTTCAGCCACAAGATTCTGCAGCGCGTCGAAGATGGCTCCATCGACGTCGGCATCGTCACGTTGCCCATCAAGGCGCCCAACTTGAAAGTGCACCACATTTACAAGGACCGCCTGCGCTTCATGGTCAGCGCGAAAAATCCTCTCGCGCATCGTTCGAAAATTACTCTGGCGGAGGTCGCCGGACAGCCGCTCATTTTTCCGCGTACCGGCTTCACGCGCCAGGTGCTGGACAAACTCTTTCGCCCCTACCGCGCGCGCCTCCACGTGACCATGGAATTGCCGAGCATCGGCATGATCAAACGCTTCGTCGCCGCCGATGCCGGCCTCTCCATCATCAGCGAGAGTTTTGCAAAAGACTATGTGAAGGCCGGCGAAGTCAAGCTCCTTACCGTCGAAGGTGTGGACCTCTGGCGCGAACTCGGCCTCGTCTATCGCCGCGACCGCAGCCTCCCCCGCGCCGCCCAGGCCCTCATCACCCTCATCCGCGAACACCGCAAACCCGCCGAAATCGGCGAAGCCGCCGCCGGCTAAGTCCAGTCTCTTCGCCTGTTTTTCTTTTTCACTCTTCCACTCTTTCGGCGGTCATTCCGACCGGAGCGGCCCGGGTTTTTCCCAACGCCGCCTATCGACCACCGTCATTTCGAACGAAGCAGGCCGACGCTTTTTCTTCCGCGTTCGCTCCTGCGAACGCGTCGGCCTGCGCAGAGAGATATCTCTCTTTTCTTTCCTTCTCTTCAGGCTGGATCTCTCGGCCGGTCTTTGAGGCTGGGCTCTTCGCCTTTCTCTTCCGTTGTCATTCCGACCGGCTTGCCCTGTTTACCCCGAGTTGCGAGGGGAGCTTCGGCTCAACTTTTTTCCTAATTTCTGATTTCTAGTTTCTGATTTCAATTTTCCGTCGCCTGACTTATTCCCCGCCAAACCGCCCCTCGCCTTGTCTCTCCCCCGCTTATGCGAACTGGTCCGCCCGTCTCACCCGAAACGGTATCTTCCCTTCAGACGAGCGCCCCTGATGCTATACTCGCTCCTGATCCTGTCTCCTGACTGGGAGCTTTCGCAATGCGCGTTCCGCTCAGGCTCGTAGTCCTCCTTTTTGCCTTCTGCTGCGCACGGGCTGGCTTTTCTCAATCGACCGTCACCTCTACCGTCAGCACTCCCGGAGACGGAAGGGTTGCCGAGTGGATGTACGGCGAGCACATCCCCGCGGTGTCCGGCCTGCCTTTCTCCGCCAAAGTCGAGCTTGAACTGGTCAATCAGCTCCAGGACGGCACCCTCATCACCCACAAAACCTACAACCTTGACGCTCGCGATCACCTAGGGCGAACGCGGAACGAGGCGCGAAACTGGATCAATCCCGTCGGGGGCGCCGAACCCAGATTAACCCGCATTGAACTCTACGACCCCTCCACAAGAACCAGAACAAACGTATTCCCCCTCACTAAAACGGCAAGGCAATGGACTGTAGGCTCACCAGTTCCAACCGCCGCTCCCTCCACGCAAACTGTGTCCAGTAAACCGGAAACTTCCAAGGAGAACATCGGCTCCGATACTATCGAGGGGCTTGCCGTTCGCGGAGAGCGGATTAGCCAAACCTACCCGCCGGGAGCGCTCGGCAATGATCGCCCACTCACCATCGTCACCGAATCCTGGTATTCCGAAGACCTCAGAATCAATCTACTGACTAAGCGCACGGATCCCCGTTACGGTGTGCAGACGGTTCGTGTCACCGAGCTTGCGAGGCAGGAGCCAGACGCCGCGCTTTTCGCCATCTCGGACGAATATAAGCTCTTCAAGGAAACGGTGCAGCGACTAGCGGCTCAAGGTTCCGGAGAGCCGGACGGCGCTCTTGGCACTGATATGGGCGGGGCACCCGGGTTGCGGTCAGCCGGAATCGCACAAGCTGGCATCGGTGGCGTTACAGCGCCCCGTTGCCTCTACTGCCCGCAACCCTCTTACAGCGAAGAAGCGCGCAAGGCCAAGATCGGTGGAATCGTGGTTCTAAAGGTTGTCGTAACTGCGGACGGCCGAGCGGAAAACGTTCAGGTAGTGAAGGGACCTGGCTCCGGACTGGAACGGCAAGCCATTGAGGCGGTCAAAAACTGGCGGTTTAAGCCCGCTGATGGGCCCGACGGTACTCCCGTCACTTGCCAAGTCGCCATCCAAGTTACATTCAAGATCCGCTGACCGTTGCGCGTACTGCAGCCTCGGTTTCCGAGTGGCCAACCACTCGTCCACTTGCTTGCGTGCAAAAAGAGAGCCCGGCTTCGTGCCGGGCTCTCTTTTCGTGCGCTTAGAGGTGTCACGGGTGAGATGAGTCGGCGTGCGCCTCGCCCACTATGACGTCCGCGCCTTGGGGAACGCCCAAAGCATTTGGGTTGTCAATGATCACATGGATCGCGCGTACCCGTATACCGCTGCTGGTGGCGCCAGAACATGGTGGAACGCCTCCGCCATCGCAGGTCTGCTCGTTGAAGGTGACCGAGCCGATCCCGGGCACCAGGATAGTCGTGTTGGGCGGAGGATTGTCGCCCACTGACATGCCTCCGACTGAGAGTCCAAGCAGACTCGTGCCTTGCGCGTCGGATGAAGATATTCCGCCACCTGAGGAGCTGTTGGCTTGCGAAATGATCACGCTGGCGAACACCGTACACGGACCATTCACCGGGACCACGCAAACATTTTGCGCCTTCGCGAAACTCGTCGAGTTGCTACTGGCGGCGAGAACGGTACCAGCACTGTCGCTCACCGAGGTTCCGCTGCTCACTACCAAGGTAGATAGCTGGTCTAGGTCCTGATGATCATGCCCGCCCTGCGGCGGAATGCTCACGAAGCCAACTACTACCGGTAGTTCCGACGGATTGGTCTGCTCATTAACGATCGTGGCGTTCCCGCTTACCGTTCCCACCAGCGAGGGACATCCAGCGGGCTGCGGGAAGTCGGCGTGCGCCTGAGCATGTGAAACCACCACGTCAATGGCATCGACGGTTAGCCCCAGGCCAGTAATGTGAACCCTGATCATGTTAACGGTCAGGTCGGCGGCGAAGGTCCCGCCAGCGAGCTGACCAGGCGGAGGCTGGGAACTAGACCCGATCTCCTCGAAGAGCTTGACAAAACTGCCGGCTCCGAACTGGGCCGCGGGCAGGTCTATCGTTGTGTTCGGGTTGACGTTATTCACCTGGGCGCCGTTAACGACCAGGTTCTTAAAAGCCGATCCCGCTGAACTGAAAGACGAATTAAAGGCAGATGCTTGTGCAGTAGCCACTGCCCGCACCACGTCCGCAGTGACCAGTCCACCCACGAGGTTGACTCCGGCCGACTCGGCAACGCCTGTATCGGTCGCCGTGTTCGTTGTCGAATCAACCGTGCTCGTGCTCGACGCGCTAAGCACGTTCGCCCTCAGAACGTTGCCACCGGGAGGCGGAACCGCTACATTCAGGACTTGGTTGCGGTTGCTCGTGGATCCGATCCCGGACTGCGAGCTGCAAACGCCTTGTGTGCAAGTGGCAGGCGTGGCTGCCGGTAGCGTCTGATTGATTGCCAGAAGCCTGTCTTGGATTTGGGCCGCCGCGGCGTTGCCGCTGGCATTCGCACCTGCAGGATTGAAGATGGTGAAATTAACCGGCTTGACCCTGGTACGGTCCTTTAGTTCGGCGCTCAATGAGGTCGAAGCCCGCGTCTTCATGGCCACGAAAAGAACCTTGTTGCAGGGGATTTCTCCGATTGTATCGCTGACATTGAGGGCAAGTTCGCCGAAGAGGTTGGTTCCGGTGGCCGTTAGTCCGGTGATGCTGGGTGCCGTGTTTACCGCGGCGTCCCAAAGAATCCCCTGACTCCCAACGGAGAGCGGCACGAAAGTAGTGCCGTTCCACGTGAAGGCGCTAACGTTGATAATTTTGCCTCCAAATTGTGTGTCAAATGAGACTAAGAAGTCGCCGGGCGTGCGGATAGGCATTTTCGGGCAGCCGGGGACATGACTCGTCGAGGGGTCCGCCTGGTTGAACTCGTAATCGATATGAGCGTCGCCGTTGTTTGATAGGCGCGACCAGTTGGCGTAGAGGAACTGCTTCTGCACGCCGGTGGCAGGGAAGAACCGGAAGGCGATCTCACCGGCTATTGGGGGAGTGCCGTTTACTGAGATTTCGTTTACGACGTCGTCTTTTTGGGGAGCACTTCCCGCGGTGCAGACCCAACTGCTTTGGTC
>JBARRT010000055.1:0-2480 GCA_049644365.1 Candidatus Acidiferrum sp. | reverse complement strand
CAATCCCACCCACTGGTTCGTGATTCGATGTGGAGATTCCGACCTCACCGTGTACCGGTAGAATTCTGAAACCGCTAACCTAACTTCCACGGTATTTTGCCGATTTCGGGATATCCCGAGGCGGAAGTTCCTTGTTTTTAACAAAAGTTGTTGACGAGTCAAAATAGTGACGAATTAATGTCGGTATTCCCTTGCATTATGACGATAATATGTTGTATGTAGTGTCCTGTGTACATTCGCAAGACCCGCAAAACGTACAAGGGAAAAACCTACGATAATTATCTCCTTGTCGAATCCGTAAGCACTCCCGAAGGTCCTCGGCAAAAGATCTTTTGTTCGCTCGGCAGTCTGGCGCCAGCTCCCCGCCAGCACTGGCTGGACCTAGCGCACCGAATGCAAGCCGGCTTGGCGGGACAGCTCTCGCTGAGCCCCGCGGATGCGGCGCTTCCCTCCCTGGTGGAGAAAAGCGGACGAAAGCCGCGCTCGGCGTCATCCCAGACCAGCACCCCAGCCGCAGTCGCCGTCGACAGCGAGCGAGTGAGCCTGGAAGAAGCTCGCGAAGCCGGAGCCGTGCATGTGGGACATCAGATGTGGGGACAGCTGGGGTTGAACGAGATCTTACAGGCGGCGGGTTTATCGCACCGAGCCTGCCTGCTGAGTGAAGCGATGACGCTCAACCGTCTGATCTTCCCTTTGTCCGAGCATGCCATGCCCGATTGGATTCGGAGCACTGCGCTGGCCGACATTGTGGGCGCGGATTTTTCCGACTTGAACGATGAAAGCCTATACCGCAATCTGGACCGACTCCATCCCCATCGGGAACTGATCGAGCGAGAACTGGGGGAACGAGAGAAGACTCTGTTTAGCCTGGACAACACACTGTACCTCTACGATCTGACCTCGAGCTATTTCGAGGGACAGGCAGAGAGCAATGGGCAGGCCAAGCGCGGCTATTGGCGCGATAAACGGCCGGATTGTAAGCAAGTGCTGGTGGGGCTGGTGCTGGATCAGGACGGTTTTCCCAAAGCCCACGAAGTGTTCGAGGGCAATCGCCAGGACCGGAGCACGGTGGAAGAAATGTTGCCAAGTTTGGAGAAGCGGACGGGCAACAAACCCGGCTCGACGGTGGTGGTGGACCGAGGCATGGCTTATGAGGAGAACCTGAAACAGATTCGCGCCCACGGGTATCACTACCTGGTAGCCTGCCGACAATCGGAGAGGACTGCCTGGTTGGCGGAGTTCGAGAAGGACGCCGACTGGGAAGAGGTGATACGCAAGCCTTCGCCGCGCAATCCGGATCAGAAGAAATCCCAGGTTCGCATCAAGCGTCGGCAGAAGGGGGATGAAGTCTTTCTTCTTTGTGTCAGTGAAGGACGCGAGGCCAAGGATCGGGCCATCCGAGAAAAGCAGGAGCAGCAGTTGAAGGAGGATCTGGAGGCATTACAAACACGGGTTGAGAAAGGGCGCTTAAAAAGAACCGAGAAGATCCCCGAGGCAATGGGCCGGCTTAAGGAGCGCTACCCGCGAGTGGCCCGCTACTACCGGATCGAGTATGACGCCGAGCGCAAGAGCTTCTCCTGGCAGGAGGATGTGGACAAGAAAGCGATCGCGAAAAAACTGGATGGCGGTTATGTGATGAAGACCGACCGCCAGGATCTGACGGCCGATGAGATCTGGCGCACCTACATGTTGCTCACCCGAGTGGAAGCCGCCTTTCGTGCTATGAAGAGTCCCTTGCTGGAGCGGCCCATCTTCCACCATTTGCAAGATCGCACCCAGACCCACATCTTCCTCTGTGTCTTGGCCTACCATCTGCTGGTGGCCACGGAGAAGAGATTCCTGGACCGCGACATCCATACCTCGTGGTGGACCCTCCGCCAGCAACTCAGCACCCACCAGGTGGTCACCATCGTTCTGCCGACCCTCAACGGAAAGATTTTAAAGATCCGAAAAGCTACCACCCCGGAGCCAGTGCACAAGGAGATCTACGCCACGCTCAAGATTCCGATGGAGGTGATGAAACCGGTGAAGACCTGGCACGAGCGATAGTGACGGAATGAAATCGTAACTCCCCGCAAATAAAGGATCTTGTTCAGCGAACTGTGGAAGTTAGGCTAACATATTTTGCCCCGGCATTTAGCGGCCGGGTTCACGTGCCGTTCGTTGTGGCATCTGTCACACCAGCACAGCTAGGGCCCTTGGGCGCGGCGCGAACTCGATCTCGGACGGCTTTGCCTCGTATTCGAGTCTAACCTGTTCCGCATCGATGCGGAGGTTTGCAAGATTTCGAATCGTTTCCCGGCACTACGCATCCAACTTGTGTCGCCTAAGTTTGATTTCATCCGCAGTTGAAGTTCGGTACCGCCACCAGCATCGCCCCTACTCCCCCGCAGCGACTCTTCTAAGCCGAAATTCAATAGCCTGCAAGAAGGGCAAGCCGTGTATTCGACACGTGACCAGGGGTCAGGAAACGTTTAGGC
>JBARRT010000054.1:0-31655 GCA_049644365.1 Candidatus Acidiferrum sp. | reverse complement strand
TTTTTGCCGTCACATTGATTCCGCTGCTCTCCGAACGTTGTCTTTCCGGAAGGGCCCATAAACCTTCCGCCGACAAATTCATCGACCCGGTGCTTCGAAAGTATGAGCGCGGGGTGCGTTGGTCGTTGGTGCATCGCTGGTGGATTGTTGGTGCGGCGGTTACGATGGTCGCGCTTGGTATTTTGCTGTACTCGCGCCTGGAAACCGGATTCCTGCCCGAAATGGATGAAGGCGGCTTCGTCGTGGACTATTGGACCCCGCCCGGAACGTCCCTCGCCGAGACCGACAAGATTGTCCGCGGCTTCGAGGATCGCATCAAGAAAATTCCCGAAGTCGCATCATTTTCGCGCCGCACGGGAGCCGAGTTGGGCCTGTTCGTCACCGAGCAGAATCGCGGCGACATTTTGGTGAAAATGAAGCCACGCTCCGAGCGCCACCGGGCCACGAGCGAAGTGATCAGCGATCTTCGCTCGCAAATCGAGCAGAGCGCCCCCGGTGTGATTGTCGAGTTCCCCCAGATTCTGCAAGACATGATTGGCGACCTCGAAGGTTCGCCCGAGCCGGTGGAAGTCAAACTTTTCGGTGACGATGAGCCCACGCTGGAGCGCATTGTGGATCAACTGGGTCCGCGCATGGAAAAAATCCCCGGCCTCGTGGACTACAAAGCCATTCAAAAAGGAAATCCGGAAATTGTGTTCCATGTGGACCCGGCCCGCGCGGGCCGCAATGGATTGTCCGTCGAACAAGTTTCGCAGCAGGTGAGGGCGGGCCTTCTGGGTCTCACCGAGACGTCTCTTCGCCAAACGGATCGCGCCATTGATATTCGGGTGCGCTTTCCGGATAGCTTGCGCTTCAACTACGACGGCATTCGCCAATTTCCGGTCGTCACCGCCTCAAGAACCATCGTGCCGCTTGAATCGCTTGCTGACGTCACGCAGGTACGCGCCGCCTCCCAGCTGAGCCGGGAGAATCAGCGTCTCATGATTGCTATGACGGCGCGCCTGGAAAATCGCGACCTCGGTGGTGTCGTGGGAGACGTGCGCCAGTTGCTGCGGCAGACGCCGATGCCTGCTGGCGTGACCTACGAAATCGGCGGCCAGTACGAAAGCCAGCAAACTTCATTCCGCGAGCTCCTCGCCGTCATGGCTCTCGCGCTGGCCGCGGTGTTTACCGTTCTCGTCATTCAATTCCGAAGCTTTCGTCCTGCCATCGTCGTCCTGGCCGTTGCTCCGTTGTCGCTGGTCGGAGTCTTTGCCATGCTCAAACTCACGGGGACGCCGCTCAATGTCTCCTCGTTCATGGGTTTGATTCTGATGATCGGTCTCGTCGTCAAGAACGGCATCATTCTCTTTGAGTATGTGCAGAAGCTTCGGGAAGAAGGCCTGCCGCTGGAAGAAGCCTTGGTGCGCGCGGGCCGCGTTCGTGTTCGGCCCATCTTGATGACTACGCTCGCTACTCTTTTCGGATTGCTCCCGCTGGCTCTGGGCCTGGGTTCGGGCGCGGAGTTGCAGAAACCACTTGCGCTTGCGGTGATCGGCGGCCTTGTGCTTTCGACGCTGATCACGCTTCTGGTGATGCCCGTTTTGTATTCGCTGATAGCGGCACAGCGCGGGGCAGCTCAACCCTGATCGAATTGCAAGCCAAGCGCGAATTTATCTCTGTTCAAGCTGGCCTGCTTTGCCGGCACTCAACTTTCTTCTTTAATTGCCGAGTTCAATTTATTTCTTTTTCGGCGCGGGGTTGCTCGGGGGCATTGCCATTTCCATGGGAGTACTCGCGCCCGCCGTGAGTTCTTTTTTCACGGCTTCGGAAATCTTGTCCGCATTCTTCACCAGCACGGTGGCCTGCCAGATCTGCGTCTCGCTCAATGCGTCTTTGAATCCTGGCATGCCGCTCATTCGAATGCCGTTCTCCACCTTCCAATAAGACTCCCACGCTTCGTCGTCCGTTACGCCTGTTCCGTGAAAGAGCTGTGGCGGCGCAGGATACATGCCTTTTGCGATCGCGGACTTTTCCTCTCCGGGGAATCCGTGGCAAACGGCGCAGTTTTCCTTGTAGATTTTCGCGCCGTGCAGCAGATTCGCTTCATCGGCGGGAACCTGCGGCTCAGGATGAGGCAGCTTATCGAGATACGCGTGCAGACCTAACTTCGCCAGCTTGCTTTCGAACGGCATGGGCGGCGCCTTCGTCGCCATGGGTGCGCGTCCCGTTGAGAAATAGAGATAAACGCCTCCCGCGATCAGCAGCACCGTCAGCAAAATTCCCAAAATCAGGCCTTTAAACATGCGTCGTTTCTCCCAGGCGATTCGAACTCCATACCAATCTTGCGGGCCCTGGATGTTCCGCAATAGTCTATGTTTTCCCCGTTCTTTCCGCATCCCGTAAGTTGGACAGGGCAAGGCATTCTTCCTGCCCCGGAAGTCGAGAGCGTTTAGTAACCTTTCGCCTTCAAAAGCCGTCTTATTTAGGCGTAGGCTGTATTTCCAGCAGGCCGCCAGGTTAGACGAGGGAGTCGCCTGCGCCTACGGCGAATGACCTGCATTGGACAGACTATCTTGCACAAGCGTGCTATCTAACAGGAGCGAACGGATGGGCCAACTCAAGTCCATAGACCTTCCCGAACCCGGCGCACGCGGCGTCGAGGCTCCACGGAGTTCTACGCGCTCTAAGGCGCGCTGGTGGCTTTGGATTCTGATTCTTGGCGTGATCGCCGTAGGAGTCTGGTATTTCCGTGGTGCGCGTTCTTCCAGCCAGGCCGCCGACTCAGCCGCTCCAGGCGCCGCAGCCAAGGGGCGGGGCGGGGCAGGCGCTGGCGGCTTCGTAGTGCCGGTGATCGTTGCTACCGCTCAGCGCGGAGACTTGCCCGTCTATTTTAACGGCCTCGGCACGGTCACCGCCTTCAACACCGTCACCGTGCGCAGCCGCGTCGATGGCCAGCTCATCAGTGTCGCCTTCAAGGAAGGTCAATTCGTCCACGAAGGCGATCTTCTCGCGCAGATTGACCCACGTCCCTTCCAGGTCCAGCTGGAACAGGCCCTGGGGCAGCTTGCCAAGGATCAGGCCCAGCGCAGAGACGCCGAAGTAAATCTCGAACGGTTCAAACTTCTCTTCAAGGAAGGCGTGATTGCCCAGCAGCAGCTTGACACCCAGGCCGCACTGGTCGGCCAGTTCGATGGAGCGATTGCCTCGGATCAAGCTCAGATCAACAACGCCAAACTCCAGCTCACTTACTCCCATATCACCGCGCCGATCAGCGGGCGCATCGGCCTTCGTCTCGTGGATGCGGGTAACATCGTGCATGCTTCCGACACGAATGGGCTCCTCGTCATCACCCAGCTCCAGCCTATTTCGGTGATATTCAGCCTGCCGCAGGATCAACTTCCTCAAGTGATGACCAAACTGCGTTCTGGCAGTCTGCTTCCCGTCGAGGCCTTTGACCGCGACGACACCGCAAGAATCGCCACCGGAAAACTCCAGACTATTGATAACCAGATTGACGTGACCACGGGAACTTACAAGCTCAAATCCATTTTCAGCAATGAAGACAATGCGCTCTTCCCGAACCAATTTGTCAACGTGCACCTTCTCGTGGACATCAAACGAGATCTCACCGTTGTTCCTGCCGCTGCGATTCAGCGCGGCCCCCAGGGAACCTACGTCTATGCCGCCGGAAACGACAACACCGCAAAGATTCGTACCGTCACCATTGCGCAAACCACCGGCAATAGCGTCGGCCTGAGCGCCGGCTTGAATCCGGGCGACGTCGTGGTCATCGACGGCCAAGACAAGCTGCAGGATGGCACCAAAATCAATCCCAGCACTGCGCCGGGCGCGAGTGGTTCGGGTCGAGCTCCCGCGCCTTCGACATCCGGCCAAGGTACACCGCAAGCTGGCAACCCCTCGAAGGGCCGTGCCGGAGGCTCTCCGCGATGAATCCGTCACGGCCGTTCATCCTGCGGCCGGTCGCCACCACCCTCCTCATGGTCGGCGTCCTCCTCGTAGGCTTCGTTGCCTACCGGCAACTCCCCGTCTCGGCTTTACCGCAGGTCGATTACCCCACCATCCAGGTGCAAACGTTTTACCCCGGCGCCAGCCCCGACGTCATGGCCTCTTCTGTCACCGCGCCGCTCGAGCGCCAGTTCGGGCAGATTCCCGGCCTGAATCAGATGACTTCGACGAGCTCTTTCGGCAGCTCTATCATCACCTTGCAATTCAATCTTGACCTGAACATCGACATCGCCGAACAAGAAGTGCAAGCCGCCATCAACAGCGCATCCAATCTTCTTCCCCAGGGGCTCCCGAATCCACCGATCTACAGCAAGATTAATCCCGCGGACGCCCCGATTCTGACTCTCGCCCTCACCTCTAAGTCCTTGCCGCTTCCCAAAGTTGAAGATCTCGCTGATACGACTCTTGCGCAGAAAATCTCGCAGCTTTCCGGGGTCGGGCTCGTCAGCATCAGTGGCGGCCAGCGCCCCGCCGTGCGCATCCAGGCGAATCCCACCGCGCTCGCTTCTTATGGTATGAGTCTGGAAGATTTGCGCACCGCCCTCGGTCAGGCCAACGTGGACCAGGCCAAAGGCACTTTCGATGGCCCGCATCAGGCCTACACCATCGGCGCGAACGATCAGCTCATCTCTACTGAGAGCTACCGCCCCCTCATCATCGCCTATCGCAATGGCGCGCCCGTTCGCCTCACCGATGTCGCCGCGGTTATCGACGGCGTGGAAAACGTAAAGCAAGCCGCCTGGGCCAATCGAGACCCCGCGGTCATCATCAACATCCAGCGCCAGCCCGGCGCGAATATCATCGCCGTCGTCGACCGCGTGAAGAAACTGCTCCCGGCGCTCCAGGCCGCTCTTCCTGCTGCCGTCCAAGTGGACATTCTCACCGATCGCACCACCACCATCCGCGCCTCCGTGGATGACGTGCAGTTCACTCTGGTGCTCACCATCGCGCTCGTCGTGATGGTGATTTTTCTTTTTCTCCGCAGCATCCGCGCCACCATCATTCCCAGCGTCGCCGTTCCGCTTTCCCTCATCGGCACCTTCGGCGTGATGTATCTGCTCGGCTACAGCCTCAACAATCTTTCCCTCATGGCGCTCACTATCTCGACCGGCTTCGTCGTCGACGACGCCATCGTCATGATCGAAAATATCAGCCGCTACATCGAAGAAGGCGAGTCGCCGCTGCAAGCCGCGCTGAAAGGTTCCGAGCAAATCGGCTTCACCATCGTTTCTCTCACCGTCTCGCTCATCGCCGTCCTCATTCCTCTTCTTTTTATGGGCGATATCGTCGGCCGCCTTTTCCGCGAATTTGCTATCACCCTGGCCGTTACCATTCTCGTCTCCGCCGTCGTCTCGCTCACCCTCACGCCCATGATGTGCGCCAAGCTTCTACGCCATCAGAAAAAGGAAGATGAAAGCTGGTTCTATCGCAAGTCCGAGGATGCCTTCAATTCCGTCATTTCTTTCTACGGCCGGACTTTGCAATTTGTCCTGCGCTATCGCACCACGACACTTCTCATCACCGTCGCCACTCTCGTCGGCACAATCCTCCTCTACATCTACGTTCCCAAGGGGTTCTTTCCCGTCCAGGATACCGGCGTCATCCTCGGCGTTTCCGAGGGCCCGCAAGATGTTTCTTTCATTTCCATGGCGCAGCGCCAGCAGGCTCTCGCCGATATCATCCTCAAAGACCCTGCGGTCGAGAGTCTTTCTTCCTTCATCGGCGTCGACGGCACGAATACCACGCTCAACAGCGGCCGCATCCAGATTAATCTCAAGCCGCTTGCCCAGCGCAGAATCAATGCCTCCGACGTAATCCGGCGCCTCCAGCCCGAGCTTGCCAAAGTCGACGGTATCTCCCTCTTTCTGCAACCCATCCAAGATTTAACCGTCGAGGATCGCGTCAGCCGCACGCAATTTCAATACAGCCTGGAGGACGTCGACGCCAGGGAACTGGCCTATTGGACGCCGCGTTTTATCGACAAGCTCAAATCGCTCCCGGAACTTCGTGACGTCGCCAGCGATCAATTGAATCAGGGCCTTGTCGCCAATCTCGTCATCGATCGCGACACCGCCTCTCGGCTCGGCATTCTCCCGGCTGATATTGACAACACCCTCTACGACGCCTTCGGCCAGCGCCAGGTCTCCACGATCTTCACGCAACTGAACCAGTATCACGTCGTCCTCGAAGTCGATCCACAATTTCAGCAGAACCCGGATTCGCTCAAAAGTATTTACGTCCGTTCCTCCTCTGGCCAGCAGGTGCCCCTCAGTGCCTTCACCCGTTTCGAGCCCGGCGCCGCCGCCCTGGCGCTGAACCATCAAGGCCAGTTTCCCGTCGTCACGCTTTCCTTCAACCTCGCTCCCAACGCCGCCCTCGGTGACGCCGTCAATGCCATCAACGGTGCCAGGCAGCAACTAAACATGCCGCCCAGCATCCAGGCCACCTTTCAGGGCACCGCCGCGGCCTTTCTCAAATCCCTGGCAAATGAACCCATCCTCATCCTCGCCGCGCTGATCACTGTTTACATTGTTCTCGGCATCCTGTACGAAAGCTACATTCATCCCATCACGATTCTTTCGACGCTCCCGTCCGCCGGCGTCGGCGCGATCCTCGCCTTGCTCCTCTGCCGCACGGAGTTCAGCGTCATCGCCTTGATCGGTATCATCCTGCTTATCGGCATTGTCAAGAAAAACGCCATCATGATGATTGACTTCGCTCTCGAAGCCGAGCGCAAGGAAGGGAAGTCACCGCTCGACGCCATCTATGAAGCTTGCTTGCTGCGCTTCCGGCCCATCATGATGACTACCATGGCCGCGTTGCTCGGCGGTTTGCCGCTCGCGTTGGGCTCTGGCGTTGGTTCGGAATTGCGCCGTCCCCTCGGCATCACCATCGTCGGGGGCCTCATCCTCAGCCAGTTGCTGACCCTGTACACCACGCCGGTGATTTATTTGGCTTTTGATTGGCTGGCGCACCGCTTCTCCTGGCACATCGGAAATCCGATCGAAGAGCCGGCGCCCGGAGACTGAGCCGTGAACTTTTCTTCCAATTTCTCCGCGCCTTTCATTCGCCGGCCCGTAGCCACCTCGCTGCTCACCTTCGCCATCTTTCTCTCTGGCGCGGTTGCGTTTCGTTTCCTGCCTGTCGCCCCGCTGCCGCAGGTCGATTTTCCCACCATCGGTGTCGGCGCTGGCCTGCCGGGCGCCAGCCCGGAAACCATGGCCTCCGCCGTCGCTACGCCCCTCGAGCGCCAGTTCGGCCGCATCGCCGGCGTCACGCAGATGACTTCCTCGAGCGGGCTCGGCTCCACCAGCATTACTCTCCAATTTGACCTCAACCGCGACATCAATGCTGCCGCGCGCGACGTCCAAGCCGCCATCAACGCCGCCCGCAGCCAGCTTCCTGCCGATCTTCCCGGTCAGCCCGGCTACCGCAAGGTCAATCCCGCCGATTCCCCGATCATGCTGCTGGCGCTGAGTTCCGAAAATATTCCGCCCGCGCAGATCTACGATGCCGCTGATTCCATCCTCGCGCAGAAGCTCGCTCAAGTGGAAGGCGTCGGCCAGGTTTTTACCTGGGGCAGTTCGCGTCCCGCTGTGCGCGTCGAAGTGAACCCCTATCAGCTCAACAGCTACGGAATCAGCCTCGAAACCGTTCGCAAATCACTCCAGTCTGCGAACGCGAATCTCGCCAAAGGTACCCTCTCGGATTCCCAGCAAAACTGGACGGTTACCGATACCGACCAGCTTTTCAAGGCCTATGAATATCAGCCTTTAATCGTTGCGGGACACGTGGGCGCACCGGTGCGCTTGCGCGACGTTGCGGAAGTCCGCGATTCCGTCGAGGACACTCGTAACCTGGGACTCTACGGCGGAAAACCTGCCGTGCTCCTCGCCATCTTCCGCCAGCCTGGCGCGAACATGATTGAGACCGTCGACCGCATCATGGCCCTCTTCCCACAGCTTCGCGCTTCCATCTCTCCTTCTCTCCGTCTGAATGTCGCCGTCGACCGCACCACTACGATTCGCGCTTCTGTTCACGATGTCGAAGTCTCGCTGATCATCTCGATCATCCTGGTGGTTTTCGTGGTCTTTGCATTCCTGAGGAACGTCTGGGCCACCATCATCCCCAGCGTCGCCGTTCCCCTTTCCCTCATTGGCACGTTCGGTGTCATGTACCTCTGCCACTACAGCCTGGACAATCTCTCGCTCATGGCCCTCACGATTTCCACTGGCTTCGTCGTGGACGATGCCATCGTCGTCATCGAGAACATCACTCGCCACATGGAAAACGGAATGAAGCCGTTCGAGGCCACCATGAAAGGCGCCAGTGAAATTGGCTTCACCGTTCTTTCCATGAGCACCTCTCTCGTCGCCGTCTTCATACCGATTCTCCTCATGGGGGGCATTGTCGGCCGGCTATTCCGCGAGTTCGCCGTTGTTCTCAGCGTGGCCATCGGCGTCTCTCTTCTGATCTCTCTTACGACTACGCCCATGATGTGCGCGCGCTTTCTTCGCCACGAGACCGGCCGGCACAACCGCGTCTACCGCTTCTCCGAAAATATATTTAACCGCCTTCTCCGCACCTACGATTTTTCCTTACGCTGGGTTCTCCGTCATCAGTTTCTGATTTTGCTGGTCACCTTCGGCACCGTTTGCCTCAACATCTATCTCTTCGTTCAAACTCCCAAAGGTTTCTTTCCACAGCAGGACACCGGCCGCTTTAGTGGGCTCATCCAGGGCGATCAAGATCTGTCCTTCGCTGCCATGTCGCAGAAGATGCGCCAATTCGCAGACATCGTCATGCAGGATCCCGCGGTGGACACTGTCACAGCATTTACCGGCGGTGGCAGTGGCGGCAGCACCGCGCGCATGTTCGGCCAGCTCAAGCCGCTCAGCGAGCGCAAGCTCAGCGTGGACCAGGTCATCGCGCGCATTCGTTCGAAGTCTGCCAAAATTCCCGGAGCCGCCCTCTACTTGCAGGCCGTCCAGGATCTCAGCGTTGGCGGCCGTTTTGGCGGCGCTCAGTATCAATACACACTCCAGGGCGACAATCTCAATGACCTTACCCATTGGGCTCCCATTCTTCAGCAGCGTCTGAGCAAGATTCCTGAGCTCCGGGACGTCAATTCCGATCAGCAACTCCACGGTTTGCAAAGCTCCATCGTCATCGATCGCGATACCGCCGCGCGTCTCGGCGTCGCCGTCCAGGACATCGACAATACCCTCGGCGATGCCTTCGGCCAGCGCCAGGTTTCCAACATCTATAAAGGCTTGAATCAGTACCACGTGGTGATGGAGGTTATGCCCGCCGCCCAACAAAGCCCGGAAGCATTAAAGTCCATTTACGTTCCGTCAAAATCGGGCAAGCTCGTCCCGCTCAGCGCGTTCGCGCACTACGAACCATCCAGCACCGCCCTCTCCGTCAATCACCAGGGTGTTTTTCCGGCCATCACGCTCTCCTTCAACCTTGCGCCCGGCGCTTCGCTCGGTCCGGCCGTCGAGCACATCGAGCAGGCCCGCCGCGAAATCGGCGTCCCCTCCACGGTCCATGCTACGTTCCAGGGAACCGCCCAGGCCTTTCAGGATTCGCTGTCCAATCAGCCCGTCCTGATTCTTACCGCTCTCGCTGCCGTCTACATCGTTCTCGGAATCCTCTACGAAAGCTACATTCATCCCATCACCATTCTCTCCACGATTCCTTCCGCTGGAATCGGCGCGCTGCTCGCCATTCAATTCATCAAATCGGATCTGAACATCATCGCGCTCATTGGCATCATTCTTCTGATCGGCATTGTCAAGAAAAACGCCATCCTCATGATTGATTTCGCCGTCCAGGTGGAAAGGGAAGAAGGATTGTCGCCCGTCGAAGCGATCTACAAGGCCTGCCAGTTGCGTTTCCGTCCGATTCTAATGACCACCATGGCCGCTCTTCTCGGTGCCATGCCGCTCGCGCTCGGCACTGGTGTGGGCTCCGAACTGCGCCGTCCGCTGGGCATCACCATCGTTGGCGGCCTCATCCTCAGCCAGATGCTCACGCTTTTCACCACCCCGGTCGTCTACATCTATATGGATCGCCTGCAGTCCTGGATTCAGGGCCGCACCCGCTCCCACGCCCCCGCGCCGGCCACAGCACCCGCACACTCCGACTGATCTTGAGTTTCCAAATTCTAATTTCCAGTTTCGAATTTCCAATTTCTACTTACGCGCTGCCGATCAGCCATCCTGCGATAAAAACCAAAACGCCACCCACGATTACCTGAAACGCCGCCTGCAAGAACGGCGTATCCATGTAGCGGTGCCGGATGTAACTGATGACCATCAGCTCGACCGCAACTACAATGACCGCGATGAGCGTTGCGACATGAAAATTGGCGATGAGAAACGGCAGCGTATGTCCGATTCCTCCCGCCGTAGTCATGAGTCCAGTGATCGCTCCTCGCAACCAAGGTGAACCTCGCCCCGTCAGTGAACCGTCGTCGGATTGCGATTCCGAGAATCCCATCGAGATGCCAGCACCCACAGATGCTGCCAAGCCGACCAGGAATGCCTTCCAGCTATTCTGGAAGGCAAAAGCCGCTGCAAACAGCGGAGCCAGAGTTGAAATCGACCCATCCATCAGACCTAGGAGTCCAGGTTGCACGACTTGCAACAGGAACAACTTGCGATGCGATTCGGCTTCACTCGCTTTCGCACTCGCGGTCAGGTGTTTTTCTTCCAGCTCTCCTGCGGTCTGCTTGTGTTTTCTCTCCTCATCCGCGAGCTTGTTCAGCAATTCCCGCGTGGAAGCGTCCGCCGTCCTGCTCGCGGCTCGCGCGTAAAACCGCCCCGCCTCCATCTCCATCAACTCCGCTTGCTTCCTCGCTACGTTCACGCCCAGCGGCCGCACCAGCCACACCGGTCTCCTCTGCAAAAATCCCTTCACGTTTTCTCGCCGGATTAGCGGAATGTGTTCCCCGAACCGCTGCCGGAACATCGCGAACAGACGGTCGCGGTGCCCCACCTCTTCTTCGCGCATCTCCTCGAACATCTGCGCCGTCGAAGGATACTCGTCTCGCAGCGCATCCGCGAACTCCCCGTAAATTCGCCCGTCTTCTTCTTCCGCGGCGATGGCGATCGCCAGAATCTCTTTTTCCGTCAAATCCTTGAATTTTTTCAGCATCGTCCCTTGCCTGCCCGCCAGCTTCTTGGCGGGCCCTCGCTCTTCCGTGGCAAAGAAGAATCGCACAAACCGAGCCGCCAAGTCATCCTGACCCCCGATTCCTGCGCCACAGGCCCACGAAACTATGCAATCGGTGACAAAAGGTACCGAATAGAACCGTTAGGGTATAGGATGAGTTCTTCTCTAATGGAATATGGAGGATAAAAAATGGCTAAGAAGAGCAAGCTCACGCAAGTCGCAGTAAAGATCGGCGCCGCAATGGGCAGAGCGGACCGCAAGGCTCAGCAAGTCGCAAAAGCAGGCGTGCTGGCCAAGAAAGAGCTGCACGCCATCTCCAAACAAGTCGACGTCCTCAAGCGCCAGCTGCTCCAGACCACCAAGCGCCTCAGAAAAGCCCTGAGTTAAGCTTTAGGGGCGAGCGGAACATTTCTTGTGTCCCTCTCAAAAAGCAGGGCGCTCGCCTGGTCGCGTCCGGAGGATCGCTCCAGCACGCCCCCGACTATGGATCGGAGTGCTAGCGTCAACCATGAGGTCATAAACTGATATGCAAGTTGCCTGTTTCTGTCAGTTTTCTTCGTCTTCGCCTTTGTCCTTGTTTCTGGTTGCGACGAATCCGTGCGTGTGCAATTTCCCCGCGACGTCTTTAGATACATACAGCCCGACGATGTCGCCCTGAGGATTGATACCGCGTGCCTGTGTCGAGACCACGCCTTCCCCTGGAAAGTCAATTGTAGTGAACTCGCCCTTTCTGAGCAGGAACCCATGCGTCTTATTCGCGGAATCGATGAAAAATCCAACGATCTCGCCGGACGGGTTAACGTCACGAGCATCGGACACCACGGCGTCTGGCGGATCGATCATTTCAGTGACTCCGTCGTGCACCTTGTAGGCATGGAAGATAGTCATGTCCGGAAAGACTACGCCGACAATCAGCCGACCGTTCCGCGCTATTCCATTGTGCATACTCCCAAGCATGGGGAACTCCTCGTAGGTTCCGTCCTGCAACACAAACCCGTGCATCGTCGTAGGGGTATCGACACTCAAATTGTGGAAACAACCTACGACTTTGCCCCTGGGACTGATCTTTATGGCCAACGTGTTGTTGGACCCGGGGAACTGGATGGAGGAAAACGCGCCGTCCGGATCCCGGAGAAAGCTTCGCGTAAAGACCCCCGTTGGGTCGACCGTTTTCGCAACCGGAACCGTGTAGAAGCCCACGATCTGGCCTTCTTCGTTGATTCCCTGCGCCTGGGTGCTGCCGACGCCATCTGGAGCATCAATCGTCGTGTAGGTACCGTCGCTCAACAAATAGCCGTGGCCAACACTTCCCACGGCGTAACGCCCAACGATATCGCCTTGTGCATTTATCCCGAGGACGGCGGTGAAGGTAACACCGGGCAAGGCGACGTCGACTGACTTGAAGTTCAGAGGCTGTTTAGATTGGGCGAGAGCCGTCCCGAATGGCACGGTCAGGACCGCTACCAACAGCGCTGCCGCAATCGTACGCGCGGCTATTCTCAGCATTCTCATCTCTTCTCCTCTCATTCCTCGCGAGACGCTCGAACATCTGACCGTTTCGCGAACATGGCCTTTGTTCGCAAGCCACCATTTCCCTTAGGACTCTGCAACCAGGGAGGAGATCGGTCAATTCGCGGAGGATTAGTTTCGGGTGAGAGTAGAAGTCAGTGAAAACACACGTGCTTGCGGAGTTGAGTATGGGAGTATAATTCGCCTACTTCGCTCCACTGGAGGAATCAAGCCTTGGCTACCGCCCCTTCCGGCAATCCTCCGCTTCGCTTCGGCGTCTTCGAGCTCGACGCCGTCACTGGGGAATTGCGCAAGTCAGGCCATACCATTCGGCTACGTCCCCAGGCGGCCAAAATCTTGGTGCTGCTTGCTTCTCGTCCCGGCCAACTGATCACGCGGGAAGACCTACGGGAGAAGGTCTGGGGAAACGAAACCTTCGTTGATTTCGAGCACGGCCTTAACCTGTGCATCCGGGAAGTGCGAGCGGCCCTGGACGATGACGCGGATACGCCGCGGTACGTCGAAACACTACCCAAGCGCGGTTACCGCTTCATTGCGCCGATCCAGGAAACAAACGAGCAGCAAACTCTTGGCCGCTATCGCCTGACAGGGAAGATCGGCGCCGGCGGCATGGGTGAGGTGTATCAAGGTCAAGACCTACGGTTGGGTCGCGAAGTGGCTATCAAGGTTCTTCCCCCGGGCTCGCTTCAGGATGAGAACGCCCGGAACCGATTCCGCCGCGAGGCTGAACTTCTGTGCAAGCTTAACCATCCCAATATCGCCACGGTTTACGACTTCGAGACGCAGGGCGGCAGCGACTTCCTCGTCATGGAGTACATCCGCGGGGAAACCCTCAGCGACAGACTTTGCGCCGGGCCTTTGCCGGAAAAAGACGTGTTGCGGCTCGGCTTGCAATTGGCAGAGGGAATCGCCGCCGCGCACGAGCATGGGGTGATTCACCGCGACCTGAAACCAGGCAACTTGCGAGTCACCCCTGACGGCTGGTTGAAAATTCTCGACTTCGGACTAGCCCGAGCCATCAAGCCGGCAATCGAGAACAATGCGACGCAAACAGCGACGCAAACGACAGATGTGGAAGGCACATTGCGCTACATGGCACCCGAGCAATTGCTCGGGCAGACCATCGACGGCCGCAGCGATATTTACGCCGTTGGCTGTGTACTGTACGAAATGACGACGGGGCAGGTGCCATTTGACGACAAGCTTACGACGGCTCTGGTCGAGGCCATTCTGCACCAGCCGCCGAGACCTCCACGGCAGCTGAACTCGTCGATTTCCCCACGGCTGGAAGACATCATCCTCAAATGCATGGAGAAGGACCCTGGGAATCGCTATCAATCGGCAAAGGAGCTTGCGGTGGACCTGCGGAGGCTTGCACCCAGCACGGTAACGACCGCCATGGCCGCTGCTCCGCGCCGGTTCTCGCGGTGGCAAATGGCGTTGGTGGCTGGAATCGTTTTGGCGATCGCAGCCACGGCACTTGCCTTGGCGAATCCGGGGGAGTGGCGTACGCGCCTGTTCGCGGGCTCGTCTCAGCCCGTGCGCACGATTGCCGTGCTTCCGCTCCTGAACCTTACGGGCGATGCGACGCAAGACTACTTTGCCGATGGAATGACCGAGGCGCTGACCACGGACTTGGCGCGCATGGAAAGTCTGCAAGTCATTTCCCGCAGTTCGACCATGGGCTATAAAGGATCGAAGAAGAAATTGCCGGAAATAGCCAAGGAGCTTCACGCTGACACCATCGTCGAAGGCTCGGTGCAGCGCTCTGGCGATCGTGTGCGCATCACCGCCCAATTGGTGCGCGCGGATACCGACAAGCATCTCTGGGCGCAAACCTATGAGCGCGATTTCCACGACATCCTAGCGTTGCAGGATGATGTGGCTTCTTCCATCGCGAAACAAATCCAGTTCAAGCTGGGCGGACCGGAGCCGATGCCTATTGCAAAGTCCAAGCCCATCAGCCCCGAGGCTTACGAAACTTACTTGAAGGCCAACTCTTACCAGGACCAGTTCGATTTGCAAAAGAGCATCGATTATTACAATCAGGCGATCAAGCTCGCTCCCGACTATGCCCCCGCTTACGCGCACATGGCTGGCTCTTACTTCTTTCTGGGCTTCTTTGGCGCCATGCCGCCTCAGCAAGCCTGGGGCAAAGTAAAGGAACTGGCCCTGCTCGCAACCGCCAAGGACAATCAGCTGTCTGAGGCTCACGACGCTTTGGCCTCGGCGAAGCTGCACTATGACTGGGATTTTGTCGGCGCAGAGCAAGAATTCAAACGGGCGCTGCAGTTGAACCCGAGCAACGCAGACACGCTCCACGGTTATGCTCATTACCTCATGGCCATGGGCCGGATGGAGGAATCCGCCGCCCAAAGCCGGCGCGCCGTTGACCTCGATCCGGTCGATGATTTCCTGACGGACTGCCTCTGCTGGCATCGTTACGCCGCGCGCCAATACGACAGCTCTATCCAGTTGGCGCTTGACGTTTTGAAAAGGCAACCGACCGATGCCTGGGAACAGGTGATTCTCGGCTGGGACTACGAACAGAAAGGCATGACCGAGCAGGCTGTCACGGAATTCAAAAAGGCCGTTGAGTCCGCTGGTAAAGACAGCCCGATGGACACCTTCATTCTCGCGGGACTGGGGCATGCTTATGCCTTGGCGGGCAATAGGAGTGACGCGCAGGGAGTTCTTCAAACTCTTCTCGCCCGAGCGAAAAAGTCCTATGCTTCGCCCTTTGACATCGCCTTGGTCTATACCGCGCTAGGCGACAAGGATGCCGCGTTCACCTGGTTGGACAAGGCGGTGAAGGAACATTCCACTTGGCTGGTGTACATCAAGTGGGAGCCGCGGCTTGACCCGCTGCGCTCAGATCCCCGCTTCGCCGACTTGGTGCGTCGCGTCGGCCTGCCACAGTGATTTCACAAGCGACCGAGATTGCTCCTCTCCACAAGCCCACCCGCGTTCAAGTGGACGGTTTGTCGGCAAACCGGAAACTATCCAGAAACGGGGTTCCGGGAACGACAGATCGATTATGGACCGATTGTCGGCACCCGCACGCCCGCCGCGCCCGTCACACCATAAACCCTTGTATCCGGCAGACCTGCACAATTCCCAGCCGGTCCCCGGCGCCCACTTTGTGCTTCATTCGGTACAGGTGGTTTTTAACCGTTTGCTCCGAGAGACAAAAGCGATTTGCGATTTCTTTGTTGGTCAGACCTTCGGCGATCAGCGGGATCAATTGCTGTTCGCGGCGCGTCAGCCCCATCTGCTGGTGCACGCTTGCGGAAGGAAACGAGGTTGCCTCTCTCTCAAAATAGTGGAAAAGCAATGCGCACAGTGTGCCCGGGCACACCGCCTCGCCCGCTTGCACCGCTCGCACTCCTTCCACGACGTCCTCTGCCGAAGCGCTTTTCGGAAGGTATCCGCGGACCCCTGCTCGCACGCATTGCAGAAACTCCGTCTCTTCCCCCGTAACGCCAATCAGCAAAATCTGCACGTTTGGCGCGGACGCTCGCACCTTTCGAATCGCCGATAGATCCTCGTTTATGCTTCCGCACGAAGTCAGCAGCAGGATGTCCGCTTCTTCCTTAAGCAAATCTTCCGTTCGAAAGAGTCCCGCCCGGTGCACATCGGCGACTTCAATATTTCCACCTTTCACCAACATCCGTGACAGCGCTTCCCGCAGCAGCCGATTCTCGGCCGCGACGAACACCCGAGGTTTGCCTCCCGCGCACCCGGCTCCCTTCGGTTGCGCAACATTTTCGTCGCTTCCGGCACTCGCCCGGCGGTCGCCGTTCGAACGCGCTCTTTTCTGCCCTTGCTCAGGTACTACCAAACTCTGCCTTGCGCTTGCATTCATGGCGGGACACCCTCCACGCATCTAGGCCCATCCGGCTCTGCCAACATCCCCGGCTGCGATTGGTTGCATCTCCCAACCTTGCCTCTCGCTTCTGCAATTCCTGAGCCGCCTTTCCGTCCGCCATGAGCCTTGCCGCATTTCTCTAACTTGCCGCCAGACAATCATTTAGCTTTTCTCCAAGTACCCATCCCCCACCCAACGAGTCCCGGATTGGTACTACCCCTCGGTTCCTCTTTCACTTCGGGACTCCACACTCCCAATTTCTCCTCCGTCCAAGTTTTCACTCACTTTTTCCTCAGTTCCTCCCTTCCTTTTCTAGTACTTCCGTACTACCATTTTTTCAGGACGTCCCATTCCTTTCCGGGTACGTCTGCCCTATAGGTTGGTTGTGCTTCAAGCCGTACACTCTCTCTCGAGAAGTGCATTTGGTATTTTCGCGGAGAGACAGCCCAGACATGGCGACCCAGCAGGACTTGCTAATGAAGAAGCTCACGACCGACAGCCACCCCAAACAGCCCGCTTCCTCCAAAGAGCGCCGCGGCAACCGCCGCTGCAAGATTACGCAGCTTATGCGCATCCGGCCTTCAGACCCCAACCTCGAACACTTTGAAGATCTACGCGGCTCCGCCAGCGTCTCCCGCTCCGGTGTCTATTTCAAGTCCAGTGAGCCGGGTTATGAAGTGGGAATGCGGCTTTTCGTCACCATGCCCTACTCCCACGATCCCGCCTCCATGAACCGCGAGTACCTCGCCGAAGTCGTCCGCCGAGACGTTCTTCCAACTGGCATGTTTGGGATTGGCTTCAAGATCTTGATGGAAATGGGAATCCAACACTCCTACCATTTTAGCCCCGGCACGCAGCGCTAACAGCCGCAGCGCCGGATTCGAATCATCAGATAAACGCAAGAACGGGCGCCCCCAGTGCATAGGGGCGCCCGTTCTTGTGTTTGGGGGGTGGAGAGAACTCTTTAGGATTCTTGCCCGAACATATGCATCGTCTTGTGCCGCAAGAGTCCAAGTTGTCGGTTCAGCGGATGCCTCCGCGCCAGGAAGGAAAATATCGGCGAACGGCGCTGCGTCAATTTGTTCATTGCAATCGTAAGCCGCACGTCGCGGCGCGCAAATTTCAGCCCCGATTGCAGCGCTTCCACAGCTTCATCTTTACGGCCTGCGGTGGCGTACACTTCCGCAAGATTCAGATACAGCTGAGCCTGGTTTCTCTTCATTCGAACGGCGGAGTCGCACAATTTTTCGGCCTCGCCCCACTTGTGCTCGGACCGCGCTAGCACCACGCCCAGGTACGACATGTAGTACGGATTATTTTTGTCGAGGTCCACGGCGCGCCGCATGTGCGGAAGAGCTTTGTTGGCGTAGTTATCTCGAAGGTAGGTCAGGCCGGTCTTGAATTCTCGGAATGCTTCCGTATCCATCATAAGTTCACCTCGCTCAGCGCTTCGCCGTCCGATGGGCATTCGAACGCGCAGCGGCTGCGGAAGAATTGGAATCCCCGAAATTAGGAAAGTTCTCGCTCGGCGCGAAAGCGTTTCGCGCCAACTTCAGATGTGGACCCTCGCTAAGAAATGCCCCTCTCATCGAGGTGATGATTCGAACGGCTAGCAGCGGGGTTGCGAGATTTGTTCCCATCCCAGTCCATGTCGAACGTACTCGTACTCTTGCACGGAATCTACTGACCGGTGGGACAGTCTTGGGTCAGCGGCACTGGAGTTGGGGCGGGAAGAATGAGGACAGGTCAGGTTCGGCCGGCCTGAGAGCGCATTTTTTCTCGCGTGCGCTTTTTCACACGCGTGCGCGCTCGGCGTGGGCGCGGCCGCGTTCCATGCGGGCCTCGTAAATGGGGAAGCGAGCGGCCAATTCCGCAACTTGTTTGCGCACGCGCTGCTCGACTTCGGCGTTGCCGATGTTGGAGAGGATTTCGGTGATCCAGGCGGCGATCTGCTCCATTTCCGGTTCGCGCATGCCGCGCGTGGTCACGGACGGGCTGCCGAGGCGGATGCCGCCACCCTTCATCGGGGGCAGGGGATCGAAGGGAATGGAATTCTTGTTTACGGTGATGCCGGCGCGGTCGAGGGCCTTTTCGGCGTCGGTGCCGGTGATGCCGCGAGGGTGAACTTCGATTAAGAAGAGATGATTGTCCGTGCCGCCGGTAACGATGCGGAAACCGCGTTTCGCGACGGCCGCCGCCATGGCTTTGGTGTTGGCAACCACCTGCTTCTGGTAGTCCTTGAACGATTGCTCCGTGGCTTCCTTGAGGCAAACGGCTTTGGCGGCGATGGTGTTAACCAGCGGCCCGCCTTGCGTGCCGGGGAAGGTGAGTTTGTCCAGTTCCTTGGCGAAGGTGGCTTTACACAACACCAATCCGCCGCGTGGCCCGCGCAGCGTCTTGTGCGTGGTGGTGGAAACGATGTCGGCGTGCGGAATGGGACTGGGATGCACGCCGGCGGCGACGAGGCCGGCGATGTGCGCCATGTCCACGAAGAAAAGAGCGCCGACGGATTTCGCGGCTTTGGCGATGCGCTCGAAATCGATGACGCGCGAATAGGCGCTCGCGCCCGCGACGATCATCTTCGGCTTGTGCTCAAGGGCCAGCTTTTCGATTTCGTCGTAGTCGATGCGCTCGTCTTCCTTGCGCACGCCGTAGGCGATGAATTTGTACATGCGGCCGGAAAAATTCAGCGGGTGGCCATGCGTCAGGTGGCCGCCATGAGAAAGATTCATGCCGAGAACGATGTCCCCTGGTTGCAGAGTGGACATGTAGACGGCCACGTTGGCGGAAGTGCCGGAGTGTGCCTGGACGTTGGCGTGCTCCGCGCCGAACAATTCCTTGGCGCGATCAATCGCCAATTGTTCGACTTTATCGGCGTATTCGCAACCGCCGTAATAGCGCTTGCCGGGGTAGCCCTCGGCGTACTTGTTGGTGAAGATCGAGCCCATGGCTTCGAGGACGGCTTCGGAAACGAGGTTCTCCGAAGGAATCAGTTCCAGGCCAGTGGCCTGGCGTTTGGCCTCTTCACGAAGCAAATCGGCGATCTGCAGGTCGACGGTGTCCAGCGGGCGATTCATGCGGTCGTTTGCGTCAGTGGTGTGGGTCATGCCCTAGCCTCGTTTCGGTGCGTGCCAGTACGCTGGATGGTGCAGCGAGGCGATTCTAGCGGATGGGATGATGGAAAGCCAATTGGTGACGAGGCCGGCGCCAGAGCGAGTTCCAAAATGGGAAGAGTTGGTACACACCCGGCAGTTTTCGTATGAGTGGCAAGCAAAGGACTTACGGGATACGGAAAATGAAAGAGTGCGTAAGAGCCAAAAACAAAAGGAGTTGCAGACGCGCACTTTGCAGCACAGAGTGAGATTCTTGTATGAGTGGCAACTAAAGGAGTTAAGAGCGCGCAGCCATCAAGGCGAGTCATTGGAATGGGCGGATTATTTCGGCCGATCCGAGTCCAAATCATACCATATTCGTACTGTTTGTCAAATGAATACTGGTAAGTTGCCTGTCCACATGAAGATAGAGGGTGCAAAAGCGGCTCGAAAGAACGGTTGAAGATTATTCTAGAGAAATCTAGACAAACGACGATCAGGTAGTGCATGTTTATGTGGCGGAGGACCTGCCATGGCCAAAGTTACGACGAGAAAGATCGGTTTGGAGATGGACGCGCAACTCTACTCGAGGCTGTCCAAAGTAGCCGAGCAAAACGGCCAGTCGCGGCGATTCCTGCTGGAGAAGGCGCTCGAGCACTATCTGGAAGTGGTGGTGCCTTCGCAGAACACTGTGCGACCTGAAGTCATGAAGCACTTTCGCCGTTCCACCGAGAAGAATCGAAAGCTGCACCAGCTTCTTGCGCAATAATCCTATAGATGGCTGAGTTTTCTTATGTAACGGTCGCGGAGGCTGTGGAAATGCATCGCCTCCTGATCGATGAGTTTGGCGGCATGCACGGCTTACGCGACCGTGGATTGCTTGAGGCCGCCATCTACCGGCCGCAAAATGGCTATTACGACGATTTGATCCACGAAGCTGCCGCATTGATGGAATCCATGGCGAATAACCGCGCGTTTCTGGATGGAAACAAGCGGATTAGCTTCGCAGTGACGGACACGTTTCTGCGCGTCAATTGCCACTATCTCGAAGTGGAGCCGCTAACGGCGCATCAATTCATCACCAACGCTATCGGCAAGCGGGAATTCCGAGTCCGGCAAATTCGCGAATGGCTTTCTGGAATCGCGCAACCCGTGCGCGAATAGCTCAACTTCTGCCCTTCGATTCGTCCACTTGGAAGCCATTGCTAGAAGTCCTGAAGGTCCGAAAGCACCGGTTTGATGTCGATGACTGGCGTGCCGTCGATGGCTTCGATGAGGCCAATCCGCAGCCGGTTCTTGGCGACCCTGCGCACGGTGACGCGATGAAGGCCCAGCGGATTTGGCCGGTCGGGAGATCGTGTTGCAAATACACCGGTGAGCGGACGGCGCCGGTCCGAGCGCGGATGAACCTTCAGCACGTCGCGCCGGGCCCGGTGCAGCCAAGTCACCACTATGATGTCGTCGCCGACCACAATGCCGTCAAGGCCCGGCGCGGCGAACGCACTCACTTCAAGCCAGGCGTCGGGCGCACCTTCGGAACCTTGTTTGGGCGCTTCGCCACGCGTCATGAGGATCGATCGGATCACACCAATGGGACGAAGCTGGGCACGTCCGCCATCCTTCAAGCGTGCCCTTGTCCGCGCCAGGTTTGTTTTCTTAACCGCCATTTGGCATCCCTTCTTTTAGCTTCCTCCCGGCCTGAAAATCCGCAACGTGGGGTGGCTTGTCAGTCGTTGAGGACTGCCAGGTCAAACTCCCGAAGGCGCGCGGCGTCAGCGACCACGTCGATCTGGATGATCTTCAAAAACACTACAAATGGGTGTCGCGCTCGATTTGGGTGATTTTGTCGAGGCGGCGCTGGTGGCGGCCTCCGGCGAAGGGCGTGTTGAGGAAAGTCTGCACCATTTCGAGGGCGGTGGCGGGGGTGACGATGCGGGCGCCGAGGGCGAGGATGTTGGCGTCGTTGTGTTCGCGGGCGAGCTGGGCGGTGACGACGTCATGGGCCAGGGCGGCGCGGATGCCGGGGACTTTGTTGGCGGCGATGGAAATCCCAATGCCCGAGCCGCAGACAGCGATACCGAGATCAGCTTCTTTCGAAGCAACGCGTTCGCCCACGGCTTTGCCGAAGTCGGGATAGTCCACGGAATCTTCGGAGCCAGTGCCCTGATCGTCGACCAGGTATCCCGCTTCTTCGAGATATTCTCTGATGGATTCTTTGAGAGAAAATCCTGCGTGATCGGAACCAATGGCAATGCGTAGTTTTGCGGGCGAAGCGGTCATCGGTTTATCCGCGGCGATTGTATATGATGAGGGCCGCGCTTGCACGGCCCTGGTCATGCCGCAATTCATACGAAGAATTCAGGAGAAACGATGATGAAGCGGAGAAGCCTGCTGTATGTGATGGGTGTCGCGGTACTGTGTTCGTTTCAAGGGCTGGCTGCGCAAGAAAAACCCATTGTCATTCTTCATGCCAGGATCATTGACGGGCTCGGCGGGCGGCCCATCGAAGATGGAGCGGTGATTCTCCGCGGGCGCACGATTGAGTATGCGGGCCCGGCCAGTGGCGCAACCGTTCCGCGCGATGCACAGATCATCGATGGGAAAGGGAAGAGCGTCTTGCCGGGTTTGGCGGATCTGCACGTCCATTTGCAAGGAGGCTGGGACGGAATCAGCGTGGACCTGCTGGGCTATCAGCGCTACCTCAACGCCATGCTCTATTCCGGAATCACGACGATTCTGGACACGGGGAACTATCAACCCTGGGTGCTGCAATTGCGGCAGGAGGTGGCCAGCGGACACTTGCTCGGCCCGCGAATTTACTGCACGGGAGCAATGATTGACGCCGCCGACCCGGCCTGGCCCGATTTGGCGTATTCGTTGACGTCGCGGGCGCAGATCCCGGAGTTTGTGCAGCGCGACAAGCGGGCCAACGTGGACCTGATCAAGGGATACGCAAATCTTTCGGACCGCATGCTTCGGCGCCTGGTCGAAGAGGCCCACAAGGAAAAAATCCGGGTGGTCATCGATCAGTGGGAGCGCAATGGCTCTCCGGACCTGGTGCGAACGGGAATCGACGGCTTCGCGCATGCGCCGACACGAAGAATGCCGCCCGACGACATTCAACTCATCCACGATCGCGAACTCTTTGTTATTACCACACTCACGGTGGAAGAATATTCCGCGCACCGCAGACTGAATGATCTCCGATTCCTTGACGAGCCGCTGATCGCGGAAACCACTCCGCCCTGGTTTCTGACGGAACTGCGTGCAGAAGCCACGCGCACATTGAGTGAAGCAGAAAAGCATGAAGTAGAGGCATCCGTCACCGGTTTCGACGAGATGAAGCGCAACGTAAAGAAACTGCTGGATGCGAGTGTACTGCTGGGCGCCGGAACGGACGCTCCGTATCCGGGAGTTTTCCAGGGTGAAGCGCTTCATCGCGAACTGGAATTACTGGTGGAGGCGGGAATGACGCCGCTGGAGGCCCTTCGCTTGGCGACGTTCAATGCCGCACGGATCATGCACGCGGAGCAAGAATGGGGAAGCTTGCAGGCGGGGAGGCAGGCAAACGTGGTGATCGTTGCGGGGAATCCCGCGGAGCGAATCAGCGATACGCGAAAGATCGAAGCGGTGATCCTCAACGGCAAGATTCTGGACCGCAACAGCCTGCGATTTGATGTGAAAAAGGACCTGGGATTTCGCGCTGTAACTGGGAATTTTTCGTCTCCCATGCAATAGCCACGAGGTCTCCGGATCGGTGCCGCTCTTTTCCGAGGGAACGAGTGGTATAGTTGCCGCGAAATGAGCGCGTTCGAGCGAAGGTCGAGTACCGCTCGGTTCGAAATCGCCAATCAACGGGAGGGCGGGAAAACAATGTTCACGGATCACATTAATCTGCAACGGACCGAATCGTTGCCACGGCGGGTGGGTGCGAGGCTTTTATGCGGAGCCGCAGCACTGCTCACAATGCTGGCTGCGACGGCAGCCCTACGCGCGCAGGAGAAGAATCCGTATGCGGGGGACGCGAAGGTGGCGAAGCTGGGGGAATACCAGTTTCGTTCGAACTGCGCGTTTTGCCATGGGCTGGGCGCAAAAGGCGGAGGGCGCGGCCCGGACCTGACGCGGGCCAATAAGCGGCACGGCACTTCGGACGCAGAAATATTTCACAACATTCATGATGGAATTCCTGGCACGGCCATGCCCGCGGCCACAAACGGTGGAATCGGAGTGGGGATGTCCGATGAAGAGATCTGGCAAGTGGTCACCTACATTCGCAGCGTGGAGAAGAAAGTTTCCGCCGCGGAAATGGGAGATGCCGCGCATGGTAAAGAACTTTTTTATGGCGCGGCGGCTTGCGGGACGTGCCACATGGTGAATGGGAAGGGCGGGCGACTGGGGCCGGATCTGAGTTCCACAGGGTCTGCAAGGTCCGTTGAATATCTGACCGAATCGTTGCGCAGCCCGAGCCGACGGCTTGCCTTGGGCCTTCTCGAGCCGTTGAAAGACTACTCGCAAGAATACGAGACCGTGACCATGGTGACTTCAGAGGGGACCAAGCTGCAGGGCGTGGTGCTCAATGAAGACAGTTTTACGGTGCAAATGCTGGATACGCGGGAGCAGCTGCACTTGTTCGAGAAATCGAAACTTCGTTCCTACGAAAAGACGCGCGAATCGCTGATGCCGGCGTACGACGCGAAGGCGCTTCCCGATAAAGACTTGAAAGATTTGATTGCGTTTCTGCTGGCGGCCAGCTCGCAGGGAGGTGGCAAGTGAAGAGCCTTCTGAGGAACCGGGCGATCGAAGAGAGATTTCATCACGCGCACAAACCGTGCGTGATGGAGCAGAGGTCTCTCCGCGCAGGCCGACCTCTCGCAGGAACGAGAGGGAAGAAAAAGCGTCGGCCTGCTCCTCTCGAAATGACAGTGTTTGGTTTGGCGATGGTGCATGTGGTGGTGCTTTTTGTGGGGCTTGCGGTGGTGGCGTTGAGCTGTCTGGCTCCGCAGGCATTGGCGCAGGTGACCTCGGAGCGATTGCTCAATGCGTCGAAGGAGCCGCAAAACTGGCTGATGTATTCGGGCAACTATGCGGGGCACCGGTTCAGCGCGCTGGATCAGATCAATACTTCGAATGCGGCTTCGCTGGTGCCCAAGTGGGCGTACCAGACGATGGCGGGCGGGAAATTTGAAACCACGCCGCTGGTGGTGGACGGAGTTTTGTACGGCACCGGGCAAGACGATCGCATGTTCGCACTGGATGCAAGGTCGGGGCGGCCTATTTGGCAATACCAGCGAGCGCTGCCGGTTGACATCAAACCGTGCTGCGGCCGCGTGAACCGCGGCTTCGCGATCCTCGGCGACAAAGTGTTTGCTGCGACGCTGGACGCGCACGTCATCGCGCTGGATAGCAAGACGGGGAATGTGGTCTGGGATGTGGAATCTGCCGAACACGGCAAGGGCTACAGCTTCACGCTGGCGCCGCTGCTGATCAAGAATCTGGTGATCGTGGGCGTCTCCGGCGGCGAGTATGGCATTCGGGGATTCATTGACGCCTATGATGCGGCGACGGGCGCGCGCAAATGGCGGTTCTACACGATACCCGGTCCGGGAGAGCCTGGCCACGAAACGTGGGAAGGGGACTCGTGGAAAATCGGCGGGTCACCGGCGTGGATTACGGGGACGTACGATCCCGCGACGAACACGACGTATTGGACGACCGGCAATCCATCGCCATCGAATCGCGGCGAAGGCCGCGCGGGGGACAACCTATACGCGGACTCGCTCGTGGCGCTCGATGCTGATACAGGGAAACTGAAATGGCATTTCCAATTCACGCAGCACGATGAACATGATTACGATGCGACGCAAGTCCCGGTGATGATTGATGACGGGGACCGCAAACTGATCGCGCAGGCGAATCGCAACGGGTTTTTCTACGTGCTGGATCGCACAAACGGGAAACTGATTTCGGCGACGAGCTACGCCAAGGTTACCTGGAGCACTTCCAAAGACGCGGCGGGGCGGCCGGTGCCGGACAAGAATGCGGTGCCGACGCCGGAAGGGAATCGCGTGTGTCCGGGAGCGGCGGGATCGACGAACTGGATGTCGCCGACGTACGATCCGCAGACGAAACTTTTTTATGTGACGGCACGCGAGCAGTGCGACATTTTTGCGACGGCGCCGCAGCCTTACGAAGCGGGACACGCGTACTATGGCTCCGCCTATTTTCCGAATGATGAGGCGCAACCGTTTTGGGGCGCATTGCGCGCGCTCGATCCGGCGACGGGGAAAACAAAGTGGGAATGGAAGCATACTTCGCCGACCTGGGCCGGGGTATTGTCCACCGCGGGCGGACTGGTGTTCACGGGCGACGCGGAAGGAAACGTTATCGCGCTTGACGCCACTACTGGTAAGGCGCTGTGGCACTTTCAGTGCGGGTCGTCGGTATATTCGTCGCCGATGTCGTTTGCGGTGGACGGAAAGCAATATGTGGCGGTCGCCGCCGGGTCGGCGCTCTTTACGTTTGGACTGCCCTAATAGGGGCGGGCCTGGGAGCCATCGAAACGAAAGTATCGCCTAAAGTCCTGATAGGTATATACTTTTCTGAACTTGGCGGCAACGTCCTCTCGAGAGAGGGAGCGTAGTGGTGCGCCACATAAACGTCTAGTAACCATATGGAAGAGCCTAAGCCAAAGAAAGCCAGCCCCGAAAGTATGGGTGTGGGCGGACAGGGGGCGGTGCGCGCACCGGCCAAGGGCGACAGCTCTGCGAGCGACGTTCCTCGCGAGGAGGAAGGGGCGACGTTTGTGGGGGGGCCATCGACTCCGCCAATCGATTCGAACGCTGCGGCAGGGGATGCAACACTTGTGGATCCGTCCCCGACGCCAGCCGCGGGGAAGCCACGACTTTCGAATATTTTTCCGAAACAAAACCAACTGCAAACCGGCGACGTGCTCGGCGGGCGCTTTGAGATTTTGGATGTGCTCGGCGAAGGCGGAATGGGCACGGTCTACAAAGCGCTGGATCGCGAAGTGGATCACCTCGTCGCGCTGAAGCTGATTCGTCCCGAGATGGCGGCGCACCCGGCGATTCTGGCGCGGTTCAAGCAGGAATTACTGACAGCGCGGCAGGTGACGCACCGGAACGTGATTCGCATCCACGACTTGTCCGAAATAGACGGCGTGAAATTTATCACGATGGAATATGTCGAGGGCTTTGACCTGCGCAAGCTGCTGCTCGATAAAGGCAAGCTTCCACCGGAGCAAGCTGTCGAAATCATCCGGCAGGTGTGTTTGGCGCTGGAAGCGGCGCATAGCGCAGGGGTCATCCACCGGGATTTGAAACCGCAGAACATCATGCAGGACAAACAGGGGCGCATCCTGGTGATGGATTTTGGATTGGCGCGTTCGCTGGAGTCGGGCGGCATGACGCAAACCGGCGCGCTGATGGGAACGATCGAGTACATGTCGCCGGAACAGGCGATGGGGAAGCAGCTCGATGCGCGATCGGATTTGTTCGCGGTGGGGTTGATATTTTACGAACTTCTGACGTGCAAGTTGCCATTTAAAGCGGAGACGGCAGTAGCGAGCCTGCTGAAGCGCAATCAGGAGCGGGCGCTGCCTGCGGCGGAGCTTGACGCATCCATCCCCAAGGGACTGAGCGACATAGTGAGCAAGTGCCTGGAGCGCGATCCGAACTTGCGCTATCAGAGCGCGCAGGAGATTCTGGCGGACCTTGACGCGTGGCAAGGGAAGCGCCCGATTTCGGCTTCCGTGGTGATGCCGGCGCCGGCTCCCCCGCGCGCGGTGCCCTGGAAGTGGATTGCCGTCACAGCGGCGGCGTTGCTGCTAGTGGTGGGAACCCCAATCGTAGTGCAGCGGTTCATGCATAAAACTCTGACTCAGCATGCTCCGGTGTCGGTGTTAGTGGCCGATTTCACCAATCATACCGGCGATGCGGTTTTTGATGGCACGCTGGAGCCGATGTTCAATGTGGCGCTGGAAGGCGCCAGTTTTATCAACGCCTACAACCGCGGCCGCGCGCGTAAACTCGCCCAGAAACTTCCGAATCCCACCGATAAGCTCGATGAGCAGCCAGCGCGGCTGGTGGCGCTCAGCCAAGGCATTAGCACGATTATCGCGGGCGAGATCAGCCGGCGCGGCAATAACTACGTTGTTTCCGCCATAGCACTGGATGCGGCTACGGGCAATGCTCTCGCTAAGGCAGAGGCCACGTCCACCAATAAAAATGAGCTTGTGGGCACCATTCCCAAGCTCGTTGCCCCGATTCGTAAAGCGCTGGGCGACACTACGCCGGAGTCGGCTCAGCTCGAGCGTGCCGGAGGAGCATTTACCGCCGCGTCATTGGAAGTAGTGCACCAGTACGGTATGGCGATGGAACAGCAGTTCGCAGGGAAAACGGAAGAGGCATTACGATCCTTTGGCAAAGCCGCCGAACTCGATCCCAATTTCGCTCGCGCCTACTCCGGAATGACGTCTGCGGCTATAAAGTTGGATCGCCAAGGGGAGGCTGGAAAATACATCAAGTTGGCAATGGAACATGTGGACCGCATGACCGATCGTGAACGATATCGGGTCCGCGGCCTATATTACGGCACGGCAGGTAACTGGCAAAAATGTGCCGAGGAATACAGTGAGCTTGTCAAGGGCTACCCGGGCGACAATATAGGGCACAACAATCTCGCTGTTTGCCTGAGCGAGCTGCGGAATCTGCCCAAAGCTGTCGAAGAGGCGCGGCGAGACGTCGAGATGAACCCCAATGCCACGGCACGCGCCAATCTGTCGCTATTCTCATCCTACGCGGGGGATTTCGAAGGTGGCGAACGGGAAGCACGTGAAGTCCAGCAACGCTACCCTTCTTCCGAATCCGGCTATCTCGCTCTCGCGTTGGCGCAACTGGGGCAGGGGCAATTGTCTCAAAGCGCGGAAACCTACTCCAAGCTCGAAAAGCTCAGCCCGCACGGAGCTTCGATGTCGGCCTGGGGTCTCGCCGACTTGGCCTTATACCAAGGCCGTTTCGCGGATGCCGTGCGCATGCTCGAGAAAGGCGCAAGCTCCGACCTTGCCGCGAAGAACAATGATGCGGCGGCTGAAAAATTCGCCGCCCTCGCCTACGCTCAGCTATGGATGCAGCGCAAAGGGCCTGCTATCGCTGCCGCGGAGAAGGCCTTGGCCAACAGCCAAACGGTAAAGATCAGGTTCCTGGCGGCAAAGGTCTTCGCTGAGACGGGACAGCCAGCCAAAGCCCAAAAACTGGCCACGGGCCTCGCCTCCGAAGTGCAAACCGAGGCTCAGGCCGATGCCAAAATAATTGAAGCCAATCTAGCCCTGAAGCGCGGAGACGCGCGCCAGGCCATCAAGGCACTGACCGAAGCGAAAGCGCTTCTGGACACGTGGCTTGGCCGCTTCGAGCTTGGGCAAGCCTATTTGGAAGCCAATGCTTTTGCGGAGGCCGATTCGGAATTCGACCAATGCCTCAGGCGGCGCGGCGAAGCTTTGTCGCTGTTCCTGGATGAGGTACCGACCTACGGATATTTTCCGCCACTCTACTACTATCAAGGACGCGTGCGCGAGGGTCTGAAGAGCGCCGGGTCCGAGGAATCTTACCGCAATTATTTGAGCATCCGCGGCCAGGCCGGCGAAGACCCTCTGCTTCCCGAGATCCGCCGGCGGCTAGGTCAATAGGAATCCTTCAAACGCGGGTAAGGCGCAGAGACTCCGGCGCACCACCTGATAATGCACCGGAGTTAGATTCACGCAGCAGCCCAAGTTCGCAAGATGTGAGCACTCTTTCTCTATGGTGCTGGCGGTGCCGCAAAGTAGAGTTCCGCACTTGCTAGTGCTTGCGGTGTTGGGCTACTACTGTCCAGCCCTCCTGTAACTAGCACTGTGCCGTCGTTTAAGAGCGTCGCGGTATGGAAATACCGTTCTTTCGCTAAGCTGACCGTTGGGCTGAAGCTTTGAGCCGTCGAGTTGAACAATTCCGCGCTGGACAGGGCACCGACGGACGCACCAACGGTCCCGAACCCACCGGAGATGAGCACGGACCCATTCTGCAGCAAGGTGGCTGTGTGTGTCGTACGTGCCGTATTCAACGTGCCAGAAACTAGGCTGAAAGAGCTGAAAGCAGGTGCCGTGACGCTTTCCGCGCTGTCCAGGAATGTGTATCCTGCAGAGTTGCCCGACCTTCCTCCGACGACATACACATTTCCGCCGACTAAAGTGGCGGTGTGTAACTCGCGATCGTTCGTAAGGCTGCCTGCTGTTGGGGTGAATGTCTGCGACGTTGGATCATAGATTTCGGCGCTGGCCAGGGTTGGAATGTTACCCAAGCTGCTGTCTTCTCCGCCGGCAAGCAGCACTTGTCCGCTACTGAGCAGTGTTGCGGTGTGATAGCGGCGTGCCGCAGTCATGTTTGTCGGGGTCGCACTGAAAGTATTGGTCGCTGGGTTAAAGATCTCAGCGGTTGCGTCACCGGAGCCAGCAGTTGCGTCACCGGAGCCTCCAGCAATGAGTACCGTCCCGTCTGGAAGCAGCGTAGCGGTTTGCCCGGACCGCGGCTTGCTCATGGTTCCAGTTGTTGTTGTGAAAGTTCCAGCAGTGGGATCGTAGATTTCGGCTGTCGCCGTACCACCTCCTGCAAGCAACACTCTACCGTCCTGAAGCAGGGTAGCGGTGTGGGAGGACCTGGGCGTAGTCATAGTGCCAGCCGCACTGAAGGATCCAGTTGATGGGTCGTAGAGCTCCGCGCTTGCGAGAGCAGGACCGCTGGCCCCATTTCCGCCCGTGATGAGAGCCTTACCTGAGTTCAGCAGCGTGGCGGTGTGCGCCCAACGTGCCGTGGTCAGGCTGCCAGTCGGACCAAAGCCGAGGCCAGTCACTCTTAACGTGAATGCTCGCGTGCCATAGTTCGTCTGGGAGTCGGTGACTCGCGCTGTGAACTGATACATGCCGGGCGCAGTCGGTGTCTCGGAGAGTGCGCCGGAAGCCGAATCGAGCGTAATGCCACTCGGGAATGAACCGGAGTGGGTCCAGTTGAACGCTGGTACGCCTGGTACGCCGCCACGTTCTGTAAGCGTACTGCTGTAAACGCTCCCCACAACTCCATCCGGAAGAGAGAAGGTGGTGAGCGTTGGGCCGGCCACGAAGATCAGGAGCTGCAACGCAGTCCTTTCAACCTGGCCGCTGTCCAAATCCAACTCCAGGACATAGCAACCAGCGGTGACTGGCAGATTTGTGTCCCAGTTAGCAGTGAACGGGTTGTTACTAGTCACGGACAGAGTTGACGTCGAGTGCGGGTAAGCTCCCGGTCCCCCCGGGAAATTCAGAAACACCGGGACTGCGTCGGGCGAGGGGCACGCCCCATTATGGGGAATGGGTCCGATGGCTATGAGTGTGTTTGCGGCCGTCCTCTGCACGTTGGCGGCTGTGTTGTCGGTCTTCAACGACCAAGTGATGGAGACGGAGTCCCCTTGTATGGGGGGGTTGTGGTTCGCCGAAAAGGACAAGTCGGTTAAAGTGACCAACGGCGGGTTGTTCGTGTAACAGCCCGTCAGCGGGTTCTGGACGGTTCCAGACACAGTATTCGAAGGTACGCTCTCTTGCCCGTCCGGTGGCGGCCCGGGCAGGGTCCCCGCAAACGTGCCTGCCAGGACTGCGGTTACGAAATACTGGTAGCCGACCACGGGATTGCAGGCAACAGTATCCTGGTACGTAAGCTGGGTGCCGGGAACAGTGGCAATTGGGGCAAACGTAGTTCCGCCGTCAGAAGAGCGGTAAATACGGTACGCGCCGATCTGGCCGAACGTCGGCGCATCCCAACTCAGGTCTATGAAGCGCGGTGACACTTCCTCCACTGCCACAAGGTTCCTGGGAGGACGGGTCACAGAGTTGGCGATCTCGTAAGTAAACTCACCCGCACCGCCACCGTTGAAGCCGTTGCCACCGCCGTTGAACCCGTTGC
>JBARRT010000053.1:0-6531 GCA_049644365.1 Candidatus Acidiferrum sp. | reverse complement strand
GAATTAGACAGGGTAGTGTTCCGTTTGAATCAACGCTCGCGAACGACTTTAGCTGTTGAGACTCCTGCAAGTAGACTTCGAACTGGTGTTGCGTCGACCCATTGAGACCGCCGCGTTTATCGGGCCGTAGGATTTGTTGTTGAGAGTGTCGTTGTCACAGCCTCCGAGTCGGCTGTGCCTACTACTTCGGATGAACTCGTGGAATTGCGAACAATAAAATGCATAAGTTCGGCATGGGCGGTGAGCGTGTGGCTTCCGCGTTGCAATCGAATGCGTGAGGAGGCATGCACCCGCATAGACTTATTCGGAGCAAGCAAAATGAAAGTCCTCGGATCGTCGCTACTACCGTGCAGTTCTGCACTGGTCCCGACCATCTCAATCTTGACTAGGCTCGACGCAGTGTCTCTGAAATACTCGTCCTTGATCGCGTCTGAGGTCAGCCACAGAGTTAGGACAGACGTCTGCTGTTCGATGTTCTGATTAACAGAAGAGGGCAAGCTTATTGGTCCGGTTCCGAGGTTGGTAATCACGAAATCAACGAGGGCCGTTCCGTCGGATCGCAACTCGGCGGTTGGAACCAACACTTCAAGCCGAATAGGCAGACCAGCAGAGTGGCTTGGAGAAGTAGAGGCCGGAAAGGGGCCGCGACTGCGTGGGGGCGGCGACGGCTGCATAGTCGCATCCACGGTCAATGGATCTTGTGCCGCTACGACAAAACCCACACTCAGCCAAGAGAGACCGAGCAGGATAATCAGTAGCCGAAGTCGGTTCATGTGTTTCCCCGGAACTGGACGCGTCCGAATCATTCGAGTGGCGAAAGTATATTCCTATTTTTGGCGGACCGAACAACTGACTCACTGCCGGGGATTGGAGGCGAGGCGGAATCGTTTTGGGAATCATTTCACGCAAGCGCAGCATTTGGATTGAGCTCCACACAGAGTCGCCAACGATGTTTTGTTCAGCAAACCAGAGCGGGTTCATCGGAATGGAGGAACCAGCGATCGAGGATGACGCGGCGAGAGAACCACGGGTTTGCCAAGAGAATTCGGGCGAGGGAACTCACCAGCCGCGTTGGAAGCTGACGGCCCATGTCGAAAGCCCATTCTTCCTGGACTTTTCCGAATCGCTGCACGAGCAGGGAGCGGTAGGTTTCCGAGAGTGTGGGACTATTGGCGCCGCCCGCGGCCAGAATGGCCTTCGCCGCAAGGAGTCCCGACTCGATGGCCGGCCGTATACCTTCGCCGCTCTGAGAATACGCCAAACCGGCGGCATCGCCGATCAGCAGTACACCGTCTCCGGCCACGTTTCGTTTGGCACGTCCGTACAGAAGATACGAATGGCCCGCCATTTTCGCAGGCAAATCAAAAGCGACCTTTCGCGTTTTTTTCAGGAAGGCCCCGAAGGCGGCAAGGTGATTGGGCAGGGCATGGGGATCGAGTCGCCCCAAGCCGATATTGAGAAAGTTCTTTTTGCGAACGCACCAACCGTAACCCTTCATGTCAGCACAAAAATAAAGCTCTGGAATCTCCGGCCGGATAGAACATTGTTCGCGCTGGGTTTCTGACATCTCGAATTCGATTTCTTGCGCAGCGACGCTGACTTCATGGCGAGCGTTGGCGCCCCGCAACCGGGCAACCGGACAAAAATGGCCTCCGGCGCCGATCACCAGCCGGGCGTTGAACTGGCCGTTGACAATCCAGCGATCGCCCGATGGTTCGAGGCTGGCAAGAGGAACGCCTTGGTGAATGCGCGCGCGGCAACGCTTTAGCAGGAAATCATCGAACTCGCAGCGGCGAATTCCGTAGCTGATAGGCCGCCCATAGTCAGTTTCCACTTCGCGGCTGCCCATCCGGCTGGTGCGAAAACCGTGGATGCTCTGCAAAACATGGCCGCGTGAATATTCCTCGAGATCCATTTCGAGTTCCTGGACGACGGGCGGGGTGATCCATCCACCGCACACCTTGTCCCGGGGAAAGGTCTGGCGGTCCAAGATCACGACATGCAAGCCCGAATCGCGCAGTTTCCAGGCGCAGGAGCTTCCGGCGGGACCGGCGCCAACGATCAGGACGTCACATGTATCCATGTGGTCTCCTGCTCTTCGTTGCGTTCTTTTGCATACAGGTGCGCGCGCGTCCATGGAATTTGCCGGCAGTCCGTTCGCGCGAAAACAATTTGAAACAGTTGAAGCGTGCCAACACGAAATCCGGCGACAGATTCGGCGAGGTAGAGCCGCCAGGCTCTCATGAATTCCGGGCTGAACATTTCGGATACCTGCTGCTCGCACTTCCCGAATCGCGCCAGCCAGTGCTCCAGCGTTTTTGCATAGTGGAGCCGTAAGTTTTCGACATCCAGGACGGACAAATCCCAAGGTTCAAAGACTTGCATGACCTCGCGCAGCGTGGGTGCGTAGGCACCGGGAAAAATGTGTTTTCTGGTCCAGGTGCTGAAGGAAAGCGGATGATTGTGCCCTATAAAGTGGAGGAGTCCGCGGCCGTTTTTGGCGAGCGAGCGGTGGATGATACTCCCCAGGTCCCGGTAGTGTTCCCGTCCAACGTGTTCCAACATCCCTACCGAAACAAAGGCGTCACACTCGCCGGAGATATTCCGGTAATCGTCTTCGATGAACTCCACCCGGTGGCTGAGTCCCAGCTCGTTTGCACGCCGGCGGGCGACCAAGATTTGCTCGCGTGAAATATTGAATGCCCGGACGGTGACTCCATAGTTCTTGGCCATGTGAAGCGCCAAAGCGCCCCAGCCGCAGCCCGCTTCCACGACCCGCTCCCCGGGCTGGAGTTGTACCTTGCGGCAAACGTAGTCCAACTTCGCGACTTGCGCCTGCTCCAGCGTTACATTGGGAGACGCATAATAAGCACAGGTATAGACGAGTTGCGGGTCGAGCCAGAGCTGGTAAAAATCGGTATTAAGATCGTAGTGTTGCCGAATATTTCGACGCGAGCCGCGCAAGGAGTTGCGCTGAACATATTCCATGCCCTTCGAGACAAGTTTGACGTACCAACTGCGATGCGCGACTTCCATCATGGAGCGATAAACGATTTCGAGTGCGGAGACCAGATCTCCGTCGAGCGTGATTCGCCCCTTGCTGTAGGCATCGCCGAACTCCGCTTCCGGATCGAGTAGCAGGCGAAAGAGAGTTTTCCGGTCCTGTATGACGATGCTGGCCACAGGCATCGCGCCTTTTGGCGAAACCTCTACGCCGTTTCGGAGCGCGAGCCGGACTGCGGGCTGCCCCGCCGCCCGATAGACCTTTTGCAGCATCCACTCGTCGATTCGAGAGGACTTGTTCTGAGCAGACATGGCGAGCCCCTCCTTGCCGGCTGATGGAGGTCGGATGGATTCCACGATCATACCTCAGCAAGCGGAGGCGTGAGTGTCGAGCGCCGGCGAACTTAGGGGATGAGGTGGATGGAAGGCGGTAGTGGGGGCGACAGTTCAGCGTGATCGTGCTGCGCCATTCGAACGCAAACCTTTTGTTCACGGATCCTTCGAAAAGGTGTTCCTGCAAGAGAGAGCTAGGCGGAACCGGCTGCTTTACCTTTGAGGAATTTGGTGTCGGCATTGAGGCCGAAGGCTTCTAGCATGCTGGTTTGCACCCGCTTTGAGAGAGCGTTGATCTCGTTGAGACCGAAGTCTTGGGGGCCGACGAAATACCTCAGCTGCTTCTCTCCCGCGGGAGTCTCGATAATCCGTAGAACGGCGTCGGCGACCTCCTGAGCATTTCCGGCTGTAGAGGAAAGTGCCGCGTTGATCTTCGCCGGGATCTCCTTGACAGCGCCATACGTATTGGTGCGAGCCTCATCGGCAGCCGTCACTGTATTGCCGAAAACAGGAGTCTCATATTGACCGGGTTCGAGAATCACGGATTCAATTCCTTGCGGGGCAAGTTCGTAGCTATACGCCTCGGCCAGCGCCTCGAGTGCAAATTTGCTGGCGCAATAGAAACCCGCAGAAGGAAGAACCACGCGGCCGGCGCCGCTGCTGACGTGTATGAGCACGCCGCTGCGTTGGCGCCGCATGTGCGGAAGCACGGCGCGATTTACGCGCACCGGGCCAATGAAATTCGTGTCCATCAGGCGCTGGGCTTGTTCGGTGGTGACCGCTTCCTCCAGCCCGGAAAGATAGTAGCCTGCGTTGTTGATGGCGACGTCGATGCGGCCGGCTTTGGCGACGGCCGCATCCACGGCCCGCCCCACCGAGGCGTCGTCGGTTACATCCAATTCAAGGACGTGAATGGGCAGTGACTCCTTCTCCGCAAGCGCGCGAATCTCGGAGGCATTCTTGGCATTGCGGCCTCCCGGATCACGCATCGTCGCGAAAACGGTGTGCCCTTTTCGTGCCAGGGTTTCGGCGAACAGCCTGCCGAAGCCGGTGCTGGAGCCGGTAATGAGAACCACTTGCTTGGAATTCATGATTATGCCTCCTTACAGCCCTACCGTGAACCAGTTTGATGCCGGAAGTAAAGCGGTTGGTTACAAAAAATGAGTTCAACAGATTGCCTACTGGGGAAATAAAACGGCGCATACGTAAGTGATCCATGGGGCGGACTTGATCTGCCCGAGGCCGTGCGTTAGACGCTGTCGGTTCGGGCTCATTGTTATCCGGCGGCTCCTGCGGCTTTGGCGCCTTCGACCTCGATGAGTTTGCCGGAACGCACGTCGTAGAGGAAACCGTAGACGGGAATGGATTTGGGCACGAGAGGATGGTTGCGAATGCGCGCCACATCGTCGAGGACAGCCTGCTTCTGGTTCTTGATTGTAAGCCATTCGATGAATTCACCGGCGCGGGACCCCGGTCCCTTGCCGACGTCCTTGAACCCCTGGGCGGTCAACTCCGCTGTTTCCAAGCTGGAAGCCAGCAAGCCGCGCATGACATCGCTGGTGAAGAATTCCATGCCGCAATCGGTATGGTGAATGACGAAAAATTCGCGGGTGCCGAGAAGTTTATAGCTGATGACGAGGGAACGGATGGCATCGTCGCTAGCCCGGCCGCCGGCGTTGCGGATGACGTGGGCATCGCCTTCGGCGAGGCCGGCGTACTTGGCGGGATCGAGGCGCGCATCCATGCAGGTGAGGATGGCGAAGAGGCGCGCGGGCGGGAGGGCGAGTTTGCCTTTTTCACCGAAGCCGGCGCTGTACTTTTGATTGGCTTCGAGCACTTCCGAAAGAATCTTGCTCATGACATTTCCCCCTTTGTGTTTGAGTTGTACCGCGACCTTGCGAGAGAATTTTGGAGGCGCGAGGCGGAATCGAACCGCCGATAAAGGTTTTGCAGACCTTTGCCTTACCACTTGGCGACCGCGCCACCGAATGAGAGCTGGAAGGGTGAAGTCTGGAGACAATGGGCCTCCCCTTCCAGTTCCCTGCTCTGTGCTACACCTGAAAACTTTTCTTGCCCTGGCGAAAAACTCTCCTGACGAAAACAAACTTCAAAACCCCCACCCTCATAACCCGAGGGTGGGGCACCCTGTCGCTCGGCTTCGCATGGCGGGTCTGAAGACCCGCCACTACGAAACGAGGTTAGCGGGCTGAGGCGGCCTGCTCCTGCTGGCCGGCACGCGTTTCGTTGACGATGGGAGCGCCGATGAGGTTACCCCATTCGGTCCACGAGCCGTCGTAGTTGCGCACGTTGTTGTAGCCGAGCAAATACTTCAGAACGAACCAGGTATGCGAGCTGCGTTCCCCGATGCGGCAATACGCGATGACTTCATCGGCGCCGGAGATGCCCTTGGACTGATAGAGCTTCTGAAGATCCTCGAGCGACTTGAAGGTGCCGTCCTCGTTGGAGGCCTGCGCCCATGGGATATTCGCGGCTTTGGGGATGTGTCCCGGGCGCTGGGCGGTTTCGTTCATTCCCGGAGGAGCAATGATCTTACCGGTGAACTCGTCGACGGAACGAACATCCACGAGCTGGCCGGGCTTACGGCCTTCCACAACGGAGAGGACGTCGTCCTTGTAGGCACGAAGGGATTCATTGACGCCGGAAACGCGATAGGTGGCCGGGGCGAGGTTGACGGGATCCTTGGTCAGCGGGCGCTTCTCTTCGAGCCATTTCTTGCGGCCGCCGTTGATCAGGCGGACATCCTTGTGGCCGTAATATTTCAGTTGCCAGAAGGCGTAGGCGGCGAACCAATTGTTGTTGTCGCCGTAAAGAAGAATGGTGGTGTCATTGGAAATGCCGGAAGCGCCGAGAAGCTTCTCAAGCGTGGACTTGTCGATCAGATCGCGACGGATGTTGTCCTGGAGCTGGGTCTGCCAGTTCCAGCCGACAGCGGCGGGAATGTGGCCCTGATCGTAGGCGGTGGTGTCCACGTCGACTTCGACGAGGCGGAGATTGGGCGAATTCAGATTCTGCGCGACCCAATCAGTGGAAACGAGAACTTCGGGGTGTTTGTAGTCGGACATTTTGCAGGTCTCCTCTTCATGCTTCAACGTTTGAAACTCGTTTGATGCAAAACAAAAAACCCACCTGCCGGTTCGTTTCTGGCGGTGGGCTGAAAACTCTTAAAGCTAAGAT
>JBARRT010000052.1:0-5692 GCA_049644365.1 Candidatus Acidiferrum sp. | reverse complement strand
GTGCTGATGCTGCGCCACAACGCCATATAGCTTTCCTTAGTGCCGATGAAGAAGTCGTCTTCCATTTTGCCGCTCAGGTGCCGCCGGGAGCGCAACACAAGATGCGCCTGATCCTGGGCCAGCTCAAAGTTCTCCGTGATCGTCTTGACGTTGATGATTAGGCTTGTGTGTATGCCCTGCATGCGCAGGAAGACGGGAAGCGGCGCCATGACGAAGTTGTCCTGGTCCTGCCCGAGGACGCTGCCGATTTTCTCCATCACGCCGATGACCATGAATTCATCGTTGCCGACACGAATGGACTTGCCAATGGGATCCATCCCAAGAAATAGCTGCTGCACCAGGGTATCGCCGATGAGGCAGACATTAGTGCGATGCTCCGCTTCGGAGGGAGTGAAGTAGCGGCCGAGCTCCACCGCACGCGTGTCAATATCCGCCATGTTTGCGGTTTGGCCGGAGAAGCTGACGTCCGGCACTTCTTTGTTGCCGTATCGTGCCCGGACGGTGGTACTCGCGGTGGCGCCAACTTCCTCACAAGCGCGGCATCCATTCGCAATGGCGCGCATATCGTCGACGTCTATTTTCTTGAACTTGAGGGCTTTGATGATGATGTTGAAATCGGTGACGGCGAAGGGCGTGCGCGCAATCTGGAAGACATTGGTGCCGAGGTTGGCGATCTTTTGTTCGACGTAGAGGTTGGCGCCCTGGACGAGGGTCATGACGGTGATCAGCGTGGCCACGCCCATGGTGAGCCCGAGCATGGTGAGCGAGGCGCGGAGCTTGTGGGAACGCAGGGCGCTGAAGCACTGAGCTAGATTGTCGCGGACGGCAAGCATCAGTTCGGAACGAGCCCCCCACTCACTTTAGCAAATCCCTGGCGGGCGCACCGCCAGCTCGCGGACGACCACGGAATCGACTCTATGTGCATACGAAGGGAGGAGTGCGGGAGTTACAGAACCCGGATAAACATTCCTCTGGTGCCGGGCCCCTTGCAGGCGGCTAACGACTCGCCTGTTCTTCGGTCCAGCGTTTCATGTGAATTTCCAGCACGTTCAGCGGCACGGCGCCGTTCTCGAGCACGGCATCGTGAAATTTGCGGACATCAAATCTCGCGCCGAGGTTCCGCTCGGCTTCCGTGCGCAACTGACGAATCTTCATTTGACCCAGTTTGTAGGCCAGCGCCTGGCCCGGCCAGACGATGTAGCGATCCACTTCCACGATGATGTCCTGGTCGGTCTTGCCGGTGTGGTCTTTGAAAAATTGAATAGCTTGGTCGCGTGTCCAAGCCATCGAGTGCATTCCCGTGTCCACCACGAGCCGCACGGCACGCCACATTTCGTAGCTGAGCTGGCCGAACTTGGAATAAGGGTCCTTGTATAGGCCAAGCTCTTCGCCGAGGCTCTCGCCGTAGAGTGCCCAGCCCTCCACAAACGCCGAATAGCCGACGTGTTTACGAAATTCCGGCACGTTTTCGAGTTCCTGCGCGAGAGAAATCTGCAGATGATGCCCCGGCACGGATTCGTGCAGCGAGAGCGCTTCCATTTCCCATTTCGGCCGCGCGCGCAAGTTGTAGGTATTCACGAAATAGCAGCCAGGCCGGCCCGCGCTGGGAGCGCCCTGCTGGTAGTACGCAGTAGTCTGCGAAGGCGCTTTGAATTCCGGAATCACGCAAACTCCGTAGGGGAGCCGCGGCAATTTTCCGAAGAGATGCGCGAGCTCCGGATCGATTTTCTTGGCCACGATGCGGTAGCCGTTTACCAGATCCTGCGGCTGCTCGTAGAAAAAACGCGGATCGGTGCGCAGAAATTCCGTGAAGTCGTGAAAGCTGCCTTTAAACCCTGTGGATGCGATGACTTTGTCCATCTCCGCGCGAATTCGCTTCACTTCGGAGAGGCCGGTTTCGTGAATCTGCCGCGGCGACAGGTTCGTTGTCGTTTGCCAGCGAACATGGAACGCGTAGGTCGCTGCGCCATTCGGCAGCGCCGTGGCTGCGATGGATTCGCGACACGCCGGCAAATAAGTGGACGTGAAATAGTCGTGCAGCTTCTGGAAAGCGGGTTGGACGGAGTCTGCGTAAATCCTTTTCGCGCGTTGGGTCAGCCGGGCGCGATCCGCCTCGGAGAATCCCGCGGGAAATTCGGTGAAGGGCTGCAGCAGCGGGCTTGCCATGGGATCGGCTGGAATGAGATCGGCAATCTGTTTAGGCACATCGCGCAGCATCAGCCTCGGCGGCGTATAGCCTTTCTTCAGGCCTTCCTGAAGGAGTACGAGATTCTGTTCGACGTTTTTCGGCACTGCTTCAAACCGGGCAAGTACGTCTTCGTATTCCGGGACCGTCTTGTGCGGCATGGTCGCTAGAGTGGAAGCGATTCCCTGCTGGATGCCACCCATTTGTGTAATGGGCATCCAAATGTTGGCAGGAACGACGCTGCGGAATGGTAGCGGGTCGTCGCCATATTGCAGACCTTCGGCAGCGGTTTCCAGCAGCTCGTGGTAGAGGTCGTAGTTCAACTGCTCCCCGGCAGGAAGCGCATCACGCGAGATGGCTTTTAATCCGGACAAACTTTCGTGCAGATGTTTGATGCGCGCCTCGAGGCCCTCCCGCGAATCGTCGCTCCAGCGGCGATTTTGTCCGGGAAAGCCGACGGAGGTCGCGGTTTCGGGATACTGCTCCATCCACAGTTTCCAATCGTTGTCGAGATACGCCCGGAACTTTCGTGTGGCTTCGGCTTGTTCGCCGTTCCGGCCCGCTGCGGACTGAGCGAGCGCCAGTATCGGCAAGACGAACAGCCCGCTAAAAATGCCAACCGCCAGCATCGCGAACAAACGGATCATCCCGGCCTCCCCACTTTTGCCAATTCCCTTTCGCGTTCCTGCACGAGCATCACGATGAGGCGCGCGGTCTCCTCGATGCCCATGGCCGTGTTGTCCACCAGCACGGCATCGGCGGCGCGCACGAGCGGCGAAACTTTCCGTTCGCGATCGCGTTTGTCCCGCTCGATCACTTCATCGAACACTTCCGCGAGCGTCAACTTGTCGCCTTTTTCCCGGTGCTCTTTCCAGCGGCGCTCCGCGCGCGTTTCCGGCGCAGCGTCCAGAAAAATCTTCAGCTCCGCGCCCGGGAACACGACGGTTCCGATATCGCGTCCCTCCATCACGACGCCTCCGCCTGCGCCGGCGCGCTGCTGCTCCGCTACCAGCACCTCGCGTACTTTCTGGAGTGCGGCGACGTGCGACGCCGCTTGCGCGGCTTCCGCGGTGCGAATCTCCTGCGTCACGTCCGCGCCGTCGAGGAAGACGCAGTTCATCGCCCCGGCAGATTCATGCTCGGGTGTGGGCGGCTTCAGTTCGATGCGCGTTTCTCTTGCGAGTCTTTCGAGGCGGGATTCGTCGTTTAGCGGAATGCCGCGCTTTAAAGCTTTCAACGCCAGCGCGCGGTACATCGCGCCGCTGTCCAGATACAAATATTGCAATAGTTCGGCAACGCGGCGTGCCACGCTGCTTTTCCCTGAACCGGCCGGGCCGTCAATGGCAATCGTGAGTTTGGGCATCAATACGCTGCGTGATTGCTTTCCAATGAGGTCAGAAACCCATGATGTTGTAGCCGCAATCGACGTAAATCGTTTCGCCGGTGATGCCCGACCCCGCGTCGGAAAGCAGGAACGCAGCGGTTCCGCCAACTTCGCCCGGGTCCACGTTGCGTTTCAGCGGCGCGCGGTCGGCGTGCGCCTTGAGCATGTCGCCCAGCCCTGCGACGGCACGAGCGGCAAGCGTCTTGATAGGCCCCGCGGAAATGGCATTGACGCGAATGCCCTTCGGCCCCAGGTCGAATGCCAAATAGCGCACGCTCGCTTCCAGCGCCGCCTTGGCCACGCCCATCACGTTGTACTTCGGCACAACTTTTTCCGCGCCGTAGTACGTCATCGTGACGATGCCGCCGCCGGAAGTCATCAGCGGTGCGGCCGCGCGGGCTACGGCGACGAGCGAGTACACGCTGATGTCGTGCGCGATGCGAAATCCTTCGCGCGTGGTGCTGAGAAACTCGCCTTTCAATTCCTCCGTGGGCGCGAACGCCACGCTGTGCACGATGCCGCGCAACACACCGTATCGTAATTTCAGTGCTTCAAAGAGCTTGGCGATTTGCTCGTCCGACGAGACGTCGCACATGAATCCCGCGGCGCCCGGCAAATCGGTGATCAGATCCTTCGCTTCCTGCTCGAGCCGCTCGTTCTGGTAGGTAATTGCCAGCCGCCAGCCGGCTTCGTGCAGTTTCTGCGCAATGGCCCACGCGATGCTGCGTTTGTTGGCCAGGCCGAAAATCACTGCCGTCTTTTGCGAATCGCTCATTCGGTGAGTCTCCCGATGGCCGGGCAAAAGCCCGGCGCCTACAAAAGTCAAATACGATGAAACGCTTTCTCGATCTCTTTGAGGGAATAACGCAGCACCACCGGGCGCCCGTGCGGGCAGCTCATCGGACAATCGGTCTTGGCCAGGGCATCGAGCAGCCATTCCATTTTCGACTGTTCGAGCGGCATGTTGATCTTGATCGCCGCGTGGCACGCCGTGGAGGCCGCGATTTTCGCCTGCAACGTTTCGATGGAAATCGCCGCGTTTTCGCGGTCCAGACCATCGAGAATTTCGGTGAGCAATTTTTCCGCATCCGGAGCGATCACACCGGCGGGCACGGCCTGAATCGCCACGCTCTTTGGGCCCATTGGTTCGACCTCGAAACCATTCGCGGCGAGTTCTTCCGCGATTTTCTCGAAGGTGACGATTTGCCGGGGTGAAAGTTCGATCACCAGCGGCATGAGCATGCGCTGCGCTTCGATCTTTCCGGCGCGACGCGCTTCGAGGTGTTGTTCGAAGAGCACGCGCTCGTGGGCCACATGCTGGTCCACGATCCAGAGTCCTTCGCCGTTCACGGCGATGATGAAACTTGCGCTGACTTGGCCGAGGGGTTTGAGATCGGCGATTTGTTCCGGGCGCGGCAGCGTCGCAGGAGCGTCCGCACTTGGTGCGGCTAGATTCGCGGCCCAATTCGCCGCATCGAAAATTCGCTCCGGTACGACGGCTGTTCCAAACGCGGTTCCGGAAGTAAAAGGAATTCGCTGCTCGATCGGCTGCATCGGCGCGGAGGTCAGATCGAAACCACCATCCGAACCGACACCGGAGCCGAGGCCGATTTCTTCCATGGGTGGAATGATCGCACGCGGCACTGCGGATTCCGGGGATGGTGGGGTGATTCCGCCGGAAAAGCCTCCGTTGCCGGAGCCGATGGTCTGGGGCGCAGCGCCGGCGGCGGTGGCAAAACTTGCGATCGGCCGCGTGCCCATGAGCGCCTGGCGAATCGTGTCGCGCGTAAAATCGTGGACAAATTGCGAGCGCCGGAAGCGCACTTCGATTTTTGCGGGATGGACGTTGACGTCCACTTCGTCATACGGCATTTCCAGAAAAAGGAGCGTCGCGGGGAAAACCGCGGGCGGCAAAATATTGCGATAGGCTTCGTGGATGGCGTGCAGGATCAGCCTATCGCGCACCAGGCGGCGATTCACGAAAATATAGATGCCGTTGCGGTTCAGGCGCTGCACGTCGGGGCGCGACGTGAAGCCGCTCACCGTCAGCGACGATTTTTCTTCCTCGGCTTCCAGGTCCGGCTCCGTGATGGCCGCGCGGAAGGCGGCGGACGCTGCAGGGA
>JBARRT010000051.1:0-4718 GCA_049644365.1 Candidatus Acidiferrum sp. | reverse complement strand
CGGGTTTGATTCCGCGCAATCGTTCGCGCATCTGGGCCGCGGTTGCCGGATACCCAAGCTGCCCACTGAGCTCCGCAATCCGCTGCGCATCGGCACTCTTCGCACGCCGGATCTTCAGTTCGTTCTTGCTTGCTGCTGCCATCTGCTTCAAGCCGACTTCCGCCGCAACCGCGTTTGCACGGCGTCACTTTTCAGTTCACGCAGCGCATCCGCGGCAATCCATCGTGCCGCGCGTGAATTCTGCCTGCGAATCTTTTCTGCTTCGCGAATGGCGGCCCGATTCAGCCGAACGTTTCTCTTTCCGATGTTCCGCAAGGCCCAATTCACGGCCTTTCTTACAAAATTCCGTTCGTCATGGGCTTCCCGCGCAATCATCGGCAATAGCCGCGAAAACTTTGCATCCGCGGCCGTCTTGTCTCGGTAAGCAAGATACGCCATGAGCGCAAATCCCGCCCGCTTGATGAATTCTTCGTTGCGTCTGCTCCATGCGATTGCCTTCTTCCAAGCGGGTTCCGCAAAAACAAACAGGTGGCAGCACGTACCGTCGCACACATCCCAGTTGTCGAAATCGCGCACCCAGCGATCCATTTGTTTCGATGTGACTTGCTCCGCGACGTCGATCATTCCCGCCAGAATCCGCGCGTCGTGCACTCCCGTGTCCCACAGCTCCAGCGCCAGCTCGTGGTCTCGTTCAATTCTGCGCGCCAGCTCATCCATCTTCGGCTTCGCTACGCCATACACGACTTTCGCGCGAATCCCGTACCGCGCCATGCCGTCAATATTTCGCTGCTCTCCCAGGGAGCGCAGCTCGCGCAACGCACGCGCACAATTCCACTTTTCTATCTGAATATGTGCGACGGAATTCCGCTTAGAATGTTTTGTCGGAGTCGAGGAGGATCGTGACCGGGCCTTCATTGACAAGCTCCACGGACATCATTGCTTGAAAAACTCCAGTCGCCACAGTCACACCGAGTTTGCGAAGCGCCGCGCAAAATTCATCATACAAGGCTTTAGCTTGCTCGGGAGGAGCGGCCGCAATAAAGCTCGGCCGCCGCTGCCCGCGTGCATCGCCGTAAAGCGTGAACTGGGACACCACCAGTGCGCCGCCTTTCACGTCCAGCAGCGACCGGTTCATTTTTCCTGCATCGTCCTCGAAAATGCGCAGGTTCGCGCACTTCTCAGCCATCGAGGACGCAACTGCAGAAGTATCCTCGCGCCCCACGCCGAGCAAGATCATCAGCCCGGCGCCGATTTCGCCCGTCACTTTTTCTTTCACGGTCACACGCGCGCGGCTTACTCTTTGTAGGACGGCACGCATGCGCCCGGCTTAGTCGCTTCCCTTTTTAGCTGCCTTGCGTGGAAGCATCTCCGGAAGTTCCGCCACGTTGTAGGCGAAAACCGCTAGCACTTGCGCGCCTTCCGTCAAATCGTCCCAGCGCACTCGCTCGATGGTGTCCGCCTGCGAGTGATGGCCTTTGTCGTAATCCGTGGGGTCCTGCACGCACCAGAATCCCGGCACGCCGGCTTCATCAAACGGCACGTGATCGCTGCCACCTTCCGTGCGTAGCGTCGGCTCCATCAATCCGATTTCCTTTGCGCGGCCCAGGGGGTACAGCGCGTGGTCGATCGTCTCCCGCGCGGCATAGTTTCCCATCAGGCCGACCGTCAGCACTTTGCCTGTGCCGCTGTCGTGCACCAGCACGCCTGAAATTTTTCCCAGTTCGTTCTGATGCGCCTTCACGTACGCCCTCGATCCGACCAAGCCTTGTTCTTCGCCGGTGAACAGCACGAACCGGATCGTCCGCTTCGGCTTCACGGCCAACTTCTGCAGCGCGCGCGCCGCGGCCAGCACGGCCACCGAGCCTGTGCCATTATCGGTTGCACCGGTCCCCAAATCCCATGAATCGAGATGCGCGCCGATAATCACCACCTCATCCGGCTTCTCACTTCCCGGAATTTCCGCCACGGTGTTATAAACTTCTGCCGGTTTTCCGCTGAGCTTCCCCTCAATGTTGACTTCTACCTGAACCGGCCCCTCGTCCAGCAGGCGCCACAGTTGCCGGTAATTTTCACGCGTCACATAGGCGACCGGGGCGCCCGCCGGCTGATAGTCCCGCGAATACGTGCTCATGTTAAGCAGTCCGTACTCTTTCTCGGAACCAATGAGTACCGCCGCGGGTTTTTCATCGGAAATCATTTTCGTGATCGCCATGCGGATTTTTCGATACGCGCCCGAAACGTAGGGCGCCTCTCCCTTGGGATGGGCAATGGGAATCGTCTCTTCGCCCCAAGGTGTCGTCATCGGATTTCCTGGAGCTTCCATCTCCCTCGGGTGCCCTAACAAGACAATCGCTCCCTTCAGTTTTCCCCGGTATTTGTCCAGGTCTTCCAACTTGTCGTACGCCAAACCCAGGACCGCGCCGCGAATCGTTCCATTCGTGCTTGGAGACCACCCGGCGGTAGCCATCGTGAGTGTCGCCTCGGTTGGAGAAAGAATTCGCCCCGTCGCGGGACCGCGCGTCCAACTATTCGCAATCGTCCAGGGCTCCAGGTGCGCATTCGAGAGTCCCAATTCCTTGAATCGTTCCAGTGTCCAATGGCTGGCGCGATCGAGCTGCGGAGAACCCGTCAGCCGCGGGCCGATACGATCCGTTAGATATTTCAAGTTGGACTTCAGCTCGGCCTGGTCGGACTTCACCTGCTCCAGAATCTTCGTGTCCATTTCCACGATCGGATCTGGCTTTGGTGCTTCGGTCTTCGCCGCATCAGCAGACGGACGGTACGGCAGCGGCCGCCGCGGCAACATTTCCGGCAACTGCGCGGTGTTGTACGCCCACGCCGCCAGCACTTGCGCACCCTCATTCAGGTCATCCTTCCACACTTTGTCGAACGTGTCCGACTGGCTGTGATGCGTCTTGCTGTATTCCGCGCCATTCTGAAGCGCCCAGAAGCCCGGCACTCCCGCCTCGTTGAAAGACAAATGGTCCGTCCCCGACATGTGCATCATCGTCGGCTCCAGCAACCTCAATTCTTTAAGCGGCGCCAGCACCTGGTCCACAATCTCCCGGTCCTGATAATTGTCGTGCAACGCCAGCGTCAGTACTCTTCCCGTTCCTGTGTCGTGCACCAGCACGCCGGAAATCTTCTCCAATTCGTCCTTGTGCGCTGCCACGTATTTCACTGAACCGCACAATCCTTGTTCCTCTCCGCTGAACAAAATGAAGCGGATCGTCCGCTTCGGCTTCAGATTCAGTTTTGCCAGGACGCGTGCTGCCTCAAGAACCGCCATCGAGCCGGTCCCATTGTCCGTCGAGCCCGTTCCCAAATCCCACGAATCCAGGTGCGCCCCAAGAATCACGACTTCGTCCGGTTTTTCACTTCCCTTGATTTCCGCGACTGTGTTGTAGACCTCCACGGGCTTGTCGCTGAACGAATTAGTCATCTCGATTTCGACTTGCACCGGGCCATGCTTTTGCATCCGGTAGAGCATCCGGTAGCCCTCGCCAGTGATGAACGCCGTGGGAATCGCCCCGATGTTGAACTGTTCTCCGCCGATTCCCGTCATGTTTAGCAGACCGTGCGGTTTGCTCGAATCGCGCAGCACCACCGCCACACCTTCTTGCTTGTAAAACTCCGTCCGTTTTCGCGCCACCGCCATCATCACCGCAAAGGGCGACGGCGGAGCCGGCTGGCCCTTCAGCGGCGGCGGTGTCTGCATTGGACGATTTACCTCGCTGAATGGTTCGTCTGGCTTTGGGGGCGAAAGACTCGCGGGTTCCTGAGCAATCACGATCGCGCCCTTCAGCTTCCCGCGATACTTCTCAAAATCTTCATCCTTCTTGATGTCAACGTACACCACCGAGCCGCGTACGACTCCCGCTGTGCCCGGAGCCCAACCCGCTGACGCGATCGTCAGTGGATGCTCCGTCGGAGACACGATTCGCGCGCGCGCCGTTCCTCGCGTCCAGGAATGCGCGATGGTCCAAGGCTCCAGATGCACGTTCGTAAGGCCGTACTCGCGGAACTTGGCTGCTGTCCAATCATTGGCCTGCTTCAGTTGCGGCGAGCCCGTTAACCGCGGCCCGATGGCGTCACCCAGGTATTCGCTGTTCTGCATCGCTTCGCTGTGGTCGCGCACCTCGCTCAGAATCTGCGCGTCCGCCGCAGCGAACGCACTCGTATCTTCCGCCGCAGGCTTCGCCAACCCCGCGCGCACTCCGGCAAATACCAGCACCACCGCACACAACAACACCGCCACTCGACGTGAGTTCATTCGTTCTCCCTCAAAGTCTTTAACAAGATTTCACGGAAAGAATTCATTCGCCTTCGCGCAGCCATCTCCACTCGCTATCGGCGGTGGTTGAGCGGCCCACTCTTCGGCCTTGTTCTTATAGACGTGCAGACCGTCTTCGCGCGTTTCGTTTTTTTTCCCTTTTCTTGGTTTCCCTGGGTAGCGGCAAGACCGCAAATCGCCGCGGCCCAGGTTGGCACTTCGGACAGAAATAACTACTTCGCCCGGCGACAATCGCCCGCCGAACCGAAGACTGGCACCGGTAACACGCTTTCCCCTCGCGTCCGTACGCCCGATGGTGCCGCTGATATTCTCCCGGCTCTCCTTCCGCGTCAAGAAAATCGGAAATCGATGACCCGCGCATCACAATTGCTTTCTGCAGAATTTCTTGCAGCACGCGGCGCAGCGTTTTCGCTTGCTCCTTGCT
>JBARRT010000050.1:0-7654 GCA_049644365.1 Candidatus Acidiferrum sp. | reverse complement strand
ATCGCGTCCAGTATGCGTGATTTCGTCTCCCAGTTCTCGAAGCGGTCTTCATTCTGGATGGAAGTCTCTTCCCACTTCAGAGCCTCTTCGAGATTGTAGATGTTGTCCAGGCACCATTGCGCTGCCTCGTCGAAGCCGGCCCACGTGAATCCGCCGACGCTGCGAAGTTCATGCTTGATGCTGCGCAGCACGACGGCTTTCACGTCCACGCCGATGTGGATGGGTACAGCAACTTTTTCCCACCGCAGCGTGGCTACCGCTGAATCCGGCTTGACGTCGTCGAATACGTACGTCAGCACTTCAAACGATTCCGCCGCTTGCGGTTTTGTCGTCACGCGCAGCGCATCTTCCTTCTCGTCATAGCTGAAGCTGCCCCACGAAGTCGAATTCTTCGAGAAGATGATCGTCCATCGATCCTTGTCCGGGATCGTGTGCAATCCATAGGTCCCCGCCGCTAGCGGCTTCCCTTCGACGGAGACGTCATCCGAAAACGTGATGGTGGTATTCTCGTTCGCCCCCGCACGCCACACCTTCCCATAAGGCACGGTCTTTCCCCAGATTTCACGCCCGCCTACTGCCGGCCGGTGATACGCGATCGTGATGTCCGTCAGCCCGACCCGTTGCGAAACCGTCCCGCGCTGACTCACCCGGGGAATGTTCAGCTCCGTCGCCTGGCTTCCATTCTTAAACTGCGCTTCGGCATTTCCGGCCCATATGCCGAGCCCCATGACCAGTCCCAAAACACACTTTATCTTGCGCATAAGCACACCATCTCCTCTCCCGATGAAACAGAAAGGTGAATTTGCCGGACCCTGCCGGCCTTACACCCCCGCTGTGAGAGACGCCCCTCTGAAGGAGGCGTGAGCAGAATTAAGCGGCGCAGACACCCTCGAGCGCGTCGATTTAGCACAAATTTATAATGATTTATCGCCGTTTACGGCAGGCTGTGGATGCGCGGCCAACTCTTTCGCGGTACGATGTTCTAGTTATGGCGGGGCCCGTAGCTCAGCGGTTAGAGCAGCGGACTCATAATCCGTTGGTCCTAGGTTCAAATCCTAGCGGGCCCACCAACCAATTTTAAGTCCTGATTTTGCACTCAGTTGGTTTTCCCGCTTTGCGCATTTTCCTCAAATTCGAGAACATTCGAGAACAAAACTTCCGTGACGTGCTCCACAACGCGGCGTTGCGAGTCCGGGAATCACACAGCCAAAATCTGGTTGGTGCGGTCGATGAAGCGCGCGAAGTTTTTACGGACCGATGGCGTAGCCGTGTGCGCGAATTGCCTCCACGGCCTCGCCTCTGCTCCCAACATCCACTTGTTTCAAGATTCGATGGATGTGATTCCTCACCGTAAACTCAGAAAGGTTCAAGTGAGAAGCGATTTCCTTATTTGTGAGACCCTTGGCCACGAGAGTGACCAACTGCTGCTGGCGCAAAGTAAGATCGGGCCTCGAAGCCGAGTTTTGGGGAGGCATCGCGCGGGCCATCTGAGCGACGAAACGGAATAGTGCGGAGCAAAGCTGAGGAGGGCAAACGGCCTCTCCACGGAAGACGGCACGCACAGCGGCAACGACATCCGAAGCAGATGCGTCTTGCAACAAATAGCCTGTTACGCCGGAACGCACGGCAGCCAGGAATTGCTCTTCGTCGGATTCCATCGCGATTACGACGGCTCTAAAAGAAGCATGGTCTCTACCGGCGAGTGCAATATTTGCCGGGAGCCACTCTGTTTGCAGAGAGTCGAAGACCAAGACGTCGCAGTGAGAATCAAGCACTTGGCGAGCTGTCCCCTCCGCATGTCCGCTCTGTCCAACAACGAGAAGATCGGAACGCTTGCAGAATAGTCGAACCAGCGCTTCCCGCATTAGACGGTTCTCAATCAGGAGAAACGTGCGGATAGGCGAGCTGGGGACACTTTCGCTCTCGGAATCCATTAATTCCTGCTTCGCGTATACTTGACCAAGAAGATCCAATCAAACAAAGAAAGAGAAACTTGATTGTCAATTGAGGAGTAAAAATAAGCTTGGTTACCCGTTATTGTCAAGTAGTATCGATATTCCAACGTCCAATTCTAGAAATGGGAACGTGTACCATCCCTAATCACGAAGGTTGGATACCCAACCAAAGGCAAAGCTGCATTTCCTTGCATGGATGCGGATCTACTCCCCTAGGAGTTGCTTGGACGCTCTAGACGAGCACGCGCAGCGTCGCCTTTGGCCGACAGTTCCCGCGATGGACGGCAGTGTGAATTTCGTTAGGTCAGAATTGGTATCCACCCAGATTCAGTTAGTACTTAATCCAACTCCGAACTAGTACCTACCGATAGTTTCCTTTTGAATCTTACGTTAACTCTCTGAGATCCAGATACTTGCATGGCAGGGAGTCTACCATGGAAAAAGCCATCCGGGTCCTCGTGGCGAATCGTCCGCGTCTCATGCGGGAGACTATTCTCACAACCTTCGCCGACCAACCCGACATTGAAATTGTCGGTGAGGTTGCCGACGATTCGGAAATTATCGAATGTGTGAAGAGAACCCTGCCGAATTTCGTGGTCATCGCGCTCGACCAACCAGGCAGGAGGCCGAGCGTCTGTGACGATTTGCTCCGCGAGCATCCGGAGGTGCGCATCATCGCAGTGGCACCGGCGAAGAACTATATCGTTTACTACTGGGCTTCGCTCGATATCCATTCGAGCGATATCGAAGCGTCTGAGGAAGGTATGTTGAACGCATTGCGAAGCGCGATGGTCACGAATGGAGCAAATTGAAGGATTTCATGCCCGGCCCTGGGGAGAAATTATGGTTGAGTACAAAAAAAAGAGCAAAGTGATCGGCTCTCTGGCCTTGGCTCTCTTGTTTTGCCCGCAGGCTTACCCCCAGCGGCAGTCCCAGGGGAGTGCCGCGCAAGGTTCCGCAACAGAAACTCCTGCGCGTGTTCCTTCGCACTCGCCGGATATCATCTCGGACAACCTTGACCGGGTGGCGGCGTCAGCTGACCAGATCCTCGAAGTCGTCAACAAAGAGGCTGGTTTGATGGTCGAGCTGAAGCGCCTACTCGCGCAGGACGCAGGAGTGAGCGGGCAGATTCTGGAAGAGGCGGATCTAACTGATACGGCTGTAGCTGAACGGTTGCGCTCGGACCTGCGTGCCCGCGTGCTCGCAACACGTCTACTCCAAAGGTACGGCTACCTCGTGCCCCGGTTGAATCCCGATTCCGATCTCGAAGCAGAGCAAAAGCTCGTGCGGCAGGAGCGGGCGCAAATTCTCGCGCGCGCCGCCGAGCGCCGGGACGGGCTAAGTGAAACCTTAACTGCGGGCCGTAACGCTGGATGCGATCCGCGCAGCGTCCCAGATTGTGCGATGCCGTCCTCTCTCGGGGAGGATCGTGAGAATTTGCCGCAGGGCTCGAGCACGCCAACACGCGCGCCGCGTTCCCAGCCGCCGCTCCAGCGGGCGGAAGAAGTTTCGCCGAATCAGACCACGCGTCCGGATGGCACAACCTTATCGGATGACCAGCGGTCGGGATATCCCGCCGGCAGGGGCTCCCCTGAAACCATGCTCACTTCCACGCGTGTCGAGATGAATCCGCCACTGAGTGGCACGCCACGCATGCGTGGATACGGGAGTGGGGACAGTCTCTCGGCTCCAATGGCCACTCAGCCAGATCTGCAATCACTCTCGACGTCACAGTCGAACCAATTGTCGTCGGACACCGGGATGCCACGGTCAGACCGGAGCTTCGAACGATACGCCGGAGGGCGAAATTCTGCTGCTGCGAGCACTGCCGCGGTAGAGCCGGTGAGAATGGTGCGGCGGCCGAATCCCTACGCCGATGTGCCTTCCTTATATGACCTTTACGTGCAGGCGGGTGCGACCAATCGGCCACTCGAAAGGTTCGGCCTAGATGTTTTCCGCAAGGGCGCGACAAATCCGGATTACATTCCCATGGATCTTCCCGTTGGACCGAGCTATGTGGTCGGCCCAGGTGACAGTCTCTCGATCGATCTCTGGGGTGGGGTTTCACAGCGGTTGGTCCGCACAGTGGACCGGGAGGGGCGAGTGGCTCTCCCGGAAACGGGGCCGGTCCTGGTCTCCGGGCGAACGCTTGGCGATGCACAGGAAATTGTACAACACGCACTGAGAACACAATTCCGTGATGTCTCCGCGGACGTTTCACTACTCCGGCTGCGCACGGTGCGTGTGTATGTGGTGGGTGATATCAATTCACCGGGCGCGTACGACGTCAGTTCGCTTTCCACCCCGTTGAATGCGCTGTTCGTTGCAGGTGGTGTGACACCACAAGGCTCCCTGCGGCGGCTTCGACACTACCGAGGAAAGCAGTTGGTCGAAGAGGTGGACGCTTACGATCTGCTGCTCCACGGCATTCGTGGGGAGTTGCAGCGACTCGAGAACGGCGATTCCCTCATGGTTCCACCGCTTGGTCCGATCGTGACTGTGGAAGGCATGGTGCGCCGCCCAGCAGTCTACGAGTTACGCGCGGAGAAGACCCTCTTGGAGGTACTCGATCTTTCCGGAGGAATTCTCCCCGCGGCTGCACTGCAGCACATTGAAGTCCAACGCTTAGTAGCTCATGAAAAACGCACGATGTTGAGTGTCCAAATCAGTGACACCAGCGATTCTGAAGCGGTACGCGCGCAAATGAGCGGCTTTGAAGTGCAGGACGGCGACGAGATACACATTTTCCCGATCGCGCCGTACAACTCAGCGTCGATTTACCTCCAAGGACACGTGCTGCGGCCGGGCCGGTACTCGTACAAGCCAGAGATGAAGCTCACGGATCTTGTGACTTCGTATGCAGACCTTCTTCCCGAGCCTTCGACGCGTTACGCCGAAATCATTCGGCTGCATGCACCCGATTACCATCCGGTGGTTGAGACTTTTGATTTGGCAGCCTCGCTCGAACACCCGGAAAAGGCGCCGAAGCTTGAACCTCTTGATACGGTGCGCATCTTCGGGAAGTTCGACTTTGAGCCGGATCCCGAGGTGCTCGTTACCGGCGAAGTCCGCGCGCCGGGGCGTTATCGCACATCGGGCCAGCAGCATTTGCGCGATACGATTTTTCAGGCTGGAGGCGTAACGCCGGATGCATGGCTGGACTCCGCACAGCTCTTCCGCCGCCAGCCGGATGGGGCCACACGAGTCTTTAGCATCAACTTAAACGACGCACTCTCGGGCGATCCCTTGAACAACGTTTTGATCCTGCCGCGCGACCGGATCCTTGTGCATCGCCATCCGGAACAAGTTTCGCCGGCAAGCGTGTACGTAAGAGGCGATGTGGCACGGCCGGGACGCTATCCATTTGCAGCCAACATGCGCGTCGCCGACTTAGTTCAGTCTGCGGGCGGGTTGTTGCGCAGTGCGGATCCCGATGCAGGAGATCTCACCCACTATGCGATTCCTCACAATTCTTCGGGTGAGAGGACACCGTGGGGGCATCAGGACCTAAATCTCGCCGCGGCGCTCGCGGGAAAAGAAGACCAGAATTTGGCGCTCCACGATGGTGATGTGTTGACCGTGCCTCAACAGGCTGGCTGGAACGACATCGGCGCGACAGTCACCCTGCGGGGTGAAGTCCGCGAGCCGGGTGTTTATGGCATCCGGCCTGGCGAGCATTTGAGTTCGCTAGTTAAACGAGCTGGCGGGTTCCTGCCGACGGCATATCCGCGCGCAGCGGTATTCGAACGGACCGAAGTTCGTGAACTTCAGCAGAAAAGTCGCCAGGAAATGATCCAACGGCTCGAGCAGGAGTCCACCGTGGTGAAGACCTCGGCATCCACGACGGGAACGGAAGAAGCAGCATTGCAACAGGCGGCCATCCAACAGCGTCAGCGCGTGTTGGATGCATTGCGAAAAGCTCCCGTATCTGGACGGCTAGTGATCCGTCTTCGCCCGGACCGCAAGGAGTTCGCCGGTTCGCCCGACGATATCGAGCTTCGCGCGGGCGATTCGCTGACAGTTCCAAAGCAGCCCGGGGGCGTGCTGGTTATCGGGCAGGTGTACAACTCCAATGCCCTCACCTATACACCGGGAAGGAATGCAGGCTGGTATCTCTCCCGCGCGGGAGGCCCGACACAGCTTGCGAACAAAGGAGGGATTTTCATTGTCCGTTCGGACGGTTCGGTTACGGGCGGAGGACAGGGCGGCTTGTGGTCTGGGAGCGCGCTCTCGTCGACGATGGGTCCGGGCGACACGATCGTGGTCCCAGAGAAGCCTGTTCTAGGCAGCAGTACGTTGAAAAATGTACTGTCGGTCGCGCAAATCGCATCTTCTGCGGCATTGGTTGCGGCCGTTGCCATTCCATGAGGAAAGATGAGCACGAGGCCACTAGTGGCAATTCTCGGAACAACGCTGCTGTTCAGCATTGGAAAGGTTAGTGTGTCGCGCGCACAGGAACAAGGGACGGCACCAGCGGCATCGGAAACTGCTCCTGCGAAGCACAACCGTTCTTCAAGTATAGATGCACCCCCGGATCCGGACGCGATTTCGAAAGCGTCTAAGGGATCGCGAACAGGATTGGTGGGAAGATTTGTGCGCGATCAGCGAGAAATCTGGACGAGTCCTGCAAAGCTTCGGTTCTCCGATACGGATTGGCTTGTTCCGCTCAGCGGTATCACAGCCGGACTTTTCGTGACGGACCGCGATTTCAGCAAACACTTGTCGCAGAATCCCGCGACGATCCGTCACTACAAAACACTGTCGAATGCAGGTGTGGCAGCACTTGTCGGGGGGGCGGGCGGAATGTGGGTGATCGGCCACGTGAGCCACAATCAGCACTGGAGCGAGACCGGTTTCCTCGCTGGCGAAGCGGCGTTGAACAGTTTGGTTGCGGTCGAGTCGTTCAAGTACTCGCTACGTCGCGAACGACCGTATCAGGGCGATGGCAGCGGACCGTTCTTCCAGAACGGCGGGACGTCGTTTCCGTCTGAGCACGTCGCCGCAGCGTGGTCCGTGGCTGGCGTAATCGCCCACGAATATCCCGGACCTTTTACAAAGATCATGGCCTACGGGTTGGCTTCCTTGGTTAGCGTCTCACGCGTGAGAGCGCATCAGCATTTTCCGTCGGACGTGCTCGTTGGCGGCGTGATTGGTAACCTCGTGGCGCAGAACATTTACAGCCGGCATCACGATTCGGAACTCGGCGGTGGTGAGTGGAGATCAATCAGCCAACTCCTTCGCGGCGATGGAAATTCTTCTACTGCGAATCAGGGTTCTCCGTACGTTCCGCTCGATAGTTGGATCTATCCGGTCTTTGATCGATTGATAGCCCTTGGCTATGTCAAGTCGGCGATCGTAGGGCAGAGGCCTTGGACAAGGCTAGAATGCACCCGCCTTTTGAACGAAGCGAGTGAACAAGCAAACGATGAGAGCGCCGCGTCGTCGGAAGCTCTGCGATTTGTTGACTCCTTGGAGCGGGAGTTCGCTTCTGAGTTGGAAGGGATTGGAGGTGGGAACAATCGCCACCTGCGTCCTGAATCGATATACACGCGGCTCACGGGGATTTCCGGACTACCCCTGAGTGACGGATACCACTTTGGACAGACGATTCTCAACGATCACGGTCGTCCGTTTGCTGAAGGGGTTAACAATGTCACGGGTTTTTCCAGCTGGGCTTCAGAGGGCCGATTAGTCGTTTA
>JBARRT010000049.1:0-3681 GCA_049644365.1 Candidatus Acidiferrum sp. | reverse complement strand
ATCTCCATAGGGCCCGCGTCCGCCGCAACCACGGGCGGCTTCCTTCTAACGGCTTTATCGAACGCGCGAAGAGCATCGTGCCTGTCTCAAGACTTCGCCAAACGCGCGTCCGATAAAGCACTAGCGTCATCAGGGAGAAATCACTGTGTAAGCCCCGAGGCACATTACGGTTCGCTCATTGCGCGTCCAAGTGGGTTTCGGGTTTCCTGCGCCCCTTTGGAATTCAGGTCGCGAGAGGGATGGCCGGGTCCAGCACGCGCAGCAGGAGCAAACTTTGGTCATCCTGCTGCCGGCCATATTGTCGCACCTCGCGCATGATGAGATCCCAAATCTCCGGCAAGGCCCTGGTAGCGTGTTGCGTCAGCAGCTCTTGCAGGCGGGTCAGGCCAAATTCTTCATCTCTGGCATTGGCCACTTCCGTTATGCCGTCGGTAACCATCAAGAAGAGATCGCGCGGTGAATAGATGACGCGCTTACTAGCATAGGAAGCGCCGGGGATGAGTCCTAGCGGAAGCTGCTCCATGGAGAGCCGGGCCGTGTCCCTGCTGCGGTGCCGATAGTGGAGGATCGGCGGATGTCCGGCCAACGTATACTCGGCTTCCCTGGAGCCATCGAAGCGGAGCAGGGCCAGGGTGGCATACATCTCAGGTTCCTTGAGATCTGGCAGCACGCGGTCCACACTTTCGAGCGCTGCTACCGGCATTTGGCGGAATTGCACGGCAAGTCGCATGGCAGTCTTCAACATCCCCATGAGCTGGCCGGCGGGCAGGCCGTGGCCGGAGATATCGGCGACGTAGGCCACCAACCCCCCGTCGCTCTCGGTGATGTCGATCAGGTCGCCGCCCATTTCTGTGCTTGGGATCGATTTGCCGTACAGCTCGAAGCTCGCGTTCTGGAATGAGATGGTCGGAACCAGTGTCGCCTGAATGCCGTGGGCCAAAGAAAGCTCGGTCTGCATCCGCACGCTGGCCACGCCCTCCGTACCAGCGAAGAACAGCAGAAATCGCACCCCGAAAGCGATACCAACCAAGATCCCAATCGCATCGAATAGCACGCGCCGATGTACAGCGACGGCGACCGGGACAGGCGGCGAAACGTGCGAGGCCCAGTAGCCCACCCAGGCCGTCAAGACGACCAGCAGAAACAGAGGCGGGATAACACGAACTCTTTTGATTCCGGCGGCCCTAAGCGCTGCCGCTCCCGTGCCCACTAAGACGGGCCAAAAGAAACCTCCGCCGACGCGGGAAACATTGAGCTGCAATAGATCGATCGCGAAACCGCCGGCGGCGCCAATGAAGAAGTACCCTACCAGGAACGTCTTCATCCGCCCCAGCGGCAGCACGTGCCAGTAGGGACTGAAGGCGCTGGGAAAGGCCGAGCGCACACCAGCCAACCACGTTCGGAGCTTCTTTTTCATCGGTACTTCCCCGGGCGTCCTGGATCGCAGCGAGACCGAGCGCTAAGCCAGGGCTTCGACCAATCGTCGGCCAGGAATCCGAGCAAGAGGACTGAGACGAGAATGGACAAATTCATTTATTGAACTGTTACCAGAAACGCATGAAGTTCACAAGCGGGTGCCGAACTTGAATGGCCGGTCTTTGATTTTGATTGGCATTCCTGGAACCCTAAACATCGCCGGCGGATAGTTAGAAAACGAGCTGTACAGAGAAGCGCCGTTCCCGCCGAGCATACTCCGAGCGAGTGGTCGGCAACCCGGAAGCTATCCAGAAACGGCGTTCGAGGAGATCGGAGCGTGAGCAGTCCTGCGTAGCACCGCATTTCGTCCAACTGGACTTCTGGCCCGTGTGATGGAGTTCATATCTAGCGCAGGGAATTAACGCCCTGACTTAATGACCAACTCCCTGAGTTGCGACTTCGGATCGCACATGAACAATCTCGCTGATCGGTACAATCTGGCCCTACTGCTGAAGAGCGTTCCGAGTGGGGTAAAGTGGTGACATTGTGATCATCAACCTCGCGCGGCGTGCACATGACCATAACTGGGAGCTGGACCCGATTACGCGGTCTCTGCTCGATACCGATTTTTACAAACTGCTGATGCTACAGTTCATCTGGAAGCAGTTCCCAAAGACAACTGCTTCTTTTTCGTTCATCAATCGTTCCGTCGAGGTACGCCTTGGCGATTTGATCGATGCCGGTGAGCTTCGGGAACAGCTGGAGCAGACAAAAAAGCTGCGATTTCATAAGTCCGAACTGATCTGGCTCGCAGGCAATACCTTCTATGGACGCCGCGGTATCTTTGAACCAGCTTTCCTGGAGTGGCTCGAACGCGACTTCCGACTCTCTGATTATGAGTTGTCTATTCAAGACGGGCAGTTCTCCCTCTCATTTCGCGGCCTGTGGACAGAGACGACGATGTGGGAGATCTACGTGCTTTCGGCCATTAGCGAACTGAAGACGCGCGCCAGCCTGAAGCGTCTCAGCGAATTCGAGCTCGATATTCTCTATGCTCGGGCCAAAACTAAACTCTGGGGGAAAATGGAGCGGTTACGCGGCATCCCAGGATTGAAAGTGAGCGACTTTGGAACGCGACGGCGGCACAGTTTCTTGTGGCAGGAGTACGTCGTAAAAGCCATGAGCGACGTGCTCGGCAACAGCTTTACCGGAACCTCGAATACATATCTGGCCTATAAACACGATTTGGAAGCGATCGGTACGAATGCGCATGAGTTGCCCATGGCATTGGCAGCGATGGCAAAGGACGACGAAGAGCTGCTAACAGCGCAATACCGCTTGCTGGAGCTCTGGCAGCAGACCTATCAGGGCGAGTTACTCATCCTGCTTCCAGACACCTTTGGCACGTCGCAGTTTCTCCGCAATGCTCCGGATTGGGTAGCGGACTGGACGGGGCAACGTGCAGACAGCAAAGATCCTTTCCTGGCGGGCGACGAATACATTGCGTGGCTTGAACAGAGAAAGCGCGATCCGCGGCAAAAATTATTCATTGCCTCTGACTCCCTCGATGTGGACACGATTTTGGGATTGCATGCCCATTTTTCCGGGACAATTCGCAACGGCGCTTCTCCTGCCGATTTTAGACAAGCGAGCGACTTTCTCGATGAGGGAAAATGGATTCCCGAGCGGCGCATCCGTTTCAGCGCGGGTTGGGGCACGTTGCTGACCAATGATTTTCGCAACTGCAATCCTCAGGACGGCGACGACTTCGATCCTGTAAGTCTGGTGTGCAAACTCAACGGTGCCAATGGCAAGCCAGCAGTGAAACTTTCCGACAACTTTCAAAAAGCGCTGGGATCTCGCGAAGAGATTCAGCGCTATCAGCTGGTGTTTGGCCTCGCCGGTGTTGCTCATGCACCGATTGTGACGTAGTGGCAAAGGGGTTCCAGGAGCGGCATTTGAGAAGATCGGAGCGCGAGCGGCATTCAGCACCACGACGTTTCCCCGAACGGGACTTCTGGACAGCTTCGCAGAACCGCAGCCAAGTGCCGAGCGAGCGCGCCAACTGGAAGAATAACTTCCGCATAGCCCGTGATACGGATAGAACCTCCGACGGCGTCGGTCAATTCACTTATGGCTGCTTGAAATTCCTGTAGATTTCCTGAAATCTGTCGAACGGGCCGCATCTCATCCGTCATATATTTGGGCGCACAACGGTGCTGACAATTGCGCCCGCAGGAGAAAGCGCATGCAATTTGCCTTGCT
>JBARRT010000048.1:0-9091 GCA_049644365.1 Candidatus Acidiferrum sp. | reverse complement strand
GTTTTGGATTGCCGCATCCAGCCAGCAGGCATGCCACCTATCATCATTCGCAATACCGGCGGTAACAGAATAAAAGCAGGAGAGTATGCGTGCAGATGCAGCCCACGCAAGAGGACTCGAGCGGGTTAGCCGCCTGTGAGGTTTTCGAGACCGGCCTTGTTCTTGATGATGACCGTGGAACCCTTGACCTGCAGCAACTGCTTCTTCTTGAAATCACTAAACAGCCGAGTCACGGTCTCTCGGGAGGCACCGATCATCTGGGCGATTTCTTCGTGCGTGAGAGTAAGTGTGAGCTTGACCTCGCCTTTTTCTACAGCATGGTCTGCGGAGAGATCCAACAGAAAGCGGGCCAGCTTCTCACCAGCGGAATGAGAGAGACCAATGGTTCGCATTTCCGCGATCGCCGAATGATAGGTTTCACCGAGCTGCTGCGCCACGCGCAATGCTGCTTCGCCGTGCTCGCGCAAGAAAAGCAAGAAATCCGCCCTAGAGATGAAATTCGCCTGAGTAGGTTCGACCACATCGGCAGTCAGCTCGTAAGGTTTCCCTGTAACCGTAGCGGGCAAGCCTAGAACTTCTCCCGATTCCGAGATCCTAAGAATAAGACTTTTTCCATCGACAGACGAGGTCGATAGTTTGACCTTGCCACTGCATAAAATGAAGACCCCACGCGGTGACTGCCCTTCTACAAAGAGAGTCGCCCCTTTCGGATAGGCCGCCGCGGAGGTGATGGCTGCCAGCCTCTGAACCGCAGGAGGAGGCAGATTGCAGAAGAGCCGATCCTCGCGGTGGGGGCAGGACAAACAGCTTTCAATGATTTCTAGGCCGTAGGGGGCACGCATATGGTCACCGTCCCGGAGTATACCTCCCTGTTTGTTTGCCACAAAATGAAACCCACTTGCCATATGCGCATCCGTCCGGTAGATGACAACCTCTTCCCATCTTTCTACTTGAATCAAATGTTTCGTGGCTGTGATGGCCATCACCGTGCGATGTGATGCAGGTTACAGCTTCCCCTTTGGGCTGAGTCCATATTTGCACTTGCGTGGGAGGTGCAGAATGCAGAAGGATGAGCGCGATCTCTTGGAAGTTCTAAAATTTGAACTCGAATTCCTCAAAGATGGAGGCTACGGGCGCTCGCCGAGAACGCCCTGGAGACCTCAATATATCTTCGAAGACTCTCTCACTTGCATGAACTACGATTCCAAAGAGAATCCCGGTCCGTGCAGTGATTGTGTTCTGATGCAGCTAGTGCCACCCGAGCGCCGCTCCGAAAAGATTCCTTGCCGCCATATTCCGTTCAACGTATCCGGATCCGGTGAAACGCTGGATTCCCTTTACCACTGCAGCGATCAAAACGAGATCGAAGAAACAGTTGGAAGCTGGCTGCGGGCCACGATACGGCGCCTGGAAGAAGAACGAATAGCTGTTCAAAGAACTCAAAGCAAACAGGCTGCCCCAAGCGGTGAAATGTTGAGAGGAACCCCCCTCTATCAGAAGCAGCATCCCAAGTGTGCAAACCCCGCGTGTCCGACTGCTTTTCATTGGACCGGGGGCGGCAAATTCTTCCGATTTCGGCCTGATTCGGTTCCGGCAAGTGAGAGCGATGCAACAGCTGATTCGCCCCGGGGAATCCACGGCGTAAGGCATTATTGGCTGTGCGAGTATTGCTCACATGTTTTCACTCTGGTATATGAGGAAGGATACGGGGTCATGCTCAAGGCGCTCTGGCCTGAACTCGCAGCCGGTGAAACTCACAAGGAGTTGTCAGCAGCTTAGCGGGTCTCGCGCTATGGGCTGTGCATTCCTCTCGTCCTAGAGTAACCGCGCTCCGTTCTTAACTCTCCGCCGATCTCCTGTTTGTCGGTGTGCACTCACATTGCTTATGAGTCGCGCCGTCAGCTAATTGTGATGGCCTGTTCAAATTCCAGAGGATGCACTTGGTTTGCGGACCCTGCGGTAAGATGTCTTTTGCTTGTCTGCTTGAATGAGCAGACTTGATGCAACAGAGGGAGGGTAGTCCTATGGCTACTGCTGCGTCCGCAGGTTCAGCAAAGCCTCATGAATCCAACGAGCCGCTGTCCGAAGAAGAGCTGCGCAAGATGCATGCCTACTGGCGCGCTGCGAATTACCTTTCCGTGGGGCAGATCTACCTCTATGCCAATCCGCTGCTGCATGAGCCGCTGAAAATCGAACACATTAAACCGCGGTTATTAGGCCATTGGGGAACGACGCCGGGATTAAATTTCATCTACGTTCATTTCAACCGGCTCATCAAGAAACACGGTCTGAACGTCATTTACGTTGCCGGGCCTGGTCATGGAGGACCCGGACTGGTGGCCAACACCTACCTGGAGGGCACCTACAGCGAGATCTATCCGCACGTTTCGCAGACCCTCGATGGTCTGAAGAGACTGTTTAAGCAGTTTTCATTTCCCGGAGGAATTCCCAGCCACGTCGCACCGGAGACGCCGGGCTCGATTCATGAAGGAGGTGAACTAGGATACTCAATTGCTCACGCGTACGGAGCAGCTTTCGACAATCCGGACCTGCTGGTTTGCTGTGTGGTTGGTGACGGTGAAGCCGAGACAGGCCCACTCGCGGCCAGTTGGCACTCGAACAAGTTCCTGAATCCCGCTCGCGACGGCGCTGTTCTTCCCATCCTGCACCTGAACGGTTACAAAATCGCGAACCCAACGATACTAAGCCGTCTAAGTGACGCGGACTTGACGCAACTTTTCACCGGCTATGGCTATAAGCCGTATTTTGTGGAAGGCCACGAGCCGGAGGCCATGCATCAACTGATGGCCCACACGCTCGACACGATCATTGCCGAAATTCACGCCATCCAGAATGACGCCCGTACGCGCCAGCCTAGTGGTCTTCCGATGTGGCCGATGATCATCCTACGAACCCCGAAGGGCTGGACCGGGCCAAAAATCGTGGACGGGAAACCGGTCGAGGGCACTTGGCGCGCGCATCAAGTCCCAGTTACAAATTTTGTGTCACACCCGGACCACGTGACGATATTGGAGGATTGGCTCAAGAGCTACAGGCCGGAAGAAGTGTTCGATGGCAATGGCAAGCTGATGCTAGAACTCGCGGAACTCGCGCCGAGTGGCGCACGCCGAATGGGTGCCAATCTGCACGCGAATGGTGGGACATTGCTTAAGGACCTGGTGATGCCAGACTTCCGCGAATACGCGGTGAGAGTACCGAAGCCAGGCGCTGAGATGGCCGAAGCCACCCGGGTCTTAGGAAATCTTCTGCGCGATGTTATGAAACGGAATGCGGACTCGAAGAATTTCCGAGTATTTGGCCCTGATGAGACGGCCTCAAACCGTCTAGATGCAGTGTTCGAAATCACCGACAAAGTTTTCATGGGGCCGGTTCTTCGTACGGACGAGCACCTCTCAAAAGATGGCCGTGTTTTGGAGGTGCTCAGTGAGCATATGTGCCAGGGCTGGCTCGAAGGTTATTTGCTCACCGGCCGTCATGGCTTCTTCTCCTGTTACGAAGCCTTCATCCACATTGTGGACTCCATGTTCAATCAGCACGCCAAGTGGCTCAAGGTGACGAGAAATATTCCATGGCGCCGACCGATCGCCTCGTTGAATTACCTGCTTACTTCACACGTCTGGCGCCAAGACCATAATGGCTTCACTCACCAGGACCCTGGCTTCATCGACCATGTTGTGAACAAGAAGGCGGATATTGTCCGCGTGTACCTGCCTCCGGATGCCAACACGCTGCTTTCAGTGGCTGATCACTGCCTCCGCAGCCGAAATTACGTCAACGTAATCGTTGCTGGAAAGCAGTCTGCGCTACAGTGGCTCGACATGGAATCTGCCATCGAGCATTGCACGAATGGAATCGGAATCTGGCAATGGGCTTCGAACGATCAGGGTAATGATCCGGACGTAGTGATGGCCTGTGCCGGAGATGTTCCGACACTTGAGACGCTTGCGGCCGTCGATCTGCTGCGCCAGCATTTTCCGGACGTCAAAATCCGGGTCGTCAATGTGGTTGACTTGATGACCATCCAGCCTTCCACCGAACACCCCCACGGCCTCTCCGACCGTGAGTTCGATTCGATCTTCACAATCGACAAGCCGGTCATCTTTGCCTACCACGGCTATCCCTGGCTGATCCATCGCCTAACCTATCGGCGCACCAATCATGACAACTTCCACGTCCGCGGATACAAAGAGGAAGGAACCACTACAACTCCCTTCGATATGACCGTCCTGAACGATTTGGATCGATTTCACCTCGCGGGTGACGTGGTCGACCGCGTCCCTCGCTTGCAACGCGTCGGCGCGCATTTCAAGCAGTTCCTACGCAGCAAGCTCGTCCAGCACAAACAATTCATCCGCGAACATGGAGACGACTTGCCGGAAGTCCGGGATTGGAAATGGCCTTACTAGGCGATGAAAATCCTTGTTCTCAATTCGGGTTCCAGCAGCCAGAAGAGCTGCCTTTACGACCTCGGAATCACTCTTCCGGAGCATCCGCCTGTGCCAGCATGGGAAGGAAAGATCGAATGGGACGGCGGTCAAGCCGACATCCAGGCGCAGAACTCGCAGGGGGCGCGGCTGAAAGATCGCGTCCAGGTTGAGTCGCGCTCTCACGCTATCAGCCAACTGCTGGACACGTTATGGAACGGAAAGCTGCGCGTCGTTTCGGCGCCTTCAGAGATCGACGTAGTAGGTCATCGTATCGTGCATGGCGGCAAGGACCTCGTTGAAGCAACCGCCATCACACCGGAAGTGAAATCCGCAATAGCACGCATGGCCTCCTTTGCACCACTCCATAATCGCGCCGAGCTGGAAGGGGTCGAGATCATTGAGAAACGCATCGGCGAAGTTCTCCAAGTGGCCGTGTTCGACACTGGCTTTCACAGCCGATTACCGGAACCAGCGGCTGTATATCCCGGTCCTTATGAATGGCTCGCACAGGGGATTCGTCGGTATGGATTTCACGGAATCAATCATCAGTATTGCGCAGAGCGCGCCGCGCAGCTCCTCGGAAAGGATTTGCGATCACTGAAACTCGTGACCTGTCATCTTGGGAACGGTTGCTCTCTGGCGGCGATTCACGACCTGCGAAGCGTGGATACGACCATGGGCTTTACCCCACTGGAAGGGATAATGATGGGCACACGGTCAGGTTCTGTGGACCCCGGAATCGTCACTTATTTAATGCGAAAAGAGCAACTTACAGGGCAGCAGCTCGACGACTTGCTGAACACCAAATCAGGCCTCCTGGGAATCTCTGGGATCTCAGGTGACATGCGGGAGATCGCGGCCGCGATGGAAGAAGGCAATCCGCGGGCCAAGCTGGCTTTTGAGATCTTCGTGCACCGGCTTCGAGCTGGTATTGGCGCGATGATTGCAGTGTTGGGCGGGATAGATGCTTTAGTCTTTACCGCAGGAATCGGAGAAAATTCATCTGAAGTGCGCGCCGCAGCTTGTGCCAACTTCAGATTTCTTGGTCTGAAACTCGACGCCTCGAAGAACGCGCAGTCATCTGCGGACCAGGATATTTCCCTTCCCGATTCAGCCGTTCGCGTCTTAGTCGTACGCGCTCAAGAGGATTGGGCAATTGCGAAAGAGTGTTGGAGATTGGCCTCCGCAAAAATCCGTGGCCGAGCAAGCGCGAACTAATCACACTGCCGTGTAGTCACATTCCTGAGATCGACCTCATCTTCGCGCCACCAGAAGCGGCATAATTGCAAACGCCGCAAGCATCACATAATAGACTGTGCCCGCTACAGAGTCTCGACCCGCAAGGTACTCCCTGATCGAAAGGCCTCGAAGCCAGAGCACAAGCGTAAACTCTGCAATGAGCATCAGGCCGAGCGCAATGCCACCCATGCCGAGTCGACTCGACGGCTTGAGTGGCACAGCGAGTCTCCTGACAATCTGGCTCCCAGCCACAATTGCGATGACAAACATGATAGGCGCTTCCAAGAGTTCCGCCACTCTCGTGCCAAGTCGCGGGACGACCCACAATATGCGAATCGGTCCAAGCACGAAGCCCGCTCCAAAAACGAATAGGAAATAGAGTACGCCAGCTTTCAGAATTTGCATTCCGGTTCGCGCCTCCTGGCGCGAAGTCTCGCGCTCATGCACCCAAGAAGCCAAGGATTTGGGGGGGGGTAGTTACCAACTAATTCTGCCGCACGAGCTGAATTCCCCTGGCAACCCATTACGGTTTGATCGCGACCTTGATCACACCCTCTCGCCCCTCGCCATCCGCACCAGAAAATCTCAGCAAAAGGCCTGAGCAAAGAGACGGCGCTTCGCGACTTCAACAAGGACTAGGTACGTGAGGGTCGAAATCGCAAGGAAGGTGAAGTACGACCCGGGAAGCGTCGTAAAGCCGAGGATGTGCGCCAGGGGCGAAAATGGGAGCACAACGCCGAGAATCACCACGGCAATCGTGGTGGCGGTCAGCGGCCGACTCGGGCGGCTCCGCAGCGGATTTCCCATCGTACGGATTACGAACAGGACGAGCGTCTGCGTGGCGAGCGATTCGACGAACCAGCCAGTATGGAACTCGGCCTGCCCGGCATGAAAGAAATGCAGCAAGACGTAGAACGTCAGGAAGTCGTAAATCGAGCTGATGGGCCCGATGAAGATCATGAAGTTGCGGATCAGGCCCATGTCCCAACGATGCGGCGCGCCGATGTACGCGGGGTCCACATTGTCCGAGGGAATCGTGATCTGCGCCGTGTCGTATAGAAAATTGTTCAGCAGAATTTGCGTCGGAAGCATCGGGAGGAATGGGAGAAAGACCGATGCAACCGCCATGCTGAACATGTTTCCGAAATTCGAGCTGGTGCCCATCAGAAGATATTTCAAAACGTTGGCGGAGGCTCGGCGCCCTTCGATAATTCCGTTGTGAAGAATCTGCAAGCCGGGTCTGAGAAGGATGATGTCTGCAGCTTCGCGGGCGACATCGACGGCCGAGGAAACCGAGATGCCTACGTCGGCCGCATGCAGCGAGGGAGCGTCGTTGATACCGTCACCCAAGTAGCCGATCACGTGGCCACGGCGCTTCAGTGCGTGGAGAATTCGGAGTTTCTGCATCGGCGAAACGCGCGCGAAGATCGTCGTCTCTTCGGCGATGTGGGCGAGCGCCGTATCGGTCGTACGTTCGAGTGCTGCCCCCGTCACGATCGCCGGATTCTCCAACCCGACTTGCGCGCAAACGTGCCGCGCCACGAGCTCGTTGTCTCCCGTGAGGAGCTTCACCGTCACGCCATCGCGTTTCAGAGCTGCGATGGAACCAGCGGCATCGAGGCTTGGAGGATCGGCAAAAGTCAGGAAGCCAGCCAGCGTCAGCGAGCGCTCATCCGCCACCGTGAACCCGGTCTTATGGCCTACCTGGCGATATGCAACTGCCAGTACGCGGAATCCCTGGCCACACAGATCCTGAAAAACTTTCAGGCAACGGTCCCTTGACGATTCATCAGTAGCGATAACCTTACCTTCGACCTCCAGATACTCCGACCGCTCAAGAATCCCTTCCGGAGCGCCCTTTGTAATTAGCAGGCAATCGGCCTCGGGCTGGTCCTCCTGCTCCGTGACAATGGAAAGCCGGCGGCGGTCGAAGTCGAACGGGATTTCGTCGCACTTTACGAATCCTTTAGCATCGCGTGGCTGGCCGCGAAGGATGGCGGCGTCAAGCGGACTGCGGATGCCGGTCTCAAACTGGCTGTTCAGATAGGCGAGCGCAAGTGGCCGCTCGGACGATTTTCCAAAAGGATCCACCGTCGCAGTCAGCGTCATTTCGCCTGTCGTCAGTGTTCCCGTCTTGTCGCTGCAAAGGACGTCGATTGTCCCAAGATTCTGAATAGCCGGGAGATGTTTGACCACGACGTTTTCCCGAGCCATTCGCACGGCGCCGCGGGCCAGCGTGACTGAAGCGATCATCGGCAGGAACTCGGGAGTCAATCCGACGGCGAGCGCAACGGCGAAGACGAAGGATTCAAAGGCGTCTTTGTGCATCGCCACACGCACCGCCAGGATGAAAAGGACCAGGAATAACACGGCGCGCATGATCAGAAATCCGAATCGGCGCATGCTGCGCTCAAATTCGGTTTCTTCAGGTCGCTCGGCGAGTCGCTCGGCAATCGCTCCGAAGGATGTGTGCGCCCCGGTCGCCGTGATCTTCGCGATCGCTGTTCCGCTCACTACGGATGTGCCGAGGAAAACGGAATCGTGCGCTTCGGGCGTACCCTCTGTTTCGCTGCTGATCAGTCGAGCGCCTTTCTCGACGGGCAACGATTCGCCGGTCAGCGCCCCTTGCTGGACGTAGAGATCGCGCGCCTCGAGAAGCTTCCCGTCTGCCGGGATCAAATCACCGGCCGAGAGCCGGACCAGATCCCCGGGGACAATTTCTCTTCGCTTGATTTCCTGCCACTGGGCATCGCGCATAACTGTTGCCGTCGGTGTAACGTTCTCGCGCAGTTTCCGAATGGCCTGCTGGGAACGATACGTCTGCACGAAATTGATGGTTATGCTGAGCAGCACGATCAGCACGATGATGGCTGCGTCGAGCGCGTCACCCAGAAGGAAGGAAACCAGGGCTGCCACCAAAAGGATAATGACGAGCGGGTTGAGAAACAAAAAGAAAAGCTCCGTGAGCGCGGCACCACGCCGCGCGGGCGTGGGATCGTTTGGTCCGCACTGCGCGAGTCGCTCACGTGCCTCCTCGAAGGTTAGTCCTTTCCAGGCGGATGGAAGGGAAATCGTGGCGCTGGGGGAGGCGAAGGAAACTTGATTCATGCAGCCGCCTGATATGCGTCTAGGGACAACTGAATATGTTACTCAAGAAAGGATAACCCGTCCGGAACCTTCTCTCGCCACAATCAGAAAGACCCCACGAACCGGATCGAAGCTGGCCATATTGCCTCAGGGTTGGATTCCGACCTTGATCACTCCTTCTCGCCGTTCACCAAAGAGTTTGTACGCCTCAGTGATCTGGTCCAGAGGGAACGTATGTGTTAGAAGCGGAGTTAGGTCGAGACGTCCGTGCCGGACGAGTTCCATCAGCCTGCGCATTCGCTCTTTGCCTCCCGGAC
>JBARRT010000047.1:0-65029 GCA_049644365.1 Candidatus Acidiferrum sp. | reverse complement strand
CTCTAGGGTGGTGGGGGAGGCGGGCCGAGGATCCCTTTAGGGGATTGAGGGCTGGGCCGGTTCGCCACTCCCCCCTATCACTTTCGCCGATCCACCCCAAAACACCCCGAACAATTCCGAACACGGCGAAGGTGTATTTGTTCGTGACTCGGGAGAGGTGGACTGTGCTTGATTTTCTTACGTCCGGACGAGATTGAAAATCACCGGGGGTGCAAGCCGGCTCACGGTGTGCTCTCGCGTCTGGTAGTCGGCGAGGGTGAGAGCAAGCATTATGGCGAGCCAGAAGACCGAACAGACAATCACAAGCTGGGTGCGCCTGGGGCTATAGCGCGCGTGCATGAAGTAGAGAACCACGAGCGTGGCCTTGAACGTGGCGATGCCCAAAGCGATGACAATATTGAACGCTCCGAAGTTCTGATAGGCGGCCCAAACCGTGATGGCAGTGCCGGCCATTAGCGTCAGAAAGATGGCTACGTAAATCTTCGGCGAAACAATGTGTTCGGACACGCGACGCTCTCCCCAACTCTCCTAGTGGTGCCGGTCAATCAGATATAACAACGGGAACAGATAGATCCACACGATATCCACGAAGTGCCAGTACAAGCCAACAATTTCGACGGGCGTGTTGTATTGCGGCGTGTAGCGGCCGGCAAAGGATCCCTTGATCAGCCAGACTAGCAGGCCCGCACCGACGATCATGTGCAGGGCGTGAAGGCCGGTCATGCCGAAGTACAGCGAGAAGTACAGTTGGGCATGGGCGTTTAGATCCGGATCCTTGGCGAATGCTTTCTCCAGCTCTTCTTTCTCCTCGGTAATTCTGCCGGGGTTATCCGCAGCCGTGGGGTGCTCCGCATGGTATCGAATGTCGAAGCCGGCGCCGGGAATGAGATGGTGGTCAAATTTCTGCTTGTACTCGATCACCTTGACGCCCAAGAACACGGTGCCGAGCGCCAGCGTGGAGATCAGGAAAATGCTGACCAACTGTTTCTTGCCAACTTGCGCGGACCAGACGGCCATGGCCATGGTCAAGCTGCTCATGATCAGTACCACGGTGTTGAAGCCGCCGAGAGTGAGATCCAAAGTGTTACTGCCCGCACCGAAGGCGGTATTGAACGCGTGGCGGTTAATCGTGTACGTCAGGAACAGGCCGCCGAAGAACAAAACTTCGGTGACCAGGAAAATCCACATGCCGAGCGCAGCGGTTTCCTTCTGCTGCTCGAGCGTTTCAAAATGTCCGTACAGTTCGCCGGTGCGATGCACGCGGTACTCCTCTTCCTAAGTCAATCTTTGGCCCGGCTTCGGCCACGAGCAGGACAGACTGACGTCCGTCCCAACACCACAACGCAACTGGCTAATCATCTCCATGAGCCGGAGCAGGCGATGGCGCTCCGGCTGTCAGGCCAAGATCGGGCCGGTTGTTATAATCGTACGGTTCCCAGGTAACTTCCGGCGTAACGTCAAAATTTTCGGTCGGTGGCGGCGAAGCCGCAATCCATTCGAGTCCTGTTGCTGGCCAGGGATTCGGGCCCGCGACTTTGCCGTAACGCATGGACCACGTCAGATAAATCATCGGAAGCAAGTAGCCCAGCGCGAGAATCGAAGCGCCTGCGGTAGAGAGCACGTTGAGCACCTGAAATTCCGGCGGATAGGTGTGATAACGCCGCGGCATGCCCATGTAGCCGAGAATGAATTGCGGAAAGAAAGTCAGGTTGAACCCGACAAATAGGGTTATCGCGGCAATGCGCGCCAAGGATTCGGGATAGAGACGGCCGGTAATCTTCGGCCACCAGAAGTGCAGGCCGCCGATGTAACCCATGACGGCGCCGCCGACCATGATGTAGTGGAAGTGGGCGACGACAAAGTAGGTGTCATGGATGTGAATGTCCAGGCCGAGGCAAGCGAGAAACAGCCCCGTGAGGCCGCCGATGAGGAACAGCCCGATGAAGCCCAAGGCATAGATCATCGGCGTATCCCAGGAGATCGAGCCTTTGTAGAGCGTCGAAGTCCAGTTGAAAACCTTGACGGCCGAGGGAATTGCGACAAGGTAGCTGAGGAAGGAAAAGGTGAGCGCCGCGTACGTGGACTCGCCCGTCACAAACATATGATGCGCCCACACGAGGAAGCCGATGACGGCGATGGCGATGCTCGATCCGGCGATGAAGGAGTATCCGAAGATGGGCTTGCGCGCGAAGGTCGGAATGACCTCGCTGACTACACCCATCGCCGGAAGAACCATAATGTAAACGGCCGGATGCGAGTAGAACCAGAAGAGATGCTGGAAAAGGATCGGATCGCCGCCGAGAGCCGGGTTGAAAAAGCCGAGATGAAACATGCGCTCCAGGCCGGCAAGCAGAAGGGTGATGGCGACGACCGGCGTTCCCAGAACCATGACGAGGCTGGTGGCGTAGTGCGACCAGACAAAGAGCGGGAGCCGGAACCAGGTCATTCCCGGAGCACGCATGGTGTGGATAGTGACGATGAAGTTGAGGCCCGTAAGAATCGATGAGAAGCCGTTGATGAAGATACCGATCACGGCGGGGGTCACGGCGGAATTCGAATAAACGCTGCTCAGCGGGGTGTAAAACGTCCAGCCGGTATCCAGGCCGCCGGTGCTGAAGGAATAGAGCACGAAGGCGCCGCCGATTATGTAGATATACCAGCTCAAGAGATTGATCTTGGGGAAGGCCAGGTCTTTGGCGCCGATCATCAGCGGTATCAGGAAATTTCCAAGAACCGCGGGGATGGATGGAATCAGGAAAAAGAAAATCATGGCCACGCCGTGCATCGTGAAAAGCTTGTTATAGGTTTCCGGCGTCACCAGATAACCGGTGGGCGTGAGGAGGTGGATGCGGATCAAGGTGGCGAAAATGCCGCCGATGAAGAAGAAAACAGTGACCGAGCCGAGATACAGGAGGGCAATGCGCTTGTGGTCGGTGGTGAGCAACCACGATTTAAGGCCGTACGTGGCGTTCAGGTAGTCCTCGTGCGGCATAGTCTGCGCGGGCACTGGCGGTAGTGGCTTGCTCATAACTTATTTCTTCCCCGAAGCCGGAGCCGGCTGCGACTGCAACGACTTGATGTAGGCGATGAGAGCAAGAATCTGCTCCTCCGTCAGTTGTCCTTGGTACGTGGGCATCAGCGGCTGATACCGTGCGACAATCTTGGCGTTTGGCTGCAAAATCGATTCGCGGATGTAGGCATCGTCCGCAACGACCGTAGTGCCATCGGCTAGGCTCACTTGGGAGCCGTACAAACCGTTCAGCGAAGGCGCACGGCCCGTACCGTCGGAGAAATGGCAGGTGCTGCAGGCTCTCTCGACAAAAAGCTTTTCGCCCGCGACAATGGGATCGCCTTGACCACTTGAGCCCGAAAGCCACGCGGCGTATTCCGAGGGCTCCATGACCGTCACCCAACCGCCCATCAGGGCGTGATTCGTGCCGCAATACTGCGAGCAAAAGAAATGATATCGGCCGGGCTTGGTGGGGCGGAACCACATCGTGTTGTAATGGCCGGGAACCACGTCCATCTTCACGCGGAATGCAGGAACGAAAAAATCATGGATGACGTCTTCGCTCGCCATAATCAGCCGCACATTCCGGCCAACCGGAACGTGTAGCTCATTGATCTCCCGCAAGCCGCTGGGCTGCTGCGCCTTCCACATCCACTGTTTGCCGATGACGTAAATGTCGAGCGTATCCTGCGGCGCATGGCGGTAGTCCACGTAGACGACAGCGCCCCAGCCGAACATGGCCATGGCCAGGAGCAGGGGAATGACCAACCACGCCGTTTCCAGACGCATATCGCCGAGAATGGGAACGCCGACGGCATTGGGCTGCTTGCGATGAAACTTGAAAAAGAAAATGACAATCGCGGCGGTGATCGCGACCCCGAAGAACAGACAGATCAGCGTGATGAAAAGCATCAGGTTGTCCACCTGGGGCGCGAAGTTGGACGCCTGCTCCGGATACAGTGGTAATTGCGACTGCACGGCTTAGTGGGCTCCTCTTTCAGGGCAACCGCTGAGCGGTTGACGCAATTTTTCTTGCGCCAAACGGGCATCGCGGCGACGGAAAATTAAAATCCCCCCGACGATACAGAGAATCGTCAAGACCCCGCCCAGGCGGATGATCCTGAGGATCGCCGTACTGTAGGTGGCGGTGCTGGGGTCGTACTGGTAGCAGAACAGCAGCACGTGGTCGATGGGCGTGCCGATTTTCCCTGCGGACGCTTCGACGAGGCCCAGGCGCATGTCCCGGCCGGGATATTCGACACCGTAGAAATAGCGCGAGATGCGGCCATCGGGAGTGAGCACCATGACGCCGCTGGCGTGCGCGAAGAGATTCGTCTTGGCGCTGAAGTTGTAGCGGAAATTGGCGGCGCGCGTGGCCGCGTCAATCGATTCCTGCGAACCCGTGAGGAAATGCCAGCCGGCTTCCGTTCCGAACCGGCGAAAGTGCGAGACTACGCTTTTCTTTTTCTCCGCGGCCATGTCCGGCGTTTCACGCGAATCAAAGCTGATGAAAACAACCTGATAATCCATGCCTGGGTTGAAGGAAAGCATGCGGAGCGTTCCGACAACGCCTTGCTGCACCTGATTGCAGAGCATGGGGCAGCCGTAATAGACGAAGGCCAGGACGACGGGTTTCTGGCCAAAATATTGGCGGAGCTGGACACTGCGGCCGGATTCGTCACGGAACGGAAGGTCGAGCGGCATCTGCGCGTTGAGCTGCGGCTCGAATCCGACGTTTTGAAGAGCAGGCGGCAACGTCGCGGCCGTTGGACCGACGTTGCTCGGGACGGTCTGCGCGTGTGCGGCAGACGCTGCGAGCGCGAGTACTGCGAATCCGAAGATGGCGCGAACTTCTTTCATCTCGCTACTTCTTTTTCTCCGTCGCCGAAGCAGAAGATCCCGGCAGACCTTTTTCCGCGATGATCCTCATTGCGTCCTTTACGGGAATCTGGGCGATGCCGGAACTCTCGTCGATCCATTCGAATTTCTCGTTGGCCTCGGTGTCGGCCTTCAATTTGTCGCGCATATCCTGCTGCGGGTCGGTCGTGTGCCCGGGAACGCCCTGCAGCCGCGGTTCCGGCGGAAGCTCACGGTAGTCCGGGCCAAGCGCCGCGCGGGAAGGCGGCGGAGGCGCATCGTTCGAAGCCGCAAACTTCAACGTGAAACGGAGAATGTAGACGCACACGAGCAAGGAGGCGACGACCGCCAAACCCAAGGCAAAAAGATAGCCGTAGATGGTACCAGCCTTGACGTCGCGTTCCTCGAAGGCGACGTCGGTGTGGCGCGGCTCGCCCGCGTCCTGGCCCTGATTGTGAGACTCAGTGCTCATGGTGCTCCAGGGTCTCCTCAAGATTTGGATCGCCAATCGGAAGAAGCGGGTACTGCCTCAGATTGAAAGCAAAAAGGCCCAGCCACAATCCTCCGAGTGCGAGCGGCAGGACGATGTCCAACCAGGATGGCAGGGCGCGCGACGTGAATTCTGGGCGCGTCATCCAGAAAAGATCCACGAGGCGCATGAAAATCAGCCAGAGCGCGATTTTCGGGAGCACTCGTGCGTTGCGTTTCACGTCCTGTGAAAGCAGCAAGAAAAATGGAACGAAGAAATGAAAAACCAGCACGAGCACGGCCACTACGCCCCAGCCGCCATAGAGCCGCGTGCGATAGAAGCTGATCTCTTCCGGGAGATTGCCGGACCAAATGATCAGCAGCTGTGAGAAATCAAAGTAAGCCCAGAGCATCACGAAAGCGAGGAGCAATTTCGCGAGGTCATGCAGATGGCGTTTCTGCAAGACATTGGAAAAAGGCTCGGTACGCGCGAGCAGGACCACCACGGCGATCATGAAGGCCATCGAGGAAATCAACTGTCCGGCGATAAAAAGGAAGCCATAAATCGTGGAAGCCCAGTGCGGCGATAGGGACATTACCCAGTCAATGGCGGCAAAACTCATTGCAAAAGCGTAAAGGATGATGCCGGGGCCGGCCAGCATCTTCAGGCGGCGGCGCAAAGCGCGGTCGCTCTGGTTGACGTCCTGCTGCTTCGACAAACGGTCAAAGACGAACATGAGCGCCAGCCAGATCGCAAAGTAAATCAACGCGCGGAATTGGAAACCACCGGCGGTCAGATAGGTTTTCTGAAGATCTGAAAGAGGCTGCTCATTTAATTTTTCGGGGTCGAGCCAGGCCGCGTACAAATGCTTCATGCCGAAGAAAATAATGGGAAGAAAGAACGCGAGAAGGAGCGGAAGCGTGCGCACAGCCGATTCCAGCGAGCGCCGGATGATGATCCCCCACTGGCCGCCCGTGAGATGCTGCAACATCAATAGCCCGAGCGAGCCGAGTGTCAATCCGAGAACGAGCATGAAGCTCATCAAATAGGATTGGTAGAAGGGTCCCGGGAATTTCACGGCGCCAACAATGGACAGCACCAGCGCGATGCCGCCCACGAGGAGCGCGCGCTGTTGCAAGCGGCCGATGCTTTCCGGCGCCCGATATTCCTGCGCAGCCATCAGTAGCCGCCTCCCGCCGTTTCCTTCGCGCTTCCGGATTCTGGTTTGTGTTCATCGCCGCCTGCCGGGCCGGAAGATCCGCCCTGGCTCAGCTTTTCTCGAAGCTCCGCGGGCAGCTCGGCAACCTTCGCGTTGCGGCTGAGTTGCAGCGCACGGACGTAAGCAATAATCGCCCAGCGGTCGCGCGGTGGAATCTGCGCAGAGTAGCTGTACATCTGGCCAAAGCCATTGGTGATGACGTCGTAGAAATAGCCGTTCGGCGACTGGCGCAAGCGGTCTTGATGGTAGGTCGGCGGACGCTTCACGCCGCGCATGGCGATCATGCCGTTGCCGTCGCCCTGCAGTCCGTGGCACGGCGAACAAAAAATGTTGTAGCGCTCTTCGCCGCGTTCGAGGAGTTTCCAGTCCATAGGGAGCGGGAAAGCGTTCGAATCCTTGGGCACGACGAGCACATCGTCGGCGATGGAGCCGCGCGCGACAGTATTTTCCACGAGCGGGCGCTGCGAACGCCCATCAGCAAAAAAGTCCGAGGGCGAGAGCGGCCGGTTCTTGGGCTGGTCCGCCATGTCCTGGCGGAGGTACTGGCAGCCCGCGCTGAGGCACAGGGCCGCGGCGGCGCAAGCGATGGCGAAAATACGCGAGGTGCTAATCATCGGACACCTCGGTGACGTGATGCGCATGCACTTCCTGAAGGATGCGCGCGGTGTCCGCCAAATGAAACTTCGGGTCGCGGGACTCGATACAGAGAAAGAAGCGGTCCGTCGAGGCGTGCGTGAACCGATGGACATTGAAAACCGGATGATGCGGCTGCGGCAGCCGGTTCAGGGCGAGCATGCCAAAAACCGCGGAGAGCGCCGCGCCGAGAATCGTCAGTTCGAAAGTGACGGGAATAAAAGCCGGCCAGCTATTGAGCGGGCGGCCGCCGATGTTGAGCGGATAGGCGATGACATTGACCCAATACTGGAAAAGGAACCCGCCGAGGCCACCCGTCAGTCCGCCTATCAAACAAATCGCCGGCACCATGTTGCGTTTTAGCCCGAGCGCCTCCGAAAGGCCTTCCACGGGAAATGGCGCGTAAGCGTCCAGGCGGCGGTAACCCGCTTCCCGGACTTTCTCCACGGCATGAATGAGTTCTTCGGGAGTGCTGAACTCCCCCATCACGCCGTAGATGTGCGAGCGGTACAGCATTACTTTTCTTCCTCGGACGTTTCCGCCACAAGTTCGCGCATCTCCGCGATGGAGATTGCGGGCAGCACGCGGACGAACAGGAAAATCAACATGACGAACAGGCCCATGGTGCCGATGAAGGTAGCCCAATCCCAGAACGTTGGGCTGTAGCGGCCCCAGGCGGAAGGCACGAAATCTCGCGTGAGGCTGATCACCACGATCACGAAGCGCTCCAGCCACATGCCGATGTTGACGACGATGGACATAATGAAAAGAACCGCGACGTTGTGGCGCATCTTGTAAAACCAGAGCAACTGCGGCGTCAGGATATTGCACAAGATCAGGGCGTAGTAGAACGGCGCATACGGCCCGTGGAGACGCTGCTGTACCAGGAAGACATCAAATTTGTTTCCGCTGTAAAGCGCCATAAAAAATTCAATGAAGTAGCCATAGGCAACGATGAGTCCGGTGGCTAGCATGACCTTGGCCATGTTGTCCAGGTGGCGCATGGTGATGTAGTCCTCAAGGCCATACGCTTTGCGCAGCGGGATCGCGATCGTCAAGACCATCGCAAAGCCGGAATAAATGGCGCCGGCGACGAAGTACGGCGGGAAAATCGTGGTGTGCCAGCCGGGTACAATGCCGATCGCGAAATCGAAGCTCACAATCGTGTGCACGGAAAGAACCAGCGGCGTCGCCAACCCAGCGAGAAGCAAGTACGCCGACTGGTAGCGATGCCAGTGACGCGCCGAGCCACGCCAGCCCATCGAGAGCATCCCGTAAATAACTTTCATGGGCATCTTGATGGCCCGATCACGAAGCGTGGCCAGGTCTGGGATCAAACCCACGTACCAGAAAAGCAGAGAAACCGTGCCGTAAGTCGAAACCGCAAAAACGTCCCAGATGAGCGGGCTGCGGAACTGTGGCCAAAGGCCCATGGTGCTGGGATACGGGAACATGTAAAACGCCATCCACGGCCGGCCGGTATGGATCAGCGGGAAAATGCCGGCGCAGGCCACCGCGAAAAGCGTCATCGCCTCCGCAAATCGGTTGATGGATGTGCGCCACTTCTGGTTCAACAGGAACAAAATGGCGGAGATCAACGTGCCGGCGTGGCCGATGCCAATCCACCAAATGAAATTCACGATGGCAAAGCCCCAGCCGATGGGGATGTTGATTCCCCAGATGCCGGTGCCCTTGGTGATGAGCCAGCCCAGGGCGACGGTCAGCATGCCGACAATGCTGAAGGAAATCGCAAAGCCGATAAACCAGCCCAGGGAAGTCGGCCGCGTCAGAACGATGGCGCTGATCTTGTCCGTGACCGAGCCGTAGGTATGCCCCGGCCCGAGCACCGGCGAAAGGCGCTTGATCTCTGGAGAGTCGCGCGGCGGTTTCTCGTCGCTCATGCCTTCTCCAGTTCAGGATTCGGATTGCGAACCGCCGCAAGATACGTGGTGCGCGGGCGTGTATTCAGTTCGCCAAGAAGCGAATAGTTCCGCTTCTGCGCTTTCAATTTCGCGACGCGGCTGTTGGGATCGTTGGCGTTGCCGAAAACGATGGCTTCGGTCGGGCACGCAGCTTCGCAAGCGGTCACGATTTCGCCGTCGAGAATCGGACGGTTTCGTTTTTCGGATTCAATGCGCACGTTATTGATGCGCTGGACGCAGTAGGTGCACTTTTCCATCACGCCGCGGCTGCGCACGGTGACTTCCGGATTGCGCAGAAGCTTGAGCTGCGGCGTCTCCCAATCCTGGAAACGCAGGAAATTGAACCGGCGCACTTTGTACGGGCAGTTGTTCGAACAGTAGCGCGTGCCCACGCAGCGGTTGTAAGTCATGTCGTTCAGGCCTTCGGCGCTGTGCGCCGTGGCTTCGACGGGGCAAACCTGCTCGCAGGGAGCGTTCTCGCACTGCTGGCAGGGAACCGGCTGGAAAAACGTCTCCGGATTGTAGAGCGAGTCGTCGTACCTGGAAGGATCGTTCGTGGCGGAATGAGCTTTCTCGTAATAGCGGTCGATGCGGATCCAGTGCATTTCGCGGCCGCGCATCACTTGTTCCTTGCCGACCACGGCAATGTTGTTTTCGGATTGGCAGGCAACCACGCAAGCGTTGCAGCCGTTGCAGCTATTCAGATCTATCGCCATACCCCAGGCGTAGCCGGGGTAGGCGTATTCTTTGTAGAGCGAGAGTTCTTTCGGCGGTTGCTCGGCGTGCTCGTGTGCGAAAGCCGGGTTCTTTTTATATTCCTCAAGCGTGCCCGTCGCCAGAATCTGGCGGCCTTCCATGCTGAAGTGATATTGCGTGCAAGCGAGAGGATAATCGTCGCCGGTCTTGGAGATCTTGCCGCCCGTGGCGGTCCACAAAGCGGTCGAAGTGCGAACCGCGTAAGCATTGAAGCCTTTGTTGGTGCCCGTGTAACCGGCGCGCTTGCGGCCATAGCCGAGCGGGAGCACCACAACGCCGTCAGCCTGCCCGGGCAGTCTCCACGCAGCGGCGGTAACCTTGCTGTTCGAAAGCTCGATGTCGATCACGTTCGAATAGATCTTGCCGTGCTCGCCGCCTCGCGCTCCGACCTCGTGGGTGATTTTGTACTTTTCAGCTGTTTTTGGGCTAACCAGCGCGGCGTTATCCCAGGTCAGCTTCGTCACCGGCTTCGGCAACTCCTGCAGCCAGCCGTTGTTTGCGAAGCGGCCGTCGTAAACGCAGGGGTCGGGCCGAAAGACGAACTCGAGTTCATCGGGGGATGCAGCTTTAACGGCAGGAAGGCTCGCGAGATTGAACTTCGCGGAAACATTGCTGGGCGGAAACGCGGAACCCGCGACGAGACCGTCATTCAGCGTCTTGCGCCAGAACTTCTCGAATTCACCCGAGGGATACGTTGTTTTCAGGCGGTCACGCAGCGCATCGTAGTCCGTGACGCCCGGTTTATCGCTAAATGCCGCAAGCACCTCCCGCGCGGAATGCGTGCGGTACAGCGGCGCTATCAGCGGCTGAATCACGCTAACCGTACCGTCGAAGGCGTGCGCATCTCCCCACGTCTCCAGGAAATGCGATTCCGCCACGTGCCAGTCGCAAAGTTCGGCAGTCTCGTCAAAGTGCGAACTGACACAAATGGTATTCTTGACTTTCTTGCTTTTCGTTTTCTTATCGAAGCCGATCTTGGATGCAAAATCGAAATCGTGCGGCGCCGTGTAAACCGGGTTGGCGCCGAGAATCACCAGTGTCTCCACTTTGCCCTCTTCGATATCGGCGCAAAGCTCGCGCAGCGACTCGAGATGGCTGACGGGATTCGCTTCCACCGGCCCCGTGTAATAGAGGGTCGTTCCCACGTTACCGAGCGCCGCGTTGATGGCATGCGCCAGTGCATGAACTTCCGCGGACTGCTGCTCTCCAGCGACTACCAGCGATGCGCCTTTGTGTGCCTGCAAATCCTTTGCGGCGGCGTCGAGCCATTTTTGTGCATCCCGAGGAAGCGCCGCGGATGTGCCGAGTCCAAGTTTTCCCGCCAGCGCGCGCGCGAAAAGCTCCACCTCCGAAGCCCGCAGCGGCAAGCGATGATCCGCGGTCGCACCGGTGACGCTCGGCGTCGGCTCCACCACGTACAGCCTGTTCATCTTGTCGGCAACGCCATTCAGTTTGCGGCGGCGCGAAAATTCTCTCGCATACCGGATATGTCCCGGCCCGCTGCCGAGGAAATCGGAATCCAGCGAGAGGATAACGTCCGCTTTTTCCGGACGATAAACCGTGCTGACGTAATTTCCAAATGCCAGCTTCGCGCCTTCGCGCGTGCCGTCACCGACCGCCGGTTCCCACTGATGCCATTTGGCCTTCGGATACAGGGCAAGCACCGATTGGATCTGCGCCGCCAGCGTCGGCGAAGTGACAATGCCGGTCAGAATGCGGAAACTTGCGCCATCCGCGAGCCTCACTGCGGAGGCGATGGCCTGCGCGCTTGCCTGAAATTCTGCCCAGGTGTGAATCTCACCAAATTTTGTCGGCGTCTGCGCGCGATCCGGATCGTAAAGATTCAGAACGGAAGCTTGCGCAAAGGCATTCGTCGCCCCCAGGCTCGATGGGTGGTCCGGATTGCCTTCGATCTTGGTCGGCCGGCCTTCGTGGCTTTCCACCAGAAGCCCGATGGCGTCCGCTCCGAACGGCATCACCGTGGCGTAAAACTGCGGCTTGCCAAGAATCAAGCCGTCCGGCTGCTTCACGTACGGCACGATGTGCTGCTCGGGGGTGCGGCCGCAGCCGGAAAGCCCGGCCAACGCGAGCGATGCTGCCATGAGCTTCAGGAAATCCCTGCGGTCCACGCCCTCGTCCCATTCGGAAGGCGCCAGGCGTGGAAATTCGCGGTGTAGTAGTTCCTCAAATTCCGGATCCTCGGCGAGCTCCTCGAGCGTGCGCCAGTATTGCTTGCCGGTATTCGACTGCAGCTTGGCGCGCACCGCGTTCAGATCCATCGGCGCTTCCCGCGGCAGTACGCGCTCGGCGCGATCGTAGCCTTCGTGCGTGTGTTCGTGATGTTCTGGCTCGCTCATGTTCTTTCTTACCGGTGACAGGTCGAGCAACTAACCAGTTCTTCCGTGGTCCGAATCTTGTATTCAGTCCTCAACTTGGCGCCCAGTTCAGCCTGATTATTGGGAGCTTTCCAATCCATATTGAAAACTTGATCTCTCGGACGCAGCACCTGCTCGGGGGCTCGATGGCATTCCAGGCACCACTGCATCAGCAAAGTGTTCGCTTGGAAAACGAGCGGCATCTGGTTGACCTGTCCATGGCACGTCGAGCAGCCCACGCCTTTGTTGACGTGAATGCTGTGATTGAAATAAACGAAATCGGCCAGACGATGCACCTTCACCCACTCAATCGATTTGTCGCTACGGTAGCTCTCGCGGACCGGTTCGAGGTAGCTGGCGTTGTTGTAAAGCACGGAATGGCAGTTCATGCATGTCTTGGTCGGAGGGATTCCCGCAACCGCGGAAGTTTCCACGCTTGTATGGCAATAGCGGCAGTCGATGCCGTCGTCGCCGACATGATGTTTGTGGCTGAACTGCACGGGCTGCTCACGCGTGAAGTTCTGGCGCGTCATGTAGGGGGAACGTGCCACCGCAAGCACGGCAATCAGCGCCAGTCCGATCAGAAAAAGCGCCGAAAACACACTAAACCGTGCGATGAAGTTCGTGCTTCGATGAAAAATCTGGGCCATGTCAGCGTCGCACTAGGTCGGGGGAGTAAAACAAAAGGGTACCGATGTCAGGGCCTCCCACGTTTTTAACCGGGAAGTGCGGGCCCGGGCCGTTATGAACGCGCTAGTTTCCACCAAAACATTCCGGAATGCAACCTCACCCACACAAGCATCGATGAAACTTCTGCCTGTTTGGGTGCAACAAAATCGTTCAATTCTGCGAATTGTCCGAAAGATTCGACTCGAGAGACACAGGATGCGTTCGAACAGGTGAGAAAGGCAGGCAGCCATGTAAGGCTTTTCGTTTGTTGGGCATAAATTTTTCTTAGGCGGCCTGCGTGATACCGGCGTGGTATCTTATAAACACCCTCGGCCGCACTCGTTGCGGCGGAGCCTATCCAATCTGCACTTGCGCGACCCCGGCCACGCCGGGGCCGGCAACGCCCGCTGGGGCGTGGTCCAACTGGTAGGACACCTCACTGTTAATGAGGACGGTGAAGGTTCGAATCCTTCCGCCCCAGCCAATTTTCTTCCGCCAACGCGGCGAATCCGCCTCGCTAATCCTTCGCCGTCGGCAAACCCGCATCCAGCCAGCCTTTCCAGCCGCCGCCCATGGATTCGACGTTGGTGTAGCCCATTTTCTGCAGGTTGTCCGCCACCAGCGCGGAACGAAAACCTCCGCCGCAGTAAACGATGAGTTTGGAACTTGTATCCGGCACGCGTTGCTCAATGTCGCGCTCGATGATGCCTTTGCCCAGATGCACCGCGCCGGGAAGGTGGCCCTTCGCCCATTCGTTATCTTCGCGCACATCCACAAGAAGAAATTTCTCCCCCGCTTCGATGCGGCGCTTCACATCGGCAACATTTGTTTCCTTGACCTTTTTTTTCGCTTCATTGACGAGTTTTAGGAACTGCGGCGCGTGGGCCATGTAAAACTCCTCCTCAAGAATGAATTTGAACCGAGAATAGCACACCGAGCGCGGCGTCCGGCGCGCTCTCAATCGCCGGATTAAGGTTTGTCGGCGACTTCTTTCTTGGCAAACGAACGCACCAGGTTCACGAAGTTCCAGCGCACTTTTTCCTTCGTTCGATCGCCTTCACCCGGCATCTTTCCTTTGCCGTTGCTGATGACCCAGAAGAGCTCGCCATCCGTCACTTTTTCGAGGGAAGAAGCGTCACGCCAGTCGCGCAGCTCGAGCTTCATGTCCGCGGCGAGGTCGCCTTTGCCGTCGCCGGTTTTGCCATGACACATTGCGCAGTTGTAGCCATAGAGTTTGCGCACTTCCGCCAACCCTTCTGGCGTCGGCGGGACTGGATTCTTCTTCGCGGTGTCTTCGGGCGTCATCTTGGGTTCCGTGGAACCCGGTTTTTCCTGCCCTGCATGCGGCTTCGCGGACGACAGCCCAAAACTTGCGAACAGAATCGCACCCACAACGGGGAGAGTCCTGCGCATGTCTTTCCTCCTGACAGTACGGGCAGGCCGAAGCAGCGGATTCGGCTCGATTTTGAACGGATTCTACGCCCGACGCGGGCGGAAGGAAAGAATCAAAACAAGCAAAACGGGATGGCGGGAAATTGCCGCCTTGATCGGCTTGTTAAGGCTTTGGCAGTGATGCTGTCGCCTGCTTCGGCTGCGTTTTTCCGGCGGCCGGTAAGGAGCACCCGCGCTGCGGCTGGGCGTCACCGAAACCCGCGCGGAATCGGCTCGATTCTCGGATGCGCGTTCGCAATCCGTCGACCACCGGCGGAATCGGATCATGCGGGATCCCGCGGATGAGAAAAATGACAAGCGCCGCTTCGCCTGGGGCGTCGGCGCTGGAACCAATGCCTACTCCCTGCACGCCGGCCTTCTTCATCCATTCATCCGCATGAGCGGCGTGTACGATGTTCGCGCGCCCCACTTCTGCATCAGAAATTGCATAGACAAGCTGCGGTGGCACAGCGGCTTCCTCGAGCGTCAAGCTCTCCGCCGCGGAAACCGCGCCGCGCCGCGAGAAAAGATCTCCCTCAACGATGCGAGTGCGGATACCGTCCATCTGCGCGGGCAAATTACTGCGCGGCTGTCCCTTCGTCACAAAGAGCAAAATGGCAGGCTCACCGGAATTGTCGTAACTCGTTCCCGCGCCAACGGCCTGCATTTCAGGATGGGCCATCAACTCTGCGGCATGCGCATCCCGCACAGCGAGAGCACGCTGTATTGTTTCTGTGGAAGCCGCCACTTTCTGTATTGCCAAACGAGCCGCCGTTGCAGACTGAGGCCCCGGCAGGCTGCACGCCGCCACCGGATGTGTGGTTGTCCCTACAATTGCGGGCTTGGACTGAGGGTTCGCCGGGTCCGCCAAACCATTCAAAACATTAGAAATTGGATTGCCTACGGTGTCGGATCCGCTACCAGCATAAAGTAAGGCCACGGGATCCGCCGTATCCTGCGTGACAATCAGAGACCCGGAGTCGCCCTGCGCGCTAAAACCATTGTTCGTAATGTCGACCTGGTTGGTAAAAGTAACATTGAAGGTGCTCCCAGTCCCGCATCCCTTCTGGTACGTCACGTTGATATTCGCTTGGATCGAAAAGATCGACGAACAGGTCAACCCCGTCGACCTACCGCTCTTCGCAACGGCTCTGCCGACCGTCGGCGCAACGCCGGAGCCGGCATGTGGCGGTCCGTTCGCCGGCGGGTTGCTGGCGGTGCCGCCTAATTGCAGGATCGTGCCTGCCGTATCTACTGCGCCTGTGTTAATCAGAGCCAGCGCCGCGTCGATTTTCGGTGTGGGTCCAGTCTCCATGTTGAAAAATTGAGAGAGCGTGGCAACCGTAGGTGGCACCGCACAATTATTATCAACGAGCCCGGGCTGCACAATCGGATCGCCAACCGAAGGATCGCCGGCCGTGCCCGTGTCGCTGAGCGCGAGAAGGTGGTTATTGCTGAGGATGTACAGATTGCTGCCACGCGACACGAGCGCACCAAGCGTACCCCCACAGCAGAATTTTTGACCGCTCACGGTGGAGGAGTCCTTGGCATTTCCACCGGAGACTCCCAGCGGCGAATTTGCGCCTTGTGCATTTTGTTGCGGCGGGACGATCGTCACCAACACGGAATCCATCGCCGTCGTGTCTGCCTGCGAAATTGCCGTGACCACCACTTCGCTCGTTTGCCCGCTGTTGTTTCCGCTCGTCAGCACCGGAACCGAATTCGGAGCTTTGAACACTCCGCTTGTCGAAATTACCCCTGTTTGCGGACCTCCTCCAGTCACGCCATTCACCTGCCAGGTTACCGTCATATTCAGATTGCCGGTGACCGCGGCAATGAATTGTGTCGACCCGAACGTAGGAACCTGGCTTGAACCCCCGGTTATCGATACGCTGGTAGCCGGTCCGGCCTGAAGGGTCACGGTTGCCGTCCCTGACTTCGTTGGGTCCGCCCCCGACACAGCTTTGATGGTCACGTTCGCCGGGTTCGGAACCGTCGTCGGCGCAATGTACACGCCTCCGTTTGAGATAAACCCGTGCGTCGAATCGCCGCTCTTCGGTGTAGCCTCTGCAATCTCCCAAAACACGCTCTGATCGATCGTCCCATTCACCATCGCCCTGAACGTCTGCGACCCGCCCTTCTTCAACGAAACGGTGGCAGGCGCGACGGTTACACTGCTGGTCGTAGGAGGGGGAGTCCCACTGCTTCCATTGCTCGTGCCGCCGCAAGAATTCAAGAATGGAAAGATGGCCAGGCTGGCGATCAGGATGAGAGTACGGCGCATAGGGAGCCTCGTTTTGAGAGCGGGGCCTTTTACGCTAGCACACGGAATCTGTCTGGCGTCATGAATTCAAAACCAAGTCACGAAGGTTTGACTGCCCGAACGGTCAGAAGGGATGCTTGGTCCTCTCTCCGATTTTCAGCTTCCTCTGCTGCTTCGAAACAGCTTACTCCAGGTCGCGCCAGTTGGGACCGAAGCCGATTTCCACGACGATGGGCACAGCCAGTTTGTGAACGCCTTCCATCTCCTCCTTAACTAGTTTCTCCAGCTTGCTGCGTTCCTTCATCGGTGTTTCGAAGAGCAGTTCGTCGTGAACCTGCAGGATCATTTTCGCTTCGAATTTCTCGTCGGCCAGGCGGGCATCAATGTTGATCATCGCGAGCTTGATGAGATCGGCCGCCGTGCCCTGTAACGGCGAATTGAGCGCCGTGCGTTCCGCAAAATTGCGCAGCTGCACCTGCGGCGAGTTGATTTCCGGAATCGGGCGGATTCTTCCAAACAAAGTCTTCGCCATGCCGGTCTTGCGCGTCTCGGCGAGAATATTGTCAAGGTACTCCTTCACTCCGCGGTAGCGAGTGAAATACGCGTTGATGAATTTTGCCGCCTCTTTTTGCTCGATGCCCAGCTGCTGTGCGAGCCCGAACGGAGACAGGCCATAAATGATGCCGAAGTTAATGGCCTTCGCGGCGCGGCGGTGTTCCGCCGTTTGCGCGAGCGGCCCAACGCCGAAAACCTCCTGTGCCGTGCGCGCATGAATGTCTTCGCCGTTCCGGAACGCGTCCACCAGCACGGGATCTTTCGAAAAGTGCGCCATGATACGCAATTCGATCTGCGAGTAGTCGGCGGAGAGCAGTACGTTGCCCTTTTCTGCCACAAAAGCAGCGCGAATCTCGCGGCCCAGCTCCGTTCGAATGGGAATATTTTGCAGATTCGGATCGCTGGAGCTCAGCCGGCCCGTGGCCGTCCCCGTCTGCGAAAAACTCGTGTGCAGCCGCCCCGTCTCCGGATGAATCAGTTTCGGCAGCGCGTCCACATAGGTTGATTTGAGTTTGGCGATTTCTCGGTACTCGATGATTTTCGCAGGCAGCGGATGCTGCGCCGCGAGGTCTTCGAGCACATCTACTGCCGTGGACCGTGCTTTGGCCTTCCCCCGGCGCGGGTTCGGCTGAAGATTCAATTTGTCGAAGAGGATTTCCGCGAGCTGCGTCGGCGAATTGACGTTGAACTCCGAGCCCGCGAGCTTCCAGATCTCCTTTTCTAGCCGGCGGATTTCCTTTTCCATCGACTGCGACATCTTGTCGAGTTCTTTGGGATTGACGCGGATCCCCGCGCGCTCGATGTTCGCCAGCACCGCCGCCAGTGGCAGATCAATCTTTTCGTAGACGCTATCGAGTTTCTGTTCTTTTACTTGCGTGTGAAGTGCCGGTGCGAGCCGTTGCAGATAATCCGCGCGCTCGCCGGGCCCGCCGCCCATCATGGCGCTGAATTGCCGCATCACGGCATCCGCAAAATTGTGATTTGCCGTCGTCGGCCTCAGCAGATACGAGTAGAGCTGCGTCGCATCCTGAATGTCCGCGACTCGACCGGTAAGCAGCTGAAAGACCTTTGGGTCGTGCACGATCTTCGGCCGTTTCGAGTCTGCCAGTAGCGGCGCAAGCGCCTTCAGCGCTTCCCCCTTTTCGTCGAACCACACCGAGCGCCCTTCGCCCGCCTTCGCAGAAACCTCGATCGATGCAATGCGCGTCCCGAAGCCTTCGGCCTCGCGCTCGCCAGTCTCGAGATTCAGCCAGATCGCCAGCGGCTGCTTCGCAGGCAACTTGGCCAGGTGCGCACGAAATTCGCTGACATCCGCAAACTGTGCATACTCGCCCTTTGCTGTTGAATCCGCATCCGCAGGTGCAGACGAAGCCGCCGCCTCCGAACCCAGTTCCTTGAGCAGAGAACTGAAACCCAGCTCGCGATAGAGGGCAGCTAGTGCCGCCACGTCCGGCTCACGGCGTTGCAGCGCATTCAGATCCAGTTCCAGCGGCACGTCTGTCGCAATCGTCGCCAATTGCTTGGACATCATCACCTGCTCGCGCTGCTGCTGGAGCGCTTCGCGGTAGCGCTTGTTCGGAACTTCATCGGCGTGATCCAGCGCCGTCTCTACTTTCCCGTACTTCTGAATCAGCTCAGCCGCGCCTTTCTCGCCAATTCCTTTCGCGCCCGGAATGTTGTCTACACTGTCGCCCAGCAGCGCCATGTAGTCGACGACTTTTTCCGCCGGCACTCCGAGCAGCTCCTGCACTTTTGCTTCGTCGACGATCACGTCACCTTTGGCGCCGCCGGAGCTGGTTTTTAGCGTGCGGATATTTTTCCCCACGAGCTGCATCATGTCCTTGTCGTTGCTCACGATCAGCACTTCGAAGTCTTGCTTGGCCGCCTGCTTGGCAATGGTTCCGATTACGTCGTCCGCTTCGTACCCCTTTTCCTCCAGGATGGGCAGGCGCATCGCTTCGCACAGCGCGCGAACGTAGGGAAGCTGCACGCGCATTTCGTCGGGCATGGGCTGGCGCTGCGCTTTGTATTTTTCAAAGAGCTTGTCGCGGAATGTTGCGCCCGGAGGATCAAACACGATCCCGATATATTTCGGCTGATAGTCGTTGATCAGGCGCTTGAGAATATTTCCAAAAAGGAATGGAACATTGGTCGGAATGCCGCCCGGTCCTGTCAGCCGCTGCGGCATCGGCGCAAAAAACGCCCGGTACACGTGCGCCATCGCATCCACGAGAAACAGTTTTTTCGGTCCGGAAGGCATGCGCGCGAGTATAGCAAAGGACGATGGAATGACTGATTCTTCCCTAACCGCTTAGCGGTCGCATCCTATGAAAAAAAGGCCGCACGGGATTTGATCCCGCGCGGCCTTTTGTGAAACAGTGTGTGCTTATTGCTTGTTAGGTTTGTTGGCACCCCGCCTCGACTCGGGCTTTGCTTCCGGCTTGTTGGCTGCAGGCGGTCTCGATGTGCCTTGTTCGCCTGCATTCGCCTGCGAAACCAGCAACATCCGTGTCCCGCTGTCGAGATGCACGTTTTTCCCACCGGAAGTAATTACCGAGCCCTGCGTCGCATTCGAACCGGCCGCGTTCAGGTTCAATCCATTCAATCCGAACACGCCCTGGCTGTTCGAGGTAAGCTGCCCGGCCGCGTTCAAGCCGCCGACGGCTCCCTTCGACGCGCCGGCGATGCTCCCGCCAGCGTTTGCGGCCGAGTTCAAAGTTCCGCCGGCAACTCCCCCGGCGTTAGCCGCCGTGTTTGTCACCGCACCGACAGCGCCGCCAGCCGTGGACGTTACGCCGCCCAACGCGCCGCGTCCGCTGGCCACGCCGGAGCCCGCCGCCGAAGCGCCCATGCCACCCATGGCGTCCATGTCCGCCCCAGCCGCTGATGCGCCGCTCTCCGCCGAAGCAATCGCCTGGATCGTGACGTTGTTCAACGGAATTTCCTGCCCGTTCTTCAGGATCGCTTTGTCAAACACGATGCCAAGCGCCGATTCGGACTCGCCGTTGGCGCGCGCTGAAGCCTGCGTCACGTGGCCGACCAGCTTCGAGCCCTTCGGGATTACCGCCTTCCCTTCGGACTTCGCCGCTTCGGTCGTGTGCGCGTTCACCGGATCGCCCGGCTTGCACTTTTTTGAATCAATCGGCGAACTCAGCGCCGCGTTGAACGCCGTGCCGCTGGCCAACGAAGCATTCGCTTGCCCGTTTTGCGCCGATGCCGCGGATGCCGCCGACGCATTGCCCGAGGCTTGCGCCTGCGTCTGCCCTGCCTGCACCGAAGCCTGCCCGCTGCTCTGCGCTCCCGCTTGTGCCCCTGTCTGCGACTGTGCCGCAGCGCTGAGGCAGAAAAGAGTCCCCACTGCAATTGCCATGCCTGCGCATTTCATGGTTCTGGTTCCTCCTCAAGAATTGCATTCCGATAAGAGCTGGGTTTACGCCTGGATATAAGGGTATCCACCCATCCATTTGATAGTGGCAAGGCGCATGCCGCATAGTAAAAATAGTGTTTTCAGCGAGTTAACAGCGCGTCCGGGGCTATCGGCATCCCCAAAAATGACCTATGGTACGCAGCTTTTACAGGGTTTCCACCCAGGGTTTTGGCAGGATGGACACCCTAGATAATGCCCAGAGGCTTCGCCACCTCAGCAAGGAGATCAGCAGCCTTCAGCAGTTGATCCCGTTTGTGCGTCGCGCTTACAATCGCCCGCAGCCGCGCCCTTCCTTCCGCCACGGTGGGATAGCCCACCGCCGGCGCAAACACGCCTGCCTCAAAAAGTTTTTTCGAGAATTCGAATGCCTTCGCCGCATCGCCCACGTGAATCGGAATAATGGGCGTCTCGCTCACCTTGAATTGGAACCCGCGCTTCTTTAATTCGCGCTTGAAGAATTTCGTATTGGCCCACAATTTCTTCACCAGTTTTTCACCTTCCGGCGAATCCAGCAGCGCGAATGCTGCCTGGCAAGCCGCCGCCGTAGCGGGCGGATGCGAAGTCGAAAAAAGAAACGGCCGCGCCCGCAAATACAGAAAGTCGATCAGGTCGCGCGAACCGCAAACATATCCGCCCATCGCGCCAATCGCTTTGCTGAGCGTCCCCACCTGGATGTGCACGCGCCCGTGGCACCCGAAATGATCAATCGTCCCGCGCCCGCTGCGGCCCAGCACGCCGGAGGCATGCGCATCATCCACCATCATGATGCAGTTATACTTTTCCGCCAGGTCGCACAACTCCGGCAGCGGCGCGATGTCGCCGTCCATCGAGAAAACACCGTCGCTGATAATCAGCTTTTTCCCTGGGAAGCTCGCGTTCTCCTGCAAGATGCGTTCGCAGTCCTTCACGTCCTTGTGCTTGAACACCTTGATCGTCGCCCGCGAAAGCCGCGCCCCATCAATGATCGACGCATGATTCAATTCATCGGAAACAATCAGATCTTCCTTGCCGAGCACCGCCGAAACCGTTCCCGCGTTCGCCGTGAACCCCGATTGAAACACCACGCAAGCTTCCACGTTCTTGAACGCCGCGATCTGCTCCTCCAGCTCCATGTGTATTTTCATGGTGCCGGCAATCGTTCGAACCGCTCCCGCTCCCGCTCCGTATCGTTTCACCGCGTCCAGCGCGGCCTTGCGCAACGCCTTGTGCGTCGTCAGCCCCAGATAATTGTTCGAAGCGAGATTAATCACTTCCCGCCCGTCGAAAATACAAACCGGTTTCTGCTCGCCTTCGAGCACGCGCAGCTTCGGCGCCACGCCCCCTGCGCGCAATTCCTTCAACTGCTCGGTGATGTACTGCAAAGGATTTTGCTTCGTTGTTTGTGCCCCAACATCGCTCATAACCTGACTCCCAATTCTCCGTGCCCTCGGTGCTCCGGCCTCTGGGTTCTCTGTGTGACTTTCTTTTCTCTCGCCGTTACCGCGGCATCCCATTCGGATACATCAAAATCTTCCCCGCGAGCCCGCCTTGCAGGAGCAAAAACGCATTCTCAAATTTATCCAGCGAAGTCCGCTCTCCAAACAGCGGCTCCAGGTTCAATCGCCCGGCCTTCAGCAACGAGGTCATCTGCACCCACGTCTCATACATTCGCCGCCCATAAATCCCCTGCACCGTCGCGCCCTTGAAAATCACGTCGTTTACCAGATCCAGCGGTACCGTCTCCGTCGGAATCCCCAGCAGCGACGCCCGCCCTCCCGCTCGCAGAGCTTTGAAACCCTGCTGAATCGCCGTGGGATTCCCGCTCATCTCCAGCAGCGCATCCACTCCCGTGCCGCTGGTTTCCGAAAGTATTTTCCCCACCGCATCTTCCTTCGCGGGATTCAGCACCATATCCGCGCCCATTTTCTTCGCCATCGCGCGCCGCTGCTCGTTCATCTCCGTCGCAAACACGCTCGAGCTCCCGCACGCCTTCGCCACCGCAATGGACATCAGCCCAATCGGCCCGCATCCCGTCACCAAAACCGTCTGCCCCGCGATCGGCCCCGCCAGCACGGTGTGCACCGCATTCCCCAGCGGATCGAGAATTGCTCCATAGTGCTCCGGAATCGCCGGGTCGAGCTTCCAGATATTCGACGCCGGAATCTTCACGAATTCCGCGAACGCCCCATCCTGATCGATCCCGATGATGCGCAAGTTCTTGCAGATATGCGCCTGCCCCAGACGGCACTGGTGGCAATGCCCGCAGTTGACATGCATCTCCGCGCTGACGAAATCTCCCGGCTTGACGGCGCGTACCTCGTCTCCCACGCGCTCGACGACCCCGCAAAATTCGTGCCCCAGCGTCAGCGGCGGCTTGATGCGCCCCTGCGACCAGCGGTCCCAGCCGTAAATGTGCAGGTCCGTCCCGCAAATCGAAGCCGTCTTCACCCGTACCAGCACGTCCGTCGGCCCCGTCGCCGGCACCGCGACCGTATCCATCTGCAAGCCCTTCGCCGCCTGCATCTTCCGCAACGCCTTCATCGTCGTCGCCATCTATCCGGACTCCCGCCCATCACGCAAACCCCGATGCTAGCACACCACTTCTCCGCCCGAGTATTTCTTCGCCTGTATATGCTTCGCCTGTGTAGCGTAGGGGCTTCAGCCCCTACGGCCTTTTTTCTTAAGCTTCAAACCTTCAACGGTCTTGCTTCACCAACTCCACCACTCCAATCTTCTCCAGCGCCCTCAAATACTCCACCAACAAGCCCAACGACACCGGCCCATACTCGGCTGACACCGAGTCGCGTATTTCCTGCGCATGCCGCTTCCCATCCGCAAAATTCAGCACTTCATACGCATACTCTTCCCCTGCTCCCCATAATCCCTCAAAACTCAGCAGCTTCGGCATCGCCCCTCCCGCCGCCTTCGCATGCTCCGCGAAATAGTCGTACCCAAACACCGCCAGCGGCCCTTTTGGAGTGGCACTCCGCTTAAAGACCAGCTCGGAAATGTTCAGCTGGTTTGACGGTTTCTTTGCCGGAAGTGCAACGGCTTTGGGTGCTCCCAGAAATACTTGCATCGATTCATCGGCGCCCGAAATATAATTGGTGAAAATCCCGTTCAAAGTTTGTTGTTCCGCGGGCTCGACCTGCAAAATACGCCCAGTCATTTGCGCGGACAGACGCATAGCACGCATTTCGGAATTCAGTACCATTTGGGGCTCGCTCTTCGCAGTCAAGCCGGCCAAGTAATACCCGCTAGCCGCCCCGATAAACGCCGCCCTCTTCAACTTCGTGGGATCAATATTCGCCGCTGTATCGAAATTTGTGTGAATGTACCGGTCCGGCCAGTCATTCAGATAGATCGCCGGTATCCCGAACGACGAATCTTGATACACGTCGTGATCGCTCCCCATCGTGTACGCCGAATACTCCGCCCGCAGCGGCTCCTTCCCGCCCTCGGGGGCCACAAAGGGATACTTCGCTGCACCCGTCGCCGCAAACTTGTACGATTCCTCGTTCACAAACTCCGCAAACGCCCACGCCACATCTTGAACAAAGCTCGGCAAGCTCATCGGCCCGCGTGTCACGTGGAACACCGCCTTCGTCTCCGGCCCTCCGCCCACCATGTCCATGTGAATCACTGCTTTAACTCTCTTGGCTAAAGCCGGGCCTGTTTGCGTTAAGGAGCCCCCGCCTGATTGTGGTAGTGGCACCGAGCCGTCGAAGCTCCTTTTCGTATCGAGCTCCATTTTGTACGTGCGCGGAGGAGAGGTTAGCAGCGCCATCGTTCCCTCAATTTCGGGAGGCCAGTAAAACCGAATCGCCCGCGCCGGCCGCGCCAGTTTCCCTTCGCTGATCAATTTCCGCAGCGTCCGCGCCACCTCCAGAATCGTCACGCACCCGCTCGCATTGTCATTCGCCCCCGGCCGCTGATGATCCAAATGACACGAAAACGCAATCTCCTCGTCCTTCAACTTCGGATCGGCCCCCGGAATCGTCGCCGTCACTACCTCATAAAATCCCGGATGCTGCCCCGCCTTCACCACCGCGTGCAGCCGAATCGTTTCTCCCTTCGCCAGCCGCGCCGTCAACGCCCGCGCCGTTTTCAGCGAAACCATGAACCCAAACGTCTTGTTCGCCGAGAATGTCTCCAAATGCCCCCACCGAATCAAATTCTCATCCTCCCCCCACCAAGCCGTCTTCTGGTTCTGCGCATAGCTCACAATTCCCGCCGCGCCATATTTGCCCACCGCCAAATCCTGCACCGCTCCGGGCTGCGCGCTCACCAGTACGATTTTTCCTTTTACAGCTTTGCCCGCGTAGTCGCTCTCCTTAGTTCCCTCTCCAACATCCAGTAATACCGCCGTCACATCTGCCGACTCGCTGTCTTCCGCCAGCACGATCGGCTCCGCCTCGTAGCTCTCGATGAGCCGCAGTTCCTTCCACTTATCTCCGACTGTTTGCCCTGTTGTTCGACCCGTCGTGTAGTGTTCCTGGAATAAGTCCGCTACTTCCCATAACTCAGCCACCTCCGCATCCCACGCCGGCCGCGATCTCTGCGTCCCATAGAGAATCTTTCCATCCGCCGGAAATTGCAAAATCGCCACGTCGCTCAACCCATACGCCCGCGCCCGCTCTGCCACCAGCTCCGCCGCCGCATGAAACCCCTGCGACCCCCGCTGCCGGTGAAACCGCGCCAGCCCCTCTAAATTCCGCTTCGCCGTCTCCCCGCTCAACTCATTCGCCAGCGCCGCCACGTCTTTCTCCGGCAGCAGCGGCGGCTTCTGCCCCTTCGCCGCGCCCGCAGCCAATCCACTCCCCGCCATCATCGCCACCACCAGCAGCCGTCTCACATGCTCCTCCCCACGCCTCACCGGCACTCCGCCCCGCATTCTAACTTGTTACACTGCATTCTTCGCTCTTCTGCGCAGCCTTCCAACCTGCAAATGCCCCTTTCGCATCCCGGACGTAACTACAGGACTTTTCAACGCTTTAGCACCCAATTCGAATGATGCCAATAAAGTAATTGACAGCCAGTATACTTCTGTGCTATTCTCCCGCGTGTTTGCCACTCGCAAATCCCGGCCTGCTCTCCTCGCGCCACTTCCATTTTCGCTTTCTTCTCATTCAAGTCTTTTCTTTTCAGTGGTTTGCTCACTCTTTCCCGTGACGGCCGTCTCACAACCCTCTGTTTATCAATTAGTTCGGCACTCTTTTCATCTCGACGGGGGGTGTACCCCCTATCCCACTATTCACCTGTCCGCCTATCCGTCTAAGCCATTTAGACCTCTGCCCCTTAGCGCGCCTAAGTCGCGAAGAATCAACACTTGCAAAAGTCTATCAAAACAAAGGACTTTAACTTTATTTGGAATGATAGACTTACAAAAAACATGGGGGACGGGTGTGTTATGGTTAACCAACTCCCTGGCTCTAGCCTCTTCTCACGCCGGCCGGATCGCAAAAACAATCCGCTCGCGCCGCCGGAAGGACGCAAAGAAATCCAGCAACTGCTTCCACGGAACGTACTTCTTGTTGAGCAGCTTCATCCCGTGTTCCGCTTCCGCGCTCGTCACGATTTCTGCTTGCGCTTCCACCCAATCGCCCAGCAGCTTGCCGCTTGCGGTGCACGGAGCAATTCGCACTCGCGGATTGTTGCGTATGCGTTTCACTTTTCCAGAAACGCCGATCGTGTACACATACAGTTTCGCGTCGCCCGCATCGAGCGGCACCGATGGATCCGCCGCAAACCATACCGGCGTCTTCACGCCCTCGCCACTTTTCTTGAATGTTTCGAGGTTCAAATACTTGTGCCCTGCAAACGTCTCAAATCCCATCGCCTCGCCCCCGGCAATTCCGTGCAAGGCATTCTACGCCGGACACAAAAAAGTAGGACAGACATTCCTGTCTGTCCCAGCCGTTCCTCTTCGTCGTTTATGCGGACAGCAAACACAAAGAGCGCCTCGATTCAACCGGAGCGCCCTTTGCACCACTTCGAAAAAGTTTTCTTACTTCGTTCGCACGTACGTCACATCCTCCGTGAACGAGTCCTTCTGGTCTTTGCGGAACGTCCAGGTCGTCTTGAAATGATCGTTGTCAATGAAAGTGTACGTCGCGTGATGCATGTGCCCGCTGTCGGCGCTCTTCAAGTTGGTGATGCTTTCCAGGTTGAACTTCAGCGTTTTCGTCTCCGGCGCATACGTTCCGCGCATCGTCGGTTGGTTGCCGGTCATGCAGTAATGCGTCAGCTTGATTTGATCGCCGTCCAAATAGTAAAGCGTGATCATTTCCACTGGCTTGCCTTCTTCCACCATGCGGAATTTTTCGATCACGGCCGTTCCGCCGGAAGTCAGCTCCAGGTCCAGCGTTGCCTTGTTCATGTTCGTCTTGTCGGTTTCCCAGTGGCCCACGAGAGCTTTCAGTTTCTCAAACGCTTCCGCTCCGCTGCCCGGCCGTGCCTGCGTCATCACTGGCAGGATTGCCACGCTCAACGCCAACGCACAAAGAATCTTCATCAAGCCTCTCATCGATCGTTCTCCTCTCATGAATCTTCCAACTCGCAAAAAACAGACCACTCGAAAGTCAATGCTCAGCGCGAAACCGCCGCCGGTTCACTTTTCCTGCCGAAACGCTGTGTCGCGAATCCCACGATCGCACCGAGAAGCATGCCCGGAACCATAATGTCCCAGAACAAAGCCATCCCCGCGTGCAGGATTACCAAAAGACTCAGCACCGCCGCGATCCCGATGCCCGCAAGAATTCCCAGCAGCATCGAATGCACTCGCTGCGAAACATATCCCGTTGTAATTCCTGCAACCAATCCTTTCAACAGCGAAAACGTAATGACGCTTCCCATCACCGGCGCCAGCGACGGCTCGAAGAAACCGCTCAATCCGTCCATCAACCCGAGCACGCCTCCCACGGCAAGGCCCAGCATGGGTTTCGTGAGGCTCATCGCGTCCTCCTGCGCAGGCGCGCTTCTGTCTATTGCAGCTTCATTTGGCATTCTTGTCCGCCAGTATTCAGGCTCTCCTTAGCGTGCCGCGGTTGCCGATGCGGGCGTTCCCCCGTACCGTTGCGTGGCATATCCCACGATCATTCCAACGATGCTGCCGGGCAGAATGATTTCGAGGTAATATCCGTGCTGCATGTAGGCGACCAGAAACGCCAACACGAATCCCACGGCGAGGCCGAACAAGATTCCGAGCGGCACGGAATTTACCTTTCGCGCGAAAATGCCCGCCGCGACTCCCGCAATCAATCCCTTCACCGTCGAGCCAACAACGATGCCAACCATCTGCGCACGAACGGCAGGCGTAAACCATGCCGTTCCGCCATCGACTGCGCCCAAGATCGCGCCGAGCAAAAGTCCCAGCAGCACTTTGTTCATCACAGTCCTCCGTCGCGATTTGTCTGTCTGGTGTTCCTTACAACAGATTTGCGAATTCCTTTAACCTTATCGGTGCATGAAAATCAAGATCAAGACGCGCATCAGCAAGTAGGCTGCAATCAACAAGATGAAGAAGCGGTAGCGCCGGTAAAAGCGTCCGGCCTTCTCAAAAATGCTTTCGCGGTGCGCGGCCACCGCCAGGCCATCCAGATAGCGCGAGACATCGAGCGCCAGCTCCGAAACGTTCGCATAGCGTGCAGCGGGCGAAGTGGCAGTGGCTTTCGCGCAAATGGCTGCCAGAGATTTTTCCAAGCGAGCTTGCGCTGGTGTCGAAGTCTCTTCCGGATTCCCCGTGAGCAAGTATCGCAGCAGCGCGCCGAGCGAATAAATGTCGCTGCGCGCATCCAAATGCTCCACATCCCCGCGCGCTTGCTCCGGCGACATGTAGCCCGGAGTGCCCATTACCGTTCCGTGTCCGGTGATCACGGAAATTTCCGTGGCCTCGCCTGCGGCAACGGTCTGTTTTGGTTTTTCGAAAATCGTTGCTTCCGGATCGGCTTCGCGCGCACCGCGCGAAACTTCCTCCCGCAGGATTTTCGCGAGGCCCCAGTCCATCACCAGAACTTCGCCAAAGGGACCGATCATGATGTTCGCGGGTTTCAGGTCGCGGTGAAGGACGCCGCGCGCGTGCGCGAACGCGACGGCATCGCAGATGCGAAGAAAAATTCGCAAACGATCCGGAGTCGAGGCGACAGACTCGATGTGCTTATCGAGGCGATGGCCCTCGACAAATTTCATGGTGTAGAAAACACGGCCATCCGCAAGTGTTCCGACGTCGTGCACGGGCACGATGCCGGGGTGCTCGAGGCGCGCGAGGACGCGCGCTTCGCGGATCAAACGATTGGCGAGATCGCCTGCGGTTCCCGGGAGATCCAGAACTTTCAGCGCCACGCGCCGCTGAAGCCGCTCATCTTCCGCGGCGTACACGACGCCCATGCCGCCGCGCGCGACGCGGTCGAGCAAGCGGTAGTGTGTGCCGGAGAGGTCGGGGAGATCCGCGGCGTCGCGCAGGCGTTCGAGTGCGCGGTCGGAAAGAAATTTCATTTCGCATCCCAGCCAAAGGCGGCGCGCGCTTCACGATGGAACTCTTCCTCGCTGCCGCAGAGCTCGCGCAGGCGCTCCAGCGCGATTTGTCGAAATTCGCGGCGGGCCCAGGCGAGTGCGTTGGTCACGTCCGTCAAGGGAATGCCATATTCGTTCGAAAGCTGCTCGTACGAAATCTTCTCGTTGCCTTGGAGGTCGTAGGCTTCGAACAGGTGAAAGGTTCGTTCGCGCTCGCGGGCAGTGCAGAGTTCGCGCAATTCCTCGACAGCCAGCGCGAACAGGCTGCGCACCCATTCCTTTTCAAAGAATTCTTCGAGGGATTCCGGCGACGCGATTTTAGCCGGATCGATTACGGTTGCGTCCAGTTCTTCTTCCGCCGCTGAAAAATCGAGCGCAACGTGCTGCACATTTCCGCCGCGCTTCTGCCGCCGTCCGGCCTTGTCTTCGTTCATCACGAAACTGTCCACGCAGAGGCGCAAGTAAGTTCGCAGCCGGCTTTTTTTCGAATCGAACTTGTCGAGGAGCTCGCGTTCGAGAAGTTCGACGAAAAATCCCTGGGTGAGATCCTGCGCCGCGTCCGGCGTGCGGTTCCATCGCAGGCGCACATATTTGTAGACGGGCTTCCAGTACGCCGCGCAGAGCGCTTCCAGCGCACTCTCGCGCTCCTCGGCGTCAATGCTGCGCACCGCTTCAATGACGGAGCGGCGCGTCGGGGGAAAGCGGTCGCCACCTAATGCAAAGTCTTCCTGGTTCATTTCATGGCCTATTCGAACGACGTTGCGTTGTTCGAAAGGAGTCTATGCAGGACGGACGATACTGACAAGCGGGGTTTGCGGGGAGCGACGGAAGGAAGGTACCGGGAAGGATGTCCTTTGGTAGGCAGGGCAAGCCGGCGCTACAAAAAGCGAAAGGACCGAGCCGGAGAGCCGAATTTGGAAACACTTCTTCTACTTGACCGTCTAGGAGAAGGGAGAGTATATTCCTAGGCCATCTAGGAGAAGCGAATCCGTGGACAAACAACTAGACCTTCTGCAAGGCACGCTGGACATGCTGATCCTCAAAGCGGTTTCGCTTGGCCCGTTGCACGGCTATGGCATTTTGCTGCGCATCCAGCAGATTTCGAAAGATCGCCTGGAAATTCAACAAGGTTCTTTGTATCCGGCGCTGTACCGCCTGGAGCATCAGGGATGGATCGCCAGCGAATGGGGCGAGTCGGAAAACAAACGCAAGGCCAAATATTACCGGCTCACGGCGGCGGGGAAACGCAGATTCCAAACCGAAGCTGAAAAGTGGAATCGCATGACAGACGTGATCGCTGGAATCCTGGGAACCAAGCCGGAGGAAGTATGACCCTGTGGAGCCGGCTTCGTTCATGGGTGGAGGCAACGCTGCGGCGCTCGCGGATGGAGAGCGAGATGGACGCGGAGCTGCGCTTTCACATGGAGGCGTACGTCGAGGATCTGATTCGGAGTGGGGTGCCTCGACAGGAAGCCATGCGGCGGGCGCGTCTGGAGTTTGGCGGAATTGAGCGGGCAAAGGAGGAATGCCGGGAGGCGCGAGGTGTGAACCTCATTGAATCTTTGCTTCAGGATTTGCGCTATGGCCTGCGCATGCTGCGCAAGAATCCGGGCTTTACTGCCGCAACGGTTCTCACACTCGCGCTTGGCATTGGGGCGAACGCGGCAATCTTCGGGCTTGTGGACTCCGCGTTCTTGCGTGGCCTACCTTTCCGCGAACCGGAGCGCCTGGTTCATATCTGGACGATTGAGGACGACGGCGACATGCACACGCCCACTCCGACGCAGTATCTGACAGTGCGGAAAGAGAGTGATTCCTTCGAGCAAATTGCGGCGGCCGGGTGGGCAGACTATTTTTACGGAGCTGATGGTTCCGTCTTGCAAAACTTGCCGGGACTTCTGGTAACTCCGAGCTGGCTACGCACGCTCGGCGTTCAGCCATTGCTGGGCCGCAACTTTCGAGATGAGGAACAGATCGCCGGCCAAGACGCTGTTGTAATTCTTTCGTACGACTGCTGGCACATTCGGTTTCACGCGGTCCCAAGCATTATCGGAAAGAAAATAATTTTGAATCGCCGACCAGCCTTGGTTATCGGTGTACTGCCGCAATCATTGGGTCCTTATTACGAAGAGCTTGAGATTTTTGCACCCCTCGTTCTGGACTCTTACGCCAGCCAGGGAAACGTCCGAGCGGGAAAAACGAGAGTTCAAATCATCGCGCGCCTGAAGACCGGAGTGACGCTGCAGCAGGCGCGTTCGGAAGCGGAAGTCATCGCTGACCGGCTTAGAAATCCGGGCACTCCGGCCGGTCGCGGTGGTCAGCTGGTGGTTGAAGATTTTGCCGAGATGCTCCGGCATCCCGGACCGACTATGGAAAATGCCCGACGCGGTTTGTGGATGACAGCGGTCGCAGCGGGAGTTGTCCTTCTGATCGCGTGCGCGAACGTTGCGAGTTTGCTTCTGGCCCGGGGCCTGAAGCGCCATCGGGAAGTCGCCATGCGCGCGGCGCTGGGCTGTTCGCGCGGGCGGATGGTCAGGCAACTCCTGACCGAGAGCACGCTCCTGTTCTTTTGCGGCGGAGGCGTCGCTTTGGTTGCGACGCGATGGTGTGAGGAGATCATCACGAAGGCGGCGTCCGGTATTGTTCCCGGCGTGTATCTGCAAGTAGATGGGCGGGTATTCGCGATTAGTTTGGGAGTATCCCTTCTAAGTGCTTTGGCGTTTGGGATGATCCCAGCGTTGCAGGCGACGCGCGTAAACCTAAATGCAAGTTTGAAGGATGCGGCTCCAAACGCGGCTGGCGGATGGCGATCGCGGCGGTTGCGAAATGTCTTGGTCGGAGGCCAGATTGCGCTCGGCATGGTGCTGCTCGTCGGCTTCGGCTTATTGTTGCGCAGTTTTCTGCGCGTGGAATCCTCCCCACTGGGGTATGACCCGCGCGATGTTTTGACGGCCACCATCAGATTGCCGGCAACGCGTTACACAGCCCCATCGGATCGAGCTCGCTTGATGCGTGAGGCGACGGAGCGCGTACGTTTGATGCCGGGGGTCGAATCGGTAGGCATTGCGGACTCGCTCCCAATGGAGGGTGCGGAAAGCGCCCGGCTCAGAATTGAAGTGCCTCCCACGAAAGCAGCACCAGCGGAGCAAGAAATATACTTTGTTTCAGTAAGTCCCGAATATTTTTCAACGTTGAAGGTCGGCATGCGCGCCGGGCGTCCGTTCCAAGAACGGGATGGTCAAGAGGGCGGCCCGGTTGCAATCGTCAATCAGACTTTTGCAAAGACGTATTTTCCGGGGGCAAACCCCATCGGCTATCACCTTGCATTTGCGGATTCGCTCATTATCCGCAGAGAGATCGTCGGCATAGTTTCCGATTTCCGGCAGCGCAACCCGGAGGAGGATCTAAGGCCACTCGCGTACTTCCCGGCGACGCAAATGCTTCCTGGACGCTGGAGCTTGGCGATCCGGGTTCGGGCTGAAAGTGACATGGGGAACGTAGCCGCGGGCTTAAGCAGCTGGCTTCGACCAGTGGATCCACAGCTTTACTGGGATGTGGGTAGCATGCAACAGCAGATTCACGATTCCGAGTCGCTCACACTGCGCCGGCCCATTATTACGCTGCTGTCTTCTTTCGGCGGCTTGGCGCTGGTGCTGGTGGTAGTCGGCGTCTTTGGCGTGACTTCGTACTCCGTCGCTGAGCGTACACGGGAGATTGGCATTCGCGTCGCGCTCGGGGCGGCTCGTGGCGAAATCGCAGGGCTAGTGTTGCGTGAAACACTTGGGGTCACACTGGCGGGCCTTGCAATGGGCACTCTCGGTGCATTTGCGCTGACGCGATTCTTTCCGACGGGGCCTCTTGGCTGGAGCGGATCGGGAATCTATCTCTATGGTGTCTCCCGAGCCGACGCCGTCAGCTACACCTGTGCTGCCGCGCTGCTGACGACCGTTGCGGTTGCGGCGTCCTGGGTGCCGGCACGCCGAGCGGCTCGCGTGGATCCGATAGTGGCGCTGAGGTACGAATGATTGGGGGCATGAACATCGAAGTATTCCGTATGACGCCGGAGGAAGTATGACCCTGTGGAGCCGGATTCGATCATGGTTGAGCGCAACGCTGCGGCGCTCGCGGATGGAGAGCGAGATGGACGCGGAGCTGCGTTTCCACATGGAGGCGTACGCGGAGGATCTGGTGCGCGGCGGGGTGCAGCGCGAGGAGGCGATGCGGCGGGCGCGGGTGGAGTTTGGCGGGATCGAGCGCGTCAAAGAGGAAGGCCGCGAGGCGCGCGGTGTGAGCCTCGTTGAATCTTTGGTTCAGGACTTGCGCTACGGCGCGAAGAGCATGCTGCGCACGCCAAGCTTCACAGCGATCACGACACTTACGCTGGCCCTGGGCATCGGAGCCACGACGGCGATCTTCAGCGCGGTGAACCCCATCCTGTTCGAATCGCTGCCGTATCCGGACGCCGGCCGAATCATGATGATTTCGGACTTTGGCAGTGAGGGCTCGCGACTCGACGTGACATTTCACACCTATCGCGAACTGCTGGAGCGGAGCCGCTCGTTTGAAGCGATGGCGGTGATGAAACCCTGGCAGCCGACCATAACCAGCGCGACCCAGCCAGAACGATTGGAGGGGCAACGCGTGAGCGCGGGATACCTTCACGCGCTAGGCGTATCACCCGAACTGGGGAGGGACTTCGACGCATCCGACGATCGGCTTAACGGTCCCAGAGTGGTGATCCTCAGCGGAACATTCTGGCAGAGGCGCTTTGGCGGGGATCGCACGATTGTCGGAAGACAGATCACGCTTGACGACAATCTGTATACGGTCATCGGAGTGATGCCGAACACGTTCAAGAATGTCCTGGCACCCACTGCTGAACTCTGGACGTCCCTGCAGTACGACGGACGCAACATTATTTCCTTCCAGAGCAGGGAGTGGGGTCATCACCTGCGCATGGTGGGGCGGGTGCGGCCAGGCATTAGCAAAGAACAAGCCGGGCGGGAACTCGAAAGCATTGCGCACAACCCAGTGCGGGAGTTCCCGAGGCCACCGTGGGCGTCTCTCGAGCAGGGGTTGATCGTGAATTCGCTGCAGCACGACCTAACGGCGGACGTGAGGCCGGCGCTACTGGCCGCACTTGCCGCAGTTACGCTCGTGCTCCTGATTGCCTGCGTGAACGTGACGAATCTGCTGCTGGCGCGCGGCGCACAGCGGCGGGGCGAATTTGCGGTGCGCACCGCGCTTGGCGCGGGAAGAATGCGGATGATGCGGCAACTGCTCACGGAGAGTCTGTTGCTTGCCATCTTCGGTGGCGCGCTGGGCATGGCGATAGCAGAGTTTGGTGTACGCGCATTGGCGGCGCTGAGTCCACCGGGGCTGCCGCAAGCGGGCGCGCTCCGGCTGGACGGCACCGTATTCGCGTTCGCATTTTCGATTACCACGCTGGTCGGGCTGGTGATCGGGCTGATTCCGGCGCTGCACGCTTCGCGGACCGATCCGCATAGCGGATTGCTGCAAAGCTCCCGGCGCACGACGGGAGGACAGCGGCGTACCCGCAGCGCGCTGGTCGTTGCGGAGGTCGCGCTCGCCCTAGTGCTGCTGGTCAGTGCGGGATTACTGTTGCGCAGCCTCGAGCGGCTGTTGGCGGTCGACGCGGGCTTCGACGCGTCGCACCTTCTCACGATGCAGGTGCAGGAGTCCGGTCACCGATTTGATGACGACAGCGCCAAATATCGGTTCTTCGCTCAAGCCCTTGAGGCCGTACGGCAGATTCCCGGCGTCAAGGCGGCGGCGTTCACCAGCCAGCTACCACTGAGCGGCGACTTGGACGTGTATGGCATAGAGTTCGAAAATGACAGCAATCCGAACGACGTGAGCGCCGGTTTTCGCTATGCGGTGACCCCCGGCTACTGCGAGACGATGGGCATCCCGCTTCGCCGCGGCCGCTTGCTCGACGAGCACGATACGACGGGCATGCCGGTGGCGGCGCTGATCAGCGAATCGTTAGCGAAGCGCAAGTTCCCCGGTCGAGACCCCATCGGCCAACGTGTTCGCATGGGTCCCGACATCGGCCGCGCTGACCGGCCGTGGTACACGATCGTCGGTGTGGTGGGCGACGTGAGGCAGATGTCGCTGGCAGTGAGCGATTCGGACGCAGTGTACATGACGGGCACGCACTGGGGCTGGGTGGACAAAGTGCAGTCGCTGGTGGTGCGGGCACGCGGTGACGCAACGCTTGCCCCAGCTATCAGAGAGGCGATCTGGTCCGTAGACAAGGATCAGCCGATTGTACGGGTGGCCACAATGGACGACCTGCTGGCCGCCTCGGCGGCAGAGCGACGCTTCGTGCTGATCGTGTTTGAGGCCTTCGCGCTTGCGGCACTGGTGCTCGCGGCCGCCGGCATTTACGGAGTGCTTTCCGGCAATGTGGCGGAGCGCACTCGCGAGATCGGAGTGCGGGCGGCGCTGGGAGCATCGCCCGGGAGCATCCTCGCACTGGTGGTCCGTCAGGGGATGATGCTCACGGGGCTCGGTGTCGCGATCGGGCTGGCGGGTGCGGCGGCGGCGAGTCAGTTCATTGCCTCGATGCTGTTCGGCGTATCGCGCCTCGATCCGGTCACGTACTTCGGGGTGATCGCGCTTTTGGCAGGCGTATCGGTGATCGCATGCAGTGTGCCGGCGCGGCGGGCAAGCCGCGTTGATCCGATGGTGGCGCTGAGGTATGAGTAGACTTCTATTCGTAGCGAGGGCAGCAAAGCGGTGCCGGAACTAGGCGCATAGAAGGCAGAACGGGAATCCAGAGGGGGTGGCTCTGGATTCCCGTGCGCTGACTACGGTCGACGCGGGGTGTGCGTCATCGTGGGGCTGGGGAGAGACTGGCGATCAGGGCGACTTGCCCCTGTGTTTCATTCCTTGCAATTCTGGAAATCTCCTCTTCTCTCGCTGATTTCAGGAGCAGCCGGCCACGGGAACTTCCTGCCATCCAATACTGCGAAAGAAAATAAAGATTTCCATAGCGATTGAAGACCAGTCTCGAATCCGATTGCGGCGCATTCGCTTGCGATGCGATGGTCATCACTATGGCTGACGCGCCCGGCTGGGCGCAGTGAGTGAGTACCACCACGGAGTTCTTCTCCAATTTCTCGACGCGATACTCGCCGGCCGGAAGCGTCGCATTGCCCGCCACGAATTCAAAGGGAATGTTCACAACCACGGGCTCCTGCGCCTGCACGACCTGAGCCGCTACCATCAGGGAGAGAAGCAAGAGACTTGTCATTACGAAAGTGCGCTTTTTCATGGGACCCTCTCTTTCCTCTTGGTCAGTTCTTGTTTCGGCCGACCTCTTTGTTTCTTTGCCCCTGGCGCCCCTGAAAGCGTCATGAGATGCGCACACTTTCGCGCATTCCTCCTGGAAGCACAATGCACTGGAGATGAACTGAAGGGAGTCTTTCGATGTACTACGAAGTCCAAGAAAACAGTAGACTTACTCTGGTGGACGCGCCCTGGCCGTGTATTTCCAGAGCCGTGGTATATTCGTGCGATGCATAGAGGTTTGTATGTCGACGCCTGGCTGCTCCCCGCTTGTCCTGCGCTTTGACGTTTTTGAGGTGGATCTTCGCGCCTGCGAGCTCTACAAGGCGGGACGCAAAATCAAGCTGCAAGTCTTGCCGTTTCAAACGCTAGCGCTGCTCCTGGAGCGTCCGGGCGAAATCGTCCGGCGGGAAGAACTTCAAGAAAAACTGTGGTCCGCGGACACTTTTGTGGACTTCGATCACAGCCTCAACACCGCAATCAAGAAACTACGCCAGGCGCTGGGCGACAATAATAAGAAGCCGCGTTTCGTGGAGACTCTTCCGAAGCGCGGGTACCGGTTCATCGGCACCGTGGAGCAGGCCGAGAGGCTCATGACGCCCGCGAAGGCTCCGGCGAATGCTCCAGAAGTGACTTCGAAGGTGGGCCGCGTCGCAAAGCTGTGCGCTGAGGGTCATCTTTCATTTACGCTGGTGTCCGTGGATGAAGAGACCGCTGCGGAAAGAGAAAAGCTCGATGCGGCGAATGACGATGTGGGTCTGTCGCTCTTGATTGCTTCGCAGCGGTTGCTCATGGTGGCCAAGGGGACTCAAGTGAGAATCCTGGAGGTCCAGCTAGCGCAATCGCGTTGTCAGGTGCGAATCCTGGAAGGCGAGCATTACGGCAAGACTGCCTTGGTGCTGCTGGGGGATCTTGCGGAATTAGCTTAGAGCGGTTCCCGGTTTAGGTTGGCGCTTCATGGCGGTGATTACGGTGGCCGCGCCGATCCCTAAGAAGACGGGGGGCGGAAGTTTGTTCCTCCCGCCCCGAACAGTTCCGAGGTCAGTGTCACTTAGAAGACAACTTTGAAGCCGAATTCCAGCGAACGGGGGGCGCCCAGCGCAAACACGCCCGAACCCAAGCCAACCAGGTTCGAACGGTTACCACGCGTCGTGCCGTTCAAGGTTCCCGCCGTTCCGTTCAAGATGCCGCTGAGCGGCTGGCTTGGCGAGTCGAAGTTCTGGCGATTGAAGAGATTGTAGATACTAACCTGAGGCTCGAACGTCAGGCGGTCCCACGCATGGACTGGTTTGATCTTCCATCCGAGCTTCAGGTCAAAGGTGAACATGTTGCCGAGCCCTTCCTCAGCTGCGGGCGGAGCCGAAATCGTCGGAGTGACAGCGCCGAGCGCGATCAATTGCGCTGCAGTGAAGAGCCCCTTGTCCACCAGTGACTGCCCAGCGGGAGTCAGCTTACCGGCGCCGCTTGAATTCCACTGGTTGATCAGATTCGCCAGCCCGCTGACGCCGATATCTCGGCCGAAAGAGCCGATTCCCGTCCCCGTCAGCAGGTCGCCGGATTGGCCGCTGGTGTTGCCCGCCAGCGACCCGTCGCCGTCCAAGTCGGAAGTAAAGATTGCTCCCTGCATCCCGTTGGCTGGCGAAGGCAGGAACAGGCTTGACGGCAGCGGGCTGTACCAGTGTGTGATGAAGCTCATCGACGCGCCGTATTTGAAGTCCATCAAAGCGCCTGCGGAGAACTGGTGCCTGCGGTCCAGCCCGTTCGGCCCACGGAGACTCGTATCCCGGAAGCTGAATCCGTTGTTGATGAAGTCCCCGTCGCGCGCCATGGCCGTCAGCCTTGAGAACGCATAGGAGGCGACCACGTTCAGGTTGTGCATTCCGCGCATCGGGTTCGACTTCTGCGACGTCAACTTCATCTGCAGCGCGTTGTACGTTGCCCTCCCGATCGGAAAGAGCATCTGGTTGGCGCCGACATTCGGATTAATTCCCGGGAAAGCAGCTCCGGTATCTGGTGTGTTACTGATCCCGTTCTTGCCCGCAACAGCCGCAGGCAGTCCTCCGAACTTCCCGTATCCAGAATCGAGTCCGTTCCCTGCGAAGTCGAAAATCGTAGCCGGCCGAGGCGCGTAGGGGTTGGCCGGGTCCGGCGGAGCGCCGGTTGGATCACTCGGACAGAGGACGATCGCTTGATTGATTGTCGCGACCCCGCAGTTTGCCAGCGTCAGCGCGATCGCGTGTTGGGCTGCGTTGAGATTCAGGAAGCGTGCATCACCGACGTGGTTCGTGTCGTAACCCAGCAAGCTGTGCAAGCCAACGTTGCGGACATAATCCACGGTCAGCACAGTACCGGGATGTAGCTCCCGTTGTACCCCGATGTTGAATTGCATGGAGTACGGCGTACGGTAGCTCGGTGCCAGCAGCTCCGTTCCGGTGTTGTTGAACGAATCCGCCAGAATGTTGCCGATAAACCCGGAATTGCTCTGTGCTCCGGCCGTCAGCGTTGCCTTTTGCAGGGCTTGTTCGATGGCAATTGCATCTGCGGTCACGCTTCCTATCGGCTGGCCGCACACCTGCGTGGCGATGTTCTTGCCATTGATCGTTGCCTGTACTGTTCCGTCCGGCATGGCGATTCCACCCTGGCTACAAACTTCCTGGATGCCAAAGAAAATGCCTTTCTGGAGCCGAGGCGGGCGGTCGAATAGAATGTTGTTCCAGATTGCATTCTCATAGTAGATCCCGAAACCCGCTCGGATCACCGTCTTTCCGTTCTTCCAGGGATCCCACGCCAGCCCGATTTGTGGCCCGAAGTTCTTGTTCGGCTGGTGTATCCGCCCGCCCAGCCCAGGACCGAACTGATCGAGTAGGTTCCCAGTGCAACTGATTGACGGTGAAGCTGAGCAGGGAATCGGAGCAATGTCGTTATCCGCCCGTCCGGTGTCGCGCACATACCGCAAGCCAATGCTAGCTGTCAGGTTCGAGCGTAGTTTCCATTGATCTCCGAAATATGCGGTGAATCGCGTATCCGAAGAGCCACCCGCTGGGAATCCAAAGCCTGGCTTTTCCGTAAAGAAACCTTGGCCGTTTCCGATCAAGATCGCGTCCACGGTGTATTGCAATGGGTCCGACTGTCCGGCGATTGGAGTCAGAGAAGTCACGATTGGCGCCGTCCCAACGAAGGCCGCAAAAACGGCTCCCTGAATTCGATTCAAGCCAATACCGTACCGTAATGTGTGCCGGCCGAACGTGATGCTGCCGTCGTATTTGGTTTGTTTGTTGCTCTGAAACGTCTTCTGAGGGGCCAAAAAATTGGGTCCGGAGCAGAATGCATCCACCCCAGCGCCCAAACAGGTGATGTCGCCGCCTATGGCGATGGCAATCCCCGGGGCTGGATCCGTGATCCCGGTACCTAGCACTGCGTCGACGATTCCGTTGCGGAATTTGGTGTAGCCGAACCGGATGTTGTGTGAAAACCGGCCCGTGTTGAAATCGAATCCCGCCGCGTGCACCGGTGTATTGTCCACGTTCTTGAAGGGGGTAAAGGTGTTCGGAATGAAGCCCCGCACAAGGCTGTTCTGTTCGTAGGAGAAGCGGTAGAACAACTTCCAGGTGGGCTTCAACTGCCAGTCCAGCTTCCCAATTGGTTCCAAGTCTCGGAAGGGTGAGATGTAATTACCGTTGAACGTAGTGAAGGGATCTGGAAACACCTGCGCTGCCTGCAAGTCCTGGTGTGTCCGTTCCAGGCCGCCAAAGAAAAACAGCTTGTCTTTCACGATTGGTCCGCCCAGCCGCGCCCCGTATTGCTTGCGATCGAAGGGCACGGGAATCAAGCTCTGCTTCGCCGCTACGCTGTCGCCCCTCCAGTAGAAGAATCCCTCACCATGGATGTCATTTCCGCCCGACCGTGTCACGACGTTGATCGTGCCGGTGGACGTCAGCTCTGTTGAGAGATCCAGATTCGATTGGCCCACTTGGAACTCACCGATGGCGATCTGCGGGATGTTTTGCGTGGTCGTCCCGACGGTCTCGTCGCTAATGTCAATCCCGTCTACTTCGATCCGCGCCGTCCGTCCGAAATGTCCCGCGAAAGAGACCGAGGAGAAGCCGTTCTTCGTGGGGTCGAAATTTGCGCCATCCTGAATCTGAACGCCCGGCTCGAGCTGCGCGAGATCAAGAAAGTTCCTCCCGTTAACCGGGAGATTCTCAATCTGTTGTGCAGTTAGCACGCCCTGTACCGTCGCCTGTTCGGTGTTCACGGAAATCGCTGAGCTCTCCACCGTGACGATTGTGGTTTCGGAGCCCAGCTCGAGTGCGACGTTTGCGGTTGTGATTACGCCGACGGCTACGCCAACAGTTTGTTCGACTGTCTTGAATCCTTGCGCCTCGATGCGCACAACGTATGTCCCCGACGGTAGCGGACCGGAGTTATACGTTCCCGCCGACGATACTTCCGGCTTTGACTTTTGTCCCGTATCTTTGTTGGTGATCGTAACTTTGGCAGAGACGACGACCGCGCCTTTCGGGTCGAGAATCGCTCCCTGAACGCTCCCTGTGGAGATTGTGGCTTGAGCGCTTGCTTCTGGCGGAGCTACGAGCATTACCCCCACGAAAAGAGCCGCGATTATCGAAAGCGCGATAAATGAGGTACTGCTGCGCATATGACGCATCACTCCTCCATTCCTCTATCCGAGGTTCAAACGGGATTTCATCTGACCTTACTGGCTATCCCCATGAGCCCTCGATCCAGGCAGATCTACTCATGAGCGCCAGCGCCATTCGGACCTATGGGTTTCGGCCTTCACCCAGCGATCACGAATGACACCTTTAGCGGCTTAGTTAGTGCAAGAAACCAGCCAATGTCAAGCCAAAACAAATGCAAATCGATGTTAGTGTTAGACGGAGGTTTGCGAAACTGATTTCCCACGCATCCGAGTATCGGGATTGCTATACATAATTTTGTAGGATTTAGAACTCCAGTCGGCAATGAGTTCGCCGCTGGATTAAGCGGGTCTAGCCCTGGTGGCGGATGCGTTCGGCGAGGGACCGCGCCCGCTGGCGCGCAATATCTACAAATTTCGAATCCGCGGCAATCTGATCCAGCATGGGCAGCATGCGCTGAGGTTCCGGCAACAGGCTGCGATTGAGATCGGATTCGAATTGCAGCAGCGCGTCGTTGATTCCCAGCCGGTCGTAGCGCATCCGGCGCGAGATCAGGTCGACGTGTTCCTGCTGGCGTGCCAGACCTTCGAAAATCTGCAGAAGTTGCGTCGCGGCCGAATTCAGAGTGTAGTTGAATTTGGTTTCGTGGACTTCGGCCCCGGATTCCCAGCGGAAAGTCTTCTCGCCAAGGTAAGCGATTTTCCGGTGTACATCCAAATCCTGACCCTGAAAATGTTTCAACTGCGCTGCAAGATCGAACATCTTTGCGCGCAACGCCGCGCCCACCTGGAACGGCGAAGCGCCGGCATCCTCGTCGAGCTGGCGAATCTCGTAAGAGGCAGTGTCCGAATCTTCACGCACCGCAATTTGAACGAATTCCGGCGAGCTGGATTTGAAGACGCGGCGAAAAGTCAGCTTTGCGGTACCGGAGGCGGGGGCGGCATATGTCGCCCAGGCCGAAAGAGATACCAGGCCAATTAACAAACCGATTCGCAGAAGAGAAGTTTTCATCGCGTCGATAGGATGCGCGGCAGCTTATTTCGAGTTGCGCCGCCCGTTCGAATGACCCTCGTTAACCCAGGTACGCCTGCCGCTGCTCCCAGAGCACGCGGCCACACCACCGCATTTGCGTCCGTCAAACCAAACCGTCTCTTCACATGCTCCGCTTGCAAGTGGCACAACGCCACTGCGAGCGCATCCGCCGCATCCGCAGGCTCTGGAGTCTCCCTCATGGAGAGCAGCGCACGCACCATCATTTGCATTTGCCGCTTGTCCGCATGCCCGTGGCCCGCGACGGACGCCTTCACTTCGCGTGGCGCGTAGCTATGCACTTCCAGATTATGCTGGGCGGCAGCCAGCAGCACCACGCCGCGCACCTCCGCCAGCCGCAACGCGGTGCGCATGTTCAGGGCGGTGAAAACGCTCTCGACCGCCATGGCATCCGGCGCAAACTCTTCGATCAGCCGGCAGAGCAGCGCATGGACATCTTGAAGCGTGGCGCCCGCGCACTCCTTGCGCCGTTTTGCGCCGACCGTCAATGCACCAAAATGCAGCATACGGCAGTTGCGCCCGTCACTCTCGACGATGCCGTAGCCCGTAGGTCCCACCGCGGCGGGGTCAACACCGAGTACACGCATTCGAACGGTCTTTTCATTCGTTCGGCTTGCTGGAGCTACGCCGCTCATCGCATCAAGTCTACGGCCTTCCGCGCATCCCTGCCAGCGCTTTGTACTGTAGATGGGAGTAAAAGCAGCGCGTCAAGAAAAACGGCCAGTCCCTGGTGCGACTGGCCGTGAAAGACCTGCTAACGTAATTTAATTCGCTCCCACAGCCGCCTGAATTTCCGATTCGTCAATGTCGAAGTTCGCGTAAACGTGCTGCACGTCGTCGTGCTCTTCGAGTGCTTCGATCAGCCGTACCATCTGCGTGGCCTGGGCGCCCGTCAACTTGATGTAGTTCTGCGGCACCATGGCGATCTCCGCCGATTCGGGAGTAATTCCTGCTTTTGACAGCGCTTCCTTTACTTTCTCCAGGGCTTCCGGCGGCGTGACGATGTACCACGCCGAGCCATCGTCTTTCATGTCTTCCGCGCCCGCTTCCAGGACGATGTCGAGCATCTTGTCTTCACTCGCCGCTTCTTTCGGAACGGAAATCTCGCCTTTGCGACTGAACATCCAGCCCACCGCGCCGGCTTCGGCCAGGTTGCCGCCGTTCTTGCTCATCAGGTGGCGGAATTCTCCCACCACTCGGTTACGGTTGGTGGTCACGACCTGAATCAGCATCCCCACTCCGCCCGGCCCATAGCCTTCGAAGGTGGATTCCTCATACTGCTCCCCTTCCAGTTGCCCCGTGCCGCGCAGAATGGCGCGCTCAACATTTTCGCCCGGCATGTTTGCAGCCTTAGCCGCCAGTATGGCCGTTCGCAGCCGAGGGTTGGAGTTCGGTTCGCCGCCGCCGATGCGCGCGGCAATGCTGATTTCGCGAATGATTCGCGTGAAAACGCGGCCGCGCTTCGCGTCGGTGGCCCCCTTCTTATGTTTAATCGTGGCCCATTTTGAATGCCCGGACATGACGGATCCTCTTTTGTTTTGCGTGACCCCGCCACGCGGGGTCATCCGTGAATGAATTCTTGCGACCTGCAGCGGTTTCGAAGAAAAACGCCTGTTGCGGCCGAAGTTCACGCGAACCGATTTACAGTCGCCAAGAAAAACGGCACCAGTGCGGAGACTTACGGTGAACCGCAAACCCCTGTCCAACCGCTTCGCGGTTGCACTTTCATCAGAACTCCCCGAGTTTAGCACAGCCGCCCTTGCTGCGAAACGGGTTATACCCCACTCCGGGGCATCTTCTTGCGTTCGATAGACTTCCGCCTGCCGGTGGTCCGAAAAAGACAGGTCAACGTCCGGCCCCACGGGTGCGCAGCTCTTTCGCATACCGCGCGGCGATGGCACTCCACGAAAAATAGATTTCCTGCGCGCGCCTGCTCCGCTCGCTCAGCTTCGCGCGGTACGAGGCATCGGTTAAGACGCGAAGCAGCGCCGGTCCGAACTCATTTTTGGCGGTCTCGGGTATAAGCACGACGCCGGCTTCCGTGATCGGTGCTCCCGTTTCCCAGCCCTCGCTTGCGATTACCGGCAACCCGCACGCGATGCCCGCGATCGCACTGCCCCGGCGGCTTGATACTGGCCCTTTTGTGAAAAGCAGCACATCGCTAGCGCCTAATTTCTGCACGACTTCTTCGGCCGGGAGCAGACCGTGAATGGTCACCTGCACTGACGTGCCCATCAGTCTCTCCTTCAACTGACTCCCTGAAATCTCCGAGTGTCGCCCGATAACAAGGAGCCGCAACGCTCCCATACGCTCCGCGGCGTAACGCACCGTCTGGGCGATGGACTCCACCTCTTCCGCCCCGGCGCGATTCCCGGCGAGAGAGAACACCGCAACCGTCGGCAAATTCTTTGCGCGATCTTTTTCTTGCGACCACGCCTTTTCCGGCGAAGGTAGGTTCGCCCCCACAGGGATGAAAACTACGTTGCGCGAATTGCGGTCAATCCATGGAACTCTTTCCGCGGGGATCGTGAGAATGCTGAAGTCCGCCAGCCGCATAGCTTCACGCATAGAATGGAGCTGGGCGGCGCGGCGGATGCAGTCGACGAGCCGATTGCCGTAATAGCCTTCGACATCATGAAACACTACGGCACAGCGCGCGCCGTTTTTCTTGAGAGATTGGATGATTCCCGGAACCCGCAACGAAAATCCGCGCCGCGACCAGGCCAGCGCCGTGTACTGCAAAAGGACCCAGTTATTTGGTTCGTTGCCGACCTTTTGGCGAAGCTCGCGCAAGGCGCGGCGCCACCCCTTCGTTGCCCACTCCACGCGGGTGATCTCAAACGAAAATGTGTGCTTTTCCAACGCCGCTCCCAGATAGCGGCAATACTCTTCGACCGCATCGATCGCTTCATTCCGCTGTCCCAGCACCGCCACACAGCGTATGCCGTTGTAAGAATCGTCCAGAAGAAATCTTCTCTCCCGCCGGAAAAAATACGATACGCCCGGCGGCCGCCGCAAGGTTAACACGGTTCGGTGCATCCCAAAACGGGTTATACTCCACTCCGGGGCATCTCATTCAGTTCGATGGACTTCCGAGTGGCCGCCGCTTTCATGTTCAGAAACGCCGGGTCATGCTATGCCAGATCATACGATGAATGACCGACGGTACCGTGTTCTGGCCATTGCCGCCCATCCTGTCCAATATATGGCCCCGATCTTCCGACGTATGGCCGCCCACCCCGCGCTCGATCTCCACGTTGCTTATTGCAGCCTCCGTGGCGCCGAGGCCGGCCATGATCCCGAATTTGGCGCCAGCATCCAGTGGGATATTCCATTGCTCGACGGCTACTCCTGGTCCCAAGTCCCCAATCGAGGCTCCGGCGGGGAGTCCTTCTTCGGCCTGCGAAATCCTGGCCTCTGGAAGGTGATTCGTAGCGGGAACTACGACGCGGTCCTCTGCTTTACCGGCTATCTCAACGCCACATTTTGGATCGCGTATTTTGCCGCGCGCAAGTCTTGGAGCGCGTTTCTCTTCGGTGCGGATACGACAACGCTTACGCCGTTGGATGGCCGCATGTGGAAGCGCCGCGTCAAGCGTGTGGTCTGGCCACTGCTCTTCCGGCTTGCTGATCAGGTCATCGTGCCGTCTTCTGGAACGCGCGAGTTGATGCTGTCTCTCGGCCTTCCGGGTGACCGCGTTACTTTGACGCCTTATTCCGTGGATAACGACTGGTGGATTCAAAAATCTGCAGAAATCGATCGGCCGTCCGTCCGAACTGGGTGGGGAGCTTCCTCGGCCGACATTGTCATCCTGTTCTGCGCCAAGCTTCAGCCCTGGAAGCGGCCGCTCGATCTGCTCCGTGCTTTTGCCAAGGCCAAGCTTTCCAATGCGCTCCTGGTCTTCGCCGGCGAAGGCCCGCTTCGTTCGCAACTCGAATCGGAAGCCGCCGCTCTAGGCGTCGCCTCGCGGGTCCGATTTCTCGGCTTCGTCAATCAGACGCAGCTTCCTGCCATTTACACTTCTGCTGACCTCCTGGTTCTTCCGTCTGTCTACGACGCGTTCGGAGTTGTGGTCAATGAGGCCATGCTGTGCGGCTGCCCAGTGGTTGTCAGCGATCGTGTGGGCGCCGGCCGCGATCTTGTCGCCCCTGTCTGCCCGGAGCTTATCTATCCCTGCGGCGACACTGACGCTCTTGCCGCCATCCTGCAACGTGCGCACGCCAGCCGGACATGGTTGGCGGGCCTCGGTAGCGCGGCTCGCGCGCGAATGGAGACCTGGGGGCCACCGGAGAATATCGCCGGGACCGTGGAAGCCATTGCCCGCGGAGTCGCGCGCATCGATCGGCCCGAAGGTTACACTGCCATCAGGACCGGCGTCGAACATGCCCCGTTAGAAACCCGGCGAAAACCCTCGGAATGAAGCTTCTCGTCTATTCTCACTATTTTGCACCGAGTGTTGGAGGCGTCGAGAGCATTGTTTTTTCACTTGCCAGTGGCCTTGCCGGAATGCGCGATTCGAACGGCGTGCCGCAATTCGAAATCACGCTCGTCACGCAGACTCCGGCGGGAACCTACGACGACCGCGGAAATGCGTTTCGCACGGTTCGCAAGCCGAGTTTCGTTCAACTCTGGCAGCTCGTTCGCTCGAGTGACATCGTGCACGTCGCCGGTCCCGCTCTCGCACCCATGTTCCTGGGCCTGCTTGAGCGCAAACCTGTGGTCGTCGAGCATCACGGCTTCCAGACAATCTGTCCCAACGGTCAACTTCTGATCGAACCGGCGGGTGCGCCTTGCCCAGGCCACTTCATGGCAGGCCGCCACGTGAAATGCTTACGATGCAATTCGGAACGGGGCTGGCTCGCCTCCGGTAAGCTTTGGCTGCTGACGTTTGTCAGGCGATTTCTATGCGCCCACGTTGCCGCTAACATCACGCCCACGGAGTGGCTTGGGGGCGAGCTGCATCTTCCGCAATCGACTACGATTCCGCATGGGCTCGAAGTCACCGAAGCGGCGCCACGCCTCGAACCGCGGCGCATTCCACCGATTCTTGCGTTCCAAGGCCGGCTCGTTACCACGAAAGGTGTGCGGCTCTTGTTCGAAGCTGCAAGCATCTTGCGCAAGCAAGGACAACCGTTTGAACTTCTGATCATCGGCGACGGGCCGGAACGCGATTCGCTGGAGCAGTTCGCTCGCGAAGCGCAACTGGATGTGCAGGTTCGCTTCGCTGGCCGTCTCGACGGCGCGCAGCTCAATGCCGCGCTTGCGGAGTCTTCCGTCGTCGTGGTTCCGTCGCTTGGCGGAGAAGTTTTCGGCCTGGTTGTCGCGGAAAACATGCTGCGCGGCCTGCCAGTCGTCGCCTCCGATCTCGGCGCCTTCGTTGAGGTCCTGGGCGATGCGGGTTTCACGTTCCGTACCGGCGACGCAACCGCTCTTGCTGCTGCGCTCTCCCGGCTCCTGAACGATCCGTCGTTGGCGCTGCGTTTGGGCCAGCGGGCGCGCACACGGGCTCTCGATTTTTGCAATAACAGCCGTATGATAGAGGCTCACGCCCGCGTCTACCGCGATGTCTACGCCGCGGCGCAAGCTTGATGTTGCACACCACTACAAATAGCGGGCTTCACGAGTTCGTTGTGGAACGCGTGCTTGCACGTTACGCGCGTCCCGGCGTGCACGCTGCCGATCTCGGCGCCGGGCCGGGTGCGATGGCCGCCCGCCTGCACGCCCTCGGATGCCAGGTCCTCGCCGTCGACCGCAACGCCAACGACTTTGAAGCCCAGGTACCGCATATTTCTCTGGATTTCGACCAGCCGGATTTCGCGTCGCAACTAGGACAAGCGTCGTTTGGCCTGGTCACCGCCATTGAAGTTATCGAGCATGTCGAGAGTCCCATCAATTTCCTGCGCAATGTTGGCCATCTTCTTGGTCCTGGCGGGGTTGCCGTACTGACCACTCCAAACGTTGACTCCCTTCCCGCACGGTCCAAGTTTCTTCTGAAGGGTAAAATTCGGACGATGGATGAGCACAGCGAGCCCACGCATATCTCGCCGGTGTTCTTCGATCTACTCCAGCGACAATTTCTTCCGCGTGCGGGCCCGCGTCTCCGCGAACATCTCGTGTTCCCTCCCAACGGGTACCAACTGACGCGAAAGCCGATCGCCTGGGCTATGCGACTCGCTTCTCTTGCTTTTTTCGGGGAAGCACTCTTGGGTGACAATCACATTTTTGTTGTTGAGGCGGTGTCATGAGGACCTCTTCGCTCGGCTTACCCGCGGATTTCCGCCGCAATCCGCTTTTTGCCTTTGGTTTTCTGGTCTTCGTTGCAATTGCCGCCTACAAGACTGCGGGTTACGTAATCGCCGACGACATGACTGGCCTTGCCTACGTCACGCTGGCCTTTGTGGGCTGTACGTTCGTTGTCGCCGTGCTTAGCGACTGGCGGAATGGACTCTATTTTTTCCTGGCGTGGCTCTTATTCGAGGATTTGTTCCGGAAATATCTTGGCAACAACATGGCCATCTTTTTCGCCAAGGATGCGCTCGCGGCAGTGGTCTACCTTTCGTTTTTCGTCGCGTACCGCCGGAAGGAAGCGACTTCTTTCCGGCCTCCTTTCCTTGTTCCGCTGCTGCTTTTCGTGTGGCTCGGAGTCATGCAGGTTTTCAATCCCGCTTCCACAACCTTCATCTACGGACTTCTCGGGTTGAAGATTTATTTCTACTACATCCCATTGCTCTTCGTGGGCTATGCCTTGCTGAACTCCGAGGCCGACCTGCGCCGCTTCTTTTTTGTCAATATGGTTCTTGCCTTGATTATCGTCTCGCTTGGGATCGTGCAATCCATCCTCGGCCATACTTTTCTCAACCCGGCGGTTATCGCCGAGGACATTCGCGAATTGAGCACGCTTTATCGAGCGGCGCCCATTTCCGGGGCGATCTCTTACAGGCCTACTTCCGTATTTGTCAGCACCGGACGCTTCGCCAATTTTCTTCTGGTCGTCTGGCTGCTGGTGTTTGGTTTCAGCGGCTATCTTCTGCTGCGCCACAAGCGGGGTCGGGCCCTCGCGTTTTTGGTTTTCGGGCTCACGGCCGCGGCCATTGCGCTCTGTACTTCCCGCGGAATCGTTCTCTGGAGCCTCGGATCGGCCCTCGTCGGCAGCGCTGCCTTTGTCTGGGGCGCGCCTTGGCGCCAACGCGAAGTGATGCGTGTCTTGCGGAACGTGCAGCGCGCCGCTCTTGGCGTGGGCCTTGCTGTAGTAATCCTGCTTGCCACCTATCCAGAGGCGCTCTTGTCGCGAGTGGCGCTTTACACTGAAACCCTCACGCCCGGCAGCAGCGCCAGTGAACTCCAGCACCGCACATGGGATTACCCGATTCAGAATTTCCTCGCGGTGTTCAGCTATGAGCGCTGGCCGTACGGATATGGCATTGGCACATTGTCTCTTGGTACTCAATATGTCGCGCGTATCTTCCATGCCAAGCCGCCTACCTTAGGAGTGGAGAGTGGCTTCGGCGTCCTCATTCTCGAGATGGGCGTGATGGGACTGGCCCTTTGGTTCGTCATGAGCTTTGCCATCATTGTCTCCGCGTGGCGGGTCGTCAAGAAGCTTAGAGGTTCACCCTGGTTTCCGCTGGCTTTTGTCATCTTCTGGTACGCCGGGCTCCTCCTTTTCCCTCTGACATTCAACGGAATGCAACCCTACCAGGATTTTGTGTTGAACGCGTATCTGTGGCTTCTCCTCGGAATCCTGTTCCGTTTGCCATCCATCGCGCTCTCCGCGCAGTATGCCGCCGCGTCTCAAATTCCCGCCGCAGCGCAAAATTCCGCGGCGTATGCTCCACGGATGCGCTGACTTGCGCTTGGCCGTTGTATCACCGTTCGTGGACCGCCGTCATGGGACGGAGCGTGCTCTTGCCGAATTGCTGGAACGTCTTGCGCGCACGTACCACTGCGAAATTCATCTCTACGCAAATCGCGTCGAGGATCTCACTGTCAACAATCCCGGAGGTGTTCTTCCTCCCGGAACAGGAGGCATCTTCTGGCACAAAATTCCCTCCATCCCGGGACCGCACTTGCTGCAATTTCTTTGCTGGTTTCTTTTGAATTCGGTTTGCCGCCGCTGGGATCGCTGGGTCCGCGGCGTTTGCTGCGACCTGGTTCTTTCTCCCGGAATCAACTGTCTCGACGCGAACGTCGTCCTTGTTCATGCTTTGTTCCATCGGCTCAGGGAACTTGCTCGAGCGGAAGGTCTCGCATGCACCGCGCCGGGATTGCTCCGGCGTCTCCATCGTCGCTCATACTATGCTCTCTTGACTGCGTTCGAACGCCACATCTATACGGATCCGAAAGTTTCCCTGGCCGCCGTTTCTCAGCGCACTGCCGGCCTTCTTGAGAAATATTTTGGGCGCCAGGACGTCCGCGTCATTCCCAATGGTATTGACACCGCACAGTTTTCGCCTGCCCGGCGGCTCGCGCTGCGTCCTGAAGCGCGGCTGCGCCGCAAGATTCAGGAAAGTGATTTCGTGCTCCTGCTGATCGGCAACGATTGGCAAGTCAAGGGACTTGAAACCGTTCTGCGGGCTATGAATGCGCTTCGCGAGCTGCCAATTCGTCTCATCGCCGCCGGCGAGGATTCTCCGGACACTTTCCGTGAAAGGGCCGAATTACTTGGCATATTGGACCTTTGCTGCTTTGAACCGGCTCGCGAAGACGCTCTCGATTTCTATGCAGCCGCCGATCTCTACGTCAGCCCGAGCCGTGAAGATTCATTCGGGTTGCCCGTCGCGGAAGCGATGGCTTGCGGCCTTCCCGTCATTACTTCCGTGAACGCCGGCGTGGCCAACGTGATTCACGACGGAATGGATGGGTTCATTCTTTGCCAAGTCGATGATTTTCGAGGTCTCGCGCAAATGCTGGAACGGCTTCATGCGGACGAAGTCCTGCGGGGAAATGTCGGTGATGCGGCAGCGGAAACTGCTCGCGCGTGGACCTGGGACCGAAATGCTGCTGCCACTTGGGAACAGCTCGAGGACGCTGCTGGCAGGAAACTGCGCGATCGTGCTGTGACAACGACATGACAATCCGTGACGCTATAGCTCCAACGCTCAGGTGGCGGGTCCCCAAGTCGCTGTCAACTTAGCGTATCCCTCCTCAACGCGATAACCCTTTGCTTGGAGAAAGGCACGACAGTCGACATGTAGTTGGGTACCATGGATTTCGAGAAAAATCGTCGGATGAAACTCGGTTAGTGCCCTGCTGGCGCCTTCCAAGACTTCAAATTCTGCGCCTTCCACATCGATTTTTACGATGTCCGGCGGAGAGAAGCCTCTTTCTCCGTAGATGCAGCTGTCCAGAGTTGTTGAGGGAACCAATATCTCGCCGTCGGGGGAAAGTCGACCCATGCTGAATTCCCAAGCGGCCGCGGAGAACGGAAGTGTCCCTTCTCTGTTGCACACCGCCTCTTCAACGATGAAGCAATTCCGTAAGTCATTCAGGGTCACATGAAGGCGAAGGTACTGCAGGTTGCGGCCCTGCGGCTCGAACGCGTAAACCCTCCCAGAAGGCCCTACTCGCGAACTGGCAAGTAGGGAGTAAATGCCGACATGTGCTCCGACATCGTAGACTACGGCACCTTGGACTAAGGCGTTTGCAAAAGCACGGACCCGAGCCACCTCGTACGTGCCAACCCAGTAGGCATTGGGACCCGCGCGACGATCCACTTCTTTCCGCGGAGCGGGCCGCGCAAGATCCGAACTTCAGTTTCGGCCGGAATCAGGGAAAGCGGCAATCGCAGAATTTTGGCGAGCAATGTTCCTAAGGAAGGCATCGTGGATTATGCAAGAAATCGGGGGAATTTTGCCATACGGGCGCCTCGATGGAAGGATATCTTTGTTTCTCGGCATGGAAAAGGCAAGGCTGTTGATCTCTACAAGAAACACGCCCAAAGCGGTGTTTACACAAACGCCCTTGTGTTCGCTCTTAGCCTTCTCCAGGACACTTTCTAAAGCCAAGTTAGCCCTTGATGTCCAGCCGGGGGAACGACCGTCTCCAGCGCGGAGACCGTAGGCGCATCCGCGGGTCAGCGGCTCGCGGGGTGCGATTCGACTGCTTTACGCGTCGCCTCCAGCGTGAACTTCAGCGTTTCCCTCGGGATGCTGGTAATGAAAGGTTTGATCATCCAGCCGAGTCCCGTCGGGATGTCCCGCGTCAGCGAAGCCACTTCGCTCTGCACGTAGACGCCGCCGTCGCCCTCCTGCATCCGCCACCAGGTTTCCATCCGCCACAGATATCCGCCATCGTCCTCCGGCGTTTTCTCGCGCTCATCGCCTTTCCCGGCGTTTTCCACTTCCGCGATGCGTACGGCCGAGCTCCGGCTGTGCGCCTTCCCAGGCGCATCGTGGAAGTAGTCCACCGCATGCTCCGTGTTCAGCACCACGGTAATCACTTTGTGCCGGCGAAACCGCAGGAAAACCTGGAAATGATCGCCGCTCCTCGACTCGATCTTGGAACGTTCCACATCCGGACCAAAATACACCGAGTGCTTGTCATAGTCCTCAAGCACGCTGAGGACTTCGTCCAGCTTCGCTCCCGGAATGAAAACCAAACCGGTCCAGTGGTGAATCATCCCTCCAGGACAAGGGATGCCTTTTCGATTGTCCAGAGTCTCCAGCCTTTGCATCTTGACTTCGCCGCGCTTCAGCGCAGCGTAAGCCTCCGCGCGCGGGCCTTCGGCTAAGCCATCCACCCACAAGAGATTCGTATCGCGTTTCAGTTCCTCATCGTTTCGCGCTTGTGTGAGCGCCACGTATTGATCGAAGGCCAGCTTTGTCACATTCTCTAATCGTCGAGGTACCGGTTCGCCGGTTCTCGCGGTGCTGGCTGCCATCGTGTGCAGTGCCAGCAGCACGATCACCAACCCCAAACTTTTTGATCGTTTGTTGGCTCTTGCTTTCACCTGTCGCGCATTCCTTTCATCCACCGGCTGCTTCATATATTGGAACTCTATCATTCGCCAACACTCTGCCGGGTGGACTTCGCATCCCGCCCGTCTAGGATGCAAGGCAGTTGCCGTCCGATGCAAAGACGCGGCGCGACGCAGTTCCACGCAGCTGGCTGTTCCTTTTTGGAGAGAGATCGAGGCGGAAGCGGGAAGCAGAATTGGCGGGTTGGGAAGCTCGCACACGACCCCTTGCGGAGCCGCTGTCCCCGCGCGGCCCCCAACCCGTTCCTCAGAGACTACGCACCTGTATTGCGAGCCTCAATGGGTCGCCAGAGCCACAGGACGGGGTACGAGGGTAGTAGTACAGCGAGGCTATCTGTGGCCAAAAACCAAACTTTTGCCACAAGGTAAGCTGCTTATTATCAACAAGATGAGAGATAGCACGCATCGGCTGCTAGGGTTCGCCCTCCCGTTAGTACTAATCCAATTTCGCGGCAATTTGATCCAATTGTTTGCTGCCTATCTCGCACCAGTTCAATTCGCGAACGGTCCATACTATCACTCCAGTCGCTCATCTTCGGGGCATGTACCAGCGGGCGTATGTGGCTATTCCTAGGAGAAGAACGATCCACCATAGCAAGAGAACTCCTCGCATCCAGAATTTGTAGCGCCTGAGGCGGAATTTCTCTGGAAGCATGGTTGTTCCGGCCGCCAGCAGGATGTACAAACCCCCGAGTTCAGCGATTCCCCCCAGCGCTGCATGCATTGCGGCGAGCGCGTAGTAGGGCTTTCCAATCCTGCTTGGAAGTTTGGGTAGTACTTGACGACGAAAGGACGGCAACATCGTCAAGACGATCACCATTAGATTGAGGAGCACGATGATAGACTGGCACGCGGCATGAAGCCGATGGCGTCCGGAGCGCGCCAGCAGCGCCCCGGCAAGTAAGCCAGCTCCTAAGGCCAGCTCGAGCAGAAGGGTAACGTCAGCGGTCCAGGGGGCAGCCGTACCGAGAAAGCCAGTTTGCGGCACGCTATCTCCTCGAGGGTCACTCCGATAACCTAGCTTGGGCCATTCACTCCGCTGAGGAATCCGCCTAGGTGCCCGGTCAATACCACGACCGCAGTTGCCACTGCTTCCGCGGGCAGGCGGTATCCGGGCAGGATCCCTCCCTCCTCCCGGCGCGTTCTCCTGTGCATGAACCAAACCACCCAGATCAGCGCGCTCGAAACACATCCCGCTACCAGGTGCATCAGAAGAATTCCCTTTAAGCGTTGACCTTCGAGCTGCCATTGCCACGCAAGTATCCCGGTAATCAAAACCGGAATGGTTGTAAGCGCGGCGGCGAAGAAATTGTAATAAGCCGCGGCGGCCAGCAAACGCTGCTTCTTCCAAAGGGCAAGAAAATCGAACGCTACGCCGGCCAGAAACAGCGCAATCGGAAAATGAATCAGCACCACGTGCTGGGCATGCTTTGCGAAAACTATCGTTTTCAGGTCAAAGGGATGCAAGGCCGCTTCCCTCACTGAACGATGACCTTGCCGGTCATCTTCGGGTGAATCGAGCAGAAGTACGGATAGCTTCCCGCTTTGCTGAAGGTGAAGGAGAACTTTTCGTCGGTGTCGAGCACCTTGGACTTGAACACGCCGTCCGTGCTTACCACCGTGTGGGGGATATCGTCGCGATTGGTCCAGGAAACCGTGGTTCCCACTGGCACCGTCAGCGCAGCCGGGCCGAAGCTGAAGTTATCGATCTTCACTTCCGCAGTCTCCGGTTTTTGTTGCGCGCTCAACTCGAAGCGCTGCGGGCCTGCGCCCAGCGCTCCCATCCCAAGCACCAGCGCCGCACCAAGACTCGAAACAAGCACACTTCTCCGCATGTTTTTTTCTCCTCTTTTGTCTTTTTCAGATTCGAATTGACTTATCTATTTGAGCTGCTTCTCGCTTACGCGAGCGAAGAGTCCACGACCGCCAGCGCGTGTTGCCCTTGAACGTAGTTGACGTCCGTAATTCCCAGGACGCTCTTGAGTTGCTCGGCTGGCACTTTCATCGGTCCCGGCGAATCCGCTTTGCCGGGCTGTGGCTGCGGAAACGCGGTGGAAGCTGCCGTATGAAAAGTGACGTTGCCTTCGATTTTCTGCATCGTCTGATGAATATGCCCGTTCAGCACGGTCACGGATCCAAACTTCTTCAAGTACGCCAGGGCCTGGGCACTGTCCTCCGTACCCCAGCCCCACTCCGGATAGACCGACCACAGCGGAATGTGCGCGAAAACCACGATCGGCGTGCTGTGCTTCAAATGCTTCACGTCGTCTTCCAGCCATTCCAGCTGCTCATGTCCTAGTGTCCCGAGCCCTCCAGCCTTCAGGTTCATCACGTTGACCAGCCCGACGAAGTGCATGCCTTTCTTGTCAAAGCTGTACCAGCCCGCGCCCTTGCTGCTCTTTCCATAGCGCTCCAGGAATTGTTTGCCATCATCGTTCAGCACGTCGTGCTCCCCAGGGACGTAGAAAACATCCTTGGGCTTGGCGCTCTTTAGAATTTGATCTACGGTATCGAACTCTTCTGGTTTCGAAAGGTGGCTGATGTCTCCGGTATGCAACATGAATTCCGGCGCGGCCGACAAACTATTGATCTTGTCCACCGCTGCCTTCAGCGTTCCCGCAACGTCAGGGTTCGCCGGCTTGTTGAAGCCCATGTGGCTATCGCTGATCTGCACGAAACTCAGCTCGCCCATGGTTTCCTTGGAGCCTAACTTCGGCAGCCGGCTCAAGCTGTACGATTTCAGCACGCCTCCCTGCATCACGCAGAATGCGCCCGTTCCCGCCCAGGCCATGCACTTGAGGAATCCACGCCGGTCAATCCCGTCATGGTTGTGATCGTGAAGAATTTCGTCTTTGCGCTTGCCACCCATCGGCTCTTGCTCCTTGCTCGGCTACACCCGTAGCCATTAGGATTTTCCACCACCCATTTCCACCAATTGTCTTTGGAGGGCGGCGCGGGTGAGAGAGTCCAGGGAGCCCGCGCCGCGTATGGGACGTGTTTCGTTTGTGCAGACCACCGCGGGCCCTTGGTTATTCCCGCTTTTTTGTGGTTACCAACCCCCTGCCTGATTCGTCTCATCAAATGAGTATTCGGGAATAAAATCCCCCCTCAGGCGGTTCCTTCGAATGAGTGGCTCTGACCAGGGAAGAGGTCCGGACGTGTTGGAAGTGCAGGACCGCGCGCGCTTTGAACAGCTCGTTCTGCCGCACCTCGATGCTGCTTTCAACCTCGCGAGATGGCTTCTGAGGAACCGCGCGGATTCGGAAGATGTCGCGCAGGAGGCTATGCTTCGTGCTTGCCGTTTTTTCCGTGGGTTTCACGGCGGCGACGCGCGAGCCTGGCTTTTGCAAATCGTGCGCAATACTTGCTATACCTGGTTGGAGAAGAACCGCCCTGTGGAGCTCATGAGCGAATTCGACGAAGAATTGCATCAGCAACCTAGCGTGTCTCCCGAAACCCTGGCCATCGCCGGTGACAACCGCGAGCGCCTTACCCGTGCTCTCGAGACTCTGCCCCCGCGGTTCCGCGAGGTTCTCGTCCTTCGAGAGTTCGAAGGCTGCTCTTACAAGGAGATTGCATCCATCACCGCCATTCCAATCGGCACCGTCATGTCCGCGCTCGCCCGGGCTCGCCAGCGGCTGCAGCGCGCGCTCACGCACTCCTCTCCCCAGGAGGCCACCCGTGAGCTGTGATTCCACGCGTACCGTCCTTCACGGCTATCTCGATGGCGAACTCGACGCCACGCGCGCCGCGGAATTTGAGCGCCATCTCGAAAATTGCCGCGGGTGTGCCGTCGCGCTGGGAGCAGAAGAATCGCTGCGATCTTCACTTCAGCGCAGCGGTCTTTACGAAAACGCTCCCGTTTCCCTGCGTAAAAAAGTTCGTGCCCATCTTGACGCCGCGACGGCTTCTTCCGTGGCGCTGCGGATTCCCGCCTGGCGTTGGCTTGCTCTGGCCGCCGCGCTTCTGATCGTCGCCTCCGTCTCTTGGTATGCCTGGCCGCGGGTTCAGAACAGCGCTTCTTCTGCCCCCTTTACGGCTGCGGAGTTAATCGACGCCCACGTTCGCTCCTTGCAACCCGGCCACCTTACGGATGTCGTTTCGTCGGACCAGCACACCGTCAAGCCCTGGTTCAACGGAAAGCTTGCGTTTGTTCCCCCGGTTAAGGATTTTGCGGATGAGGGATTCGCCTTGATTGGCGGCCGTCTGGATGTGCTCGGCGGGCAGAATGTGGCGGCGCTCGTCTATGCACGACGCAAGCACATCATTAATGTTTTTGTCTTGCCCACGAAGGAGCCGGACACACCGATCCATCCGCCCGGCTTGCGGCAGGGCTATCAATGGCGCCACTGGCGCCATCAGGGGATGGAGTATTGCGCTGTCTCGGATGTCTCGGATTCCGACTTGTACGAGCTTGCCCAGCTCCTCTATCAGTAGGAATAGTGGCTCTTTGCTTCAACAATCATTTCGACGCTGCTCGCGATTCACAGCCACCGTGCGACGACCATGCTTCGCGCCAGTCACGAGTCACCCTTGCAATCCTTGCAACAACTTGTGAGCTGAATTACTGCTGCGGCTTGCTCTTCACGTACGCCTTCGGAATTTTCCTCGCATAAATCAGGCGCAGCGTCAATTCTTTCGTTTGGCCGGTGCGCAGGCTGACGTTTTTCTCCCATTCGGAAAAGACTCCTTTGCCTGATGCGCGAATGTCGTAGTTGTCTGCCCGCAGCTTCCTGATCGTAAATTGTCCGCGCGCGTCCGTGTGGACGGCGTGCGGCGCGTTGCCGCTGGAGGATTGGTACGACACGCTCGCATGTGCCACCGGCCGGTCATCCGGTCCCAGCACGGTACCCGTCAGCGTCGCCGAACCCTTGCTTTGCGGCGCAGCAGCTGCGCCGTGTGCCGCCACCAGCGCCAGCAGAATAATCGTAATCAGAAGCCATGTGCGTCTCATTCTCTTTATCCTCGCCTGCGTTCCCCCCGCGGAACACAGTGGAAGGATCATGTCCCATTTTTTGCAGGGACAAATCCGTCCTTACTAACCTTGAGTGTAATGCGTGTTCGGCAAGCGGAATCGCTGTAAGGCAAGAATGTGCTTCACCGCCAACCTGCCGGTTTGGACAGGTCCGGAATTTCGAAATGTTTTTTGTTCTATTCGTTCCGCAACGCGACTGCCGGATCCACGTGTGCCGCGCGCAACGCCGGAATCACGCAAGCCATCACCGCCACTAGAACGAGCAACCCCGCCGTCCCCGCATAAATTCCCGGCGCCGCCGCCGTTACCCCGTACAGAAGCGTTCGCAGCAGCAATCCGAGTCCCGCTGCCAGCGCTCCGCCGGCCAGCAATCCGATGGTGCTCAATTTCATCCCACGCCCCAGGATCATCTTTGTCACGTCTCCGGGGTTCGCTCCCATCGCCATGCGTACGCCAATCTCCCGGGTCCGCTGTGCCACGGCGTACGCCAGCACGCCGTAGACGCCCAGGCATGCGAGCACCAGGGCCAGCCCGGCGAACACTCCCAGCAACACCATCGGCCGCGTTCGGTCTGCAACGTCCGCCTCCATCAACTGATCCATGGTGCGCACGTACGATACCGGCTGCTGCGGATCCACCGACCACACCGCGCCCTCGACCATCTTGATCGTGCTCGCAGGATCGCTAGACGTTCGCACCACCAGGAACGAATATCTCTCCGGATTCGCCACTTGCGTCAGCGGCACGTACACGGCGGGCTTCATGTCGTACAGCAACCCGCGCTCGCGGATGTCGCGCACCACGCCGGCAATCGTCCACCACGGATTCTTGGTCTCGTCGTCGCTGTCACCAAATCTTATACGCTTGCCTACGGCGCTTTTGCCGGGCCAATGCCGTTTGGCCAAAAACTCGTTGATGACGATCACGCGCGCTCCGCCCGGGCGATCGCCGGCCGCCAGCAATCTCCCTTCCAGCACCTCGGCCCCCACTGTTTCCAGATATTCCGTGCTCACCTCTCGATACAGCGCATCGTTCATATGGCCCGGCTGAAGCTTTGGCTCTCCTTCCACGACGTACCCTTCCGTGTCTCCGTACGTCATGAACGGTGCGTCGGACGCGAATCCCGCGCCCCTCACTCCGGGCAATGCGCGCGCTTCTTCCGCAACGTTCCGGAAAAACGCCCGGGTTTTTTCGCTGGTATCGTATTTTGTTCTCGGGATCGGAACCGCCATCGTCAGCAGATGATCGGCGCGAAAACCTAGCGGCTGCTTCCGCAGATTCCAGATCGTTTGAATCATCAGCCCCGCGCCCACCACCAGTGCAAAAGCCAGCGCAAATTGCCCCACCACCAGTCCATCGCGCAGGCGCAAGCCTCCCCGCGATTCCCCAGCCCGCGCGCCCTCTTTCAAAGTGTCCTGCAACGACAAATCCGTGGCCCGCAGCGCAGGCGCACACCCAAACGACACGCCCGCTACCACCGAAATGGTTGCCGCGAACAAAAGCACCTGCCAATTGAGTTGAAATCCGCCGTCGCCCACCTGGGAGGGCACGAGGCCAGCAAATAAGCTCCAGCCTGCCTGCCCAATGGCCAGACCGAGCGCTCCTCCCACCACCGCGAGCAAAAGGCTCTCCGTCAGCATCTGACTTGCAATTTGTCCGCGGCTTGCACCCAACGCAATGCGTACCGCGATTTCCCGTTTTCGCCCCGTCGATCTCGCCAACAACAGATTCGCAAGGTTGGAACAAGCAATTAGCAAAACGAATACGGACGCCAGCTGGAGCACCAGCAGGCCCTTTCGCGCGTCTCCCGCAAAATCCTCTTTGATGGGCACCACCACGGCGCCTAGTTTTGCGTTCGAAACCGGATATTGTTGTTGCAGCCGGGCAGCGATGGTCTCCATGTCCTTCTGAGCTCTCGCGCGCGTCACCCCTGGCCTTAACCGCGCCACCACACTCAGAAAATGGGATTGCCGCCGCGCCCACTGCTCCGGCGTAAATGCCGTCGGCACCCAGTAGTCGCTGTTCTTCCGGTCCAGGAAGAAAAATCCACGCGGCATGATTCCGACCACCCTGGTTTGGATTCCATCCAGGAAAATGGACCGCCCCACCAGGGACGCATCCGCGCCGTACCGCCTCTGCCAAAGGTTATGGCTGAGCACAACCACTGGGCTTTGTGCCTTGTCCTCTGCCTCTGTAAACGGTCTTCCCACCGCCGGCTGAACGCCCAGAACGTCAAAAAAGTTTGGTGTCACCTTTCGCCCGGAAAGCTGTTCCGGCTGCCCATCTCCCGTCAGGCTGGCCGTCGTATATCGCGTAGCCGTCATGTCCGTGAACACTTGGTTCTGTGCCTTCCAGTCCAGGTAGTTCGCCGGCGCCGGCGTATTCAATGCAAAACCGATGAACGACGCGTCCTCCCACACCATCACCAGCCGGTCCGGGTTAGCATACGGCAGCGGCCGTAGCAGCACCGCTTCTACTGCGCTGAAAATGGCCGTGTTGGCGCCGATCCCCAGCGCCAGTGCCGCTACCGCGACGATGAAAAATCCTGGATTCTTGATGATTTGCCGCAGCGTGTACCGCAGGTTTGCAAGCAGGTTCATGTCTTAGAAACGACGAACTGCACCAAATGTTTCCTCTTATTTCGGCTTTCTTGGCTCGCGCCAGCCTTCCTGGTTGCCCGCATGGAAGCCGCCCCAGAACTGGTTCAAGGGTAAGGTAGCGGCGCTTTTGCCCAAAGCCACGTAGGAGGGTATGCCTCATTGCGACTGAGACTGCAGGAGATCGCCTCTTTCCAGAGCTGAAGCTGACCCTTATACTTGCTTACGTTTAGACAGGCCTCTAAAAGGGATTTTCTTGAAGAAAAAAAACGACTACCCTCGCGAAAAAAGACGGCACCCGCAAAGTCCGCAAAGAATTTTCCCGCCGTCTTTGCCGCGCTGAAGAAAATCCTGACTCCTTATGAAAAACGGCTCAGCGTGGTCCGCTACAGGCCGGAATTCTACTATCTCGAAACTCTCCTCCCCGGTCACACAGGTAAGGCGGTTTGTTTCGGCGCGGTTCGCCTGGGCAAAAACTACGTGAGCTACTACCTCATGCCCGTCTACATGACTCCGGCGCTGCAAAAGCGCATCTCGCCGGAACTTCGGAAACGCATGCAGGGCAAGTCCTGTTTCAACTTCACCGAGATCGACCCCATCCTCTTTCGCGAACTCGCCGCCCTCACCCGCGCCGGCTTCGCCGGTTTCCGCGTCATGAAATTAGTCTGATCGCGGCGCCGGTCCGCCGCAGACTCATATTCTTCTCCTTCCCGGTATGTGAAATACTCAGATCTGCAACAGTTTCGGGAGTTCCGATGCCACGCTACCTTACGCAGCACACGCTGGCCTGCCTCACCCGCCAGGGCGCTGAAGCCCTCGCACAGAGAATGCAGGCCGGCGGCACGGCTCGCGCCGAGCGCGTTCTCGTTAACATGCTTGAAGGAAAAATGTTCGTCGAGTTCCGCGCCGATTCCCGCGAAGCCCTCGAAGGCTGGCTCAAAACTGAAGGCATGCACTTCGATTTTCTCGTGCGCATCGAGTGGGAAATGCAGGGAGACAAACTTCAACCCGCCGATTAAGAATCAGGATACGTTCTGACTGGTTCCGCAGACGCTTTCGTTATAACCTTTTTCGTTTGCTTGCATCCTAGAAGGCATGTTTGTACCAATGGGTGTGTTCGCAATCCTTCTTGCGTCTTTCTCACTTTTCTCTCCCGCAATTCCGCGCGCGCAAGAACTCCCATCCTCCAACGAGATCCCCATTGAGCGTTGCGATCTCCTGCCCGTCGTGAAAGTCCGGATTGACGGTGCGGACATGCGCTTCCTCTTGGACACCGGCGCTACCACCATGCTCAACCTCAAATCGTTTTCCTCCGGCCGTTCTCAAAAAATTCAAGTGACCTCCTGGAGCGGGACCGCCGCCACCAGCGCCCGCGAAGTTTCTCTTCCCGAATTCACACTCGGAGCTCACCGCCTCAAAGATTTGAAACTGCCGGCCATCGATCTCAGTCCCATCGGCAAAGCGTGTGGCGGCCAGATTGACGGGATTCTTGGCGTGGACCTGCTGGACAAGATGGGCGTAACCATCGACCTCAAGCGCCAAGTCGCATCGGCCGGCGCGCAAACGCCGAATGCCAAAACTCTCTACGATCAGATGGAATTGGGCATGCACCATTGCATGACGGCGTTTGAGGCGGGCAAGGTTGCCGAACTGCAGGATTGTTTTGATCCGGAAATCGTTTTCTACACGCCTCAGGGAGAGTTTCGCGGCCGCAAGCAGGTCATGGAATACCTGCAAGAGCGCTACCTGAAATTCGCGCCGGACTTGCACTACAAAATGAATCTGCACGATGTGAAAATGTTTGGCGACGCTCTCTGGTACTCCTACGATTACTCGATCGATTCCCCAAAAGAGCATATCGCCGGCCACGGAATGTCCATGTGCCGCAGGCATAATGGCCACTGGCTCATTCTCAACTTGCACAATTCTTTTCTCGAATCACCGCCCCAGGCGGATTCTCCCGCACAAAAGAACGCTGATAGACGCCGCGGCTGAAAATACCTCTGCTGTTTCACTAGCTTGGCGCGGCGCTTCCTCACGCGTGCACCTTCCATCCTGTTGTACGCCGCAGGCGGCATCGGAATGAAGCTCTTCGCGTTCAGATGTTGAGAACTTGACGGCGCAGGAACTTTCTCGAAAGAGCACAACATTAAAACGATTCCGCTCTACTTTTTTGCCCCGGTGCGATGATGGGACAAAGGTGCCTCCCACTTTACAAGAGAAAGGAACCGGATGAAGAAGCTTCGCTTCCTCGTTTCGCTGACCACCCGCGAGAACGATTACCAGCTGGAGCAAGCCGCCGCCGCGCAGGAATCTTCGCGGCGCCTGGGTGTCGATCTCGAGATTCTCTACGCGGACAACGACGCGATTACGCAAAGCACGCAGATTCTGAAGGCTGTTCAAGCTGCTCCCGAATTCCGTCCCGATGCGATTGTGTTCGAGCCGGTAGGAGCGACTTCGCTGGCGCAAGTGGCGCACACGGCGGTGGGCGCAGGAATCTGCTGGGCGGTGCTCAACCGCGAGGCGGAATATCTCACGGAATTGCGCAAAACTTCGCGCGTTCCCATTTTCTCCATCAGCTCCGATCACAAGGAGATCGGCAAGATTCAGGGCCAGCAGTTTGCCGCGCTGCTTCCCCGTGGCGGCTCCATCCTTTACATCCAGGGGCCTTCGGAAAATTCCGCAGCGAGGGATCGGACGGATGGAATGCACAGTGCGCTGCCCTCGAAAATCCAAGTCACGGCGCTGCGTGGGCAGTGGACGGAGGAGAGCGCGCACAAAAGTATTTCCTCGTGGCTGCGATTGAATCTTGCCCGCAAGGGCGGCATCGATTTGATCGGTGCGCAGAATGACGCGATGGTCATGGGCGCGCGAAAAGCTTTTGAAGACATCACGAAAATGGAGGAGCGGGAGCAATGGCTGCGCCTCCCTTACACCGGTGTGGATGGATTGCCGAAGACCGGGCAGACGTGGGTGCGCACCGGAAAGCTCAAGGCCACGGTGATTGTGCCACCCAACGCGGGGCAAGCCATCTCGATGATCGCTGAAGCGATCAAGGCCGGATCGGGTGTTTCCGAGCGTTCTTATACAGTTCCGTCTTCGTTTCCTGCACTGGAAAAGCTGGTGCGCCAGTAGAGCTTCCGACAATTTGGGAACAAACCCGATGAAGCGCGGCAGTAGAGCCATTTTGGGATGCAGCGGGGAATGACCGGAAACGCACCGTTGCGTCCCAGAAGCGGTCACTTTTTCAGGTGTGATAACTCTCATCGAAGGCCATTAGTTCTTTCTTTTCTGTAAATTACGGCTCGTTGAGCCGTGGCGCTTGGACTGCCATTCTCAGAAGGTGCAATGTGCAGCACCTCCATAGCATTCGACAGTGCCACCCGCGCGGGGCTGCTCCTCCAAGCCCGAAAGGGCGACCGCGAATCGCTGGCCAAATTAATCCTCCCGTACGGGTCCTCGCTGTACCTGGGAGCGCTGCGGCTGACACGCAATCCTGCGGAAGCCGAAGACGTCCGGCAAGAAGCATTCCTGAAAGTCATCTCCAGGCTGGAGCAATTTAACGGGAGCCAAGACGAGACTCGGGACGATTTGCACGCCTGGGTGTCTCGCATCGCGGCGAACGCATCCATTGACGTAATCCGGAAGCGGCGCGACGGAAAAGTGCTTTCGCTGGAAGAGCCGAATGGCGCGGGCGAAGAGACGCTGGGAAGCAACGTAGCGGCACCGGAGAAAAACCCCGAAGAGCGCTTTGCGCGGCGCGAGATGCGCCAGCATCTGGCGGATGCCATCAAGCAACTTGCCCCGGAAATGCGGCAGGTCTGCCTGCTGCGGGACGTTTTGCAATATTCGACGCAAGAAACAGCGGAGCGCGTGGGAATCTCGGCGATGGCGGTGCGGCTGCGGCTGTTCCGCGCGCACCGGAGACTCCGTGAGAGATTGAGCGTGGCACTGCAGCCGAAAAAAGAACGGCAAGCCCATGCATCCGTGGCGCAAATCCGTGCCCGCGAAGCGGGCCGAAAGAGCGAGCCGAAAATTCCGCTCGGCGCGTTTGCGGAATGCGCGTGCGGGGATTGAAAGAGCAGTAACCTGCGGCCAGTGCCCCATGTCCCAGCGGGCACGCCAAGATTCTCGACAGACCCGGCGCAGCAAGTTGTTCCTTTCTAGAGAGGTTCCTCGCTCCCAAGGGTCGCTCGGGACAGACATCCTTCATGGGATGTCTGGTTAACCATAACATCCCCCACCCCCCCCTGTTTTTTGTAAGTGTGGAATCTAAAGGACTTAGCGATCGTGTAAGCTCTTTGTTTGCAACACTTACGGGGGATTTCATAAGTGTTGTAGTTAAAGGACTTAGGGAAGGCAGAAAATGGAAAATGGCAGGAAA
>JBARRT010000046.1:0-2508 GCA_049644365.1 Candidatus Acidiferrum sp. | reverse complement strand
GAAAAGTCCAAAGGCTCTCCGGTCGTGCTCATTCGCGGATACCGCTATAAGCCTCGCTTCGAGCCCGCCACGCGCATCATCCGCCCCGCAGACGAAGACCTCTTTCGCTAGCTCTTACTCTCCGTGTTCTCTGTGCGTCCTTTGTGACCTCTGTGCTAAATTCTTTGAAGAATTCGGGCACCATCGATCCATGAATACTCGGCTCCATGACGCTGCCGCATCTCCCTCATTGAGTCCTGAACTCGGGGATTTGCTCGGCCGCGCTCGTGAGGGCCTCGACCGCGCCTCTGCTCTGCTGCTAGCCGAACAAGCTCCTTTGCCGGAACTGCTGCGCGCCGCCTCCCAAATTCGCGCTCGCGGGAAGGGAACGGTCGTCACCTTTTCGAAAAAAGTTTTCATCCCGCTGACGACCCTGTGCCGCGACTACTGCGGCTACTGTACCTTCCGAAAAGATCCCGGCCAGCCCGGCGCGCATTTCATGACTCCGGACGAGGTGCTCGCGCTCGCCGAACAAGGCCGCCGCGCCGGATGCAAGGAAGCTCTGTTCAGCCTCGGTGATCAGCCTGAACGCATTTTTCCGGAAGCCCGCGATTTTCTTCGCAAACAAGGGTTTGCCCGCACGCTCGACTATCTCGCTGCCATGTCGGAATTGGTCCTGGAAAAGACCGGATTGCTCCCGCACGCCAACCCAGGCGTCATGGACCGCGCTGCCCTGGAACAATTGAAGGATTCGAACGCCAGCGTCGGCTTGATGCTCGAAAACGTCAGCCCGCGCTTGATGCGCGAGGGCTTGCCGCACGCCAACGCTCCCGACAAAGTGCCCGCGCTCCGTCTCCGCACCATGGAGGAAGCAGGCAAGCTCTCCATCGCTTTCACGACGGGAATTCTTATTGGTATCGGCGAAACCATGGAAGAACGCATCGACTCGCTCCTCGCGATTCGAACGCTTCACGAAAAGTACGGGCACATCCAGGAAGTCATCATCCAGAATTTCCGCGCCAAGCCGGATATCCCTATGGCTGCGTATCCCGAGCCTTCGCTCGAAGACATGCTGCGCACCGTCGCTCTCGCCCGGCTGATCCTCGGCCCGCAAATGAACATCCAGGCCCCACCCAATCTCAGCTACAACGATTTTCCCCGGCTGCTCGATGCGGGCATCAACGACTGGGGTGGCATTTCTCCCGTCACCAAAGATTTCATCAATCCCGAAGCCGCCTGGCCGCAAATCTCCCGTCTCCAGTCCGAGACCGAATCGCGCGGTTTCACCTTGCGCGAACGTCTCGCGCTCTATCCGGAATTTGTTTCCCGCGACAAGTTTCTTTCCTCGCTCGTTCGCGGCCGCATCGATGCAATCGCCGATGCGGACGGATACCCACGCAGCGTCGGTCTCGCCGCTGGCATCTGATCTTCTTATGCCGACTTCCAAAAAATTCAAAATCACCGCCCTGGCCGGTGGCGTCGGCGCTTCAAAACTTCTTCTCGGTCTCTATGAGGTCATGGCCCCGCGCGACCTGACCATCATCGTCAACACCGGCGACGACATCGTTCTTCACGGATTGAATATTTCCCCCGACCTCGACATCGTCACTTACACCCTCGCGGGAATTGTCGACGTAAAGAAGGGCTGGGGCTTTCGCAATGAAACATTTCACGCCTTGAAGCGCCTCGCCCTCTACGGCCGCGCCAATTGGTTCAATCTCGGCGACCGCGACCTTGCCACGCACATCCACCGCACCGCCATGCTCGCTGAAGGAGAGTCATTGTCGGAGGCCGCAGAATCCATCCGCACGGCGCTGGGAGTGAAATCCCGCATCCTCCCAATGTCCGACGATCCTGTTCCTACCATCATCGATTCGAACGAGGGCCCACTGCATTTTCAGGAATATCTCGTGAAGCGCCGCGCCGAACCGGTCGTGCGCGGCATTCGCTTTGTCGGCGTCGAATCAATACGCCCCGCTCCTGGCGTCCTCGAAGCCATCGCCACCGCCGATCGCATCATCATCTGCCCCAGCAATCCGCTGATCAGCATCGGCCCAATTCTCGCCGTCCCGCAGGTCCGCGAGCACTTGCGCAAGCACAAAGAAAAAGTCTTCGCTGTCTGTCCCATCGTCGGCGGCAAATCCCTCAAAGGCCCCTCCGACAAGATGCTCGCCCAACTCGGCCACGACTCCACAGCCCTCGGCGTCGCCAAACTCTACGCCGATTTCACCGGAACTTTCATCATTGACCCCGTCGACAAATCCCAAGCCGCCGCGATCTCCGCCCTAGGCCTGAAAGTCGCAATACTTCCAACCGTCATGAAAACACGCCCGCAAAAGCGCAATCTTGCCCGCGCTCTCTTATCCTGATCTCGCCGTTGGCGGCTATACTTTGTTCATGGAACCGCCAACTACTGTTGACTTGACCAACTTTTCTTTCGATGAGTTCGTCTCGTTCCTTTTCCACCATTAAGTACCTCTCCAATCTGAGAAATATGACCCGTGGTATTTCCACGTGCAAGTAGAGTTC
>JBARRT010000045.1:0-44712 GCA_049644365.1 Candidatus Acidiferrum sp. | reverse complement strand
TCTCCATAGGGCCCGCGTCCGCCGCAACCACGGGCGGCTTCCTTCTAACGGCTTTATCGAACGCGCGAAGAGCATCGTGCCTGTCTCAAGACTTCGCCAAACGCGCGTCCGATAAAGCACTAGCGTTATCCGGGAGTGTTTACAATCGGTTCTCACAAGTCACCTCGCCGTCCCGCGGTTTCGAGGTCTAAGAAGGGAGAAACATATGCCTAATACTAATTCAGCGGCGCACGTGCGGGTGATCGAGGAAACGCCTGCGTACTGGAGGGTTGTGTTCGATTACCCGCCTTTCAACATCGTAGACGCCAGCATATTCGAAGCCCTACAGGATCTGCTCGCGCGAATGAACGCCAGCCCGAGCCTGCGGGTCGTCGTATTCGAAAGCGCGAACCCCGAGTTTTACCTTGCCCACTTTGATTTGACCGGCAAGATAGGGAACATCATGACTGCTGTCGGGGCTTCGGGCCTCCCGATCCTGATGGATACGTTCGTGCGTCTCACCAAGTCCCCGGTGGTCAGCATCGCGAAGATCCGAGGCTGTGTCCGGGGCGTGAGCAGCGAGTTCGTCCTCGCCTGCGACATGCGCTTCGCGTCACGCGAGAACACGCGACTCGGCCAACCCGAAGTCGGAGTGGGATTGCATCCCGGCGGCGGCGGTACGGAACGTCTTCCACATCTGGTCGGTCGCGGTCGGGCGCTCGAAATCGTTCTCGGCGCGAACGACTTCGATGGCGACGCGGCGGAACGATATGGATACGTCAACCGGGCACTTCCAGACGCCGAACTGGACGGCTTCGTCGACGCGCTCGCGCGCCGGATCGCCTCCTTCGACCGGCGTGCCATCGCCGCCGCGAAGAATCTCGTCAACCATGTCTCGTTGCCGTCCGCCGATCGGCTCCTCGCCGCCATCACTTCTTTTGAGACCGCGCTGACTTGGCCTGAAACGCAGCAGCGAATCCAAGCTCTACTAAAGCGCGGACTCCAAAGGGACGGCGACTTCGAGCATCGGTGGCCCGCAGTGCTCGACACATTGCTCGAGACGTAGTCATCTTGCGGCGATGCGTAACCTTCGCCGAGCTAATAGAGCCGTTCCGGGTCGAGATATCGCAAGCCGACTCGATGCCGAGAGGAGACAAGCCATGCCATACAGCATATCGACCTTGCTGATCCGCAATCTCCGTGATGTCTTCGGTGAAAACGATCCCGCTCGCCGGCGCGCCGCCATCGACGAGATTTACACTGAAGATTGCGTTTTCTACGACCCCAGCAAGGGAGTCTATCGTGGCCGTGACGAAATCGACCGCATCGCGGGCGCGATCAAAGCTACTCACCCTGAATTCCGATATCAGCCAATTACCGAGCCCGCGGAATCGGGCAATGGCGGGCTGGTCCGCTGGGTATCAGGCCGCCCGGGTGAGGCGCCAGCTTACGCCGGGACCGATTTCATCATTGCGCAGGACGGCCGGATCGCCGCCGTTTATCTCTTTTTCGACAAGCTACCGTGAGCTGGACTCTGCCGTGCGACGTCCTATGCTTAGGATTGGCAAACGGCGGGAAGAATATTTCGCGGTCGCTCAAGCTGCTTTGCTTGAAGCGAAACATCGGAAATCTATCGGCAATCCAGGAGAAAAGCGGCTGTCTCTTTAGGCAACGGGGAACGAGCGGTTTGTCGGCTAGCAATCCGGAAACTATCCGGAAACGGCGTTCGGGGAAGTCCCACGCGGACGAGTAACGGGCCCCACCGGAGATTGATCCGTCTACGAATTAGGCTTCGAGAGCGCCGCCGGCGCCTTCCGGCAGTTCGATCTGGTATTTCGTGCGGGCCTTCTCGGCGTGCTGCTCGAGCGCGAGGTCAATTAGTTTGTCGATCAGTTCACGGAAGGAAATGCCGCTCGCTTCCCACAGCTTTGGATACATGCTGATCGAAGTGAAACCCGGGATAGTGTTCACTTCGTTGAGATAAATCTTGCCGCCTTTTTTCTCCAGGAAGAAATCTACGCGAGCCATGCCGCTCAGTTCCAGTGCGCGAAACGCATCCACCGCGAGCTTCTGGATTTTTTTCACCTGCGCCGGTTTCAGTTTTGCCGGAATCAGCAGCTGTGTACCTTCTTCCAGGTATTTCGCGGCGTAATCGTAAAATTCGCGGTGCGGTACGATCTCGCCGGGCACGGACGGCTTCGGATCGTGGTTCCCGAGCACGGAAACTTCAATCTCCCGTGCGATCACGCTGCGCTCGACCAGAATTTTCATCGCGAATTCGGCTGCGAGATCGAGCGCCGGCCCCAGCTCCGCGGGCGAATGCACTTTCGACATTCCCACCGAGGAACCCAGCGTCGCGGGTTTTACAAACACGGGATACTTGAATTTCTTTTCAATCGCCGTTCGAATCGCCTTCGGATCGCGTTCCCATTCCACGCGCTGCACGGTGATCCACGGCACCACCGGAATCTTTGCCACCTGCAAAAGCCGCTTCGAAACGTCCTTGTCCATGCCAACGGCAGAGCCAAGAACACCCGCCCCCACAAACGGCAATCCCGCCAGCTCCAGCAGACCCTGAATCGTTCCATCCTCGCCAAACGTTCCGTGCATCACCGGGAAAACGACGTCGACCCGTTGCCCCCCGCCGCTGCCGTCCAAGCGCACCAGCGCGGCATCCGAAGGGTCCGCCGTCATCATCACGCGCTGTCCCCCCTTCAACACCTCCGGCAGCATCTTTTGCGCGCCCGCCCCGACGAGCCAGTGTCCTTCCTTGGTGATTCCAATGGGCACCGCTTCATACTTGTCCGGGTCCATCCCACGAATTACGGAAGCCGCGGATGCGAGCGAAACTTCGTGCTCGCCGGAGCGTCCGCCAAATAGAACTCCAACTCTAAGTCGTTTCTTGTTGTCAGGGGTCACGAGTCGGTCTCATTCCGCCGGGTTGTGCAGCTGTTCGATTTGCTCAGTTTTCAGTTATAAGTGAAAAAAGAGGATTGGTGGGTGGATGTTTTTCGTCGCGTTCTGAACTGACAACTAAGGACTAAAAACGAATCACAGGATTTTCTGGCCGAGGCCGGAAAGGACGAGCTCTACGCCCAGCAGCGCAGTGCGATTGTGCTCGTCGAGAATGGGATTGATCTCCACGACTTCCAGCGAAACCATGGACTCGGTGTCCGCAATCATCTCCATGGCCAGATGCGCTTCGCGGTAGGTGACGCCGCCGCGCACGGGTGTGCCGACACCGGGAGCGTCCGAGGGGTCAACGAAGTCCATATCAAGGCTGACGGCAATGCCCGCCGTATCGTCCATCGCATATTTCAACGCGTCGGACATCACTTCGCGCATCCCGCGCTCGTCAATGTCGCGCATGGTAAAGACATGGATGCCGGACTTTTTTACGATTTTGCGTTCCTGCGCGTCCAGATCCCGCGCCCCGACGATCACGATGTTGCCAGGCTCGGCTTTGGGCTTGAAACCGAGCAGGTCGACGAGCTCCGGCGCCCCATAACCCATGATGGCCGCGAGCGGCATGCCGTGCACGTTGCCTGAGGGCGAAGACTCCGGCGTATTCATGTCGCCGTGTGCATCCAGCCAGAGGTACCCGATCTGTTTTTTCTCTTTGCGAAAATGGTTGGCGACCCCGGCGGCGACGCCCGCCGCTATGGAGTGATCACCGCCAAGAACCAGCGGAAGAAAACCCTCGCTCAATGCTTTTTCAGCAGCAGCCGCGACGTCGCCGCAAGTCTCGGCGATCTCTTGCATATATTTGGCGCGCTTTTCGCCGATCGGCATTTCTTCCGGCTGCTTCACGGAAAGATTGCCGATGTCCTCCACCTGAAGACCCAGCTTCTTGATGCTGGTTTGAAGCCCCGCGCCACGAAGCGCGGAGGGGCCCATATCGACGCCCCGGCGGCTTTGCCCCAGGTCCATGGGCACACCGATAATCCGAACTTTTTGTGCCATTGTCGCTTCTTCCCAGACTGAAGACTAAGGGTATACCCGGTAAATCATGCGCGGGAAGGGAATCACTTCCCGGATGTGCTCCGTCCCGCAAATCCAGGCGACCGTGCGTTCCAGCCCCATTCCGAAGCCCGAATGCGGCACGCTGCCGTAACGCCGCAAGTCCAAATACCACTGGAAAGCCTCTTCCGGCAGGTTGTGTTCGCGCAGGCGCTTCAGTAGCAAATCGTAATCGTGGATGCGCTGGCTTCCGCCGATAATTTCGCCATAGCCTTCCGGAGCGATCATGTCAAAGGCTAGCGCCAGTTCCGGCCGCTGGGCGTCGGGCTGCATATAAAAGGCCTTCATCGCCGACGGGTAATGATGAATCAGCACGGGACGGTCGAACTCTTTCGAGATGATGGTCTCTTCGTCACCGCCGAAATCGTCGCCGAACTTGGCGGGATTTCCATTTTTCTGCAAAACGCCGATTGCATCTTCATAGCTGATGCGCGGGAAAGGCGGCCTCACGTTTTCAAGCTTGGTGGTGTCGCGCTTCAGCATTTCCAGCTCGCGCGGCTTGTCTTTCAGCACGGATTGTACGATGGCGGTGACCAGTCCCTCGGCGAGCTCCATCGCCTCGTCCATCTCGACATAGGCCGCTTCCGGCTCCAGCATCCAGAATTCCGTCAAGTGGCGCCGCGTTTTTGATTTCTCCGCACGGAACGTCGGCCCGAACGTGTAAACCTTGCCCAGCGCCATCGCCGTCGCTTCAATGTAGAGCTGGCCGCTCTGCGTCAGGTACGCCTTTTGGTCATCGATATAATTCACTTCGAAGAGAGTCGAGGTCCCTTCGCAAGCCGCGGGCGTAAACATCGGCGCATCCGTCAGCGTGTAACCTTGCCCGTCCATGTACTCGCGCGCCGCGCGAATGGCCTCCGCGCGAATCCGCAGTATCGCCGCCTGCCGCGGCGTTCGAATCCACAGGTGGCGATGGTCGAGAAGAAAATCCACGCCGTGTTCTTTCAGTTGAATGGGGAACGGAGTGCTCTCCGGAACTTTCTGCACGATCTGAATCTTCGTGACGCCGATTTCGTAGCCGCCGGGCGCGCGTTTCTCCGCGCGTATCTTGCCGGTAACGATGACGCTCGACTCCTGCGTCAGCCCCTTCAGCGATTCGAACGCCTCCGGATTTTCCTTCAGCGCGCAAACCCCCTGAATAATCCCCGTGCCATCCCGAAAAATCGGAAACAGCAGTTTCCCCGACTCCCGCAGGTTATACAGCCACCCCTTCAGCGTGACTTCCTGCCCCTCGTACTTTCCCGCCTGCTCAATCGTGATCGTCGTCATAGTGCGATTTTTTGCCTAAATGCCAAATCGACAGTTTACCAGAGGCCGTCTGCCGCTACCCACGGTCGGCCAGTGATCAAACGCGGCGATCAGCGGTTGGCGAGCGTCCTGATATTTCCCAGCCCCATCAGCCGCTCGTCGGCCGTGACCAGCGTCAAGTCCAGAACTAGCGCAGTGGCTGCAAGCATCCGGTCGGAAGGGTCCTGATGCAGGGACAATTGTCTCGCTACGGTCATGATCTCATGGGTCAGGACAGCCTCCTTAATGCCTGCGGTTGCGTGCGCAACCCACGCAGTGAGTTCCCCGCTCAACTGGACCCTTCCTTTATGGTGTAGAGTGAGAGCTTCCCATGTGCTAATGGGTGAAAGCCAGAGTTCGTTCTGCTCGTCCTTCAGTGTTCCTAAGGTGTTTCGTCCCAGGCGTTTGGGATCGATCGTAAGCCAGAGCCAGATATGCGTATCTAGCAGCAATTTCAATCGCGCAAGACCTCCCATTCGTCCTCCTCATTGGCTGGAGAAATTATGTCTCCGATAATCTTGGAGTCCTTCATCGAGCCAATCCAAGAGGCGCGGTCCTGTAGACAAGTGGGGGGAACGATCTCCGCGACGGGTTTGCCGAAACGCGTGATGCGAATGGGTTGGCGAGTGCGGCGCACCTGTTCCAGCAGTGCCAGGCACTTGGCTTTGAATTCAGAAATGGCTACTTCAATCATGTCTCTCACCAATAGTCCATATTTTAGACTATAGTCATAAAAGTAGTCAATCAATGCTTAGGGCGGAACCCTTATTCGTCGCTCGGACGTCCCCTCGGATGGAGATACTGCTGACCCGCGCTCGCCGCCCTAACCCCATGCTTTTTCAAAGCGATCCATGGCTTTTCGCGCGGCGGCGAGCTGTTCCACAACGCCTGGGGCATCGGGCCCGGTCTTTTCTTTCAACTCCAGCACAATCGGCCAACTAATTTGCGGCGCAGACTGGAGGGTCTTGATGGCATCGGCCCAATCAATCGAGCCGTCGAAGGGCGGCAGGTGTTCATCTTTGTCGCCATGATTGTCGTGGAGATGCACGGAGGAGACGAGTTCGCGCAAGGGCGCGAAACTTTTTTCAATGCGATCTTCTTCGGGGCCATCGGCGAGGTGCGCGTGGCCAATATCAAAATTAAAGCGCAGGCCCGTCAGCCGCGTTTCGTCCACAAAAGCGCGAAGATAATTGGGGTCGCCCATTTCGCTGGTGGTGTTCTCCACGCAAATCGTTACGCCCGCGTGATGCGCGTGCAGGACCAGATGTTCGAGCGTGCTGAAAGCCGCATCGCGCTTCCGCGGATCGGCGGTTTCCCGCGACCCGCCCATGTGCAGAATCAGCCGCGCGTACGGCAAATCATCAGCGACGTCGATGACGCGCTTGAGTTCGTCCATTGCTTCGATGCGCCGCACTCGCTCGACCTCGCAGATGGAGAGCGGCGTGCCGCTCTCTCGCGTGGCGCTCAGGTCGCGGCTCGTCGGTCCATGCAAAGAAACCAGCCTTAATCGATGTGCTTCGAGGGCGCCGGCCATCGCCTGGACTTCCGCCTTCGCCGCATATTCGAAGTGGCTGCGCGCGCAGAAAATCTCCACGCCTTGGAACTTTGCACCGGAAATTTGCCCCAGGAGTTCGGGCGTCAATTTTCGCGATACGAATAAATACGTCGAAAGTAGTCTTTGCATAGTCGCGTCGAAGAATCTCTTTCGTTTAGTATCCCACGGCCGCACCCTCATCGCGTGGATCGGCGGCGCCCAGCCGTTCCCCGGATTGCGGGTCGATTCCGATGGCGTTCACCAAGCCGATGTGGCCGCGGCGTTTGGTTTTGTGGCCTCGCGCATTCAGGTCATTCTCCAGGCTGGCAGGGAACTCATTCTCCATCAGAATCTGATCCGGAAGCCACTGGTGATGAAATCTTGGAGCGTTGATGGCAGCCTGCGGTTCCATTCCCAGACGCATCCAGTTGATCACGCTCAGCAGCGTCGCGGAAATAATCATCGGCCCGCCCGGCGAACCGGTGACAAAGCTCAGCTTTCCGTCGCGCAGCAAAATCGTCGGCGTCATCGAACTGAGCGGGCGATGCCCCGGCGCGATAGCGTTCGCGTCGGATTGGATCAGGCCGAACAGCGCATTGGGCACGCCCGGCTGCGTCGTGAAATCGTCCATCTCATCGTTCAGCAAAAATCCCGCGGAGCTGGTGACGTGCGAGCCGTAGCTGTCATTCAGCGTGTACGTGCTGGCCACCGCGTTTCCTGCTGCATCCACGACGGAGAAGTGTGTGGTATGCGGGCCTTCCCCGAGGCTGACAATCGTTTGTGGCACGTTACTGTTGCTCGCAGATTTTCCGCAGGCACGCGGATCGCCGGCCTTCACCGTTGTGCTCGACGACGCTTTCGCGGGATCGATCGTGGACGCGCGTTCCTTCGCGTAGCACGCGGCCGTCAAGCCTGCGACGGGCACGTCCGAAAAATCAGGATCCGCGAGATACGCGGCGCGATCGGCAAAAACGCGCCGCATGGTTTCTGCAACTATGTGAACGCTCTGCGGATCATTCCAGCTTTTCAGGGGCACTCCTTCGAGCATGTTCAAGGATTCGATTACTGCGACTCCGCCGGAACTGGGTGGCGGAGCGGTCAGCACTTCCCAGTCGTGCCCGGGATTCTTGTATCTGGCATGCAAGACTTCGCGAACTTTCACTCTGTAGTTTGCAAGATCCTCCAGGGTAATCAGTCCGCCGTTTTTCGCCACTTCATCCGCGAGCATTCGCGCCGTTTCGCCGCGATAAAATTCCGCCGCGCCATTTTTTGCGATGCGCTTCAGCGTCGCCGCCAACTCCGGCTGCTTCAGCGTGTCGCCGGCTTTCCACATTTTTCCGGCGTTCAGGAAAATGCGCTGGCTCGCTGGAAATTGTTCAAGTCCCGGCCGCTCCTCTTCCAGTTCGTGCGCCAATTTTTCGCTGACCGCGAAACCATCTTCCGCAAGCCGGATTGCCGGGGCCATCACGTCCGCGAGCTTCATCGTGCCGTAATTTTTCAGCGCCAATTCCAATCCAGCGACGGTGCCCGGCACAGCCACCGATTTGTAGCCAATCACAGAAGCATTTTCATCGAGCCTGCCGTCTTTCCCGATGTACATATCGCGCGTGGCTTTTCCGGGCGCGACTTCGCGGTAATCGAAGAACGTTGTTTTTCCACCGGCCAGGCGAATCAACATAAATCCGCCGCCGCCAATGTTTCCTGCGGCGGGCTCCACGACCGCCAGCGCAAACGCCACTGCCACCGCTGCATCCACGGCGTTGCCGCCGCGCTTCATGACGTCTACGCCAACCTGCGAGCCGAGAGCCTCGTCGGTAGCGACCATTCCATGCGCACCGCGCACCGCTTGCTGCGGCCACGGCTTCGCGGGAGTCTGCGCGCTCGCAGTTGGCGAACTTAGTGTGCAAAGTGCGGCAAGCACGAGCGCGGCGAAGCAAGTTGTTTTTTGAGAAGAGTGAGTGAACATAGTTCGCGGCGATTTTTATTCGCTGAGGAATTCCACTGTTGGCGGGGCGGGGAGCAGGCCGGCTTTGGTGCCGCGCTTGATCAGTTCTTTTACGGCTTGCTGGCCTTTTTCGCCGTAGCCGAGCGTCCAATTGTTGACGTACATGCCGACAAATTTGTCGGCGAGCTCCGCGTCCATTTCGCGGGCGAATTGCATGGCGTAGTTCAAGGCTTCTTCGCGGTGTTCGAGGCCGTAAGAGACGCTGTCGCGAATGGTCTTGGCGATCTGGCGGCCGATTTGCGGACCCAAGGCGCGGCGCACGGCGTTTCCGCCGAGCGGAAGAGGCAAGCCGGTTTCTTCCTGCCACCAGACGCCGAGATCCACGATGCGGTGCAGTCCGAGTTTCGGGAAGAAGAGCTGGCCCTCGTGAATCAGCAGGCCGGCTTCGACGAGATTGTTCTGCACGGCGTCGATGATTTTATCGAAGGGCATGACGACGGGCTCGAAGTCTGATTCAAAGAGTTTCAGCGTGAGATACGCGGAGGTTTTCAGTCCGGGAACGCCGATGCGCTTACCGGCGAGCTCGGTGGGCTTCAGGGCTTTGTTGGAGACGACGATGGGGCCGTAGCCTTCGCCGAAGCTGGCGCCGCAATCGAGGAGGATGTACTTGTCGCGCAGCGCGGGATAGGCGGCGAAGCTGATGGCAGTGACGTCGTAGGTTTCCGTCAAGGCCGCGTCGTTCAGCGACTGGATATCCGCGAGGACATGAGTGTACTTAAAGCCGGGCGTGGGAAGCTTGTGGGTGGCCAGGGCGTAAAACATGAAGGCATCGTCCGAATCCGGCGAATGCGCCAGCTTGATCTCCACGGGAGATTTTTCAGTTTTCGAGGCGGTTTGTCGGGCTGCCATGGGCTGGGTGTTCCTCGTTCTTAGCTGGGCCTCGTTCTTCCCGGAGAGAAGTTTAGCTCCAAGGGGGCGCCGCAGGGAGACAAACGGGAAAAGACGTGCGCATCGCTGGGAATTGCGCGGCGCAGGGCCGGACGATTTTTGCAAGGCAAAGCCTAGCATATCGGCAGCCGGGGGACAAACGGGTGGATAGTCAGAAAGGAACGTTGCAAGGTTAGAAGGTCCCGAGGCTGTATCCGGGATGCCCCGACCAACAAAGCGAGTTTCAAAATGGGAAGAGTTGATACACACCCCGGTTGTTTTGGTATGAGTGGCAAATACAAGACTTACGGGCGCGATGTCTGTATGAGTGACAAGGAAAGGACTTAAAGTATTTGGTTTTTCAGCGATTTACGAGCGATCTATATGAGTGGCAAACAAAGGACTTGCAGCAACGCGATTCTCGTCACAGTGACGGAAGCGGAGTGGACGAGCTAGAGAGGCCCGTCGGCGGGGATGCTGATCCACAAACACGGAAAGTATACCGCGTGTCAATTACTTTTTGTATATCATTCGAATGGGGCCGTAAAGCGTTGAGCGGTTGAGAGTTGGGCAAATTGGCAATGCACGTCGTTCGTCACAATAAGACACGATGAGTAGATGTCACTTTGGTAATTCATCGCGGGGAAGAGAGATGAGGTGCCCTTCGCTCTTATCGAGTGCCGCGCAGGTTGACCATGCCATGCCGGAGAGAAAAGCACCGGTCTGAAGACCGGCCGGGAAAGAGCGGGCAGGGATGCCCTTTGAACCTCAGGACAAGCCGGCGCTACAGGATGTGCGCGGGTGGGATGTTCTAGCGAGGAATGCGGGATTAGAGGGAGGAGACCATGCGGGCGATGGCGTCGCTGAAGGTGGCGTGGCCGTCGAGGTAAGGTTGCCAGAAGCGTTGGAGGACGTCGAGGTAGTTTTTCCAGCCGCGTTCGTAGAGGCCTTCGCGGAGGGCGTAGGGAGTGTAAGCGGCGGCAGAACTGCCGCGAGAGTTTTCGCGGGAACCGTTGGCGGAGCTTCCGGAGGTAGAGGTGGAGCTTCCGGCGGGACTGGTGGGTTTGCCGCCGGGAGTTGCGTCAGAAGAGGCGAGAACGGGGCGGAGGACTTCGCCGGTGGTGTAGAAAATCAGCGCGTGCCAGAGGTCGCGCGGGATGGCCTTATCGCGCTGGCGGCATTCGCGGATGATGGCGTCTTGCACGGGCTCGGCGATGCCGTGGGAAGCTTCGTGGAAGAGAACTTCGAGGGCTTCCGCGTCCTGGTTGCGGGAATCGAGGCTCGCGATGGTGACGCGGAGGGGATCGAGCGTGGTGTAAGCGCCCGACAAATTGGCGTAGGCGGCGACATCCACGCGGATTTTCTGGCGCGGCCAGTGCGTCTCATAAATGTCCGCGAGGCGCTCGGAGAGGCCGACGCCCTGCTCGATGACGAGCGGAGCGACGCGCAGGATCCAGCGGCGGTTGGCGCGGTCATGATCGGGCCAGAGATGCGCACGGTAGACGGGAGCGGCGGCTTCGAGAGCCTGGGCTAGTTTGGGGGGCAGGCCAGCGTCGCAGAATTTTTTGGTTTTGCCGGTGAGCTCGTCGCAATCCTCGAAATCGCTGAGCTGATTTTTCAGCTGGACGAGTTCGCTGGAGAAAAGGAGGTCCTTGTCGGCGAGATTGGCGGCGTAGTAGGAGACGGCGTCGTCCCAGGCTTTTTGTTCCGCGGTCGTGTAAGCGGGTTTTGTTTCCGCCGGTGTTTTCAGCACGGGGCCGGAGGTCTTGCCGGTTTTGTCCGGGGATGCAGCGTCTTTGCGGAGCCGGGCCTGGTGATAGAGGGTGTGATGGAGATTGATCCAGAAGCCGCTGTGAAGTTCAAAGACGGGAAGCGGGCCATAGGTCGAATCGAATTGCGGCATGGCTCCTACGCGCAGAGGCGCCAACAGAGCAAGGATTAGCAGTACGAAGAGGAAGCGTGTGGGCGCGCGCTGAGGCATGGCGAATCGCACGATAGTAGCGCCAACTGTTGCGGAGCACAAATCCGCGCGGCAATGGGTAGTAGGTCAGTTCCGATCATCTGGTTTATCAGGTAAGTGGAAACTCATTGAGCACGCTGAACCGCCCGATGTCCTTTTCCGTGCTATTTTTAGCGGTAGAAGATAAGGAAGTGATGGACCACATACTGTCATGGACCACGCGGCCAGACTAGCCGGCCTGACCCTACTCACAATCTGTTCCACTCTTTGTGCATGTCAAAAACCTCCTCGCGACCGAGGGGAAGCTGTAACCCGCATGGTTCAACTACAAGAATCCGGGCACCATGATGATGCGGTCCGAGTCGTGGAAAATTGGATGAACCAACACCAAAACGACACCTCGCAGAATGATTTCCTCCATCTGCAAATTGCTATGGTTTTTATAAGCAAGGCGTACCACAAGCAATCCAGCCGTGACGAATCACTCGACAACGCAGCATCACACCTTGAGCAGGCGCTCAACCTGTATGCCGCAAAGAAACCGGAAGACGAAGATACGACTCTCTTTGGGATTGGAGGGACGTACGAAATTCTCGGAGACCTGTCGCAAAATGATAAATGTCAATTCTTCGGTAAGGCTAGAACAGCATTTGACGAGCAACTGCCTTTAATCAAGGGTGATTCGTATACGGCGCATGGCAAGACTGTGGCGCTTGAACCCCTACGCGTTGAGATTCGGAAGCACCTCACGTCCGTTGAGGACAAATCCGCTAAAGCCGGTTGTAGCGTACGCTGAGGGGTTCCCTGTTTGGCGACAACCGCGTTATCATCCCGGCGCAACTGGCTTGCTCAAGAGGACCCATGAAAAATTGGTTTCGAATCGTAGGGCTCGTTAGCACACTTTTTCTGCCTGGCCTTCTCTCTGCGCAACAATCCACGGAACTGCCGGCGCTCAAGCAGGAAGCGGTCACCGAAGTGGACCGATTGCAGACGTTCACGCAACAGATGGTGGACCAAATCTTCAGCTACAGCGAACTGGGATTTCAGGAGTTTGAGACTTCGCGGTACGTCACGGGAATCCTGGAGAAAAACGGCTTTCGTGTGGAACGAGGAGTCGCCGGTATACCCACGGCCTGGGTAGCGACGTACGGAAGCGGGAAGCCGGTGATCGCGTTCATCACCGACCTCGATTGCATTCCGCGAGCCTCACAGAGGCCTGGCGTGGCATATCACGATCCGATGGTTGAAGGAGCGCCGGGGCATGGCGAAGGGCACAACTCGGGGATGGCGGTGAACGTGACGGCGGCGCTGGCGCTCAAGAAACTCATGGAGGGGCACAAGATAGCGGGCACGATCAAAATCTTTCCCGGGGTGGCCGAAGAGATTCTTGGTTCCAAAGCATTTTACGTACGCGCGGGACTTTTCAAAGATGTAGACATCGTACTTGGCACGCACGTGTGGCACGAGTTCTCGACTTCGTACGGGACCGGGGACGGGAAATGGAGCGGGCTGGTGTCCGTGCAATATTTTTTCCACGGCAAGGCCGCGCACGCGGCGGGCGCGCCGTGGGATGGACGCAGCGCGTTGGACGGAGTCTCATTGATGAACGCCGGATGGGAATTCCGGCGGGAACACTTGCGGCTGCAACAGCGCTCGCACTACGTGATCATCAACGGGGGCGATCAGCCGAATGTCGTACCGTCGGAGGCCGCGGTCTGGTATTACTTTCGCGAACTCGATTATCCACATATCAGGTCGCTCTACGAGATCGGCAACACCATGGCGGACGCGGCGGCGAAGATGAGCGACACGACGGTCAATCGCAAGCTGGTGGGCTCGGCCTGGCCGACGCATTTCAATAAAGTGATTGCCGAGTGGCAGCAAAGGAATATCGAGCAAGTGGGAATGCCGAAGTGGAGCGAGGCCGATCAGATGCTGGCCAAGGCGCTGCAGAAAGAAATCGGCGCAAAAGTGGAGGGGCTGAAAGACAAAGTCACGCCACTCTCCGAGCCGGTGAAGGACCCGATCGGCGGAGGGTCGGATGACGTCGGCGATATTTCCTGGAACGTTCCGATGGTGTATCTCATGTATCCCGCGAACATTCCGAATCTACCGGGACACAGCTGGGCGAATGCGGTGGCGATGGCAACGCCGATCGCGCACAAAGGCTCGACGGCGGGCGCCAAGGTGCAGGCCATGACCGCGCTGGATTTTCTGCTCCAGCCGGAACTCGTGAAGCAGGCGTGGGATTATTTTCGCGATGTGCAAACGAAAGAGATTCACTACGAATCGTTTCTAGCGCCGGAAGACAAGCCCGCGATTGAAATGAACAAAGAGAAGATGGAGAAGTTCCTGCCGCAATTGAAGAAATATTATTACGATCCCACGAAGTACAAGAGCTACCTGGAGCAGCTGGGGATTACGTATCCGACGGTGAAAGCGCAGCCGTAGCGGCGACGTTACTCCACTTTGGGATCGAAGGCGCTGCCAACGGCGCCATTGCGGTCGGCGGCGTGGAAGCCGCCGTTCGAATCGCGAAAGAAAGAGAGCTTGCCGGTGCGGCCGTAGCGGAGCGGCGTCGCAGCGAGTTCGTACTTTGCAGGCGCGCCCAGAGTGCTGGCTCCCGCGATCACGTAACGGAACGCGTAGCCGTTTTTCATTCCCGTGGCGAGAGCGGAATCGAGGAGATCTGCGGCGTCCGCGTTCGCCGAGCCGCGCACCGGCGGGCCGAGATTTGCGAGAGATTCGGGAAGCCGGGTAAATTTTTTGCGATAGATTTCGACGGCGTCGGCGATGGCGCGCAAGGCTTCCAGGGCGTCGTGCTCGGTGGCGTCCGTCTCGGCGGCGTCCCACTCCGCTTCGAGAGAGGGGAGATCGAGGAGCAGCAGGCCGAGAGAGAGCAGTTTCCATTCGGCATCTTCGCGGACAAGACCCATAGTGATTTGGCGGACAGTTTCCGCGGTGGGGTCCGTGGTGTCGCGGAGTTCCATCGGCAGGAAGGCGATATTGTCGCGAAGCTCAGTGCCGCCAATTTGCATTTCGGTGGTGACGGCAGGGGTCTGGCAGCGGAGGATGGGACGCCCCACGGGATTCGTGGAGGCAGTCGGTTTGCCGGGCTCGTTGAGGAGGACGAAGCGTTTCATCAGAGCGATGCGAGCCAAGGGAGTCATGCGGGCGAAAGCTTGCTTATTGCGCGCGGTGAGAAAACGAGCGAAATCGGTTTGGCTTTGGGAGCAGGCTGCGGACAGGACGTCGCGGAGAGCGGCGGCCGGAGTGGTTGCTGCGGATGGAGATGCGGCGGGCACGTTCGCTGCTGGGGCGCTGGGTTGGGAGCTGGACTCCTGGGCAAAACCGGCGTTCGCTGTGAAAGAACCGATGCAGAAGAAAAAAAGAACTCGTCGTAGCATGCTCGTTTGATGCAAGTTCCAGTCAATCCTTTGCCACGCTGAGGATGGAGGCCAGATTCTGAGTGAACGCGGAGCGCGGCATCACTTCATCGCAGCCGGCCTTCTGGGCCTGGGCGGCAAGGTCCACCTGCACGTGCGAGAGGAAGCCCACAACGCGGACATCCTTTCGAACGAGGCGCAACATTTCGATGGTCTGGATGGGATGGCTGCGCGCGTTCAAGTCCACGACAACGAGTTTCGGGTTGCTCTCCATGAGGTCCATGAGCGCGTCGCCATTGGTGGCGACTTTTAGTTCCACGCCGAGCTGCTTGGCGGTTTCCGCCAGCTTCATCTGAAAAAAGAGATCATCCATCAGCGCTACGACTTTTCCCATGGATCCGGTCCTCACGATCGACAAGCAACATTATGCGCCAGTTCTACGAGAGTTCTCGCGAAGCATTTTGAGAGTAAGATGAAGCCCTGCAGGAGGTGCCTTATGCAACCCGCCTCTCCCAGCGACATGAAGTATTCGAATCCCCAGCCGTGAGCAATTCCCCGGAAGATTTGCGACTGGCGCGGTGCGGACCGCGAGACGTCACGTTGTACACGCGCCCGGGTTGCCATCTTTGCGACGAAGCGAAGGCAGCGATCGCGCCGATTTTGCGCGAGTTTGCCGCGGCGCTTCGCGAAGTGAACGTGGATGAGGATTCCGTTTTGAAGGAACGCTACGGATGGGATGTTCCGGTAATTTTCATTGGGCGGCATAAGGCGGCGAAACATTGCGTGGACTTGGCGCAATTCCGCAAGCAGCTGCAAGATGCGGAGACACGTTGATTTTGTCAGGTGGATCTCTGCGGGGCAAAATCGAGAATGTCAGTGACCGCTTTTTTCACTGTGGGCGCCCACGGTTTCGTCCGGCACATCGCCCTTGCGGCCCTTGACGCGATCGTAGACGCTGACCTGGCTCACGGAACCGAGCGCCTCGTTGTAGAACGTGGGTACGCCCAGCGCGGTGCGGAGCTCTTCGTTGAATTTGCGAAGATTCTGCAGATGCGTGGCCAGAGCGGGGAACTTCAATCCTTCGTCGGTGAGGAGAAACTTTTGATAGCCGGCGTCCCACAAGCGTGTGAATTGGCCGTTCAACATGATGGTGGGCACAATGGTCATCTGATAGAGGCCGTCGGTTCCCTTGCGGAATTCGGCGCCGCAGCCGTATTTTTCGACACGGACCACGCCGCGTGTGCTGCCAACCTTGAAACCCAGCGCCGCCAAGCCTTCGATGGCCTTCGGCGAGAAGCGCTCTTCGACGTTCCACATGATGATTCAGAGTACGATGCAGCGCGCGGGTGTGTAAAGGCCCCGGCGAGTGGGTTCGGCGGACTGAGAAGCGAAAGTCTCGAGAATCCCCGTCTATACCGCGTCCCTGGCCTGCCGCATCTAATTCGGAGTAAAATGGTCGGATATCCCGGGCTTGGCGAAGCCGGGAGGGCCTTCCGAGCTAACGAGACATGGCAACCACGGGGCATCCAGCTTCCTCTCAACGCGGGTCAGCGGCGCAATCCGGCCGGGGGGGAGAGGCTTTGCTGGAGCGGATTGGAAACACTCCGCTGCTGCGTCTTGAGCGCGTGGGAAGTGAATTCCCGAATGTGGAGTTTTGTGCGAAGGCGGAATGGTTTAATCCGGGCGGGTCGGTGAAGGACCGGCCGGCGCTGAGCATGATTCAGGCGGGGCTGGCGAGCGGAGCGCTGCAGGCTGGAAAGACCATCATCGATGCGACGAGCGGGAATACCGGCATTGCATACGCGATGATCGGCGCGGCGATGGGTTATCCCGTGAAACTGTGTCTGCCGGATAGCGCTTCGCACGAGCGGAAGAGGATTCTTGGCGCGTTCGGGGCGGAATTGGTAATTACCCCTGGGGATGAAGGGACGGACGGCGCGATTCGGCGTGTGCACGAAATCGTCGGTGCGGATCCTGAGAAGTATTTTTATCCGGACCAGTACAGCAATCCGGCAAATTGGCAAGCGCATTACCGCACAACAGCGAACGAAATCTGGGAGCAGACGCGCGGGCGCATCACGCATTTTGTGGCGGGGCTGGGGACGAGCGGGACGTTTGTGGGAACGACGCGGCGGCTGAAAGAGTTGAATCCCGCGATTCACTGCGTGAGTTTGCAACCGGATGCGTCCTTTCATGGGCTGGAAGGCTGGAAGCACATGGAAACGGCGATTCGTCCCGCGATTTACGATGACAGGCTCGCGGACGAAAATTTGGAGGTTTCGACGGAAGAAGCCTATCGGCTGGTGAAGCGCCTTGCGCGGGAAGAGGGTTTGCTTGTTAGCCCAAGCGCGGCGGCGGCGCTGCTCGGCTGCTTTGCGATTGCCGCGTGCCTTCCAAAGAAAAGGAACGCCGTGATCGTGACCGTTTTCGCGGATTCTGCGGCGAAATATTTGAACGAACGCTTTTGGGAAGAAGAGTAGACATGGCGGACGAGCCGACACTTTGGATCAGCGGGCAGCTCGCGGAGAAAATCCGCGCGCATGGTGCGGAGACGTATCCGCATGAATGCTGCGGCGCGTTGCTGGGGAGAGATGCCGGCGAGGTTGCAGGGAGTGATCCAACGAAGTACCCGGTTGCATCGGAGCGCGAGATTCTGGCGCTATATCCGCTGGTCAACCGGCGGGATGATTCGCCGCGTAACCGTTTTTCTGTCACTTCCGAAGACGTCATGGCTGCGGAAAAAGCCGCGCGCGAGAGCGGTATGGACGTTGTTGGCTGGTATCATTCCCATCCGGACCATCCGGCGCGGCCTAGCCAGTTCGATCGCGATCACGGATGGCCGTGGTACAGCTACATCATCGTCAGCGTGCAGAACGGCGCGCCGCAGGAGATGACGTCCTGGCGACTGAATGACGATCGGCAGGAATTTTCGCCCGAAGGCATCGAAATTCGCCACCGCGCCGCGGTCTAGCGCGGCGGCCAGAGAGCAATGGTGAAACGAAATGACCGTGAAAGTGATGATTCCGACGCCGCTTCGCCCGTATGCGGGGAAGCGCGCTTCGGCGGAGTTTCAGGCTACGACAGTGGGCGAAGCGCTCGGCCATCTCACTAAGGAGTTCGCCGAGTTGCGCAAGCATCTCTTTACCGAGGAAGGCAAACTGCGCAGCTTCGTGAACGTGTACGTGAATGACGAAGACATCCGCTATCTGGCGAAGGAAAACACGCCAACGAAAGACGGCGACACGATCAGCATTATTCCTTCGATCGCCGGCGGATGTGGTGCGCTCTATTGTTCGTGCAGTTTCGAAGGAATGACTGATGAGCGACCAAGCGATTGATGGAGTTATTCTCTCTCTGCTCTCCATCGATGGGCGCTGGAAGAAGGTTGCAATGGTGATTATTAGGGTTGCGGATGCAATGGGCAATGACTTGCCAGAGGGAGACGACGGCTATCAACTAGTTGCCCGACGCATTGAGGCTCTTGTGAGTGAGGGTCATTTGGCCGCGCAAGGGAACATCAAGAACTGGCGATTCAGTGAAGTTCGGCGACTAGAATGAACCGAACTGAAGAAACCGAGGATATTGCAATGGCCACAACTGCACAGCCGCAGACCGGGGCAAAACCGGCCGCGACTCTTTCGAACGAGGAAATTCTGCGCTACAGCCGCCACTTGATCATGCCGGAAGTCGGCATGGACGGGCAGCTCAAGCTGAAGAACGCCAAAGTTCTGCTCATCGGCACGGGCGGGCTGGGCGCGCCGCTGGGATTGTATTTGGCGGCGGCGGGCGTCGGCAGAATCGGCCTCGTGGATTTCGACGTTGTGGACTTCACAAATTTGCAGCGCCAGGTCACGTTTGGCACCAGCGACGTCGGCAAGCCGAAGAGCGAGGCCGCGCGCGTGCGGCTTTCGAATCTGAATCCGGACATCCAGATCGAATCCTTCGAAACGCAGTTGACCAGCGCAAACGCTCTCGAACTCTTCAAAGATTTCGACATTATCGTGGACGGCACGGACAATTTTCCGACGCGCTATCTCGTGAACGACGCCTGCATTCTTCTCGGAAAGCCAAACGTTTACGGCTCGATCTTCCGATTCGAAGGCCAGGTCACCGTTTTCGGAATGCCCGATGGACCGTGCTACCGCTGCCTGTATCCCGAACCGCCTCCGCCGGGGCTTGTGCCATCGTGTGCTGAGGGCGGTGTGCTTGGCGTGTTGCCGGGAATCGTCGGCTCGATTCAAGCGATGGAGACGATCAAGCTCATTCTTGGCAACGGCGAGAATCTCATCGGGCGCTTGCTGTTGTTCGACGCGTTGGGAATGAAATTCCGCGAACTCAAGCTGAGGAAAAATCCGAACTGCCCGATGTGCGGCACGCATCGCACGATCACCAAACTCATTGACTACTACGAATTCTGCGGGGTGCGCGGCGAAGAAGCTCCCGGCCCGTCGGTGCAGGTGCCGGAGATTACGCCGCGCGAGCTGAAGTCGCGGCTGGATCATGGAGACGACATATTTATCCTGGATGTGCGCGAGCCGCACGAATACCAGATCTGCAATCTCAAGGGGCACCTCATTCCGCTCGGCGAGCTGACGCGGCGCGTGCATGAGCTGGATTCTTCGCGGGAAATCGTGGCGCATTGCCGGAGCGGAAAGCGCTCCGCGGAAGCCGTGGATTTCCTTCTTAAAGCGGGCTTCCGGAAGATTCTCAATCTCAAGGGCGGAATCCTCGCGTGGTCCGACGAAGTGGATCCGTCCGTTCCAAAGTACTGATTCGTTTTCAGAGTTTGTGTTGTGTGGAGCGAGGGCGTTCCAGCCTGGCCGGGGCGCTTGTCGTTTCCGCTTGTTGCAGCGCAAGAGTATCGGCATACTCTGTGTGACTCAGGAGAAAAGATGGCGACGACAAAAATCACGGTCAAACACAACGGGTCCATCCGCGTGGAGGGTGATTTCGAAATTGTCGATCCCGAGGGGAAGCCCTTTGGCCTCGCCGGACGAACTGCCATAAGCCTCTGCCGCTGCGGCCATTCCGCCAACAAGCCCTTCTGCGATGGCTCGCATAAGGTCCATGGCTTCACTGATCCCGTGACTGCCAGGGACCTCCCGGCCCCCGAACCTAAGCTGTAACCCCTGCCATCCTAAGTTTACCGAGTATTTCAATTGTTGAGACTGTCTCAGTCTGAGACAATCCTCAGAATCTCAGTGATACAAGCGATCCTTCTGGTAACTCTAACGAAACACAAATGATAGTGTGCTAATCTGCGAATTGGCAGCGTGTCACCCCTGTCTCGCGCCATTCCCGGTTGGGAATCAGTCTTTGCCACAGTCCTGTAAGTCATTCCATTTCAATTAGTTACATGGACGAAATTTTAAGCAATAAAGGTCACGAACTTGCATTCCCAGATTGTTGCCTGTTTTCTTCGGCATTTGGGGGATTGCGTGGGTAGTTGGGGCAAGATCGCAGGGTTTCTCCGGGACGAGCGCGATGCGGCGTCGTCTTGGGTAGCGCGTTCTCGCGTCCTCGTAAGCTGCGGAATCATTCTCCTCACTGTTTTCCTGGCGTTCATCTTCTACTTGCGGCAGACCGGCGCGGCCGGTTCTTCGCACACGTATCTCTACCTCGAAGTCGGCGGCACGCTGCTTAGCTTTTGCTACGCCGCCAATGCTCTCGTACGGTTCCGGGGCACGCACGATCGCACGGCGCTGATCCTGGCGTTCGGGTTCGTGCTCTCGGGGATCATTGAGACGGTCGGATACTTTGGTCTGAACGAGGCGATGGCCTCGGGCACGGTGGCACTTTCAAGTATTCCGGCAGGCTGGATGGTCAGCCGGACACTCCTAGCGGTTCTCCTGTTGGCAGCCCTGGCCGTGGATCGCTTGATGCCAACGGCCCGGCAGCCGAGCAAAGAGACCGCGGCCGCCTTGCTGGTAGTTGCGCTGGCGACGTATCTGACGAGCGCGGCTTTTCTTGCGGCGCCGGCCGCACCCGTTGCGCATGCCGCAAGAATCCTGTCGCGTCCGTGGGACTTGCTGCCCGCTGCGCTGTTCCTGGTTGCCGCTGTCTTCTTCCGCTTGCGCCTCAAGAATGACCGGGAGAAAAAGAGCGAGGCCACGCTCTTCGACTATTCGCTTTTCATCGTGGCGTCGCTGAACGTGATTTGCCATGTCGCAGCAGCTTTTTCTCGGCAACTTTTCGATGGCCCGTTTTTCCTGGCGGAGCTGAGCAAGACGTCGAGCTACGTGGTGGTGCTCTCCGGAGCGTTGCTGGAGCAAGCGCGCCTCTTCGAACAGGTGCGTTCGATGGCAGTGAGCGACCCGCTGACCGGGCTGGCCAATTACCGGCGGCTGATCAGCGTGATCGAGGCGGAGTTGGACCGCTCGCGGCGCACGCAACGCCCGTTCAGCATCGTGCTTCTGGACATGGATGGACTGAAGATCATCAACGATCAGTACGGCCACCTGACCGGGAGCCGCGCGCTGGTGCGCATCGGGAAAATCCTGCGAAATCATTCCCGCGCGATCGATACCGCCGCGCGATACGGCGGAGACGAATTTGCCGTGGTGCTGCCGGAGGCGGGCCCGGACATCGCCTCGCGGGTCGTTTCGCGGATTCGCGAACGCCTTTCCACCGAGCCCGAACATCCCGCGCTCTCCGTGAGCGCCGGAGTGGCGGCCTTTCCGGAAGATGGTGACACGCCCGAAAAACTACTTGGTGCCGCGGACCGCGCGCTCTACGCCATGAAACACCGGCGGGGAAGCAGCAGCGTACAAAATCTCACGCGCATTGCCGCGTGCCTGTGAGGATGAGCAGCGACCATGCCTCTAAGGAGCAAATTTACATTTCACCGGGCGGAAAATCGCATCCTGATGGAGATTCCCGTATTCATTGACGGGCATCGCCAGGTGCCCGGTTCCGAATCGACCTTTACGGAAAACGTGAGCGCACGCGGCGCTCGAGTGGTGAGTGTGCGCCGCTGGGAACAAGGCGAGAAACTGACGTTCGCCTCGCGTACCGGAGACTTTCGCTCCTCGGCCCGAGTAGCTTACTGCCAACCGCTGCAAGGCCTAGGCTTTGCCATCGGGGTGGTGTTTCTCGAGCCAAAAGGGCGATGGGTAGTTCAATCCCCAAGATAGCTTGACGTAAAACGGCGAGCGGATAGGAGGGAAACGCCTGGAACAAGAGAAAGCAGAAAACTGGTGCAAAAATTTTGAGAAGGACTGGAGCGCCTGGCGGAGATCAAAAGATCCGTCAGGCGCTTCATCCTTTTTGCTTCTCGGCCGCGCCCAGATCAGGGCGGCTGCTATTCTTGCAACACCTCCATATAGACATGAATTGCGTTTTCTGCCATGCTTTCGGCGAAGAGCAAAGTGAACTGGAATATCGAACTGAATTGGGCATGAAACGCTTCAGTCCAAGGGAAAAACTCCTGTAATGGATCGAAGCAAAGACGAACTGGCGCTCATTCGATTTCCAGGATTAGCGAATCAGCTGAGCAAAAAACCCGCTATCCCTGCTGCCTTTAAGTTTGGATTCTTCGTCAGCAACCGGACTATGCAGCATCAAACCACAGCGCGGTATCGGAACCTGCTCAGGCACATCCGCAACTGGCCCTTGTATTTCACCCGCAAACTCCACAAAGGGTATAAAGGGATGTCCTTTGTCACCCGGGGCAATCCCATCCGCTTCCGGGTGCCCACCTGGTCGCTTTACTTGGTTTTCAAAGAGATTTTCGTATCCGATTTCTATGGTATTGACGCCCTACTGAAAAAACTCCCGCCCCGGCCAGTAGTCCTGGATATCGGCGCCAATGCCGGATATTTTGAAATGATGCTTTTTTCCAAAATGGCGGAAGCCACCGTCTATGCCTATGAACCGATCCCTTCCAATTGCTCCTTATTCCAGCAGAATGTTGCCCTCAACCCTTCTCTGGGTAACCGTATTCACCTGTTTAATAAGGCGGTGACCGGGACGCCGCAGGAATTCGTTGAACTATTTATGGAAACCGAGGCGGAAGACTCCGTCATCGCCTCCGTATACTCCGATTTCGACCGAAAAAATCACTTTACTCTGCGGGTCCCGGCCATTTCCCTTCGCCAGATACTGGAGGAGACCGGGATTGAGCGGGCTGACCTGGTGAAAATTGACTGCGAGGGAAGCGAATACCCAATTATTTATGATACCCCTGCGTCCTGCTGGGGAAAAATGACCTTCCTGACCGTGGAAGTGCATGACCTGGACCAGGATCGAAGAAATGTAGGTCATCTGACCCGGTTCCTGGAAAGCCAGGGCTATGAAGTCGTTTCGGCGCCGGCCCACAGCAACTGCCATACCCTCGAAGCCGTCCGAAAGAACAAGTAATTGTTTCCCTCCTAAATCTCCGATGAACCAGATCCTGATCGATTGTGAAAGAACAAAACATCCATACACGGGCTTGTTTTATTTTTGCCTGCACCTGGGCACTGCTCTGGTCCGGCAGGCAGACCCGGCTCGCGAAAAATTGACCTTTTATGTTCCGCGGACGCAGCGCAGCCTCTTTGGACCCGGGCAAGACTATTTCTTCCACCGCGATTTCCATAAATTCTGGATTCCCCGCACCCGTTCCTTCAGCCTCTGGCACTGCACTTGGCAGAATTCCCGGCTGCTTCCTCCGCCCAGCGGCACGCGGGTAGTGCTGACAATTCACGATCTCAATTTCCTGGAGGAACCGAAGGCAAAACCCAGCAAAATAAAAAAAAGGCTCCGCCAGGTGCAGGCCAACATTGACCGGGCTGACAATATTGTCTGCGTCTCGCAGTTTACCCTTTCTATAGTGACCACTCACGTCCGCCTAGGGAACCGCCCCGTGGAAGTCATTTACAATGGATGCAGCGTCACTGAATTTCCCACCTTTGACCATCCGCGGAACCGCCCCGCCCGCCCTTTTATCTTCAGCCTGGGCACCGTGCTGCCAAAAAAGAATTTTCATGTCCTCCCTGGCCTTCTGGGCGGTAATGACTACGAACTGGTCATCGCAGGTATCTTGAATGCCGATTACGAAAGAATTATCTGGGCAGAAGCCAGGCGCCATGGCGTACAAAGCCGGGTTCACTTGCTGGGCCCCGTCAGCGAAGAGGAAAAATCCTGGTATTTCAGGAATTGCCTCGCCTTTGCGTTTCCTTCACTTGCAGAAGGCTTTGGCATACCAGTTGTGGAAGCGATGTATTATGGGAAACCGGTTTTCTTGTCCGACCATGCTTCTCTGCCGGAAATCGGAGGAAGCGAAGCGTATTATTTTACCGATTTTGACTCGACCGCCATGCAAGGAGTTTTCAGCCGGGGGATCGCAGACTACCAGAGCCACGGAAAGGCCGAAAAGATTCGGCAGCGGGCACTGCGTTACAGCTGGGACCAGGCGGCCCGAGATTACCTCACGATATATCGGAAATGGAATCCTATCTAAGGCAGAAAATTTCAAGTAGCTTCATCTAGCGGATTAGGGGGCCGCTGCTTCCGGACGATAACAAATGTTCAACTACTTCGGCCGGAAACTCACTCGAAGCACACTTCCGCCGATTCGAAACTCGGTGCCGTCCCGCAACACCGCCGCGCGAACGCGCTCTTCGTCGAAGAACGTCCCGTTCGTCGAATCCATGTCTTTCAGATTGATGTAGGTGTCGCGCACTTCGAGCAGACAGTGATGCCGGGAGATTTCCGGGTCCTCCACCGCAATATCCGCGCCCTCACGCCCCAGCACCACTCGCGGTTTGGTGAGGGTATGGCTCTTGCCTTGTGAAGGCCCGGACATCATGCTCAGAATCACGTTGGCCGTCGCGGGGAGCTTCAAGCTAGGATCCACAGGCTGCGAATGCAGATTCAAACCTCCTGGCGCGGCCCGCGCAAAAGAAGGAAGAGGGGACATGACCACCGTGGCATCCGAGCGGCGCTTCAGTTGCACGATCGTGCTTTTACCGCATTTCGAGCAGCGAAATTGCACTTTTGCATGGCCGCTCAGTTCGGTTTCCTGCAGCGAGTGTTCCGCGCCGCAATGGGTGCACACCGTTTGCATCTTACAAAGCTAGCACTTTCGAGAAAGCTTCAGGCAACGGCGAGGACGTTCCGGGCGGAAAAGTAAATCCGCGATCGAATCTGCGAGTTCCAAGGACAACTCCGCGTCACCACGGGTCTTATGTTAGAATTGTAAATTCCACTTTCATCAGGAGACATGCGTGCCGGAACATATCTCGCGCAAAGAACTGAAGCAGGACAAAATAAAGGAAACCATCGAGCACGGCGCCGAAGCCGTCATTTCCCACGGGCAATTCACGCTTATTGCTGTAGTTGTCGTGTTGCTGGTGGCGCTGGGCTATGGCGGCTGGCGCTACTACATCGATCGCCAGACCGTCGAAGCCTCTATCGCGTTCGATAGCGCGACGAAAGCTTATCAGGGCCGGGTAGGCGTTGCTCCCGATCCTGCGCTTCCCAATGAGCCCGTCTATGCCAACGAAGCGGCACGCGCACAGGATGCTTCGGTGAAGTTCGCGAGCGTTGCGGACAAATATCCCAAAACCAATCCCGGGAAACTCGCTCGTTACTACTATGCTCTCACGCTGGAAGACCTTGAGCGCCACAACCAGGCGCTCGAAGAGCTGAAGCGGCTCAGCGGCGGCAGCGACAAGGAACTCGCCGCAATGGCGCAATATCAAATGGGCGTGATTTATTCGCGCACCGGCAAACCCGATGATGCCGTCAAGATCTTCCGCACGTTGGCGGACAAGCCGACGGCGCTGGTGCCGCGTCCGCTGGTGCTGCTGGAGCTCGCAGGCGTACTTCGTACGACGAAGCCGCAAGAGGCCGCAAGTGTCTACGAGCAGATCAAGAAAGAATTCCCGGATACGGCGATCGCGGAAGCGGCTGATCGTGGCCTGGATGCTCTTTCTCCCAAGTCTTGATCTGAGTCCGTTTCGCAGATAATTTACCGCGCGGATCAGCCGGGAATTTACGGAGCCGCCCATCGAACGAGTTCCTACTCCTGCTCCCTGGGCCATGCGCGCGGAAGACTCACGTGGGCGGCGCTACCCGGAGGCTGAGCATCCCTACCGCAGTGTTTACGCGCGCGATCGCGACCGGATCATTCACTCCCGAGCCTTCCGGCGCCTCGAAGCCAAGACGCAGGTTTTCACCACGCGCTATTCCGATCATTTCCGCAACCGGCTGACGCACACGCTGGAAGTCGCGCAAATCGCGCGCACCGTTGCTTCCGCGCTTGGCCTGAACACCGAGCTCGCCGAAGCGCTTGCTCTTGTCCACGACATCGGCCATCCGCCTTTCGGGCATGCCGGCGAGCGAAAGCTCGACGAATTGATGCGCGCGCACGGCGGCCATTTCAATCACAATCTGCACGCGCTGCGTATCGTCGAGCAATTCGAACAGCGCTACCTCGATTTTCCCGGATTGAATCTAACCTTTGAAGTGCGCGAAGGTATCATCAAGCATTCGCGCGACTATTCCGCCGCGGAATTTCCGCAGCTTGCCGAATACCTACTCGATTTGCGCCCGCCCCTCGAAGCGCAACTCATCGACTGGGTGGACGAGATTGCATACAACACCGCCGATCTCGACGACGCCCTCGAAGCCGAGCTTCTCGATGTGCAGGCGCTGTGCAACGAGGTATCGTTTTTTGGCGAGGTCTACCGCCAGGTGGACTCCGCGCATCCCGGTGCGCGCGAAAAGCTAAAATTCAACGAGGCTCTCAAGCGTGTCCTGGACTTGCTGGCTTCGGACTTGCTCGAATCCACGCAGCAGCGGGTTCTGGCGTCCGGCGCCTCCTGCACGGACGATATTCGGCGTGCTCCCAAACTCCTGGCTGGCTTCAGTAAGGCGGCAACGGCGCGCAATGCGCAGCTCAAGCGTTTTCTCTTCGCTCACATCTACGATCACCCCGCCATCAGCGAGGACCGCGACCGCTCCGTGCAGTGCCTCGAAGAGCTATTCCGTTACTACTTGAGCTTGCCGGGCTCGATGCCTGCTTTCTATGAAGAGCTTTCGCAAGCGGAGGCGCGGCACGTCATTGTTTGCGACTACATCGCCGGAATGACCGATCAATTTCTGCTTCGCCAGCATCACGAACATTTCGGCGATGCTACCCGCGGATCCTCCGCCACGTCGAATTGATTTCAGGCGAATTTCTGAGATGCGTTCGGTGCCCTCGCGAGAAAGCTATTGCGCGAAGGTGTTGCACGCATCGATCGAGCCCGAATCGAGGCCTTTGCGGAACCACATCATCCGCTGTTCGGAGCTGCCGTGCGTGAAGGAATCCGGATTTACGTGTCCGGTGGCCATTTTCTGCAGCCGGTCATCTCCCACGGCGGAAGCCGCGCCAAGAGCGGACTCGACATCGCCTTGCTCGAGCAGCCCGCGTTGTTGCGTCGAATGCGCCCAGATCCCGGCAAAACAGTCGGCCTGCAGTTCCATCTTCACGGATAGCGGTTTCTGCGCGCGCGGATTTTGCTCCTGCAACTGGCGCAGCTTGCGCTCGATGCCCAGAATATTTTGCACGTGGTGTCCTAGTTCATGCGCGAGTACGTAGGCTTGCGCGAATTCGCCGGGCGCCCCGAAACGGCGCTTCAGTTCATCAAAAAACCCCAGATCGATGTAAACCCGCTCGTCGCCGGGACAATAAAATGGGCCCGTCGCGGCTTCCGCTCCGCCGCATCCCGATTGGATGGAATCCCGGAAGAGCACCAGCTTCGCGTGGCGATACGGCTTTCCCCCTTGTTGCGGCAAAAGCTCCGTCCAGGTTTTTTGCGTATCGTCGAGTACAAACGACACAAATTGCACCAGCGGCTTCTCCGCGGCGTCACGAGCTGGATCAGGTTTCCTGACTGCGGCCGGGCCCGGCGAGACGGAGCCGCCTCCGCTGAGCAAAGCGAAGAAGTTTGTCTTGAAGACAAAACTGAGAATCAAGAGCAGGATGGCGCCGCCAATGCCGATGTGCATGCCGCCAAATTGAAAGCCGCCTCCCCCGCCTCCGGATTCATCGCGGCGATCCTCTACGTCCTGGCTTTCACCACCGGGTGTCCATCTCATGGTTTTCCTCCTTCCTCGCGCGGAAAGATGGTAGCACTCGATGATGGCACACGAGTGTTCAGAAACGGACGTACATGTTTGCACGCGCCCGAAATGCCTCCTAGAGTGAAGGCCGCGGATAGCAACGACAGGTGAATCATGGTCAAACGAAATGAAACGCCCCGCTCCTCCAAAGCGAAAAAGCGGGACGTTTTGTCACGCGGAGACAACTTTTGTTCAGCTTCAATCTTCTGCCTTATTCCTAGAAACGGATGAATGGGCCGAAGGTTACGCGCGGATTGTGATGTGCGCCTCCGGCAAAGTAGATTTCATCTCCTGCTTCAAGCCGCAAGCCCACGGGGCCGATGTGGCCCTCCAAACCCCCGCCTGGATAGAGCGTCCCACTCACGTTGTTCGCGCGCAGGTTATCGACCGAACTCAAGAATCCTGAAAAGCTCGCCGGTCTCGGATCCAGCCGGAAATTCACGAATCCTCCCTTCAGCGTAACGAACGGGCGAATTGAACCGTGACCTCCGATAAGCTTGGGGCCAAAGAGACCGTGCAGCACTTTGAGATTGCTGTTCTGGAAAGTGACGGCGCCGCCGCTCGGGTTCGTGAACCCTTCCGTGAAAACCTGGTTGAAGTCGTAGCTCATCTCACCTTCCAGCATCACGTAGGGCAGCGCTTTTACCCCCACACGTGCTCCCAAGCCTGCCATGTTGCTCTTGGTTTGCGAGATGCGGAAGTAATCGGCGTAAGCACCCACTTGAAAACGATCCTGCGCTGATGCTAACGGCATGAGCCAGCCTGCTAGAAATAACAGAAGTGCAAGACGCTTCATTCGAGGTCTCCTTGGACAGACAATTTGGAAATGCAGAAAACAGGGGCTGGCTTCGGGCTAGGGGTAAGCTTCTGCCTGCTGGATTTGGATGAGACTTCGCGATGTAGGGTTGCCGAGACGTCTAGCGCCGCTTCAAGCCGCCCGGGCCAGAGTCAGAAAAAGCGTCAAATAACGCTTCAATTTCTGCGTGATCAGAAAATTTTCCTTTACGTGCTGATGACCGTGCTCGCCAAGCTTCGCCGCGATCTCCGGATGCGAGAGCAAGAACCGAATTTGATACGCTGTGCCTTCCACGGAATGCGCAAGCAGACCGGTGTGCTTGTGAATGATCTGGATCGGAATGCCGCCAACTGCCGAAGCCACGACGGGTTTTTTCTTCCAGAGGGCTTCGGAAACGGTGAGGCCGAAGCCTTCGCGTAAGCTTTTCTGAATCACAATCGTGGAAGCCCTCTGCAGAGCGTTGACCTCTAGCGGCGCCCACGTCGGAAGTTCAAGAATCTTGATATCGGCGTCGTTGTCCGCTTCGCGCAGGACCTCTTTCAAGACTACCGCGCCTTCCGGATCGTCCGCTGCACCGCCGCCTGCAAGGACGAGCTGGCAATCGAAATATCGCTTCACGATGCGGTACGCCCGGATCACGCCGACGGGATCCTTCAAGCGGTCGAAGCGCGAGATTTGCGTGAGTATCGTGCGCTGCGGATCGATCCGGTAGCGTTCGAGAACTTCAGCGATGAAGTCCGGCTGGAGTTCCTGATTTTTCTCCGAGAGCGGATCGATCGCCGGATAGAAAAGATACTGCGGAATCGGGAGCTGCCGGGAAAATTCCGGCGAGGAAAACATCGCTCCGTCATACCGGGAAACGAATTTTTCGAGGAAGTCCCAGACCGCGCGGTTCGGATGCGAAAGATCGATATGGCAGCGCCAGACCCAGTGGTTTACGCCCGGTCTCCGGGCATCAATCAAAGCCGCCGGTTGCGGGTCGTGGATCACCGTGAACTCGGCGTCAAGCGGAAGAGTTGCGCGGTTCCGCTCGTTGTACGCGAGAAAAATCTCGAAATCCCTCGGGCTCGCACGATAAGGCGCGCCGTGCAGCGCGTTGTGAAACGATTTGGTCACTTCAAAGAAATCCTCGCCGCCGGTCATCACGTCCCATTTGATGTTGAGTTCCAATTCTTCCGCCAGCGGCACCAGGCGGTTCAGAATTTCCGCCACACCGCCGCCGACGGCCGTCGAGTTGATCATCTCGATGCTGCGGCCGCGCAGCGGTTTGGCCAGCGCGCGCAACTCCTCGATCTCACCAGCACCGAGCAGTTCGGCGTAGTCGTCCAGCGGAATGCGGTTCAGCGTCAGCGTCTCGCTCATGCTTTCCTCCTTTCGCGGTCGATGAGCCGCAGTAGTTTGGCGCGCGAACCGTCCAATGTATTGGTGTAGATGTCGATGTGATTGACGCTGTCGCCCAGCGTTCCGAGTCCCAGGCTATCCGCAAGCCAGTGCGAGAAATCGTTCGTCCGCAGTTGGAGTCGCAGCCGCGAAGAAATGAAGTGAAAGTAAAAGCTGGCGTGACTGAGGTGCGCAATGCCGTCCCGGAATTCATCGAGCGTTTGCGCGCTGCGGCCGAGCGGTGCGGTAACTTCGACGCTCTCGCAAAAGTAGAAACGCTCCAGCGCGGCCTGGCTGGCAAGATGCGGGAACGCAGCGCAATAGTCGCTGGTAAGGCGGCAGAGATCGCTGCGCAGCGCGGCGATGGAAACATAGTCGCGGATGTCCAGCGCCGCGAGCTGCTCGGCAAGGTCGTTGCGGTTGGCGTCCACGAGCACCCACTGCGCAAAGTCATTGGAGAATCCTTCCGTCAGGAAGTGATGGCTGCCCAGCGTTTGAAACGTGTGATGAAAGATGGAGGCGTCGCTGCAATTCTCGAGGCCCGTCAAGAACTCCGCAAGCGTGCCCGCGGATTGGTTGCCGATGCGCGTGAGATAAGAAACCGTGACGAATTCGAACGGCGTTTCCGCGGTGTTCATGCATGCGCCTCCGCGCGGTCCGAAATTTCAATGCGGATCTCCGTGAGGTCGGAAAGCAGATGCGCCGCCCAGCGGTAGACGTTGCGCTCGCGTACGTCATGGCGCATGTGCTGCATACGCGCGGCCTGCTCCGCTTCGGTCATCTCCAGCGCCCGATCGATGGCTTCCGCGAGCTGCGAAACGTCGTAGGGATTCACCAGCAAAGCATCGGGTAGTTCGTGCGCCGCGCCCGCAAACGTGCTGAGGATCAGCGCACCTCGCTCGTCCTCGCGCGCCGCAACAAATTCCTTGGCCACGAGATTCATTCCGTCGTGCAGCGAGGTGACCATGCAGAAAGAAGCCGCGTTGTAATAGCGCTTGATTTCTTCGTGCGAATGATGCCTTTTGAGGAACACAATGGGTTTCCAGCGCCCGGTCTGGAAGCGCGCGTTGATGCGCTCCACTTCGGCGCTTACTTCCGCCAGGAAATTCTTGTACCGCTCGATGTCCGTGCGGCTCGGCGCTCCGATTTGCACAAACGTGAAACGCTGCTGGTAGGCAGGATTCCATTCCAGAAAGCGTTCGATGGCATTGAATCTCTCGAGAAGTCCTTTGGTGTAATCCACGCGATCTACCCCGACACCGAGAAGGGAAGCCTCAATTCCTAGCTCGGCGCACAAAGCCGCGCGTTCCGCGCCCGCGCTGAGCGATTCGTTGATGACACGCGAATGTTCCGGAAACGCCACGCTGATCGGATACGGCCGCACGCGTGTCAGGTGGCCCTGGCGATTCACGGCGAAGCGGTCCCATTCCGTGAGCGCTTCCAGGGCCCGGTCCACGGTCTCCAGAAAGTTGTTGCAGTGCGATTGGATGTGAAATCCAATTAGATCCGCGCCCAGCAATCCATCAACTAGCTCTCGCTGCCACGGACAGATTCCAAAAACTTCCGCGTTCGGCCACGGAATGTGCCAGAAAATCGCCACGCGCGCATCGGGCCGTGCCTCCTTCACCATCCTGGGCAGCAACGCGAAGTGATAATCCTGCGCGAGGAGAATCGGGGATTCCGTGCCTTCCATTTCCTGTAAAACCGCGTCCGCAAAGCGGCGATTGATTTTTTGATACTCCAGCCAGTCTTCAGGACGGAAGATCGGACGCGTGTGCGCGATGTGGCAGAGCGGCCAGAGCCCCTCGTTCGAAAAGCCTTCGTAATAGCCTCTATCCTCTACATCGCTGAGCCAGACGCGGCGCAGCGTGTAACTCGGATGATCGGGCGGAACGCGCAGACAATCTTTTACGTCCACAACTTCACGGTCCGCGCTGCCCGATCCGTTGGCGATCCAGGTGCCGTTGCAGGCGCGCAGGACAGGTTCGAGGGCCGTCACGACGCCGCTCGCCGGTACAATGACGTTGATGGATTTGTCCTTCTCGCTGAACACGTGCATATACGGCTCGCGATTCGAAACGACAAAAAGCGGTTTGTTCTGCAGTTTCCCTCGCAGGCTGACGCGCAGGCGCTCTGCGGTCCATAGCGATGCGTTTGTATCTCGCAAGCGCGCTTCCTGTTCCGCCGCCGCCCGTGCGGTATTCAGGTCACGCGCGAGGTGCGTCACTTCACGGTTGATTTGGTCCAGGATTTCTCCTTGTGCCAGAGCCCCAGGAGCGTGGGGCTGCCCCGTTCGAAGCGTGCGCAGCCATTTTGCCGTGCGCGTCAGCGGCCCGGTAAACGTCCATCGCACCAGAACGAACGCGAGGCCGGTAATCAAGAGCGTTTGCACGAGCGCAGTCAGCACGGAATCGCGCAGAGTGAGTGAGACTTTCCGGTCGATGTAACTCGTATCGTGGAAGAGCGCCAGCGTTCCCGCCATCGCACCTCGGCTGTGGAGCGGGAGCGCGTAAATGTGAATCGGAACCGTTTCATTGTTGTACGCGTTAGTTTGTTCCGCGCCATGGAATTCCCCGGCGCCGGTATCAGCTTGCGCGGCGCGCGTCGCAACCGCCGGGCGCATTCGAAATTCCAGCGCGATGCCGGGCGTAATCGCGAGCACCGCGCCCGTCGCGTCGTAAATGGCGACGCCTTTCAAATGCTCGCGCTGTCCGAACCGTTCCACCAGCCGCTGCAAACTCTTCTCCTGCCCGCGCTCGAGCAACGGCTCAACATTTTCCTGCAAACTCTCGCCGAGAATTTCCGCGCGGCGCGAGAGGTCGCTGCGCAAAATGCGCTTCTCCGTCCGCACCTGGTACGCGGCAAAAAGCAGAGACACTGCGGCGACGCTGACGATCAAGGGCAGGATGATTTTCAGAGTCGTGCGCATCAGGACTCCTCATTTGCCGAAACGAAAATAGGCCGCGAGGGCTGGGTGCGGGCGGCCAAGCATGAAAGGTCCGTGACCGGCGCGTTCCAGTCGCCGGTCTATTTGATTACAAACTCATTCCAGAAGTTGGTGTCACGATGACGTGAACGGCAATGTTTTTGCCTTCGTTCGAACGGTACTCGACCGTGGCTTGCGCACCGACAGCGAGTTTGCCTTCGACTTTCGTCTTGTCATCGACCATGAATTTAACAGTGCTGATATCCTTGTTTTTCGCCACCTGCACGGAGAATTCTGCATCTCCTACCGAGGTGATTTGTCCGGACAAGGATTGGTTATCGGGTGTGGGTTGCGCGTGACCTGCCGCCAGGATGGAGTGCGGTGTGGACCAGGCCGCGATCGTTAAGCAGAATAGGAACAGCGTAGCTAGACACATTGAAGTCCGAAATCGCATCGAGTTTCCTCCAATTCGATTTGGACCGGGAACCTACAGTAAGGCACGAATTGCGCCAAAAAGGTAGGAAATTTAGCATTCTGGAGTAACAGCATTTGGAATCATAAAGATAAGTAGTTCGATCCCTAAGCGCGAACCTGGAACTTAGTACTAGTGCCAGGAATTTTTTGCCTGGTAGACAGGAGGACCACCACCCCTCGGCCGAAGCACTTTCGAGAATTCATCCCGGAATCATGGCGACAGAAACTGGTGCCGCGCGGAACGATAGAGCTGTTCGCAGAAAGGCTTTATAAAGGAGGGTACTAGAGCGGGGCGGTGACAAAGAGGGTGCTAAATCGGGAAGGCGGGAGAGTCGTTTCCTTGACTTGGCGCAGGGGCGACTGAATAATGGTAAAGCATGAGCGTACGCGCCGGAGGCGCTGAAGAGATGTTCCTTGACGTCAAGGAATTGGCCGTCCACAAGCTGCGCATTCGGAAGACCTATGCTCCGGGCAGCATCGATTTTCATTCCGCGGAGATCAAGCAAATCGAGCCGCTGGAAGTGACGGCGACGGCAGAACTCCTGGAAGGGCAGATTCGCATCGAGGGAAACTTCGAGACGAAGATCGAGTTGGTGTGCGCACGGTGCCTGGAGCCGGTCGTGGAAGAAGTCAGCCGGGCGTTTGACCTGTTTTACGCGCCGCTGCCAAAGGATGCCAAGCCGAAAGAGGACCGGCTGAAGGACGACGATACCGAAATTGGATTCTACGATGGAGAAGGACTCTTCCTGGCGGACGTGATCAAAGAGCAGGTGCTGCTGGCGCTGCCGTTGAAGGTGATTTGCCAGAGCGACTGCCGGGGGCTGTGCCCGAGTTGCGGCGCAAACCTGAACCATGAAGAGTGCCGCTGTGAGACCCACGCGACGGACCCCCGAATGGCCCCTCTCGCGCGCCTCAAGCAGGACTGGCTGAAAAAACAATAGGTTTCCGGGCGAGAAGCCCTATACAATCCGCCCAATGCGGCGGGACCGAGGAGTATTGCTATGCCTAACCCAAAACGACGGCATTCGAAGCGACGCACCAGCACGCGGCGGGCGAATGATTTCTTGTCCAAACCCGCGCTGGGCAAGTGTCCGAACTGCCACGAAATGAAGCAGCCGCACCAGGCTTGCCCGCATTGCGGCTACTACAAGGGCAAAGCTGTGAAAGCTTCGGCGTAAGATTTTTCTCTTTTAGCCCGCGGGCAAAATCCCATGATCACCATCGCCGTTGACGCCATGGGCGGAGACCACGCGCCCCGCCCCGAAGTCGAAGGCAGTGTGCTGGCCGCACGGGAGCTGGGCGTGCGCGTTTTGCTCGTGGGACAGCCGAACGTGGTGCGCGCGGAGCTGGCTCGGCACGCCTCGCCGAACCTGCCCATCGAGATCGTGGCGGCAAGCGAAGTGATCACCATGAATGATCATCCTGCGCAGGCGTTTCGCAGGAAGAAGGACAGCTCGGTGCACGTGGCGGCGCGATTGGTGCGCGAGGCCAAGGCCGATGGGATGGTCAGCGCGGGAAACACCGGCGCGGTGATGACCGTGGCGCGATTTCTACTGGGCACGCTGGAGTCGGTGGACCGCGTGGCGCTGGCTGCCCCGTTTCCGAACGCCAAGGGCGGCGTTTCCGTGCTGCTGGACGTGGGCGCGAACGTGGATTCCAAACCCGAGCATTTGGTGCAGTTCGCCGTGATGGGCGAGGTGTATTATCGCGCGACGTTCGGCAACCGGCGGCCGCGCGTCGGCTTGCTCTCCGTCGGTGAAGAAGAGATCAAGGGCAATGAGCTGACCCGCGAGGTCTTTACCCGCTTGAAGAAAAGCCCCGTGCACTTCATCGGGAATGTCGAAGGCGGGGATCTTTTTTCGGGAAACGTGGACGTGATTGTGAGCGACGGATTCGTAGGAAACATCGCACTGAAGATTTGCGAAGGCCTGGCGTTTCAGATTTTCGGCTTGCTGAAAAAGTCGCTGGACACTTCTATCTTCACGCAAGTGGGCGCGATGCTTTCGAAAGGCGCCTTCAAGGCGCTTCGAAAGACGATTGATTACACGGAGTACGGCGGCGCGCCGTTGCTGGGCGTCCGCGGCGTCTGCGTGATCGGGCACGGCCGTTCGAACGCCAACGCTGTGAAAAACGCGATTCGCGTGGCTGCGGGACTCGCCCGCGCGCGCATGAACGAAAAGATCGAACAGGAGCTCTCGTCCACCTTGGTACCCGCCTGAGGGCCGAGAAAAGGAAGCAGCGATGGGCAAAGTCGCATTTGTGTTTCCGGGGCAAGCGTCGCAATACTCCGGTATGGGCAAAGAGCTGGCGGAAAAATATCCGGCGGCGCGCGCCGTGTTTGACGAGGCGGACCAGGCGCTGGGCTTTTCGATTTCAAAGATCTGCTTTGAGGGCTCGGAAGAAGAACTCAAACTCACAGCCAACACCCAGCCGGCGATTCTGACCTGTTCTGTGGCCGTGCATCGCGTCCTTGCGGAGAAGGGTTTGCAGCCGGATTTTGTGGCCGGGCACAGCTTGGGCGAGTATTCGGCGCTGGTTGCCGCGGGTTCACTGAAGTTTTCGGACGCCGTGCAGCTCGTGCGCAAGCGCGGGACGTACATGCAGGAAGCGGTTCCCGCAGGGGTCGGCGCGATGGCCGCGATCATGGGATTGTCCCACGCGGTGGTGGCCGATGCTTGCAAGCGCGCGGCGGAAGGCGAAGTCTGCGCGGCGGCGAACTTGAATTCGCCGGAACAGACGGTGATTTCCGGGCATGCGAGCGCGGTAAAGCGCGCCGTGGAGCTGGCCTCGCAAGCGGGGGCCAAACGCGCCGTGATTCTTCCGGTGTCGGCGCCGTTCCATTCGGCGCTGATGATGCCCGCGCAGGAAAAGCTGGAGAAGGATTTGCGGAATACGGAGTTTTCGAATTTGCGCGTGCCGCTGGTGACCAACGTGGACGCGGACACCATCGAACACGGCGACGAAGCCCGCGAGGCGCTGATTCGCCAGGTAACGGCCCCGGTGCGTTGGGAAGAATCCGTGCGCCTCCTGATCGATGAAGGCGTGAACACCTTCGTCGAAGTCGGCCCGGGCCGCGTGCTGACAGGCTTGCTGCGCCAGATCGAGCGCTCGGTGGCGACCTTGAACGTCGAAGACGAGAAAAGTCTGGCGGCAACGACAGAAAAAATTGCCGGTGCCCGGTCGGACGCAGCTTAGTAGCACAGGCTTTAGCCGGTGCAGACTTGATTTCGTTCCAAAGGAACAATGCACAGGCTAAAGCCTGTGCCACAGACAATGTTTAGCCTGAAGAACAAAGTAGCCGTGGTCACCGGCGCGTCGCAGGGCATTGGTCGCCACACCGCGCTAGCGTTGGCGGAAGCCGGCGCGAAAGTCGCCGTTGCCGCCCGCACAGAAGAAAAGCTCACGGCGCTGGTATCGGAAATTACCGCCGCCGGTGGCGTCGCGTTTGCCGTGAAAATGGATGTCGCCGACGCCGAGCAGGTAAAAGCAGGATTCAAACAGGTTTTGGAAAAATTTGGCCGGCTGGACATTCTGGTGAACAACGCAGCGATCACGCGCGATGGCCTGGCGATGCGCATGAAGGCCGATGATTGGGACGCCGTAATTCGAACGAATCTCACCGGCGCGCACCTGTGCATCCAGCAAGCATTACCAACGATGATGAAGGCGCGCGCCGGTCGCATCATCAATATTGCTTCCGTCGTCGCGCAGATGGGAAACGCCGGCCAGTCCAATTATGTTGCCGCGAAGGCCGGCTTGATTGGGCTGACGAAAGCGATAGCCATCGAGATTTCGTCGCGAAACATTACTGTAAATGCAATCGCACCCGGATTCATCGAGACGCCGATGACCGACGTGCTCGGTGACAAAGTGAAAGAAGAACTGAAAACGCGAATTCCGCTGGGCCGCATGGGTTCCGCGCGCGATGTAGCCGCCGCAATCGTGTTTCTAGCCAGCGACGAAGCGGGCTACATTACGGGCCATGTTTTGGACGTGAACGGCGGGATGTATTTGGCTTGAACTACTTTCGCCGCAGTCGGATCGAAAGAATGGGAAACCAAGGATGCTAAAGAAAACATTCACTGCCAAACTGCAAAAAAGCCCCAAGAAAGGTGGCTGGACTTATGTCATCTGGCCCGGCTCAGTTAAGTTTTTTGGAACCCGTGGTCTGGTTAAGGTCAGAGGCAGAATTGATGGTCATCCATTTCGAAGCTCGTTTATGGCTCTCGGTGACGGCACACATAAGCTGCCTGTGAAGGCAGACATACGGCAAGCAATCGGAAAAAAAGTGGGCGAAACTGTGAAAGTATTGTTGGAAGAACGCATAAGAAGCTAAGTCAAACGTCTTGCGTGAGTGGCCAAGACCGCCAACCGGTCGAATGTAGACTAACTCACTACGCGAGAGCCCCAAAAGTTGACCTATCGGGGCGGGGTCACTAGAATGGGCAGGTTATCCCGGAGAGCAATTTTAGGGTAGTGGGGCCGCAACCGCCGCGGGCGGTCGCGAATCTGAGTAAACGGGCTTTAACCACGAGTTTGGACGCACGACCCGAGCAGCACCACCAGCCGGGCATAGCAAGCGATAGCAAATCGCGGAGGAAACGGGAATGGCGAGCGTGGAAGAACGCGTAAAGCAGATTATCGTCGAGCAGCTCGGCGTGGATGAGGCGGAAGTGACGCCCACGGCGTCGTTCGTCGACGACCTGGGAGCGGACTCGCTGGACCAGGTGGAATTGGTGATGGCGTTCGAGGAAGCGTTCGGCATTGAAGTGCCCGACGAGGACGCCGAGAAGATGACGACGGTCAAGGACGCGGTCGAATACATCGACAAGCACTCCAAGGGTAAGTAAGCCACGGAATCCACACCTCAACAGGGAGCAGTGAAGAGTTGACTCGCCGTGTAGTGGTTACGGGCGTCGGACTGGTCTGCGCGCTGGGCATCGGCACGGAGGAAAGCTGGAAAAACCTCGTGGCCGGGCAGAGCGGCATTGGGCCTATCACGCAATTTGATACCAACGGTTTTGACTGCAAAATCGCCGGTGAGATCAAGAACTTCGATCCGTTCCTGTGGATCGAGAAAAAAGAAATGAAAAAAATGGGCCGCTTCATCCAGGTGGCGCTAGCCGCCGCGGATTTTGCTGTGAAGTCTTCCAATTGGAAGAAGGAAGATTCGGACCTGGACGAGGTTGGCGTTTACGTTTCGTCGGGTATCGGCGGGTTCGACATCATCGAGCGTGAACACTGGAAACTGGTGCAGGGCGGGCCGGGCAAGATTTCTCCTTTCTTTATTCCTTCCGCGATCGTCAACCTCGCTTCGGGACATATTTCGATTCGCTACGGCGCGCGCGGGCCGAATTCCGCGACGGCCACGGCGTGCTCCGCTTCGGCGCATGCGATTGGCGACTCCTTCAAGATCATTGAGCGCGGCGCGGCGGAGATGATGATCTGCGGCGGAACGGAAGCGACCATTACGCCGATGGGCGTCGGCGGATTCGCGGCCATGAAAGCGCTTTCGACGCGCAACGACGATCCGGCGCGCGCGAGCCGGCCCTGGGATGCGGATCGTGACGGCTTCGTCGTGGGCGAAGGCGCCGGGATCGTGATTCTGGAATCACTCGAGCACGCGCAGAAACGGAATGCGCCGATCCTGGCGGAAATTGTAGGCTACGGAATGTCCGGCGACGCGTATCACATTACGCAGCCTGCCGAGGACGGCGATGGCGCGTTTCGCGTGATGCGCGCAGCGATCAAGGACGCGAAGCTGAAGCCGGAAGACATCGGCTACGTGAACGCGCATGGCACTTCGACGCCCATCGGTGACGCCATTGAGACGCGCGCGCTGAAGCGCGTGTTCGGGGAGCGTGCCAAGCAAGTACCGGTCAGCTCGACGAAATCGATGACCGGACATTTGCTGGGCGGCGCGGGTGGATTGGAAGCTGGCATCAGCGTGCTCGCGCTCCGCGACCAGATTTTGCCACCGACGATCAACTACGAGACTCCCGATCCGGAATGCGATTTGGATTATGTGCCGAACACAGCGCGCAAAGCTTCGGTGGAGTATGCGCTCTCGAATTCGTTTGGATTTGGCGGCACCAATGCCGCGCTGATTTTCAAGCGGTGGTCAGGCAAGTAGCTTCCCTTCCGTATGAGTCACAGTTGAGATTTGGAGTCCAAGAAGGAAGAATTTTGTGAAAATTATTGTGTGCATCAAGCAGGTTCCCGCGAAAGACGCGCCGCTGGCGATCGCCGGAAACTGGATCAAGGAATCGGACATCGGCTTCGAGATGAACGAGCCGGACAGCTACGCGCTGGAAGAAGCGCTGCGGCTGAAGGAGAAGCACGGTGGAGAAGTGATTGCTCTGTCGCTCGGACCGGAGCGCGTGAAACAGACGATTAAGGAGGCGCTGGCGAAGGGCGCGGATAGCGCGATTCACATCGTGGACGAAAATTTCGCGCAGCTCGATCCGCTGGGGTCGGCGAAGACGCTGGCAGCCGCCATTCAAAAGGAAAAAGCGGATTTAGTGCTGACCGGATTGCAGAGCGACGATCACGGTTTTGGCCAGACCGGCGTGCTGCTCGCGGGACTGCTGGATTTGCCGCACGCGACGATCATCATGCAAATCGAAGTCGCCGATGGAAAAATGAAATTGAAGAGGGAACTCGAAGCGGGCTGGTTTCAGCACATCGAGTGCCCGCTGCCGGCGGTGCTCTCGATTCAGTCCGGCATCAACAAGGTGCGCTACGCCACGCTGAAAGGCATCATGGCGGCGAAGAAAAAAGAAATCGTAGCGATGACCCGCGAGTCGCTGGGAGTTTCCGGCGAGCCGACCCAGAAGATCGAAAAGATTTACGTGCCAACGAAAACAAAGAAAACGGAGTTCTTAACCGGCACACCCAAGGAAGTGGCGACAAAGCTCGTCGAAAAACTGAAATTTGAAGCGCGGGTGATCTGACCATGAAAATTCTTGTGATCACCGAACAGCGGCAAGGGAAGTGGAACAACGCGAGCTTTGAAACGCTGGCCGCGGCGCAGCAGATTGCGAAAGACACATCGAGCACGGTCAGCGCGCTGGTCATTGGGAAGGGCATCGCGGCGTTCGCGGACGAACTGGCTGCAAAAAACGTCGCCGAAGTTCTGAAGGTGCAACACGACTTGCTCGAAGCTTACACCGCGGATGGATATTGCGTGGCGCTGAAGCAGGTGATCGAATCGGCGAAACCGGAACTGGTTTTGTTTCCGCATACATATCAAGTGCGCGACTTCGCGCCGAAGCTTGCAGCCATGCTCGGCAAGGGCATGATTGGCGATTGCATCGGCTATCGCAACGAAAGTGGCAAGCTCGTTTTTGTGCGGCAAATGTTCCAGGGCAAAACTGCTGCGGACGTAATTTTTGTGGGAACAGCGCCGTGGTTTGCTTCGTTTCAGTCCGGCGCGTTTCGCGCGGATTTGCTCGCGGCGCATCCTTCCGGAAAAGCCCCGGTGAACGCCGTAAGTGTGAACGTGAACGCCGAACAGATTCGCACCAAGCCGCTCGATCTCTTCAAGGAAGCGAAGTCCGCGGTGGATTTGACGCAAGCGCCGCTCATCGTGGCGATCGGCCGCGGCATCAAAGCGCCGGAAAATATTCCGCAGGCGGAAGCGCTGGCGAAAGCGCTCGGCGGCGAAATCGCCGCGTCCCGGCCGATCTGCGATGAAGGGTGGCTCCCGATGGAGCGCCAGATCGGCAGCTCCGGCCAGACCGTCGCGCCGAAACTGTACCTGGCGCTCGGCATCAGCGGCGCGATCCAACACGTGGTCGGGATGAAGGGCGCACGCACCATCGTGGCGATCAACAAGGATGCCAACGCCCCCATTTTCGAAATCGCCGACTACGGCGTGGTCGGTGACATCTTCGAAATCATGCCCGCCCTCACCGAAGCCCTGGAAAAGGCCAAGAGCGCGTAGTAGCGCCTGGATGCATTGTTTGGCGTGTACTTTGAGAATCACCATGAAACTTGAAGATTACAAAGCCATTCTTTATCGACAGGAGGATGGCCTGGGTTGCCGAAATTCCCGCCATTCCCGGATGCTATGCGTTGATGGATACACGCGAAGCATCACTTGCTGAATTGACGAAGGTCTTCGCGATGATCGCGGATGAATATCGCGAAAAAGATCTGAAGCTTCCCGCCGATACCACCGAGATCGTAAATGCCTAGTGCGTCGTTGTCCTATTGGAGTGCCGGGCTCTGAGCGTTTGCGGGCCCACCCTGTGCCATTCTAATTGTACCGGTTTGATCCATGAAGAAATGCCGTAGGTAGGACGTGCCGGGGCAGACGGGATCTGCTAGAACCTCATACGCATCAAAGTGCTCATCACTGTGTCTACTTCTCGCTGAGTAAGAGAATCGATAGCAACTCCGGTGCCCGTCGCTTAGGGACCGCACGACCGAAGACTCATAATCATCTCCTTGCACTGCGGAGGGGAGCGCGGTCAGGCTCGCGGGGTAGCCTTGCCCCGGATGAGAATCTGCGTATGCATGCATGGCTGTGTCTAACACCCTGAGTGAGCCGACGGCAGAAGCCGCATAGGCCTGCTTGCGGTCTTCTCGTCGAGGAAAAAGCAGAACGATTGCTAATAACCCGATCTCCGCGTAGCCAAAGAGAAGAGAGATCTTCGCTAAACGCATACCCCTCGTTCTGCCCATTGAACTGCGTATCTGCTTGAGTGAAAGATGCGCCAAGAACACGGCCGCAATAGGACTTATGACGATAACGATTGCCATCCACGCATCTAGAAATGGATTCCAGACAAGACCGCAGAGAATGGCTGCAGGAAGGACGAGGAGCAAAGCGAGACTGCCGATGGCACTCCTGCTGAAGTTTTGGCTCATATTGGTTCTAGTTTCTGCCGCCATTCGGCCTACCTTATTCTGATTGATATGACGGGCACATTCATATTGCCATGAGCGTGCGGCGTGTCGATTCAGTAGCGAAGTACCTGTCTGCTAGAATAAGCCCGTGACCATACAGCGCGAACAACTTGAAGCGGATGTGTTGATCGTCGGCGCGGGGCCGGCGGGGCTGGCTTGCGCGCTGCACTTGGCGAACCTCATCAAACAGCACAACGCAAACGGCGCGAAGCCGGAGCTTTCCGCGGAAAATATTTACGTGCTGGAGAAGGGGCGCGAGATTGGGGCGCACCAGCTTTCCGGCGCGATCATGAATCCGAAGGCGCTGGCGGAGCTGGTGCCGGATTTTGAGAAGAGCGCGCCGCTGGATACACCGGTGACGGATGATGCGGCGCTGCTGTTCACGAAAAACTCGTCCTTCCGGTTTCCGATTACACCGCCTCCCTTCAAAAACAAAGGCAACTACGTCATTTCTCTCAATAAAATCGTCAAGTGGCTCGGCGGCTTAGTCGAAGCGGCGGGCGTCAATGTGTTCAAAGAATTTGGCGGCGCGGAGCTCATCTTTTCTAATGGCAGCCGCGAAGCGGCCGACGAACGAGATGGCATCGCAGGCGTCATCACCGAAGACAAGGGCCTCGACAAGAACGGCAAGCCGAAAGCTAACTTCACTCCGGGCTACGAACTGCGCGCGAAGGTAACGGTGCTGGCGGAGGGCACGCGCGGGTCGTTGACGAAAAAACTCGTAGAAAAGAAAAAACTCGACAACATCAACCCGCAAAGCTACGGGATCGGGATCAAGGAATTGTGGGACGTGCAGCCGGGGCGCATCGCGCCGGGCTACGTGGCGCATACACTGGGCTGGCCGGTTTCCACGGACATGTACGGCGGCGGGTGGATTTACGGGCTTTCCAACAACAGGCTCTCGATCGGTTTGGTGCTGGCGCTGGAGTATGCCGATCCGCAGTTCGATCCGCACGCCGCGTTTCAAATTTGGAAGACGCATCCGTTCCTAAAGAAAATTCTCGAGGGCGGAAAACTGGTGCGCTACGGCGCGAAGTCGCTGCCGTACGGCGGATGGTACTCGATGCCGCGGACGTATGTGGACGGCGGACTGATCATCGGCGATTCGGGAAGTTTTCTCGATTCGCAGCGGCTGAAAGGTATCCACCTGGCGATGAAGAGCGGGATGCTGGCGGCCGAGACGATTTTCGATGCACTAAAAGCCGGCGATACTTCCGCGAAAACGCTCAGCGCGTTCCCGGAGAAAGTCGAGCAGAGCTACATTAAGAAGGAGCTGTGGCAGGTCCGCAATTTTCACCAATCGTTTCAACACGGCATGCTCGCTGGATTTGTTCATACAGCGTTCCAGCAGATTACCGGCGGGCGCGGGCTCATCGACCCGATGCGCGCGCACGCGGGGCATGAAGTGTACAAGAAAATCAACGGGCGGCCTGCTCCGGAGCGTTTCAAAGGAGACGGGAAACTCACCTTCGACCGGCTGACGGACGTGTACCACTCCGGGACGCGGCATGAAGAAGACCAGCCGTGTCATCTCGTCGTGCACGACTTGAATGTCTGCGCGACGAAGTGCGTCGAAGAGTACGGCAACCCCTGCCAGTATTTTTGCCCGGCAGCGGTATACGAGATGGTGAAGGAAACGAGCGGCAGCCTGAAGCTGAAGATCAGCGCCGCGAACTGCGTGCACTGCAAAACGTGCGATATCGCCGATCCGTACCAGATCATCGACTGGGTCGTGCCCGAGGGCGGAGGGGGACCCAACTACGAAGGCATGTAGCGCGGTGGAGCGATTCTAAGTGTCAGGAATGCTCCCGGTCTGTCCCCCCTCGTTGTACCTCCCCCTGTTTTTTGTAAGTGTTGATTCTAAATGACTTACCGTTAGATTAAGTTCTTTAGAATCAACACTGGCTCTGTTGACATCCTGAGCACAGATTGCAAGAGAGGCATCGACGAAGTGTGAGTTGCGGTGTTGGCTGATAGGCAGGAGGGACCATGGCCGAGGTCGGACTCCTGCCTTTTGCGCGCGTGGCACTGCAAGTGGCCGCGCAGGTTTTGCCGCCCTACCGCACGCGTTTCAGCAAACATCAGTTCACCCAACC
>JBARRT010000044.1:0-18375 GCA_049644365.1 Candidatus Acidiferrum sp. | reverse complement strand
TAGTCGAGAAAAAAAAGCGGCTCGGCGCCCTGCACAAGAATGTCATTGATGCAGTGATTGACGAGGTCGCCGCCGACGGTGGAATGGACGCCCATGGCCATGGCAATTTTTAGTTTTGTGCCGACGCCATCGGCGCTGGAGACGAGCACGGGCTCTTTCCATTTTTTGCGGTCGAGCGCGAAGAGCGCGCCGAAGCTGCCGATGCCGCTAAGGACGCCGGGTGTGAAGGTGCGGCTGGCGTGATGCCGGATGCGCTGCTTGGCGTCGTCCGCGACGGCGATATTCACCCCAGCATCGGCATATTTCATGAGAAACCTGGGCGCTCCCGTTTCCGCTACCGATTCGGGCAAAGTTCGCAGCCCGTAGTTCACTTCGAGGAATTCATTCGAACACCGCGGTGGGCGGCGGCGTTTGCTGCCGACTGCAATCGCTTACCGGGACAAACTAAAATGTGTGAAAAATGCGCTTCCAGCGCACGATCCCAGGATGCAGAAGGGCGTTGGCATACGCAAAAAAACGTTCGCGAATCTGGCCGGGCTCCCAGGCTTCGGGCGAAACATCCAGCGACATATAAATAATCACGGGCGTTCCGATGATGTCATTGCGAGGGACGCAGCCCCAGAAGCGGCTATCGTAGGAATTCGCGCGATTATCTCCCATAACGAAATAGCAATCAGAGGGAACTTTGTAAGGCGTGTGCAATTCGTAGGGCTCGCTGAGGCCGCTGGTGTACTTTTCCACAAGCTTTTGCCCATTGACCCATACAGCGCCGTCATGAATGTCCACGGTGTCGCCGGGGAGTCCAATCACGCGTTTCACATAGTCCGGCTGATCCGGTGCGAAGGGCGGCTTGAAGATGATGACTTGCTGGCGCTTGGGAGAGCGCCAGAGGGGGACGTGCAAATTGGTGAAGGGCACGCCGGCGTCGTAGCCGATGCGGCTCATGATGAGGTGGTCGCCGATGAGCAGCGTGTTTTCCATCGAGCCCGAGGGGATGACGCGCGCCTGTCCGACCGCGCCATTGATGAGGAGAAAGGCGAGGCCGACCCAGAACCACGCGATGATCTCGCGCTGAATCTTGGTCTTCACCGGCACGTTTTCTTCCTGTTGCGTTTTCTTTTTGTCAGCTTTCACGTTCCACCGCCACTGGGCGCTCGGCGGGTACGGAGTCGCTTGCGCTTCCGTTTGCCGCGTCGCAGGATTTTCCGTTTGGCGCGCCTTTCCCAACTTCTAGCTGCACCAGATCGGTCGGGTAAACACCCGTATAACAAGACGTACAGAATTTGCCTTCGGTGTCGCTGAGCGCTTGGCGAAGCGCGGGGAGCGAAACATAGCCGAGGGAATCGGCACCGAGGAATTTGCAGATTTCTTCCGGCGTATTGGAAGAAGCAATCAATTCTTCGCGCGTGGGCGTGTCCACGCCGTAGTAGCACGGTGAAATCGTCGGCGGGCAGCTGATGCGCACGTGGACTTCTTTCGCGCCGGCTTCGCGGACCATGCGGACGATTTTGCGGCTGGTGGTGCCGCGGACGATGGAATCGTCGACGAGGATGACGCGTTGGCCCTCGATGAGGCCGCGGATGGGATTTAATTTTAGTTTTACGCCGAAATTGCGGATGGCTTGCGAAGGCTCGATGAACGTGCGGCCAATGTAATGATTGCGGATCAAGCCCATGCGAAAAGGAATTTTTGATTCGAGCGCGTAGCCGACGGCCGCAGGAACGCCGGAGTCTGGCACAGGAACAACGATGTCCGCGTCCACCGGATGTTCGCGCGCGAGCAGGCGGCCGAGCATCTCGCGGCTTTCGTTGACGGAGCGGCCAAAAATAATGCTGTCGGGCCGGGAGAAATAGACGTGCTCGAAAATGCACTGCTGGAGGGGCTTTTGCGGCGCGAAGTGAATGGATTCGATGCCGGATTTCGAGATTCGCACCATTTCGCCGGGCTCGATTTCGCGGACGTATTGCGCGTTGAGGAGATCGAACGCGCAGGTTTCGGACGCCACCAGCCATGAAACGAAGCCGCCGGGTGTTGTCAGCTTTCCGAGAACGAGCGGACGGAATCCGCGGGGATCGCGCACCGCGTACAGCTCATCCTGCGTCAACATCACCAGCGAATACGCGCCTTCCACTTGATTGAGGGCGTCGCCCAGCGCGCCGGAAAGATTTCGGGCTTGCGAGCGCGCGATCAGGTGCACGATGACTTCGGTGTCGCTGTTGGTCTGGAAAATGGAGCCGCGATGCTCGAGCTTGCGGCGCCACTCGGCGGCGTTGGTGAGATTGCCGTTGTGGCCGAGGGCGACTTTGCCCTTGTTGCAGTCGATCATGATGGGCTGGGCGTTGAGCAGAGCCTTGTCGCCCGCGGTGGAGTAGCGCGTGTGGCCGATGGCGAGGCTTCCGGGGAGCTGCGCGAGCACGCCGGGTTGAAAGATTTCTTCGACTTCGCCCATGGCGCGATGGAGATGAAGTTCATTGCCGTCGCTGGAGACAATGCCGGCAGATTCCTGGCCGCGATGTTGCAGCGCATAAAGACCGAGATAGGCGAGGTTCGCCGCTTCGGGATGGCCGAACACGCCGAAGACACCACACTCGTCGTGGAAATGATCGTCAGTGGGAATGAGATGACTGGTCATCGGATCTTAAGTGTGCGTTCCAGTGAATGGGCCCAGGCGTCGCGGAGTCCTTCGACCGAACTGTCGATCACCGCGCTCCCCTTGTATTGGATGCGGAAAGCATCGCCGCGGATGACCTTACCGACCTGGTGCGCCGCCACTTGATATTGTCTCGCAGTATTGAGAACGCGGGCAAGGTGCGAGGGCTTGACGGATACGACCGTGCGAGCGCCGCGCTCGCCGAAGAGGGCGGACTCGGCCGGACCAGTTTCTTCGAGTTTTGCGTTCGTGCCCAATTCGTTCGCGGAGAAGCAGGACTCGGCCAGGGTGGCGGCGAGGCCACCGTCGGAAATGTCGTGGGCGGATTGGAGGCTGCCTTCGGCGGCGAGGGCGACGAGGCAGTCGATTAGGCGCTTTTCGGCACTGAGGTCGATGGCTGGTGGTTCGCCGGCTACGATGCCGCCGACCGTTTTTGAGTATTCAGAAGAGGAGAATTCGCGGGCGACATTCTCCGAAGAGGGCGCGATGTATCGTGCCCCCACGGTTGCTCCAACACCGTCCAGCAACAAGATGATGTCACCTTCTTCGCGGAAGGCAATCTTCAGGACGCGAGAGGCGTCGTCTAAGATGCCGAGGACGCCGATGACCGGCGTGGGATAGATCGATTTGCCGAGCGTCTCGTTGTAGAAGCTGACATTGCCGCCGGTGATGGGTGTGCCGAGGGCGGTGCAGGCTTCGCCGACGCCGTCAATCACCTGGGAGAATTGCCACATCACCTCTGCTTTTTCCGGACTGCCGAAGTTCAGGCAATTCGTGGCGGCGATGGGGCGCGCGCCGCTCGCGGCGACGTTGCGAGCGGCTTCGGCGACGGCGTGCATCGCGCCGACGCGCGGATTCAATTGGCACCAGCGGCCGTTGCCGTCGGTGGAAAGCGCCAGCGCGCGCTTTACGACGCCCGTCTTCGGATCTTTGATGCGTACAACCGCGGCGTCGCTGGCGCCCGGTCCGGCCAGAGTGTTTGTTCGGACCGACGTGTCGTACTGCTCGGTGATCCAGCGCTTCGAGGCAATCGCAGGCGATGACAACAACTTGACGAAATTCTGCGTGAGGTTTGCCCCTTCGGGCGCAAACGTGAACCAATCTTTTTCGGATTCCACGCGCGGCGCGGGAGCGGCGAGCGGCCGGTTATAGACGGGGCCCTCCTCCGCAAGTGGATGCGCCGGAATTTCCGCGACGGTCTTGCCGTGATCTTTCACGCGCATCAAGCCGCCGTCGGTGACCTGCCCGACGACCATGGCGTCGAGTCCCCATTTCTTGAAGACGGCGAGCACTTCGTGTTCGTGGCCATTCTCGGCGACGAGCAACATGCGCTCCTGCGATTCGCTAAGCATGATTTCGTAGGGCGTCATCCCGGTTTCGCGCTGCGGAACTTTCGCGAGATCGATTTCGATGCCGGTGCCGCCGCGGGAGGCCATTTCCGTCGTGGAGCACGTGAGACCCGCCGCGCCCATATCCTGGATCGCGACAACGGCGCCGGTCTGCATGGCTTCGAGGCAGGCTTCGAGCAGCAGCTTTTCCACGAAAGGGTCGCCGACCTGGACATTAGGGCGCTTCTGTTGCGACTCTTCGGTGAATTCGGCGGAAGCAAGGAGCGACGCGCCGTGAATTCCGTCGCGGCCCGTCTTTGCGCCGACGTAAATTATGGGATTGCCCGTGCCTTTTGCTTTGGCTAAGAAAATCTCTTCCTTCCTGGCGATGCCGAGCGCGAGAGCGTTCACCAGCGGATTCTGCGAATAGCACGGCTCGAAGCACACTTCGCCGCCGACAGTGGGAACTCCGAAGCAATTTCCATAGTTGGCGATGCCGCGAATCACGCCATCGAGGATGCGGCGGTTCTTCGCGGCTTCCTCTTCACTCGTATTTTTGTTCGCGGTGATCTCGCCGAAACGCAGGGAATCCAGCACAGCGATGGGCCGCGCGCCCATGGTGAAGATGTCGCGAAGGATCCCGCCAACTCCGGTGGTCGCACCCTGGAAGGGCTCGACATAGCTGGGATGATTGTGCGATTCGATTTTGAACGCGGCGACGAGTCCGTCTCCGATCTCCACGACACCTGCGTTTTCGCCCGGGCCTTGCACGACGAGCTTGCCGCGAGTCGGAAGCCGCTTGAGGTGCACTTTGCTCGATTTGTAGGAGCAGTGCTCGCTCCACATCACGCTGAAAATGCCCAGCTCCGTGATGTTCGGATCGCGCCCGAGGATTTTTTGGACACGCGCGTATTCTTCGGCAGTGAGGCCGTGTTCGGCAGCAATCTCTGGAGTGACTCGAATTTCAGTGCTAGCGGTGGCCATCTTTCCTTCGCCTGGTCCTGCTATTCGCTATCGAGAACGGGTCGACGAATCAGTTGTACTCGATATTCCGGAGTTTCCATTGTCCATTCTCAAACCGAAAGTAGAAATTCACTGCATCCTCGCCCAATCTCGCAGTGTCGGGTGTTCTGGCAGACAGCAGTAGAGTCACCTTTCCATTCGTGCTACTAATGTCGTAAGTCACAAATCTCTTCTCCGTTGCCTTTGCCAGCAAATCAATTAATGAGTTCAGAGAGGCCTTCAGCGCGCGACCGTTGCTCCGGGCTCTTTCCTTGCCGTCTTCTTCCCGAAAGCATTTTGTGTCAAAAAACAGGCAATAAACCCCAACCTTAGCATCGAAATCCTTACGAATTTCCTCCGGTGAGAGCGACGCCTTGGACGGCACGTACGCTGTGCCAACGAACGACGTACCTTGCTCGGAGAAACGATTTAGCACCGCCGTCGTTTCCTTGGATTGAACTAACTTGACGAACGACTCTGCTCCGCTCCGAAGCTCATCCGGTGAATTCTGAGACGACTTCGCCTGTGTAAGTTGGAGGGACAGAATTAGCGAGAAGAGAAGCGCTCCCATAAACAACGTGCGATGAGACCCAAATCTCGGCCAGACACGAATCGGATGCTCTGCGCCGCTCACGCGGTGGCCTTTGCGGCGCCGACGAGCGCTTCGACCATGGAACGGAAAATCGTCAGGCCATCGGTGGAACCCAGGGCCGCTTCCACCGCGCGCTCGGGGTGCGGCATGAGGCCGGCGACGTTGCGCCCCCGATTGCAGATGCCGGCGATATTGTGAACAGCGCCGTTGGGATTTCCGGCACCGTCGTTTGAGCCATCCGGCGTGGTATAACGGAAAATCACCTGGCGGTTTTTCTCGAGTTTCGCGAGCGTAGCTTCATCGCAATTGTAATTGCCGTCAGAATGCGCGATGGGAATTTTCAGGATCTGCCCTTTCGCAGCCGCGTTGGTGAAAGGCGTGTCCGTCTGTTCAACGCGAATGTGAACGTGGCGGCAAATGAAGCGCAGGCCGCTATTGCGCATCATCGCGCCCGGAAGCAGTCCAGCTTCGCAGAGAATCTGGAAGCCATTGCACACGCCAAGGACCAGACCGCCGCTGTTCGCGAATTTCTCGACCGATTTCATCACCGGCGAAAAGCGCGCGATGGCGCCGGTGCGCAGATAATCGCCGTAGGAAAACCCGCCGGGCAAAATGATGGCGTCGGAATTGGCGAGATCCTGCGACTGGTGCCAGATGAATTCGACCGGCTTCTGCAGGACGTTTCCGAGGGCGTAAAACGCGTCGTGGTCGCAATTGGACCCAGGAAAAACGACGACTCCAAATTTCATGAGGTTGTAGCTCCCTGGAACATTTGGGGAACCTCTATTTTAGCACACGAGTGACCCTCGCAAGCGTTTTGGCTTCTCGGAAAGGAAGCCGCTTGAAAAACAGAAGGCTATCTTCCAAAGATCCAGGCGAGAGCGAAGAGAAAGCCAATGAGAACAACGATTGCAAGAATCGCGGAGACGACCAGGAAAAGCTCCTTCCTGAGGAGTTCTGCCTGACTTAAGTTTTCTTGGCGCCTCTTCTCACGAAAATACTTGAGCCACCCAAAGAGCTCAAAGAGTGCCAAGAGTTAGTTTCCCTTTTTGCCTCATCGCAGCACTCCTGCGAGGTCAAATCGATCTGCCTGCGGGCCCGGAGGCGGCCGGTGCAGAAGCATCCGGCGAGGCCTTGGGCATGGCCTGAACTGCGCCATCCAATCCCAGCACGTTTACTAAGCTGGAGTTGGACGGCACGATGTATTTTGTGTTCTGGGCGAGCGTGTTGTTGAGGACTTCGAGGCGCCGCATCGTTTCGGCGCGTTCCTTGAAATACGTTTCCGCTGCGTTGGACACCAGCTTGATCGCTTCCGCTTCCGCGTTCGCACGAGTGATACGCGCCTGCGCGTCGCCTTCGGCCTTTAGGATTTCCGACTGCTTCTTGCCTTCAGCCTGCAAAATCTGGCTCTGCTTGATGCCTTCGGCTTCCAGCACGGCGGCGCGCTTCTCCCGCTCCGCCTTCATCTGACGGGACATCGCATCGGTGATGTCGCGCGGCGGCTCGATTTTCTGCACTTCCACTCGTGTTACTTTGCAGCCCCAGTTGTTGGTGGCTTCGTCCAGCACTTCGCGTAAATTCGTATTAATCATGTCGCGAGCCACAAGTGTTTCGTCCAGCGTGCGGTCTCCGATCAAATTACGCAGATTCGTTTGCGCCAGCGTGGTGCAGGCATATCCGAAATCCTGGACCTCATATTGGGACTTCACCGGATCGATGACCTTGTAATAGACCACGGCGTCAACTTCCACCGTCACGTTGTCCTTGGTGATCAGCTTCTGCGGCGGGACGGTGATCACCTGCTCGCGCATGTCCACACGAACAATATCGTCAACAAAGGGCAGGATGAACGTCAGCCCCGACTGCGCGATGGCGTGAAATTTCCCCAGCCGCGTGATTAATCCCTTTTCGTACTGCTTCACTGTCCGCGCCGCTTTTGCCAGGGTCACCAGCGCAAAAATCACAATGACGAAGAGCAGCACGACAACTAGGACGTTCACATTGGAATCCATAGCCGTTCACCTCACCTTGAGTGTCACGCCTTCGACGGACTGCACAGTTACGATTGCGCCTGTCTCGCGCGCCGGATCTTCCACGTTGGCCAACTCCGCGCGCCACACTTCATCGCCAAGTTTCACCATGCCCGGCTCACGCGCCGCGATCCGTTTGGTCACCACCCCGGTCTTGCCCATCACCGCGTCGGCGTTGCTGGCGTGCTCTTTCACCATCAACTTGGCCTTCAACCAGCGCCGGAACAGAGCGAGATAGACCAGCGCGAGCCCCGCCGCCGAGAGCAATCCAACGTTTGCCGAACCGAAGAGGAGGCCGACCGCGCCGCCAGCAACGAGGGACGCGCCTACCAGCGCCAGGTCAAATCCCGTAAGTGCACCGAGCGCGAGCTCGATGATCACGCAGACGATGCCGCCGATCACCAGCACCCAATTCAGCCAATTGCCCACGGAGAGACTCCTTGCGCTTTACGTACCGCGGACGATAGCACTGGCCAACATCGTATTCAATGATGTGTGCGGGAAATGCAGGGAGGATGATGGTGCGTCGAGTCTCACTAAGAAAACCACTATTTTCGCTTCTTCGGGGCCGTGCGCCGCTTCGATTTCCTTTTTCTCGACTTTTTCCCTGGCTTGGCTTCCGCCGCCAGTTCACGGCGCCGCTTCGCGGCCCACCCGGGTTTATTGGCTTGTCGGCCGCGCGCGATTCCCAAGGCATCCGCGGGAACGTTGTCGGTGATCGTGGATCCCGCGGCGATATACGCGCCGTTGCCGATTCGAACAGGCGCAATCAGAGCGGAATCGCTTCCGACAAAAACTTTGTTGCCGATGTGCGTCGGGAATTTGTGGAAGCCGTCGTAGTTGCAGGTGATTGTGCCGGCGCCGATGTTTGCTTTCGTGCCGATCTTCGTATCGCCAAGGTACGAAAGGTGCATCGCCTTGGTGCCTTCGCCGATGGTGCTCTTCTTCAACTCGACGAAGTTGCCGATGCGCGAATCCGCTTTCAGGTGATTGTTCGGGCGGAGTCGCGCGAAGGGGCCGATGATGACGCGGTCATCGAGGCGGCTCTGCGCCACGACGCAATGCGGCTCAACCGTCACGTCATCGCCGAGAATCGCATCGCTGAGAACGCTTCCCGTTCGAATGGTGCAGCGCATCCCAATTTTCGTTTTGCCGAGCAGCTGCACGCCGGGTTCGATGACCGTGTCTTCACCCGCGACGACATCCGGATCGATCACCACCGTTTCCGGCAACTGAATCGTCACACCTTCATCCATTAACGCGCTGCGCTTCCGTTCGCGGAAGATGCGGTCGACTTCCGCAAGGTCCGCTCGCGTGTTGCAACCGAGGACTTCGCGCGGATCTGCGGCCACGTGGGCGAGGACGGTTTCGCCCTTCGCGTTCAGAACGCCGATAGCGTCAGTCAAATAAAGTTCGCGATGCTTGTTGTTGGGTTTCACCTGAGCGAGAGCCGGCCAGAGTTTTTCCAGCGTGAAGCAGTAAATCGCCGAATTGATTTCGTTAATCTCGCGCTGCTCATCAGTAAGCTGGGATTCTTCGACGATGGCGGATACCAGAGTCTCGGATTTCCGCACGACTCGCCCGTAGCCGGAAGGATCGGCAAGCACGGCGGAGAGGATTGTTGCGGCTGCGTTTCCCTTATGATGGGTGGCCGCCAGCGCCTTCAGCGTTTCCGTCCGCACCAGCGGGGCGTCTCCTGCTATCACGATCGCAAACTTCGCCCGGCCCACGGCGCGCTTGGCCACTTGCATGGCGTGGCCGGTGCCGTTTTGCGGCTGCTGCAGAACCGTGACCGCCCCGAGCGGCTCGACCACGGAGGCCACCTGCTCCGCCTGATGGCCAACGACGACAACCGTCTCCCTCGGTTTCAGCGGCGCGCAGGAGCATACAACGTGCTCGATGAGCGTGCGCCCCCCCGCGCGGTGGAGCACTTTCGCCAGGCTGGATTTCAGCCGCGTGCCTTTTCCCGCTGCCAGGATGACGATTGCCAGATCTTTATTCGACATATGGTTTTCAGCTCATTCTGCGGGAGTGGCGGGCGTTTCGCAATGCAGGGATACAGGTAACGCAGCGAATGCCTAATCAGCAGCGGGGGCGGGAGCGAGGCTAGGCAGGTAGGACTCGCTCTCAGAGCGAGAAGATTCCTCCGTAGTAATAGTCCAAAGCGACGGGTCGGCGAGGAGTCGGCTGACAAGTTGGGTGTGCAGGGCATGGCCGGCTTTGTGAGCCTCGACGTGGGCCAGTAGCGGCAAGCCAGCCAGCGCCAAGTCGCCAATGAGGTCCAGGGCCTTATGCCGGCCAAATTCATCGGGAAAACGTAGGGGCCCGTTCATGACCCCATTGTCGGTGAGCACGATAGCGTTTTCAAGCGAGCCGCCGCGAATGAGGCCCATGGCCTTGAGCGGCTCGATATCGCGTTCGAAGCAAAACGTGCGGGCCCGAGCAAGCAGGTGGCGGAAGGTCTCCGGTCCGACCACCATCTCTACTTCCTGCTGGCCGACCAGCGGGTGCGCGAAATCCACGTAGCAGCGGACACGAAATTCGTCAGCGGGATAGATGCCGATGCGGCGGTCGCCTTCGACGACCTCGAGAGCCTTCAAAACCTTCATGTAGCGGCGCCTTCTGCGGAGTTTTCGAACGCCGCACTGCTCCAACATTTGCATAAACGGCTCGGCGGAGCCGTCCAGGATCGGTATTTCAATCGAATCAATGTCGATGAAAATGTTGTCAATGCCGCAGGAATAAATGGCCGCGAGCAGGTGCTCGGTGGTGGAGAGAAGAACGCCCTGCTTCATGAGGCTGGTGGCATAACTTACGCGCGCGACATTGTGGCCCTGCGCCTCGATGGGAAAGTTATCGAGGTCCACGCGGCGAAAAACGATGCCGGTTTCGGCTGGCGCAGGGACGAGACGAACGTGGCCATAGACGCCAGTGTGGAGTCCTATGCCTTCGGCAACGGCCGAGCGCGCGATGGTAGTCTGAAACATTGGTGCCTCAAATCGTAGCACATTGCGTGCCAGACTAAACTACGTTTGTGCTTTATTATCAATAACTTAAGAACTGTCAGGAGCCTGATTTAAAGATGCCTGTGGCAAATATACAACATTCTTCCCGGAAGTAGCGTGTCTTTTTGGGACAATCTGCTGAAGTGTACCTTCCGCAGGCTTCCTTTTTCTTTCTTACCACGTCCCAAACAGTTGCAGTGTTATAATCAGGGCTTGTAGATTATCAGGGACAGGTGAGGAATGAATCGAGCAGCTCGCATTGGCATCGTTGTAGTTTCGGTGGTGATCTTCTGTTACGCGGGACTGGGACACGTCCTGGGACGCGCAACCGATGACAAGGCTTACAAGTCACTCACGGTTTATGGCGAAGTCCTACAGAAGATCCAGCAGGACTACGTGGATGACCCGAACATGCATACGGTGACTGCGGGTTCCCTCCACGGCTTGCTCGAATCGCTTGACCCCCAATCCAGCTACCTCACGCCGCGGGAATACGACGAATACAAAAAGAAATTGCAGAATTCCGGTACCGGCGAAACCGGCTTGACGCTCAGCAAACGCTTCGGCTATGTGATCGTTCTCTCCGTTCTTCCGGATAGCCCGGGAACCAAGGCTGGCGTTCGCAGCGGCGACATCTTAGAATCCATCGGCGGGTTTACGACGCGGGACATGTCCGTGGGCCAGGCTTTGAATCTTCTCTCGGGGCAGCCCGGTACCGGCATTAAAGTGGCAGTCATTCGCCGTGGAAAAGCCACGCCCGATGAAGTCGATCTCGTCCGCGAAAAATTGGCTACCCCGAAGATCATCGTCCAGAAAGCAGATCCGGACATTCTCGTGTTGCGCTTGCCGTCGCTGGATGCGGGGCGCGCCGATGAAGTACGCAACCGCTTGCTGGATGCGGAGAAGCAGGGCGTTCGCAAGGTCATTGTGGACCTTCGCGAATGCGGGCGCGGGCCGGTCTCGGAAGCGATTTCTCTAGCGCGGCTTTTCGTGCCATCCGGGACCATCACCACACTGCGCGGCCAGACGGTTTCGGCGCAGGTTTTTTCGGCTGAGCAAAAGCAAGTGGTATGGAGAAACACTGTTTCCGTGCTGATTGATGCAACCACCTCCGGCGCTGCGGAAGTTTTCGCCTCCGCCATCGTGGCGAATCATCGCGGCGACGTCGTGGGAGAGCGCACGTTTGGCTTGGCGTCCGAGCAGAAACTGATCACTATGGATGACGGCGCGGCGCTGATTCTCACCGTGGCGAATTACTACAATCCCGGCGGAAAATCGATCCTGGAAGAAGGCATCACTCCCACGGAAATTGTGCGCGCCGTTCCGGAAGATTCGGATTCCGGCGATGACGATGCGGCGCCGGCACCGGAAACGCAGAAAGAACCGGGCCTTGGCCCGCGTCCGCTTTCGCCGGAGGATCCGATCTTCCACAGGGCGTTGGACCTCTTGAAGACTCCCGCAAAAAAGGCCGCGTAGTATTCCGTGGACTTTCGGGACCCTCTGAAGACTTCGTATTTATCCATCTCAACCGATACTCAAGAAAATCTAGCCCGGCTTGCCGGGCTTGTTCTTCTGTTTGGCCTGGGCTGGGCCACGGCTGGCTGTAAAAAGCCGCAGCCCGCGCGCCCCGCGCCGGCGAAAATTCACGCCATCACACGAGAACTCGCTGCCGCGGCTAAATCGGCGGTACCCACCGGTGCCGAGATCCGCGTGGCGTTCCAGGCCCCCGGTGCAAATGGGGGCGTCACCGATCGTCTGGACATCACACTTTTTTCGACAGGAGCGGATTCCGCTACACGGACTCAAGTTGCGAAACTGCAGCAGTCCTTGAGTTCCGTAGCGACCCGTCATGGCCTTACCGAAGAGCCATCGGAAAGCCGCGAAGGAGTACTCTTCTTTTTTCTGAAGTCGGGCGTTCGAACGCACGCGATTCACATCCACGCGGGCGCGAAAGCCTCGCCGCACGCCGGCGGTCTCCCCGGCCCACCCTCTGCACCGCGGCTCGCGATTATTTTGGACGACCTCGGCAGTGACCGCGCCGCCGCCGAAGCGATCTTTGCGCTGCCCTATCCGTTGACCATCTCCGTTTTGCCAAATCACGAGCATTCCGCCGAAATTGCGAACGAAGCGCATCGCCGGGGCTACCAGGTGATGCTGCATCTGCCGATGCAATCCATCGCGAATGAAACTCCCGAAGCGCAGGAATTGCGCCCGGGCATGCCGGCAACCGAGGTGAGCGCCCTCGTCGAGCAGTTCTTGCAGAGTGTCCCCGGCGTGGCAGGCGTCAATAATCATCAGGGTTCGCAAGCCACTTCCGATGCCGAGCTTATGGATGAACTCATGCCGGTCCTGCGCGACCGGCATCTCTTCTATGTGGATAGCCGGACCACGGCGGCGACGGTGGCATTTGATACCGCACAGAGCTTCGGGGTTCGCTCCGCCTTTCGAAACGTTCCGTTCCTGGATGATGTCGCGGAAGTCGCGGCGGTGCGCAAGCAACTGGAATTGGCGCTGCGCGGCGCTCGCGAAAAGGGCGAGGCCATCGCGATCGGGCACCCGCACCCCGCAACGCTTCAGGCGTTGCGCGAAGTCTTGCCGCGCGCGCGGGCGCAAGGAATCCGCCTCGTCTTCGCATCCGAGCTCGTCCACTGAGAAAGTTTGCGGCCTACTTGGACGTGGGATTTGGACTCTTCGCGGGATACAGCCGGTGCACCACCAGGGCGAGGATGGCCATCGTCAGGAAGCTGAAGACGCTTCCCTCAGGGCCCACGGTGCCTCCAGTTAGCCACTTGGCGCCGTGCAACGAAGCGTTGCTAAGGTGTCCGTCGAATACGACTCCGCTATTCGGAACCGAAAAAAGAAATGTCTCGCCGAAATCAAAGCTTGCATGCCACCCGACCGCCAACCAAAGGTTGCCGGTACGACGAAGGGTTAGAGCAAATACCAGTCCAATCATCACAACCGCCGCCGCACCCACCCAACCTTCCCCGGGATTGCCGAGATGGACTGCCCCGAACGATACGGAAAGTAGGATCGCCGCAGGCCAGAAGCCGATCCCGTCGGCCAAAGTGAATTGCGTATACCCACGAAAGAGAAATTCTTCGAAGAGGCCCACGAACACAAAGAAGATCGCCCACACGATGGCCCAGCGCAAAATGTCAGAGCCGTGTAACGCCAAAGCTCCAAAAGAATACCCGCCAAACGCAGAGATTAGACCGACCAGAGCCGAAATCTCCACTAAGCCGATCAGGAACCCCTGCAAGAATAGTTTCCCAAACGCGTTGTTCGCAGGCAGCCCATAGGCACCGGGCGAGCGATGTTCGATGCGCGACATGATCAGTGCCGCTCCAAAAACCACGACGAAGCTGAATATCTCACCCGCAAAAAGATAGCGTGGAGAGAAGACGCCATGTGTGGGAGGAGCGAAATGCCGGAGGACCATCCCACCGCCAAACCCGATGGCCGCCACGAAAGCGGCATAGATGAGCAGGCGCCAGCCGGCGCGCAATCCTTTTTCATTCAAGAAAATCGTGCTCGCAATTCCCACGGGCGGAGGGGGCGTCAGCGGTGGGAGTGAGGAAGGATCGGTAAGCGGTTCAGCGTCCAACAATCACCTCGAAAAAAATGAAAGTTCCATACCGCAGTCAGACGCGTGGAAGGATTCCCCATGAACGCGCAGTCCATATAACTCAAAATACCCTTGCAGGCAAGGATTCTTTGGAGGAACTGCTTGTGTTTGCGCCCTGCTTCATCTTGTCTTGGAATCGCCGGCTTCAGTATTCGATACGTCTTGAACTGCGAGACTTCAGCAGGATGAGATACGGCCTCTGGCTAACGTGCCACGGGAATTGCGGCTGCGCCAAATATGCGGCGGCTCTTTTTTCCTTGCACGAAGACTACAGAATGCAAATTCTCGCGTTTCCATTCCGCGCGCAATGGAACCGTTGCGTCTCCGGAAAATGACGTTTCGTCTCCGGCCTTCGCTTCACCGATCTTGCGAATGCTTCGAACGATCGCGGCGTGATGCAAATCCTCGCCGGCATTTTCCCCGCGTTTCACCGCGGAATGAAGCCCCGTTTCGGTGATTGCCAGCCACACCTCCGCCGTATCACGGCCAGGCGTTTCCGGTAACTTGCTTATGCTCACCGACAAGTTCTCTGTGCCGGAATCCGGCGAATTTCCCGGCCGCAGTGTTACCCCGGCTCTCTGCTCCGCCGCGGCCTGCTGCACCGCCTGCCAGGCTTTCCGCGATTGGCTGCCCACAAACTCGGTTTTACCATCGACCACCATTTGCGGCGTATAGGCGTTGCCGTTGCCAAGGACCCCGGCGTAGACCTGCTGCCGTGCCGTCCATTCGCGCGAAGAAAATGGGTCCACCCAGCCAAGTTCATTCCAGTAATCCACGTGCTCTTCAAGCGCGATTACTTCCGCATTGGCGATGGGCTGTTGCTTCGCCATTCGCGACAGCAACTCGTCCGCAGGGGGACAGCTCGAGCAGCCTTCCGAAGTGAACAACTCCACGACCACGGGCGTGCGCGTGGGCCCCGCAGCAGGGGATGCCGATTCCGGCCGAGGCCGAATCACAGCCATTACAGCGAAAACAGATAGCAGGCTGAGCGTCAATCCAGCCAAGAGGGACTTCATGAAAATCTCCCGTACCAGCAAACTATCTGATACTCACCCTAGCAAAAGGTTTCCGGCAATTTGCCGCCGAACAATACTTTGCGCTGCATAACCGATATGTTAGCTTTAACTGGTTATTGGAGGCTCAACCCTGCCTTCCTCGCTTTCTTTCATCCGGTTACTTGGCGGTCGGCTCTGCCTTGACTTCGTCAATACGACCTCTTCCCACTCGGAGCTCTCCTGGGAGGGACTCGTTCTTCTTCTGGAGGCCACTCGCATCGTCTCCGCGGAGCGCGGGGCTCAACTTCTCGCTTTGCCTCAATCGGATCCCCGCGCTGCAGAAGGATTGCTCCTGAAGGCCCGGCGCCTGTCCGCCTCGCTTCGTAAGGCCCTGACGGCCATGCATCGAAAGCATAAGATTGCCGCGGAATGGGTCGAGCCCATCAACGAAATCCTTCGGATCACCGAAGGGCATGACGAGTTGATTCTCGAAGACGGCGCCTGGCGCATGGAATTCATCGCGCGCGAAGGCGGCCTGGATTGGCTGCTGGCTGCCATTGCCCGTTCGGCGGCGGAGCTTGTCGCCGAGGGTCCAAAGGCGCCTCTCCGAATTTGCGCCAATCCCCAATGCGGACTCTTCTTCTACGACAAGTCCCGCACGCATCGGCGCCGCTGGTGTTCCATGTCGGCTTGCGGAAACCGCAGCAAGGTCGCCACCTTTGCACGCAAGCATTCCCCTGCGCATGGCGATGCGTGACGCAACGAGTCATGTCCACATCTGCTTCATTTCACGTACTTCGGCGATTCGCCTTTGGACCAGGGATCATAGCTATGCGCGGACACCAGCCGCTCTGCCAAAGGCGGATGCGAGTATAGCCAGAATTTGATAAACGCCGGCGGATTCGGATCCGCCAGATCCAGTTCCCCCAGGACCTGAAATGCGTGGGCCGCGACTTCTTCCGAATTCGGCACCAGCCCGTGAATCACTTCCAATCCGTAAATGTCCGCGGCATGTTCCTGCATCCGGCTGAACCCGTTGATGGCGGGGGATGCGACGAAGAGCAGCACCTGGAGCAGCAACAGTAAGACAGCCAGCGAGGCCCAATCCTCTTGTCCATAAATTTTCCAGTCCTTGGCCCAGCGGTCCAGCGCCCAGTGCAAGCCGCGGAACAGGAAATAAAGCGCCACCAGAAGGCCTGCAGCACCTGCCAGAAACGCTTGACGCACGTGGCCGAGAACGTAATGCCCCAGCTCATGGCCAACGATGAACAATGTTTCCTCAGGTGCCGTCTTCTGAATCGTCGTATCCCAGATCACGACCCGCTTGGACGCGCCCAATCCCGTGACGTAGGCGTTGATCTGGTTGGTCTTCCTGCTCGCCATCATCAGGAACATACGATCCGGGGGAATCGGAACGCCGGCATGCCGGGTGAGTTTTTCGATGGACGCGACAAGGTCGGGATGCTGCTTGTTCAGCGGCTCAAACTTGTTGAACAGCGGATCAATCGCCAAAGGTGTGACGAAGATCACGCCGAACAGGATTAGCACCGCGGGAAACCAGAACTGCAGCCACCAGCGGCGCGGGCTGAACCGTATAACAGCAAACAGGATCACGGCCAGCACGGTTCCGAACGCCATCCCGAGCAACTCCCCCTTGCTCCAGTCCCACAGCCAGGAACCCCAGCCCTGGATGGATTGTTCGTAGCGCAGGGAGAGCAAATGCCAGTAGGCGCTCAGCGGCAGGCCGAGAAGGTCGATCGTGGAAAACAAAAGTGGCACAAACACCAGCCCTTGGATCCATCTTCTGTCGCTCACATTCTCGGCGATATCTCGAAATTTCGCTGCCAATCCGAAACGCAGAATCAGAAGCAGAAACACCGCACCGAGAAAGTAAGAAACAAAGTACAGCGTGTATCCCGCCCGCGAATAGGCCACCGCTTTCTCATAGCGCTCATGGGAGAGCGTGTACTGTTCCGTTTTTGTCTGCTCGGAGGTTTGGGAATCCGAAGGTGGTCCGCTGGGCAAACTTGCTTGCGGCGGGGCAGTTTGGGGCAGTGGCCTGCCGGGCGGACTAGTCTGCGGCGCAAGCCATCGGACCATCGGTAATTCGACCCTTGGAGCTGGAAAGGGAGTCGCGGAACCGCCGGCAACTCCTGCAAATGGAAGCAAGACAAAGAAGGCCAACACGAAACGGTAACTGCAGAGACACCGTCCCATAAGACCTCCTCGCGCCTTTGCTGACAGGGTTTTCCGTGCGCCTCCGACCCAGGCCCACACGCGCCGCGAGTATGCCGCACCATCGGTCGAGCCGCAACAATTCATGGTATTGAGTAAGATGAGCGAAACTCGTTGCACGTTTCCGCGCTTTGGAACTGGGCGAGGCTAAGGCGAAGTCTTCGGATGCGCAGTTGGCAAGCAGTAGTTGCGAACGGCGCCCGAGGTTGTAAGCCCGATATGCACAATCGAGGTCCAGCGTTCGAGTTTGTGATGTCCGGAACGATGGAATAGGTAGGAGGCCCCGATCGAGACGGCAGTTCCCGCAGCCTCGACTACCGCAAATGCCCCGTGATTGTCCACGAGATCGTTGGTAACCAGGATTTCATTGTCGCCCCGCCGCCGCAGGTTCAAAGTTGAAGAGTAGTCCAGTGCGCGCGACGCTCCAACTCCAGCGAACAGCCAGGCATTCTTCTTGTCCCAAAAACGGTGTTCCTGCCGCAACCACACCGTTTGATTCCTCGCCGTGGGCACGGAGGCGCTGGCGTCCGGAATCTGAGAAGTCGTGGCCGGTTCCTGTCCACGAATCGCGCTCGCCCCAGACACGGCCATCAAGGCGAGCAGCACAAAGCTTTTTCCTTTCAGCACTCTCTTTTCCCTCTGCACGGGGCCGTCAGGGCCGTTGTCTCTTTTCGCAAATGAGTATATCCGGCGCGAAAAAATAATGCTGCGAATTAGATAGTGGGGTGGAAATTGGAGTGAACTGGTCACTTCCCAGAAGCGGGCTTCTGAACAACTTCGCGTTCAGCGGATTGCTTCCGAGTGCGCCGTTTGAACGAAGCCGCCCGGCGGCGGACGCTACGCGTGAGGTGAACGGAGGAGTTTCTAGCTAAAGGCTGAAGTAAGTTGTCGGGTCATAAGGAGGTCCCCA
>JBARRT010000043.1:0-8757 GCA_049644365.1 Candidatus Acidiferrum sp. | reverse complement strand
ATTTCACCGATGGCAACCTCCATCGGCTCGCCCTCTATGCCCTGGATTGGGACGCCAACGGTAGAACCGAAACCGTTCAGGTCCTCGACGCCAACACCAATGCCGTCCTCGACACCCGCACTCTCTCTAGCTTCAGCAATGGCACGTATCTGGTGTGGAGTATCTCCGGCCACGTCAAAGTCAACGTCATTTGGACCGGTGGCGTCAACGCTGTCGTCAGCGGTGTCTTCTTTGGCGGCACCAGCGGCGGCAGTCCAGAAACCGTCAGCGTTACTCCGCAAAACGTCACCTTGAGCGCCGGGCAACAGCAGCAATTCGCCGCCACTGTCACTGGCACTCCCAACCAGGCCGTGACCTGGTCGATTGCTTCCATCAATCCTTCGAGCGCCGCCTCCGGCAGTATTTCCGCCGCTGGCCTCTACACCGCGCCGGCTGTCACCACCACAGCTCAGGTGACCATCAAGGCCACCAGCGCGGATGGCACCGCCTCCGGCACTTCGATCGTCAATCTAACTACTAGCTCCGCCGCAAATTTCGTGAACGCCGATACCAGCACGCAAGGCAGTTGGCATGGCGTCTACGGAGCCGATGGATATTCCGTCGCAAACGACTCGCAATCCATCCCCTCGTACGCCACCTTGGCCATGCAGAATCAATTCAGCTACACCTGGGCCTCCAGCACCACCGATCCTCGTGCCCTGCAAACTGGCACGGGCTCCGGCAGAATTGCTTCCACTTGGTATCTCAGCGGCACCTTCACTTTTGACGTGAATCTCACCGACGGCAACCCCCATCAGTTTGCCCTTTACGCCTTGGATTGGGACGCCGTTGGTAGGACTGAAACGATCCAGATTGTCGATGCCAACACCAATGCCGTGCTCGACACCCGCACTCTCACCGGCTTTAACAATGGTGTCTATCTGGTGTGGAACCTTTCCGGCCACGTCAAAGTCAATGTTATTTGGACCGGTGGCGTCAACGCCGTCGTCAGCGGTGTCTTCTTCAAATAATAGCGCACCCACGCTTTCCTCTATTATTACCCGGGAGGCCGGCGGCGAAGGCTGGCGTTGCCTGCTGTTCGCGAGCTATCCTGTCGGCCAGCGGCAGAGCGGCTATAGCCGCCCGCTACGAGGGAAATGATGGTTACACGACGTGAGTTTCTCGATGCACTTGCGGTGGGCGCGGCGGGCCTGGCCGTTGGAACGACGGCAAAGAGTTACGGCCAGATCCTCGGCTCCAACGATCGCCTCAACTTTGCTGTGGTCGGCCTCAATGGACGCGGCTACGCCCATCTCGCGGCGCTCAAGGCGAACCGCAGCGCTGCGCGCATCTCGCATGTCTGCGATGTGGACAGCATGATTCTCGGAAAGTTTGCTGACCGTGTGAAGCACGAGACGGGCGAGTCCCCTGCGACGAACAAAGACTTTCGCGCCATTCTCGAGCAGAAGGATGTGGACGCCATCACGATTGCCACTCCCGACCATTGGCATACACCTATGGCCATCGCCGGGTTGCAGGCGGGCAAGCACGTCTACGTGGAAAAACCGTGTAGCCACAATCCTGCGGAGGGAGCGATGCTCGTGCAGGCCCAGCAGAAGTATCAAAAGCTTGTGCAGATGGGCAACCAGCAGCGCTCTTCACCGCACAGCATAGAGGTCGTCGAAAAAATTCGCGAAGGCATTATAGGCCGGCCCTATCTCGCGAAAGCCTGGTACAGCAATGTGAGAAAGTCGATTGGCACCGGGAAGGAAGCGCCCGTGCCGGCGCAACTGGATTGGGACTTGTGGCAGGGCCCGGCGCCACGCCGCCCCTATAAAGACAACGTGCACCCGTACAACTGGCACTGGTTCAGAATCTATGGCACTGGCGAAACACTCAATAATGGAACGCACGAGGTGGACGTCTGCCGCTGGGCGCTGGGCGTTGACTATCCGAAGCGGGTCACTTCGTCCGGCGGCAGATATCACTTCAAAGATGACTGGCAGTTTTATGACACGCTGCTGACCAGCTTTGAGTTCGAAGACAAGATGCTCACTTGGGAAGGCAAGAGCTGCCAGGGAATGAAATTCTACGGCCGTGACCGCGGCTCGGCCATCATGGGAACGACGGGCACCGTGGTTGTTGATCGCGATGGCTACGAAATCTACGACCTCAAAGGGAATAAGACAAGCGAGTTCAAGGCCGGCAGTACAACGTCGTCTTCGGACCTGCTCGGGGCCGATTCCATGACCGATGCCCACTTTGCGAACTTCATCGCGGGAATCCGCAAAGGCGAGAAGCTAAACGCTCCTGTCGCCGCCGGGAACATTGCCGTTACGATGTTGCAGCTTTCGAACATCGCGTGGGAAGTGAACCGCGAGTTGCATCTCGATACGAAAGACGGGCGGATTCAGGACGACCCGGATGCGATGAAGATGTGGGGGCGCGAGTACGAGAAAGGCTGGGCGCCGCATGTCTGAGATGCAGGGGCGCCAGCCGGGTGATGAATTGCAAATCAAAAATACGTTTTCCCGCCGCACTTTCGTTCGCTCCGGTGCACTAGTTGCGGCGGCGTTCGCGGCCTCCAACGAAGTCTTCGCAGTAGCCGCAGGACGGCCGCCGGCTCCCGAAGGAGCGCCTATTCGTCTGGGCCTGGCCAGCTACACGTTTCGCAACTTCAGCCGCGCCCAGATGATTGGCTTCCTGAAGCAGTTGCATGTGTCGGAGTTGAATGCCAAGGACGTCAAAGATCATCTGCCGGCGGATGCGCAGGAAGAGGCAACTGCGCTGGCGGACTATGCCGCGGCGGGCATCAAGCTTCACGCTGCCGGAACCATCTATTTTCCGAAGGATGAAGACGCGGACATCCGGAGCAAGTTCGAATACTGCAAGCGAGCAGGTATTGGCGTCATCGTCGCCGGCGACCCCGCCCCGGAGACTCTGCCGCGGATCGAGAAGTTCGTGAAGGAGTACGATATCCGCTTCGCCATCCACAATCACGGGCCCGAAGATAAGCTGTGGCATTCGCCGCTGGATGTATTGAAGGCGGTGAAGGGCATGGATGCGCGTATGGGGTGCTGTATCGACGTCGGGCACACGGCGCGTGCCGGCACGGACGTGGTTCAGGCGATCCACGCGGCAGGCCCGAGACTGTTTAACGTGCACATGAAGGACCTCACGGACTTCCAGAGCAAGGATACTCAGGTGACCGTGGGAGACGGTATCATGCCCGTGAAGAGGATTTTTGAAGCGCTCATCGCGATAAAGTACAAAGGCTCCGTCGATCTGGAGTATGAGATTCATCCCGACGATCCGATGCCCGGCGTTATCGGCAGCTTTGCCTATATGCGAGGCGTCCAGGCAGGCTTGGGGTACCAAAAACTCTAGCACAAGGGGGTAGGCGTCAATCCAGCTATGAATTCTGTTAGGCCACTTTACCGCCGTCTTCGTCCACCGATGGTAGTTGATCCGCATTTTCCTTCTCCCGTCCCCAAGCAATTGGATCGAACCGCAAGCAACCCGCGGTCCGGTGTCCACTCTCCGACGACCCGCAAAGGGCTACAAGTATTAGACACCGCCAGCCCAACGCAAGGTCCCGCCGATAGCATCGAATAAGACCAGGTCCTAACTAGCATTGTTTCTGTAAGTTATACGTTCTCAAATAGTTTTCCTTGACGATTTCCCACCGGCAATGTAGGATTCTTACGGGTATTCTTCCGGCCTTTTTGTAGAGTGCGGCTGCTGCGCTGCCGCTTTTTTTTGCTCTAGACTGTTTCTTCTCCTAGGCAATCACGTGCCACCCGAACATTCCAGATCGTGCGGCTTGGCAAAACGGCCCTCATTCCTTGGTTTCACGCCCCTTGGGCAGGAGTTGGTTTTGTGACGCAAAACATACATTTGTAGCTCCTTTCGTTTGTGCCCTGCGCACTCTTTTATTTTCCGTATCGCGTAAGCCCTGTATTTGCCACTCTTGTGAAAACTGCCGGGTGTATACCAACTCTTCCCATTATGGAACTCCGATGCACAGCCTTTGGCATGATCTCATCGCCCTTAGTTTTCATACACTTACGAATTGCCCATTTTGTAAGCTCTTTGTTTTGATATTCATGCATCGGATGGGGTATAGGGGGTGGTGGGCAGCGTCATCTAAAGTATTACTTGAAGCCGAGCGGAGGCCGCCACAGCGAGCGTGTGGGAACAATTGGACCTGAAGCTCTTAGATTCTCTGTATGCTCTTCCCTCGCTTACAATTCGCCCTGCGCCCCGGTCCAACAAGCATGCTCAAGGAGGTCGGTCCCATGTCCCGCTACATCGTCCCTTCCCGGCTTATCGCCCTAGCCCTCTTCGCAGCCTTCGTGCTGTGCCTCAGCGCAAGAGCAGAGGAGTCTACGTCCCCACGCGTCGTGGACCTTAAAGCTCCAGATGGTACCAGCCTCAAAGGCACATATTTCTCTGCCGGTAAACCCGGTCCGGGCGTCCTGCTGCTCCACCAGTGCAACCGCCAGCGCAAAGTGTGGGACGACCTCGCCACGCGCCTCGCCGCCGCAGGCTTCCATGTTATGACCGTCGATCTCCGCGGATACGGCGACAGCAGCGGCATGCCGGTGGACAAACTTTCACCCGAGGAACTTCGCGTGGTCTTCAGCGAGAAAATGCCCACCGACGTCGAGACTGCCTACCAATACCTCGTCTCCCAGCCTGGAGTATCGCGAGACACCATCGCCGCTGGCGGCGCAAGTTGCGGCGTGAATCAATCCGTCCACGTTGCTGCAAATCATCCGGAAGTGAAAGCGCTCGTTCTGCTCTCCGAAGGAACCGACGCGAACGGCCGGCAATTTCTTCGCACGTCCGCGAAAATGCCTTTGTTCATGGCCGTCGCGGACGATGATCCCGATCTTGGCGTGACGGAAATCATGCAGTGGCTGTTTACTCTCTCTTCCAACCCAGTCAACAAGTTCGTCCGCTATTCCACCGGCGGACACGGCGTCGAGATGTTTGACGCCCACAGAGAACTGCCCGGCATGATCGTCGCGTGGGTCGCAACAACTTTGAAAAAGGGTCCGGCCATCGTTCCAAGGGCCTCCGTTCCCGTATCCGCCGAGACGAATTTCTTTGAACTCATTGACCATCCCGGCGGCGTCGAAAAAGCCGTCCAGAAATTCGCGGAGGCTCGCAAGCGCGATCCCAAAACCGTCTTGTTTTCAGAAGCAGTAATGAACCGGCTCGGCTACGAGCACCTGCAAGCCGGGGATAGCAAAGGCGCGGTGGAGCTCATGAAATTGAATACGACCGCGTATCCCCATTCGCCGAACGTCTACGACAGTCTGTCCGACGCCTATCTCGCGGATGGCCAGAAGGATTTGGCGCGTCAGAACGCAAAGAAGGCCCTCGAACTTCTCCCGTCCGATACCACCGACCCCGAGGACCGTCGCAAAGCAATCAAGGAAAGTGCCGAGCAAAAACTGAAGCAATTGGGTGACGCGCCGCAATAGGTCGGCTCGTACTCGAGAAGGAGACTGGAAAAGTTGCGCTATGGTAGTTGAATGATGAAGTGATGCCCGATTTTCTTGCCGCTAGCGAGTTTCTGTAGTTCGCTCAATCCGCTCGCGCCCCATCGCGCCAAAAACGGTAGAAGACACAATTCCCGCGATTGCAGCGCCTTGTGTGGATAGAGAAGGGATTCCAAATATTGCTCATGCGCGGAAATCAGCCCGGTCTTTTGATCTTCCGCTTTGCCCGCTTTGCGCCGCAATTTTTCCAGGTGAAATTCAATTCTCTGTTTTGCCCGCTCCACGGTGCCTTTCAGCGTGGGGTCGAGCTGCGCGATCTGTTTCCCGAGTTGCGTCAGCATTTTCTGAATTTGTTTTTGGTCACGCTCGAATGCTTTCGATAATCCTTTCGGCACCGATGCGCCTTCCATCTTGTGCCGCAGACTCTGCGAACCGGCCCACACGTCCTCGACCGTCAACGCGTAACGGCGCAGGAGTTTCGCGGCCTTCGCGTCCACCAGCGTGAATCCCGCGCGCGGCAACATTACCGGCATGCGCCCGAGAAGATGCCGGTAAATCACTTCCGATTGCGCGAAATAGGAGATCTCCGCCGGCCCGCCAACATACGCCGCGGTCGGCAAAAGATAATCCTGCACCACCGGCCGGAACAGCGCATTCGGGCTGAATTTCCCCGGCTCCCCGTGCGTCAGGTGAATGAGTTCATCGCGCGCCCAGGTTTTGTCGCCGGCCTGAAATCTCCCGTTGCTCGCCGTGATGACTTGGCGTACGCCGTCGCCCAAATAAAATAGCAGCGTGCTGCGCGACGTCACTTTCACTTGCGCGTCAAATCCCGCGCGATCCAGGTCCTTTCCGCGCTGCAAGAGTTTTTCGTTCACAGCATCGCGCTCCGCGAGCGCATGCTGATACAGCGGCGTCGCCACCCGGTGCAGTCCCGGATCAAGCGGGTCCATCAAGATCAATCCTTGCTGTGCAAACAATCGAGTAAAAAGTTTAGCAAACGCGCTGCCGTAGGTTTCTCCGGGCCGGTAACTTTCCCTCAGATACTCCGCGAGCAAATCGCTGCCCTGGTTCGAAAGTAATTCCGCCGCCTCCCGCGCAAACGGCTCCACTTCCGCGCCGAGCGAAATTCCTCCTACCGGCCTTCCCGCCTCCACCACCGGCAATTCAAATCGCCGCAATTTTCCCTGATCGAACCACGTCGCAGTGCGCACTTCATCCAAGTCGTGGTCCTCGGTCGCCATCCAAAAAACCGGCACCGCCGGAATTCCGCCGCGCGTCAACTCTTCCGCGACCTGCACCGCGGTCAGTGCTTTGTAAATCGCATACGCCGGCCCGCTGAACAATCCAACCTGTTGTCCTGTGACGATAGCGACCGCGCCTTTTTCCAGACGCGCCAAATTGGACTGCGTCTCCGCCCCCGCGCCAAGCGCAATATTTTGTTTCCGCAAAAGCTCCGCCACTTCCCCTCTTCGCTCGCGCGGATATTCCAGCTTCCGCGCCGTCCGCGTCACCGCCTGCATCTTCGGCGGATGCACGTAAAACCCCTTCACACGCTCAAAATGGTCGAGGTATTCGAGAAAAAGCTTGGGTTGATGAGGGAGCTGGCGGAACGCGAGGGCACGACAATCCATGAGCCGTTAGATGATACTCGAGGGAAAACGTCTCATCAATTCTGTTCGAATTGACTTTGCACACAGTTCGAATCGCACGGATCAGGCCCGGGCAACGGCGGGTTCCAGAGTCGCGATGAATTCGCTAAGGCGCGTCTTTTGTTCAGGCTGCAGGGGGAGGAGCGGGAGGCGAGGGAGGCCGCCGTGGTAGCCGCGCAGGTCCATGACGTGCTTCAGGCCGGCGATGCCAAATTCGGAGGCGATGGCTTTCGAAGCGCGGACCAAAACAGCCTGCAATTCGCGGGCTTTTTCGTGATGACCCTTGCGAACCATTTCGAATAGAGCGACGCATTTCTCCGGGAGGGCGCACGCGAGCGCTAGGATGCATCCTCGTGCGCCCATCATGAGCGAAGGATAAATGGTAGCGGCGGCGCCGACTAAAACTTGAAACGCCGGCGGCACGCCCGCGATCATTTCTCCTACGCGCTGCACGTTTCCGGAGCTGTCTTTGATGCCGACGATGTTCGAATGCTCGGAGAGGGCAACGACCTCAGGTGATTCCAGTGCGATGCCGGTGAATTGCGGAACGGAATAGAGCAAAACAGGGATTGGAGATTCGTCCGCCACTCTACGGTAATGCGCAATGAGGACTTCGGGCTTGTAGACCGGCTTGTAGTAATGCGGAGTCTTCACCAGCGCCGCGTGATAACCGAGTTCCGCGGCGCGCTTGGTTCGCTCGATGGTTTCCAGCGTCGATTCGGCGCCGGTTCCGGCAATCAGTTTCTTTCCCTTTCCGGTGGATTCCTTTACCGTGATAAGAATTCCGTCCATCTCCGCCTGGCGGAGCAGAACCGATTCCCCGGTCGAACCGAGCACGACGTAACCCGCCAGGTCCGTGCCGTTGTAGCGCTGAATATTGTGTTTCAGGTCCGGAAGCGACACGGAGCCGTCGTTTGCGAACGGCGTGGTGAGTGCGGGGAAAATTCCGGAAAGGTCCACGGTTTAGTCTCCTGAAGCGGGCACGCTGGAAGCAGCGGCGCGTCCTTTGTGCAAATCCTGAAGTGCGGCAACTTCCGTGCCCTGCTCGTGCAGCGCGTGAATCCCGCGCGCTGCCGCGTGCGCCGCCGCCAGCGTGGTAATGCACGGAATGTTGTAGCGGATCGCAGCGCGGCGAATGGATTTCTCGTCGTAAAACGATTCGCGGCCGAGCGGCGTATTAATGACGAGATCGATCTTACCTGTTTTCACGAGATCGACGATGTTCGGGCGGCCTTCATTCACTTTGAAAACGGCTTCCGCCTCGATGCCGGCGGCTTCCAACGCTGCAGCCGTTCCGCGCGTGGCGAGCAGACGAAAACCGAGGGCGGTCAACTCTTTTCCAAGAGAGGCCAGGTGCCGCTTGTCGCGGTCATTCACGCTGAGGAATACCGTGCCTTTGCGAGGGAGGCGCTGCCCCGCGGCAAGCTGCGCTTTAGCAAAGGCTTGTCCGTAGGATTTCGAGATGCCCATCACTTCGCCGGTCGAGCGCATTTCCGGGCCGAGAATCGTGTCCACGCCGCGGAATTTGTTGAATGGAAAGACGGGCGACTTCACCGAATAGAATTCGTGCACGGCAATTTCCGCGACGCCGTTATGCTGCACGACCGGGAGACTCATAG
>JBARRT010000042.1:0-39071 GCA_049644365.1 Candidatus Acidiferrum sp. | reverse complement strand
GACCAGGACGGTGGTCTTGGGTCGCGAAGGGCCAGAGACGATGCGCAGGGCCGTCCGGCGCGCGCTCCCGAGACTGGACCGGCTGAAATTTAACTCTCTTGAAATTACGGGCGTTATGTCGAAACGGTTTCTCGGGATTCCTTTCACGAGTGTTTCCATTCATTCCCGGCATATCCAGGAAGCGATTAGCCTGGTCCCCACAAAGGAATTTGTCCTGAGCATGCCTCCTCCCGCCCCATTGGGAGGAGCGCTCACGAAGCCACAAGTGGCGCTAACTACGAGTTCTTAGGAATTCATGGGAGAAATGAGAATGAAAGCCATTAGCAGTTCGATTCTTTGCCTCGGCGCTGTGCTTCTTGCGGCTCCTGCGCTTCGCGGACAGGATTTTTCGAAGTATCGAGATTTTTCACTGGGAACGAGCCTGGCGAGCGTGCTGAAGCATACGGACAAGAAACCAACAGATGTAAATGTGACGCATGCTGGCCGGCCGTTGTTCCAGGAAGTGACTTGGTGGCCGCCGAACATCCCCGGGACCTCATTCCGGGCGGACAGCGTCGAACAGATTCTTTTTTCCTTCTACAATGGCGAACTCTACAAAATTACCGTGACTTACGATCAAACTTCCACGGAAGGGCTGACCTCGCAAGACATGGTGAAATCCATCGCCGCGACGTACGGACCTGCCACAAGTATTGTGCCGGAGGCTGATTCCACGACGATCGGGCGCTATGACGTGAAGCAAAAACCTGTCGCGTCCTGGGAAGATTCGCAATACTCCTTCAATCTGGTGCGTTCTTCCTTCACCGACCGTTTTGGGCTCGTCATCTGGTCTAAACCGGTAAATGCAGAAGCTGAACTTGCCATCGTGGAAGCCGTGAGATTAGAAAAAGAAGATGGCCCCAAAAAAGAAGCCGAGCGCCAGAAAAAACTGACAGACGACCTCGAGGTCGCGCGTCTGAAGAACCAGAAAATATTCCGCCCGTAGCGGCTCCCTGAAGACTATGCATTCGTCTGTTTCGAAAATGTGTGGATGCCGCATTCGAGTTTGGTCCCGCCCCAGCGGCCGGATCTTGGATTGTTCGGATCCGCAGGAAGCGCGGTGCAGGGCTGGCACCCAATGCTCAGGTACCCTTCGTCGTATTGAGGCAGGTGGCTGATCCCATTCGAATTCACATAATTCCAAACCTGCTCCCACCTCCAGTCCGCAAGCAGGCTTACTTTCCACAGACTCTTGCCCGTGGGAAGGCGATGAAGCTCAACCTTCTTCAGGTTCTTGCGGGTCGGTGACTGTTCGCGCCTCAGGCCCGTGAACCAAACATCGAACGGCTCCAGTGCACCGAGAAGCGGCTCGACTTTGCGCAATTGGCAGCAGCGTGTGGGGTCGCTCCGATTGAGAATGCCGAATGCGGACTCTTGCTCTGCGACAGTTTGGACTGGAAGCACATTAACAAGATTTAGCGACCATTCTTTCGCCAGCCGGTCCCGGTATTCATACGTTTGCGGAAAATGGTAGCCGGTGTCCAAGAAAAGAACAGGCACGTGCGGGATGCGCTTACGGAGAAGATGAAGCACGGCCATGTCCTCCGCTTGAAAGCTGCTCGTGAAGCAGGGGCGTGCATTTTCGTTGGCACCCAGCACGGTATCGAGTACTGCCTCCGGCGTTAGAGTCTCCGCCGTTTCGGCGATTTGATCGACGTTCATTTAGTTCACCTTTTCCCGATTCTTTTCCGCTGGAGAAAGCCGGAGGGCCTGCGCGAATGCAAGTGCCTGCCTTGCATGTTCGTCTTCAGACAAATGCGAAGTTTTCGATTCAGCCAGGTCGAAGAAGCGGCCTTCCGAATTTGTCGCGATGAGGCGCTTGGTTTCCGCATCGAGGTTGCTACCGGAATAGAGAGCCACGATTCCCGCGGCCTGCGTTACGCGGATTGTTTCTGAGAGCGCAGCGGCGGAAACTGCGGAGTCCGTGAGATGGAGAACTTCGAAACCTTGCTCGAACAAATGGCGTTCGAGCCTGGTCGCAAGCGCCTGCCGGCCTTCGAGCAGCAGCACGGCGGGCCAATGCCCGCGCCGGATGCGGCGTTCCTCCGCAGCCACCGGTGAACCTGCCGGAATTCGCAGATTCGCAACTGTTTCCGCCGGAGCTAGCTCTCGGTTTGCAGCCGGATCGTCTTGAATCATTCCCGCGCCTACGGTGGCGTTCGAAAGGGCGTCGATCAAGATAAAACTGCCCGTCGTTCGATTGCTGGCATACGGATCAAAAAACAGCGGCACGTTGGCTTCGAACTCAACCGAACTGATTTCGTTCATCCGCAGTTGCGTCGCGTGCTCCTGCATCAGCGTATTGATGTTGACGCGATGGCGGATGCCCGTGGCTCGGATTTTCGTCTGGCGAACCGTGTGTTTGACGAGATACGTGCGTCCCAATTCCAGGGGATTGGCGTGAAGCCACACAACGGTGGCGTGAAAATTCCGAGCAACGCGGGGTACATCAAGGGCGGACACCAGCATATCGCCACGGCTGAGGTCGATCTCCTCTTCAAGACGCAATGTCACCGACATCGGAGAGAAAGCGCGGGACAACTCGCCATCGTACGTCACGATCGAGTGCACGCGCGTTTTTTGTCCGGAGGGCAGCGCCACAACGGAATCACCGGGGCCCACAACACCGCTCGCAATGCGCCCGGCAAAGCCGCGAAAATTTGCGTCGGGCCGAATGACGCTCTGGATGGGGAACCGCAAGCCCTCCAAAGAATCGCTCTCCGGCAGAGGCACGGTTTCCAAATGCTCCAGCAGCGTTGGCCCTTCGTACCAGCGCATCTGCGCGCTGCGCTCGACTATGTTGTCTCCTTCCAGCGCGCTGATCGGGATGCACTGGACGTTGGTAATTCCAAGCTGGGCAGCCAGAGTGACGAAGTCGTCTTTCAGCTTCAGAAAGAGATCTTCGCGATACTCTGCCAGGTCCATCTTGTTCACAGCGGCAAGCACGTGTTTGATTCCCAGAACGGAAGCGATGAATGCATGGCGGCGCGTTTGCGCAAGAAGTCCTTTGGTGGCGTCAATCAGAATGACGGCCAAGTCCGCCGTGGACGCGCCTGTGGCCATGTTTCGCGTGTATTGTTCGTGGCCTGGCGTGTCTGCGATGATGAATTTGCGCCGCGAGGTCGCAAAATAGCGGTAAGCCACATCAATGGTGATGCCCTGCTCGCGTTCGGCGCGAAGGCCATCCGTGATCAGCGAAAAATCAATGGGCCCTGTGGAACGGTTGATGCGGCTCCGCTTTACCGAGGCCAACTGATCTTCGTAGACGGCCTTCGAATCGTGCAGTAGCCGCCCGATCAGAGTCGATTTGCCGTCGTCGACGCTCCCCGCCGTCGTAAAGCGAAGAAGCTCGGTGCTCAGATCCTGATCGAGAAAAGCAGCGAATGCATCTGCGGGTGCGTTTTTTGCGGAAGAGATCATCAGAAGTATCCCTCCCGTTTTTTGAGTTCCATGGAGCCTTCTTCATCGTGGTCAATCGCGCGATTCTCGCGCTCGGAGCGGCGGAACGAAACCATCTCTTCGATGATCTTCGGCAGAGTATCCGCCTCGGAGCGGATGGCTCCCGTGCAGGGAACGCAACCGAGTGACCGCATGCGGCACTTCAAAGTTTGCGTTTTTTCCCGCGGCAAGAGCTGCGAGGAATTGTTGACGACCACGATGGAGCCGTTTCGCAAAACAACTTCGCGTTCCCGCGCAAAATAGAGCGGCACAATCGGAATTTGTTCCACGTAGATGTACAACCAGACGTCCAGCTCGGTCCAATTCGAAAGAGGAAAGACGCGGATACTTTCGCCTTTATCCAGACGCGAATTGAAGATGTTCCACAATTCCGGCCTCTGGTTCTTGGGGTCCCACTGGCCGAGGGAATCGCGGAATGAATAGATGCGTTCTTTCGCGCGTGATTTTTCTTCGTCGCGGCGCGCTCCGCCGAAGGCCGCGTCGAAGCCACCTTCGGTGAGGGCGTCAAGCAGAGATTTCGTCTTCAGCAGCCCGCAGCACTTCTGGGTACCCAGCAAGAATGGGTTGGCGCCCGCGTCGAGAGCTTCCTGGTTTTTGTGGACGATCAGCTCGGCGCCGATCTGTTTCGCATAGGAATCGCGAAATGCGATCATTTCCGGGAATTTGTAACTTGTGTCGATGTGCAGCAGCGGGAACGGAATTTTGCCGGGGAAGAATGCTTTCTGCGCGAGCCGCAGCATGACCGAAGAATCTTTTCCGATCGAGTAGAGCATGACCGGCCGGGCAAATTCCGCCGCCGCCTCGCGGAGAATATAGATGCTCTCCGACTCCAGCATGCGAAGGTGATTGAGCCTCTTCGATGCAAGCTGCTCCGGAGCCTCGCTGGCGACCGAGGAGTCCTGCTGTTCGAATGAAACTTCCGATGCGTACACTCTAGACCTCCAAATCCCTATGCCGCCGAGGACAAACCCCATTTCCGGCGAAGATTTCGTTCGACGACGCGAAATACGAGTCCATCGACGGCAAACCCAATGAGAATAATGACCACCATCACTGCCACCACCTGGCTGATGTCATTGAGGTCGCGCCCCATCATCAGAAGCTGACCCAGCCCGAGACTGACGAAAATCATTTCTCCCGCGAGGAGCGAGCGCCAAGCGAAGGCCCAGCCCTGTTTCAGGCCGGAGATCAGATGAGGGAGGCTGGCGGGCAAAAGGACATACAGAAAGAGCCGCGCGCCGCTCGCGCCGAGATTGCGGCCTGCCATTGCGTAGATTCGCGGAACGTTTCGCAAACCGGCCTCGACATTGATGCTAATGGAGAGCAGCGAGCCCATAACGACGACAAAAAGAATCGCTTTTTCGCTCAGTCCGAACCAGAGGATCGCCAGTGGCAGCCAGCAGATACTCGGCATGCTTTGCACGCTCACGACCAGGCGGCCAAGGGTTTCCTCCAGAAAATCACTCTGTGCAAGAAGCAGCCCCAGCGCGCCGCCAAGGATGACGGAAAGGGCGTAGCCCACGAGCATGCGCTTCAAGCTGACACCGATGCCGATCCAAAACGTGTGATCCGAAAAACCGATTCGAAGGGCCTCGAAAACGCTGGCCGGAGTTGGGAAAACATAAGGAGGCCAGAGCTTCAAGAGCGCAAGGCTCTGCCAAAGCGCCAGCACAACGGCGTAGAAGCCGACTTGTCTCGCGATCTTACGCAAACTGTTCATGATGAAACTCAGCTCGCACGGATTTGTCAATTTCTTCTCGAAGATGCCCGAGGACTCTTTTGGACATGGAGGCCACCTCCGGATCTTCGATGTGACGAGGCCGCGGCAGAGAGATGAAGAACTCTGTCTTGATGCGGCCTGGCCGGTAGCTTAAAACGAGAACGCGATCGCCGAGGCGGACGGCCTCGCGCACATTGTGGGTGACGAAGATGATGGTTTGTCCGGTCTCGCGCCAGACGCGCTCGAGCTCGTCGTGGAGGAGGTCGCGGGTTTGGGCATCCAGGGCTGCGAATGGCTCATCCATCAGCAGAACGTCCGGCTGCATGGCCAACGCGCGAGCCAGCGCCACGCGTTGCTTCATGCCCCCGGAGAGTTGATGCGGATGGTGCTCTTCGAATTGGGAGAGGTGAACGAGGTCCAAGTAGTAGCCGGCCTGCTCACGCCGCTCTTTCGTGTTTACGCCTTTTTGCCGCAGGCCAAATTCGACGTTTTCCCGCGCCGTGAGCCAGGGAAAAAGTCCCAGCTCTTGGAACAGGAGTATGCGGTCGGGGCCGGGTTCTTGCACTTTGCGGCCATCAATCCAGATTTCTCCCGTCGAGGGGCGATCGAGTCCCGCGATGAGATGAAGCAATGTGGACTTGCCGCACCCGGACGGGCCGACGATGCACAAGAATTCTCCCGGAAGGACTTCGAGATTGATATTTTCGAGAGCCGCCAGCTGGCCGCCATGGCCTGATGGGAAGTGACGCGACACGCCATCTAGCCGGATCTTGTTGTTCACCGCGCGGAGCGGCAATTGTGCTTCCATGAGTGCAGCCATATCAGCCTCCGAACCCGACTTCCAGAGAATCAGTGCATCGAAAATCATCACGTTCAAGCGGCAACGCTCTGGGCCAGTTTCGTGCCTGCTTTTGCAAGATCATTGGATGGGCTTCGCTTTCTTTTCCAGAAGTACTTCGTTCAAGAGAGCCAGATCGTAGAGGCCTGAGAGGTCGGGACGTTCACGGCCCAAAAATCCCGCATCGTAGGCCTGCTGTGCCGAGGTCAGAAGAGAATTGCGAATTGGATCGTAAGTGGCTTGCAGGCGCGAGAAGGATTCGTCCAGCACTTTCGGAGGAAGCGCCTTGCCGGTGTCTTTCTGGATTTGTTGATTGATGATTTGTTTTGCTTCCGTGGGTTTTGCGTTGATCCATTCCGTCAGCTCGACGTGGGCACGGAGCCAGTTCTTGACGACGTCCGGGTGCTCCCGAAGAAAGGAGGTCCGCACAATTAAATGTGCGGTAACGAATTGGCGATTGGGCCAGAGGTCGCGCTCATCCACGAAGAGGCGGGCATTGGCCTCCTGGACGAGGCGCGAAGCCCAGGGTTCGGGCGCCCAAGCGGCATCGATTTCCCCCTTGAGAAAAAGCGTGAGTTGGTCTGGGTTAGCAATCGGGATAACCAGAACATCTCCGCCCTTTTCCCGTGTTTTCAAGTTGTGCGCTTGCAGCCAGGCACGCAGAGCTACGTCCTGCGTGTTGCCAAGCTGCGGCGTGGCGATCTTCTTGCCGCGAAAATCCTCGGGCTTCGCAATGCCAGCGGCGGAACGCACGACCAGGGCTGCTCCGCCGCTGGTGGCGCCTGCAATGACGCGCAGAGCCTCGCCTTTGGAACGCACATAGCCGGCGATGGCAGGGTTTGGGCCGACATAGGCCAGATCGAGTGCGCCCGCGAACAATGCTTCGATCACGGAGGGCCCGGCGTTGAAGACTTTCCACTCGATGTGCGCGCCGGAACCAAGGGCCTGCTCAAATCGGCCCTGCGCTCGTCCGACAAGGGCTTGGGAATGCGTGACGTTTGGAAAATAGCCCGCTCGTACGGCGACGCGTGCGGTTTGCCCACGTGCCGGACCTGCCGCCAGGAGGAGCATAAAAATCGTCAATAGGATTCGTGATTGCAAGCGATTGCTCCGCTCACCCGGTCCGGCTAAGTCCAGCCTCATTACTCTGGCCTTCAAGAATTGGCTCCTTGGCATAAAACAAAAACCCCACCTGCCAACTTTTGCTTGGCGGTGGGTCGAAAACTTTTCAGCTAGAATTTAAGTCTCTAGATACCTAGCCTCCCCGCGCCAAAGCACACACCCTCGCGACATGGACAGCAGGGACACATCTGGGAGGCTCTTTGAGAGCGAGACAACATACAGGAATAGTTTACGCGCCGGGTCGCAAATTGCCAAAACCAAAATTTCGATGCTTTCCAGCGAAATTTTGATTTCTTGATTCGGAGCGCAAATCCTGAGCCTTGCGCAATAAACGTGGCTGTAGATCTGACCGCCGCCCCTCATTTTCACTGCCGCGACCCGCATGCGAGGCTGCATTGTATTTTCATCGGTTGTAACTTAAAACGGATTAATTCAAACTATCGCGCTAGCCGGGACCGTGAGTGCCAGCGCCAACTTGATTCTGACTGCCGGCGAGGCAGGAATGCCAAAGTTCGCTCCAGCTCAACCCAGGAGGAACGCATGAGCCATATTCATCGTTTCGTGGGACCAAACCGATTCAAAGGTCTCTTCGCAATTGTGGCACTATTGCTTGCCCTGACGGTTGGCGTCGCCTGGACGCCAACGGCAAAGCCACGTCAGGAACCCCAACCCGCACAGGAGGATGCGGCACTGCTGGAAGGCTACCGCCACGTCGAAGTGGCTTCGGTCTCGGACGCACTGGAGCAAATCGCCGGGCGAAAAATGTATTTGTCGCATCGCATGCGTTCCATCTTTCCCACGCGTTTCGCCGGATTCGCGCTTACGGTTGCGCTGAAGAAGGAGACAAATCACGATCCCGATGCGCTGAAGGGCATGCTCGCTGCGATCGATCAAGGCGCGCCGAATTCCGTCTACGTGATGGTCGTCGAAGACGGAGCCGACATTGCCGGAATGGGCGGCCTGATGGGAACGGCGATGTCCGCGCGTAACTTTTCCGGCGCGGTCATTGATGGCGGAGTGCGCGATGTTGCTTACTTGCAGAAGATTGGTTTTCCCGTGTACGCGCTGGGGATTGTGCCTTCCACTTCGATCGGTCACTACCGTTTCGCGGGATCGAATATTCGTGTCGTTTGTGACGGAGTCGAAGTCCACCCCGCGGACATTGTCGTTGCGGACCCGGATGGCGTCGTCGTGGTGCCGCGCGCGCTTGCTCCGAAGGTTCTTGCGCTTGCCCAGGAGATGGATTTCAAGGAGCACTCCATGTACGCGGTGATCGAAAAGCTCAAGTCCATCGAGGAAGCCGTAAAGAAATTTGGCCGGCTGTAGAGAAGTGAGGGTGAGCGAGACCATTTCTGGGGCGCTGATGACGTGCGGTGGCACGAATGACGGATGCGGGTGAACGGCAAACGGTTCTCGGCCATCGCTGCGGTCAGGGATGTTTTCACTTTTGGATTCCCCTAGGAGATTGAATTTTTGCAATCATGCACTTAGAGGAGGTACAAGAGATGATGCTAGGTCGCAGCACTAGAAGAGGTTTTGCATCTCGTTTCGCATCTCTTTTTACGGGAGCCGGGATCGCGGGATTGTTCTCCAATTCCGCCGCTTCGGCTGAGCAGGCGCAAGGCGGCGTCCAGAAGCTGAATTACGAAGGTAAACCCGCCGGCGGAACCGGATTCATCACGCCGCTCATCGTTCACAACGGCGTGATCTACATCGCCGGCCAGGGCGCTCATTCCCACGACAAAGGCGAAACGTTTCCGAAGGACATCGAGAATCACACTCGTCACGTGATGGAAAGCGTCAAGACGCTCGTTGAAGCGGGCGGCGGCACGATGGACAGCATCTTGCAGCTCACCGTCTACCTCGCGAACATCGACTACTACGACGGCATGAACCAGGTTTTTAAGGCATATTTTCCACACGGTGGGCCTGCGCGCACGACCGTTGCCGTCGCGGCGCTTCCAGGCGATTCGCTCGTGGAAATCAATTGCACGGCAGCGGTAGTGGCCGCTGCAAAGAAGGGAGCGTAACCATGGTCTTCAGCGAAAAATGGCAGCGCCGCACGTTTCTGGGTAGCCTCGGGGCACTGGCCGGGACTCTACTCAGTCCGCGAAAAGTCTTCGCCAGCCCTACTGCAACCGCAAAGCCTACGGGAAGAATCAGCGCGTTTGGCGCGACTGGCAACGTTTACGAAGAATTGGGCGTAACCACGGTGATCAACGGCCAAGGCACCATGACCGTGCTCGGCGGCTCCCTGATGCGCCCCGAGGTCGAAGCCGTGATGGCTCTGGCCTCGTTACATTTTGTGAGCGTTCCCGAGCTCGAAGTCGCGGCGGGGAAGCGCATCGCGGAAATGCTCAAACTGCCCGAGGGCAACACGGCTCTTGTCACTTCTGGCGCTGCGGCCGCGATGCAGTCGGGATTGGCCGGCATCCTCACGGGAGACAATCCGAAGTTCATCGAGCAACTGCCAGACCTCACTGGAATGAAATCCGAAGTGATTATCCAGAAATCGCACCGCAATCCCTTCGATCACCAACTCCGTTCCACGGGCGTGAAACTAATTGAAGTGGAAACCCAGGAGGACGTGCGAAAGGCCATCAATCCGAAAACCGCCATGATGCACTTCACGAATTTCGCCAACGCCGCGGGCCAAATTAAGGTGGAGGAGTGGGCGAAGCTCGCCAAAGAACTGAATGTTCCGTCCTTCATCGATGCCGCCGCGGATACGCCGCCGGTCTCGCATCTTTGGGACTACACCGTTATGGGTTATGACCTCGCAGCGTTCAGCGGAGGCAAGGCCATTCGCGGCCCGCAGTGTGCCGGGCTGCTGATCGGCAGGAAGGACCTCGTCGCCTATGCGCTGCTCAACAACAGTCCTCACGAAGACACTCTCGGTCGCAGCCAGAAAGTCGGCAAAGAGGAAATCATCGGGATGGTCAAGGCGCTCGAATCCTATTTGAAGGAAGATCACGAGGCTCTCAACAAGGAATGGCAGCGCCGCCTGGAGTTTGTCTCCGCGAGAATCACGAAGGTTCCCGGCGTTTCCACTTCTTATATGGTTCCCGACATCGCCAACCACGTCCCGCATATGGTGATCAAGTGGGATGCGCAGCGCATCTCGCTGACGCCCCGCGAAGCCGGAAAGGCGTTGCGAGCCGGAAAACCGTCCATCGTTCTTTCCACCGGAGAAGAAGGCGAAGCGTTGTCCATGAACTCCTTCATGCTGCAGCCCGGCGAGGAGAAAATCATCGCGGAAAATCTAGTCAAGCTCTTCAAATCGCACTCGGCGTGAGTGAATTGACGGCGCGTTTCACTGGAGTTCGAAGGACATCTTTTATTATCCCGCTCAGCTTGTGGGATCGCGCGAATCGGAGCGGTCTCCGTGCCTGAAGCCGCCTCAACTCGCGTACGCTGGTTCCTGGTGTTCGGGCTGTTCGTCTTGAGCGCGGTCGCCTACGTCGATCGCATCAACATTGCGATCGCTGGCAATTCGATCGCTGCCGAATTCCACCTCACAAACGTTCAGTTAGGATCGCTCACCAGCGCCTTCTTGATCGGCTACGCCCTTTTCCAGACGCTTGGGGGCTGGCTCGCCGATCGCCTAGGACCGCGGCGTGTGCTCGCTGTGGGAGTTTTGTGGTGGGGGATTTTTACGGCGCTGACCACCGCCGTCTCGGCGAAAATCGCATTCGCCATTTTTTACCTGGCGGCGATGCGCTTTCTCCTCGGGGCCGGAGAAGCCGTCATGTTTCCGGCCTCCAATCAATTCGTCTCGCGCTGGATTCCCACGCAGGAACGCGGAATTGCGAACGGCGTGATATTTGCCGGCGTCGGCGTGGGTGCCGGCGTCACCCCGGGCCTAATCTCTTACATCATGGTGCATTACGGCTGGCGCAGGTCGTTTTGGGCAAGCGCTCTCGTCGGCTTGATCGCTGGAACTGCCTGGTATCTTTTTGCGCGAGACACGCCGGAGCAGCACGTGTACGTTTCCGCGGCAGAACTCAAACACATTCAGGCCGGCCGAACCGTCAAGACTTCCGCCACCTCCAAATCTGTTGACGGCCGAATTCCGTGGAGCACCATTCTCGCAAGCAAAGAAGTGTGGGCCGTGACGCTCGGCTATTTTTCCTTCGGTTATGTTGCCTGGATCTTCTTTGCCTGGTTCTTCATCTACCTTCGCAACGTCCGCGGACTGGATTTGAAAGCCAGCGCGTCCTACACGACGCTGCTCTTTCTCACGATGGCCGCGTGCAGTCCGCTCGGCGGCGCCATCAGCGATAAGCTCACCAAGATGTACGGCAAACGCATCGGAAGGTGCGGCATCGCGGTGTTCGCACTCTCGTCGACTGCTATCTTTCTGGCATTTGGTTCGCAAGTTCTCAGCGCGCGCGTCGCCAGTATTGTCCTCGCCGGCGGCGCAGGAGCGCTCTACCTTTCCCAAAGCTCTTTTTGGTCCGTCACGGCGGATATCGCTTCCGGTTCTTCCGGTTCCGTTTCCGGTTTCATGAACATGGGCAATCAAATTGGCGGGGCATTAACGGCTTCGCTCACTCCCGCGATTGCGTCGCGTTTAGGCTGGACGGTTCCGTTTTACGTTGCGGCAGGATTGGCCGCCATGGGCGCAGTGGCCTGGCTTTTCGTCAATCCCGAGCGCACTCTTTCACCGGCGTCGAGTTCGTCTCCGTCCACAGAATGAATGAAGGTGACCGGCAGGGTCGGTCTCACTTTGCGAGCCGAACCGCGTAGTCATAACCCGTCATTTCCAGATATCCCACACCATCTGCCGCCTGCCCGTTGCGTTTTCCGGTCAGGAGGATCGCGCCCTCCCAATAATTCGGCGTGACTTTCGTGCTGCCCGTCAGTTCCTGAGATTCCAGGGGCGTTTTCACTTCGAGTTCAAGGCCCAGACGCGGAATTGCCAACTTCCACTCGATCGGGTAGATCGCGCCGGTGACGGGGCTCTTCCACGTTTTTCCAAGGGGCGACAAAACAAAATCAATTGTCCGTAAGTGGGTCGTCTTGCCCAGTGCATCAACGAAGGTCCCTGCGGAGTACGGATCAATCGAACCATCCTTGCTGCGAATGTGGAAGAGCATCAGCTCCGTATCGTCCTCCAGCTGCAGACTCAGCCAATCCCAGCCCGTTTGGTCTGCCGTCAGCTGATGTGTGAAGAACTCGTGGTCCATCCAGCTCGTCCCGACCACTTCCAATTTCTTTCCGCCCAGCTCGACGAAGCCGGACGTATGAATGCGCGTGAGAGAAATGTAGTGTGAAGCGCGCCCGACGCCTTCTGCCTTTTGGCTGACACCATTCTTCCCATGGATGATAGGTGGTTTTTCCGAGCGCAGCGTCAAATGCAGCTGAAATCGCTCGTCTATTGCCTGCAACTCTTGCGCGTCGTTTTTCCAAACAATCTGCCAGTTGCCATTCCAGATGCGCCCACGGGTTTCATCAACGCCCGCAATTCCCGGTCCGGATCGGTTTGTTCGTCTGGCGTGGTAAAACTTGCCATCATCCAAATCGCTCAACGCCAAATGCGCGACGTAGACATCTTTCACGTCCCAGGCCGCTGTTTTTGCGGGATCGCGGCTTACGGCCTGCCGGAAAAAGGTCAGTTCGAATCCGAAGCGGTGGCCATCGTTCGATTTCAGATTCCCCGTGTAGTACCACCACTCCGTCTGAAATTCCGGGTGATTGAAATGGTCGCGCGGGAATTCATAATGGTAACCGGGCAGGGCCGTGCGGTATTGCGCCGCCGCCGGATGGAGAGAAAACACCACGGCGACGAAGCACGCCAACTTATTCTTCATGTACAACCTCAATGGGATTCAGCTGCACCGCCACTTGCGCAGGGTACAAGCCTGCAAGCACGGTTGCCACATACACGATGGTGATGGCCGCAAGAAGGATCTCCACCGGCCAGTGAAATCGGATCGTCCATCCGAACGACTGCTTGTTGATCACAAATATGAGAACGAGCGACAATGCAAACCCCAGCATGAATCCGGCAATATTGGCCAGGAGTCCGAGCAGTCCGGCTTCCACTAGAATCAACTTACGAATCTGATTCTTTGCCGCGCCCAGAAAATGCAGCAACCCCAGCTCGCGGCGCCGGTCGATGACCAACGCGAGGAGCGCACCGGCGATCCCCATAACCGCCACGAGAACGGCAACCGCTTCCAGCGCGTATGTGATGGCGAACGTGCGGTCAAAAATGCGAATCGCTTCTCCCCGAAGGTCGCGATTCGAAAACAGCAGCACCCGTTGACCGGCAGCAGTCTTCTCGATTTCGTGCCGAACGGCATCCAGATTTGCTTCCGGAGAAACGTAAATCGCCAGATTGGACGGCGCGGCATCCGGCAAATAGCGAAGCAGCGTCTGGCGGTCCATCAGGATATTGCCGCGCTCGCTCGAATAGTCGTAGTACACGTCGGCAATCCGGAAGGAATCTCTTCGTCCGCCGAGTGCCAGCGTGATGAAATTGCCCCTCTTCACATGGTGCTTGTACGCAAACGGTTCGCTCACGAGAACCACATTTGAATCGCGCAATTCCTCCAGCACTTCCTCCTTTGAGCGGCCGGAGAAAAAATCAGAATTGTGATGCGAGCGCAATACATCCACGTCAACGGAAAGCAGTGTCGCAGGCATATTCTCGTACCTGATTTCGTAGGCTCGCAATCGATCGACGGCCATCACTCCGGGAAGTTTTGCAATTCTCTCCGCCAATCCCAGCGAAATGGTAGGGTGGCGATCCGCGGCGGCGTAGCCCGCGGGTCGAAGGTAGAGATCGGCCGGCAACTGATCGGCCATCCATACCGCTACTGTCTCGCGAAAACTCCCAACCATGATGCCCACCGCCGTCATCATGGCGATAGACGTGGAGAGCGCGCCAACGAGCACCGAAGTTCGGCGCAGCGACCCCGCAAGACTTCGCGAAGCCAGCAGCGCTTCTACTCCGAATATTTTGCCAAGCATTTTCGATGAAATCGTCAAGAGCGCATCCACCACGGCGGGAATCGCCAACGCGGAAGCCGCCACCAGCAAAATTGCCGCAAGATAGCCGAACAGCGGCTTCCCAGCGATCGCATTTCTACGCGAAGCCGCGGCCGCAGCCAAACTGAGCCCCGCCGCCAGCCACAAGTCTCTGCCCTTTTGGACGCGCACGTCATATTCGCGCCGCCCTTTTCCCATCGCCTCCACGGGAGGTACGAGCGAGGCCTCGCGCGCCGGCGAGTAAGCAGAGGCAACCGCAACTCCAACGCCGATCCCCAGCGCCAGAAAAACCGATTCGAATCCCAACTCGATCGGCCCCGGACGGCTGCTTACATAAAGCGATTCGACCGTGGCAGCCATCAATTTCACGGCCCCCGTCGCCATGAACCGGCCGAGCGGCAGCGCAATCAATGCACCCGCAATCCCGAAGCAAGCCGCCTCGCCAACGAAGGCCGAAAGAATCGCCCCGCGGCTCGCGCCGAGTGCGCGCACAATTCCAATCTCCGCCCTGCGCCGTACCACGGAAACGGAAATCGTGTTGTAAATGAGAAAGGCGCCAACTACGAGCGAAACGTAACTCAAGAGCCGCAAATTCCATCGGAACGCCGCCAGCATGCGGCGATTTTCGTTCGTGCCCGTTCCTTGCGGACGCAGCTCCACTCCAGCGGGAAGCACGGAACGCAAACGCTGCTGCCACTCCTCCAAGCTCACTGCCTTTTGCACTTTCAACAAGATACGGTCGACCCGGCCATAGCGCGTCAACGCGTGTTGTGCCGTTGCAATGTCCATCACAATGGCGGATTCGTTCCCGTTCGAATCGGGATACGCGCCGCGAATCACGTAGTCGTGGACTTGGTCGTTGATGAGCAATGGGACGTGATCGCCCGCCTTGAACCCAAGGCTCGCGCCCACCCAGATGCCGTCGAAGCCTCCAGAATTCTCGAATCCCTCTTCGAGAGTTTTCGGAAATGGAGTTTCCGCCGCTGTTCCAGAATTCATTCGGGAAGAGCCAGACCCCTCGGATACCAGGTCCAGCCCGATAAGAGGAAGTGACTTCCTCGTCCCGGCGATAACGGCGAAGTCCTCGATGCGCGGCGAGATTCGAATTGAGTACGGAAGGGAAGCCAGCGTGCCTACCAAATTCTCCGGCACTCCGCCCGGCGTTGTGATCTCCAGGTCATTGTCCCCGGCCAGAGTTTCCATCGAAGAACGAAACGATCCGGTCGCAGCCTCGCCCGCGAGATCGATCGCCAGAACGACCGCTACACCCAAAGCCACGGCCAGCACCGTCAGCCCCGCGCGCACCGGCTCGCGCAAGAGCGGCCGCGCCATCAATCGGTAAAAAAGCAGTAGGCGTGACATTTCAGCGCTCGAGGATCTCTTCGATTTTTCCGTCGCGTATTCGCACAACCCGGTCGGCGAGGGCGGCGGCCTCGAGGCTATGCGTTGCCAGGATCGTGGCAGTGTTTTGTTCGCGCGTGAGACGCCGGAGCAATTCAAGAATAACGTTCCCCGTAGTTGTATCCAGATTACCGGTCGGTTCGTCGGCAAGGATCAGGCTCGGCGAATGGATCAGCGCGCGCGCAATGGCCACGCGCTGCATCTGCCCTCCGGAAAGCTGGTGCGGATAACGATCGCCGAGGCCCTTCAGCTCCACCCACTCGAGCCGCTCCTGCGCAGCCTCGCGCGCGCGTGGTTTTCCCGCAAGGAGCAGCGGCAGCTCCACGTTCTCAAAGACTGTAAGGGTGTGGAGCAATTGAAACGACTGAAAGATGAAGCCGACTCTTTCGCGCCTCAATCGCGTCAGTGCAGCATCGTTCAAGGACGACGTCGAAATTCCCTCCAGCAGCACCTGACCCGAGGTAGGAAAATCCATGGCCCCGGCAAGATTCAGCAGCGTGGACTTTCCGCAGCCGCTTCGTCCCACCAGCGCCACAAATGCCCCGCGGTCCGCCTCCAGCGAAAGCCCCTTGAGCGCCTCGATGCGCTGGCCATCGCTCAGGTAATCCTTGGAGACGTTTTGCAGCGAAAGTATGGACATTTTGATTTGTAAGCCGGTTGACGCGTGCGCAACATCATTTTAGCAGTCGCTCGGCCCACAAACGCTGTATTAAGGACTGGAGATCGATTCATCCGGTGCACTTTGCTCAGGATTTCAGCGAGCTGAGTGCCTTCTCGATCGCTGAAGTCACTTGCGGCGAATCCGGCGTCACTTCCGGTTCGAACCGCGTGACGACGCGCCCGTCCGGGCCAACCAGGAATTTTGTGAAATTCCATTTGATCTCGCCGCCTGTTTGCGGATGCGCAGCCTTGTCCGTCAGAAATTGATAGAGAGGCGTCGTATCCTCGCCCTTTACGGACACTTTGGCCATCATGGGAAAAGTCACGTTGTACTTCGAGCTGCAAAACGTTTTGATCTCCTGGTTTGTACCGGGCTCCTGGCCGCCAAAATTGTTCGCAGGAATGCCCACGATTACAAAGCCTCGATCCTTGTATTTTTCATAGATTGATTCCAGCGCCGTGTACTGCGGCGTGTAGCCGCACCGGCTGGCCACGTTGACGAGCAGTACGACCTTCCCCTTGTACGCCGCGAGCGGCGCGGGCTGGCCATCAATGGAATTCAATGTGAAGTCGTACACGGATTTACTCTCAGCCATCACGGCGACCGCACCAATCAGCAGGCATAGCAGCAACTTTCTCATGTTTCCTCCGACTATCAGTTTTACCTTGTTCTGTCCCGGTCGGCAATCTGCGGCGGTCGTGCAACTGTCCCACCCCAAGATATCTGCTCGCCTGCTGGATTATTCCCAGGCAGCAGAGATTGGCCGATTGCCGCCGGCTCTATTCAACCGGGCCTCCTCGCGAAACGGCCATTGAGCCTGCCATTGGCCTGTTATAGACTTCGCACGCACAATTCTTTACGTCCCATTCGTCCGGGTCATTGTCGGGGCAGCTGGAGAATATCGTTTAGGCAGGGGCAGCCACGGAGACATGCTGCGCGCGGCAGTCCACAAGGAGGCGTTGATGCTTTTTGCATCTTCGGTTGCGGTCACTCACCGGACCCTCGGAACCCTGGACCTCGTCATCATCGGGATCTACTTTGCCCTTGTCTTTGGCATTGGCTATTATTTTTCGAGAAAGGAACGCACCTCCGAGGAATACTTCCTTGCCGGCCGCAACATCGGCTGGTTCGCTATCGGCGCGTCGCTCTTCGTTTCAAACATTTCCACGGAACATTTCATCGGTCTGGCAGGTTCCGGCGCCACGTCGGGCCTGGCCGTAGGCCATTTCGAATGGCTGGCATGCATGATGCTGCTCTTGCTTGGTTGGGTGTTCGTGCCGTTCTACCTTCGTTCGAATGTTTTCACCATGCCCGAGTTTCTGGAACGCCGCTTCAACCGCAATTGCGCCACTTACCTCGCAACGATTTCCGTCATTGCCTATATCTTTACGAAAATCTCCGTGCATCTCTATGCCGCGGCGATTGTTCTGGAGCGAGTGGTGGGATGGAGCCCCTTGACTGCGGCCGTCATTCTGGTTGTGGCAACGGGTATTTATACCATCGCGGGCGGATTGGCCGCGGTGATTTACACCGATCTGGTACAAACCTTGATCCTGCTCGCCGGTGCGATTGCGCTGACCATCATCGGTATGGACAAAGTGGGTGGTTTTGCCGGGTTGCGCGCCGCGGTACCTGCTGACTATTTCCACATGATGAAGCCGGCCACGGACGGCGAGTTTCCCTGGACCGGTATTTTCTTTGGCGCCCCGATTCTGGGTATTTGGTACTGGTGTACGGATCAGGTGATCGTGCAGCGCGTTCTTTCCGCGAAGGACGAGGGCCACGCCAAGGCCGGCACGATCTTCGCCGGATTTCTCAAGATTCTTCCTGTGTTTGTGCTCGTACTGCCAGGACTAATCGCTTACGCGCTCTACCCCCAACTCTTCCACGTTGTGGGCGGAAAAGTCACCAACGGTGATATCGCCTATCCCACGATGATTGTGAACTTGCTTCCGACCGGACTTGTGGGATTGATGATTGCCGCGCTCCTTGCTGCGCTTATGGGTGCCATGAGCTCAGTCTTCAATTCCGCGTCGACGATGGTAACGCTCGATTTCTACAAAAAGTTCCGGCCTGCCGCCACGGAAAAGCAGCTCGTCTTTTTCGGACGCGGTGCCACGGCCGCCATGGTCCTTTTGGGCCTATTGTGGGTGCCGTATATTAAGTATCTCAGCCCACAGCTTTATATCTATCTGCAGAGCGTGCAGGCGTACATCAGCCCGCCGATTGCCGTGTGCTTTATTTTCGGGATTCTTTGGCCGCGCCTGAACGGGCAAGGAGCCATCAGTTCGTTGCTGACGGGTTTTGTCCTCGGCGCGGTGCGCTTCGTTTTCGAAGTGTTGGACAAGTCCCGGCATTACGATTCCGGGGCCATCCGTTGGCTGGTGGACATGAACTTTTTGCATTATGCCATATTAATGTTCGTTGTCTGCACAGCTGTGCTCATCGGCGTCAGCATGATGTACCCGGCGCCCGAGCGGAAAAAAATCGCGGGACTTACATTTGCGACCGTGGGCGACAAACTCGACACCACCGATGCAAGCACGCCCCATCTCCAAAGGGAAACGCCAACGGAACGCTTGTTCAACCTCGCGTTCACAGGTGTACTGATCGCCACGGTAGTCGGCTTGTGGATCTACTTCCGCTGAGGCGGGCTGGCGGAAATCCATCATGACTACGTTTGCCATTCGAACGCTGAAACCGAACGTCACGGAGAAGGAAGCGATGCGCACCTTCTCCGCGTCCGGCGTTTCGGCGTTCGTCTGGCGCATGCGTAGCGGCCGACTGCAAAAGATCGCCGCGGCCTACGTGCCGTTCCGGTTTTACCGTGTTCGCTACGAGGTCGGCAGAACCCCCTGCACGCGCTTGTTCGCTCTTGACGCTGTGGATGGCTCGCTCGACCTTTTCGAATTCCCGCGAGTCCCCAACGACCGCGAGATCTTGTCCGTCGCTTCTCGCAACCGTCTGACGCCGGCGCTCAGCGAAGATCGCGCCGTCGAACTGCTGCGCGAAAAAGTGCTGCGCATCGTTTTTCAGCAAGGCTTTTTCAAGCTTCGGGAGCCCCGCCTCGACATCACCCGTGAGCACTGCGAAATCTATCTGCCGTATTGGCTCGGTTTTTACGGCGGTGGAGAAACGGCGCGCTGTCGCGTGCTGGATGCCGTCAGGCGCCGCATTGAAGGCGCAAAGGCATCTGCATTTTTCGAACAGTGGCTCGCCGCTTGACGCCGCGCCACAGTGCCGTATCGTATCTGCACGGGTAGGAAACACGCTTCATCGTTCTTCGTTTTTTCCTCATTCCCGGGAGGGTTGCAATGACAGGAGTCGCCCGATACATCGGAATTGGCCTGCTCGCTTGTGCTCTCAGCGGGGGGGCGGCGGTTGCTCAAGGCTGGCAGCACGTTGGGAAAGTCCAGCGCGTTGAAAAGCTGAAGGACGGCGTCGAGGTGACCGCTGGAGCCGCCAAAGTCCGCATCACGGCCTTCCGCGATGGTGTCTTCCGCGTGCGCCTCGCTCCCACCGGCGCCTTTCCGAAGGACTCCTCCTGGGCGTTGATCGAATCGCCAGATCCCCCGGCCGTAAAAATAGAAGAAACTCCAAAACAGATGCGAATTATCACGGGAAATGTTATCGCCACGGTTCAGAAATCGCCCCTGCTCATCGATTTCTCTGACGCCGCCGGAAACCTCTTGCTCGCGGACGAATCCAGTTTGCCGATGGCCTGGAATGAGAAACGAGTTCACTCCTGGAAAAAGATGCCGCCCGACGATAATTACTTTGGCCTGGGCGACAAGGGAGGCCCCATGAACCGCCGCAACCGCTCCTTCACGAACTGGAACACGGACGAATTCGGCTGGCAGGAGTCCACGGACCCGCTTTACAAAACCATTCCCTTCTTCATCGGGCTGCGCAAAGGCGCGGCTTATGGACTTTTCTTCGATAACGCCTATCGAAGCGTGTTCGATTTTGGCAAGGAGTCTCCGGATTACTTTTCCTTCGGGGCCGAAGGCGGCGAGCTGAACTACTACTTCATCGCTGGGCCGGAGCCTAAAGAAATCATCACCAGGTACACGGCAATGACCGGACGCTCCCCGCTGCCTCCGCTGTGGTCGCTCGGATATCAGCAGAGCCGGTACTCGTACTATCCGGAATCGCGTGCGCGGGAAATCGTCAGCACGCTTCGGGAGAAGAAAATTCCCGCGGATGTCATCTACTTCGATATCGATTTTCAGGATGGCAACGCGCCTTTTACGATTAATCGCGAGTATTTTCCAACCTTTGAAAAAATGATTGCCGATCTTCGCGCGCAAGGCATGCACACGATTCTGATCACCGACCTGCACATCAAGAAAAATCCCAACCATGGCTATGCGCCTTACGATTCGGGAATGAAGAACGATGTGTTCGTGAAGAATTCTGATGGATCGGTGTATGTCGGCATGGTTTGGCCGGGCGAAAGTGTGTTTCCAGATTTTACTTTGACGCGCGTGCGGGAATGGTGGGGCGGCCTCTACAAGGACTTCGTCGGAATGGGCGCGGCGGGCTTCTGGAATGACATGAATGAACCGGCGCTCTTTCAGCGCGCCGACAAGACCATGCCGCTCGACGTCGTTCATCGCATGGATGACGGCACGACTCTCGATCATCGCGCCATCCATAACATCTACGGCATGCAAAATGTGCGCGCGACCTACGATGGATTGCGCAAGTTGCAGCCGGAGGAACGGCCCTTCGTGCTCACCCGCGCCGCGTATTCCGGCGCCCAGCGCTACGCCGCCACGTGGACCGGTGACAACAGCAGCACCTGGAACCATCTCAAAATGAGCACCCCCATGCTCCTGAGCATGGGCATCTCGGGGTATCCGCTCATCGGCGACGACATCGGCGGCTTCGCCGGCTCTCCGCCGGCTGATTTGTTGACGCGCTGGTTCGAAGTGGGAGCGCTGAATCCTATTTATCGCGACCACACCGCAAAAGGAACAGCCGACCAGGAGCCCTGGGTGCATGGCCCGGAACATGAGGCGATTCGCAGGAAATATATCGAGCTGCGCTACCGCCTTCTGCCTTACATCTACACCATTGCGGAAGAATCTACGCAGGCCGGCATTCCGCTCATGCGCCCCATTTTTCTCGAGTACCCGCAAGCTGCGGAATTCTACCGCGACGACCACGATTTTCTTTTTGGCCCCGACCTTTTTGTCTCCCCGGTCGTTTCCGAAATGATTGATGCGCAAGGCGTGGCTCTGCCGCCGGGAGAATGGTTTGACTACTGGACTTCCGAGAAATATACCGGCAAGGACCAGATCAATCTTCATCCCCGGTTGGATGAAATGCCGCTCTATGTCCGCGCCGGCGCAATCGTGCCCATGCAACCCCTCGTGCAATCCACCTCGGAAAAGCCAAGCGGGCCGCTCCAATTGCACGCCTACTTGCCCACCTCCACGTCCGGCCCCGACGCTGCGGTCAACGCCTGCCGCGGCGCGCTTTACCAAGATGACGGGCACACCTTTGCCTACCAGAAGGGCGAAATCCTGCGAATCAACTATTCCTGCCAGGTCGCGCCCGGTTCTGTGAGTCTCACCAGCACTATTGAGAAGAATTCGTATCAGCCCTGGTGGAACAGCACAGAGGTCACTCTCTTCGGCGTCTCTTCCGTTCCCAAAGAAGTCCGCATCGGCGATGAACTTTCTCACGAATGGCGCTATGACCCGCAGGCCCATTCCGTCACTCTCACCGTGCCCGATGCCGTGAAGAATTGGACTGTCCGGCTCACGCCATAAGAGCTTTCTTAGAATCCATCTAGTTGAGTGAAAAAATCGAAAGCGATTGCCCCGGCATAGTCAGACGGATCTCATGCCCATTCAGTTCCGCCTTTGCGTCCCCGAACAATAGCGAAATCCCGGCCATCTTTTCTGCCGGCGTACCGTTTAGTGGAATGCGCAGCTCCCTTGCTTTGTCGGAATTGTTGAACGCCACCGCAATCTGCTCCTCCTCCGACTCTCGCAAAAAAACATACGACGATTCGTCTGACGCCAGGTGCCACATTCTTCCGCCGCGAAGCGCCTCATGCGCGCGCCGAACGCCGAGCAGCGCTTGCACGTAGGAAAAAATCTCTTGTTGTGCCCGCGTTCGCCCGGACTGCGCGAACGCATCGTTCGAATCCCCAATCCAGCCCCCTGGAAAATCACGCCGGTTATCCGGATCTCCGCCCCCGGGCATGCCGATTTCGTCCCCATAATAAATTTCTGGGATGCCCCGCAGCGTAATCGTCAGTCCAAACGCCAGTTTCTGCTTTGCCGGAGAACTACCTTCCTCGCTGGCGAACCGCGGCACGTCATGATTCGCGAAGAACGTCACCAGCCTCTCGGGATGCACATACAAAGCGTCGTGCCGCAGCACATCGGCGATGCGTCCAACCGACGCGTTTCGCAGCAGCACGTCCCGAATCGTGAAGTACATCGGGAAATCGAAAACCGTTGAAAGCCCAGTATCGATGCCGTCGTAACGCTTCACTCCGCCCGTGAAAAACGAAGTCACGCTCGGATCGGGATGAAACACCTCGCCGACCGTCGTCAAGTATGGATACAGTTTCCGCAGTCCCGCGTGCCACTCCGCCCAGAACTTTCGCCCCACATAAGGAAATGTGTCCACGCGGTAGCCGTCGAGTCCTGATGTCTCCGCCCACCAGATGGAGTTCTGCAGCAGATATTGCGCGACCGTCGGATTCTCCGTGTTCAAATCCGGCAGAATCCCGAAAAACCAGCCTTCCGTGAGATTTTTCTTCATCCACGCCGGTGCGTGTGGATCGTTCAGCGATTCGAACGGATCATTGCCCGCCTTCTCTCCCGGTGCTTTTCCGTAAAACGTTCCTTTCAGCGGCGAAAATGAATCAAGGTGCTGCTTGAGTGTGCCGTGAAACCAGTCTGGCAAAGGCGGATTCGAAACCCAAGGATGTTTCGGCCCAACGTGGTTCGGCACCGCATCAAAGAAAATCTTCATGTGTTGCTGGTGCGCCGCGGCGACCAGGTCCTGATAATCCCTCAGCGTGCCCAGATGCGCATCGACCGCGTACAAATCCACCGCACCGTAGCCGTGATAATCCTGCGTCGCGCCATTCTTTACGATCGGCGTGAGCCACACAGTCGTCACGCCCAGATCCTTCAAATACGGCAAGTGGTTCTTGATGCCAACCAAATCGCCCCCGTGATACGCGCGCTCTTTCGAACGGTCATGCGACCTCGGCGCATCCGCAGGTTCATCATTCGCCGGGTCGCCATTTGCAAACCGGTCCGGCATGATCAGGTACATCACGTCGTCCTGCGAGAGCCCCTGAAATTTTCCAAGTGTGGGCGTGCGCGCCGCCAGCGGCAGTTCGAACGACGTCGTTCCCTTCGGCGCGGTAATTCTGCAAACCGCTGTCCCAGATTTCGTATTCGTCCCGATTTTCAGCCAAACAAAAAGATAGTTTCCGCCCGCCGACGACTGTGTGCGCGAGACACTCAGCGTCGGAAGATTGCAGGAAACGTGCGTCGCTTCCAGATCATGGCCGGAAAGCAGCAGCATCACCTCCGGCGTCAGTCCCACCCACCAACTGGGTGGCTCAACTTTCGTGACTGCAGGAGCGGGAGTACTTGCCTTTTGCTGCTGGCCGGCATTTGCTGCCGAGCCACCCCAAGCAAACAGCAGAAAAAGCGCAAGCAGAGTTGCATGCAACAAAGAGAATTCGAGTGCGGGCTTCCAGAACTGCAGGAATGGTCTTTTCACCCGGAAAGCATAAGAAAAAAAGGTCGCGGAAGCCAGCACCCATCGACGAATAAAACGCGCGACACGTTTCTCTATTTCACTGCTGCGCCTTCTGCAAAAATCAATGTTCCAAACGCTTCCGGAACATGGAAATTCGGCGCCGGCGTTCCGGTAGGCTGCCATGCGGAATAAAACCGTGGTTCGCTTGGCCCTTCAACTCGATAAAAATTCACTCTCCAGCTCGCAGCGGGATCAAATCGCTCAACCAGCGCCTTCATCGGCAGCGCCAGCTCCGCAATCCACGTCTTGCTGGCTTCATTCAATGTCACCCGCCGCCGCAGCTCGCTTTTCAAATCGTGTTTTTCGCCCGGTGCGATGTCCAGATCAATCCACATCCCGTTCGGACTGATTTCGAATTCCTTGTAGCGCCTTCGATCCGATTCATTTGGCTGAAGAAAAACCTCCGCGACGTCTCGATCCCACAGCTGATCACGCCTTCCGTTGGGCTCGGCGTCCGCAAAAACTGTGATCACGCGGTACTTCGCCCGGAATCGCAGATAGAGCGTCTCCCGTGTCCACAGCAAATGTACTTCCGTCTCCCGCTCGGGATCGGCATTCTTCCCCTGCCAGTCGGCCTGAAATCGAAGGCTGCCAGCCTTTTCCCACGACGACAGGTCCGGAAAACCCTCCGCGCCGGTCCCCCCACTCATTCGAGCAGCAATAGCGGTCCGTTGATCCGAAGTGAATTTGTGTTCAGCCATCGTAGGTATTGCACCTGGTACGCCGCCTTCCAGAATAGCGATTGCGATGAAATTCACAAGATAAAACAGGACTGACTGTGAGGATGCAGACTTTTTGCGCACCACCTTTTTCACTCTCCCCCACGCTTTCCAAGCGCCGTGCTAGCATTAAGTTGAATCGCTACTGAGAATCTCTTGAACCCATCGCCCCCGCGAGGCGCAGGAGCACGAGCATGATCGAGCCCGTCAACGCCGAAGAATTCGTGGCCCAACCCGAAAGACGCAAACCGGAACAATTTCAATTTGTGAAGTTCCGCATTGAAGACGGCGTTGCAAGGATGACCCTCAATCGCCCTGAGCACAATCTCCTTAACGAAGCGATGCTCCGCGAAATTGCCGACGGGATCACCACCGCCGGTGAGCGCGACGATGTCAAACTGATCGTCCTCGATTCTGCCTGCAAAGTTTTCTGCGGCGGCATTGACATCGGCGAGTATACATCGCAGCGTGTCTTTCAAATGCTCGACGCGTTTCACGGAGCGTTCTCGGGCATGCTGGAGGTTGGCAAGCCCGTCGTTTGTGTCGTGAACGGCCCGGCCATCGGCGGCGGCGCGGAACTGGCCGCTTTCGGCGATCTCGTCATCGCCACTCCCAAAGCGCGTTTTGCTCAGCCGGAAATCAGTATCGGCGTCTTCCCTCCGCTGGCCTCCACCATTCTGCCGTTTCTTGTCGGACCTAAAATCGCTCTCGAGCTGGTTCTGACCGGCGAGCCGGTGACGGCGGAGCGCGCCCTCGAGCTCGGAATGATCAATCGCCTCGTCCCCGAAGCTCAGCTCGAAAAAACCGTGAGCGACCTCGTTAGCCGCATTAACGCACATTCCGGCCCCGTCCTCACCATGGCGAAAAAAGCCATCCTTGGCGGCATGGGCCTGTCCTTGCGCGAGGGCCTTAAACATTCCATGAATATTTTCCTCAACGAACTCTATCGCCTCGAGGATTCGCAGGAGGGCCTCCGCGCTCTCGTGGAAAAGCGCAAGCCAAACTGGAAAAATCGCTGAATCGCCTCGCAAATTTTTCGAGCACGCATTGACACTCTCGCACGCGCGGCATACACTCGAATTTCAATTTGCAGGCATGGGTAGCGGGGAAGGCCGTGCGAATCGGCCGCGGTCCCGCCACTGTAATCGGCTGAAAAGCCGTAAGCCAGGCCACCCTCTCATGCCGCAGAGGCCTGCGCTCTTCGCGAGAAGGGGCGCTGCCGCAAAGCCCCTGGGTGTCTCGTGGGGCTTTTTTGTTACGCCTCTGAATTTTCGCTGCCGGGGGATTTCTTGAAAGCAGTTGCATGTCCGCGCTTCCGATCCGCAGTCTGCATCGTGATCGCTGCCCTGCTGTCCACAGCGGCGCATTTGCGTGCACAATCCGCCTCGCCGGCGGCCACTCCCTCCGTCCCGCTCTTCCGCGAAGTTGTTGACGAAGCCGGCCGAACCGTCCGCGTCCCTCAACCGGTTCGCCGTATCGTTTCCCTCGCGCCTAGTTTGACGGAAACCATCTACGCTCTCGGCCTCCAGGACCGCTTGGTCGGCGACACCGACTATTGCGATTACCCTCCCGATGCCCAGAAAAAAACCAAAGTTGGCGGCGCGATCAATCCCAGCCTGGAACAGATTGCAGCCCTGCATCCGGACCTCGTTCTCATGACCAAGAGTTTGAACCGCCTTGAGACCGTTCATTCCCTCGACAATCTCGGTATTTCTTCGTATGCCACGGACCCCCACACAGTCAGCGAAATTATCACCTCCTCTAGAAAACTAGCCGAAGTTCTGGGTTCGCCGGAGGCAGGAGAGCGAATTGCCGCTGATATGCAGCGTCGTCTGGCGGGTTTGCACGAGCGCATCGGAGCCTTGCCGCCGAAGCGCGTCCTCTTTGCTGTTTGGACCGAGCCGCTCATCTCCATCGGCAAGGACACTTTTATCGCCGACGCCATGCGCCGCGCTGGGGCGATCTCCATTGTCGATTCCTCTCTGAACTGGCCACAAGTAAGCCTTGAAGAGGTGGCCAGGCTGCAGCCGGATTTTCTCGTTTTCGCCGCATCTCACTCGGAGACGATCGCGCCTCAGTTCGAATCGCTCGCCGGCCTCCCCGCGTGGCAAATTCTCGATGCCATTCGCAATCATCGCTTCGCTGTGATTAGCGATGCCGTGAACCGCCCAACTCCTCGCATCGTTTCTGCGATCGAGGACCTCGCGCGCCAGCTTCACCCCGAGGCGTTCGCCGATAAGCCCGTGGGAAGCAAGAAAATTTTGGAAAAGGAGCATCCGCTTCCTCCCCCCGGTTTTATCTCGCGCGGATTTCCCATCGCCGATTCGTTCCCGTTAGACACCATCAGCCGCGGAGCTTGCCAATGCGCCCGGTAACACTCCGCCGCATCTTTCTTCAATGCTCCATCCTTGTCGTGATCCTGTTCGTAGTCGTCGTCATCGCCCTGAAATTCGGGGCCGTTCCCGTTTCTCTCTATGCGCTGGGACACGATTTGCTCCGCGTCCTTTTCGGCCAGAGCAGCCAAATTTCCAGTGACTACGGCTTGATCGTCGTGAATATCCGCCTGCCGCGCATTCTCCTCGCCATCCTCGTCGGCGCGTCTCTCTCCGTGGCGGGCACCAGCTTCCAGGCCCTGCTGCGCAATCCGCTGGCTGATCCCTACGTACTCGGAGTTTCCAGCGGGGCCGCGCTCGGCGCCATCCTTGCCCTGATCGCCGAACCGTATCTCGCACTCTCTCCCGCGATCAGCGCTTTGCTCACCCCGCTCGGCGCGTTTCTCGGCGCGGCCGCGACCGTCGCCGCGGTCTACGTTCTTGGCCGCCGCGAAGGCCAAATCGACAGCTCCACCCTGCTTCTCGGGGGCGTCATCACCGCCTCTTTCCTCTCCGCCATCATCACCTTCCTCATGAGCACCATCACCTCCGGAAATACCCGTGGCATGGCCTTCTGGCTCATGGGCAATCTCTCCACCTCTTTTCAAAAGAGTGTTTACTGGTTTCTTGGAATTGGCTTTTTCGTCGCTGCCGGCGCAATTTACACCACCGCCAACGATCTGAATTTGCTTCTCGCTGGTGAAAAGGAGGCCATGCATCTTGGGGTGGACGTCCCCCGCGTGCGCCTGGTTGTCTATATTGCCGCGTCCTTTCTGACCGGGCTGGCCGTTTCCGTGAGCGGTGCCGTAGGCTACGTCGGACTCATCGTTCCCCACGTCATGCGTCTCATTTTCGGCTCGGATCACCGGACTCTGTTGCCCACTGCTGCGCTTGGCGGCGCCATCGCCGTAGTATTTGCCGATACACTTGCGCGTACCATTGTTGCGCCAACCGAGCTCGCCGTCGGCGCGGTCACTGCCATCGTTGGCGCGCCGCTATTCATTTATCTCCTCCGCCGGAGACTCGCATGAACAGCGGTTCTGCTTTCGCGCGCAATGCGAGCGAGGCAACTCGCTCCAGCGCCGACGCCCGTCTCAGCGTCGAACAAGTCAGCTACGCCTATTCCGCAAATCCCGCACAAGCCCCCCTATTCACGCTGGAGGCCACCAGCTTCCAGGCCAAGCCCGGCGAAGTCGTCGCCATCCTCGGTCCCAACGCCAGCGGCAAATCCACCCTCCTGAAATTAATCGCCGGTGCGCTCGCGCCTCTTTCCGGTCGAATTCTTCTCAACGGATTTGTCACCCATTCGCTCACGCCGCGAACCCGCGCGCAGCGCATCGCCGTTGTTCAGCAGGAAAGCCTCTTGCTCTTCCCCTCGCGCGTCTGGGAATTCGTCCTCCAGGGCCGCCATGCCCACGGCCGCTCGTTGCGGTTCGAATCGGATGACGACGTCATGATCGCCAAAAATGCTCTCGCCCAGGTCGGAGCCGCCGATTTGAGCGGCCGCTCGATGGACCAAATCTCGGGCGGAGAAAAGCAGCGCGTGATTCTCGCGCGCGCTTTGGCTCAGCAGCCGCTGCTTCTCCTGCTTGATGAGCCGACTCTTCACCTGGACATTGCCGCGCAGGTGGATCTGCTCCACACCCTGCGCAGGCTCGCCGCTGAAAATCGCTACACCGTCGTCGTCGTCACCCACGAGCTGAATCTCGCAGCCGAATACACCGATCAGGTCGTCCTGATGCAGCGTGGCCGCTGCTTGCGCGTCGGTCCACCCTCCAGCATTTACCAGCGCGAATTGCTCGAACAGGTTTTTCAGACGCCGCTCACCGTGGAGCTCGGCCCTTCCGGCCGGCCGCGCGTGACGGTTTTATCGGACAGGCAGTAGCAATTTCATCGTCAACCTCAGCACCGCGGCCCTGCGCCGCGGACTACACTCACCGCAGACTTCGTGCTCGGGAAGACGGTTTGGTGCCCCTGGCTTGATCCGGATCACCAAGAAAGCCGTCGCCGCCGCGCGACTGTAAGGCGGAGTCGGTCGCTTAGCGAACGCAGTCAAAAAGCTCTCTTCGCGATCGCACTTGTAAAGTCAGCGAGCGAACCACTGTGGCGTTTCACCCCATTTTTTCGCGGGCAGCGTCGCGGGAAGGCCGCTCGTCAGTTCCTGTAGGCGCCAGGCTTCAGCCCGGCCAGCCCATTCGGAACGCGTACTACCGCCAAGCCAGGAGACCGGCGAACTCTGCAGCCTTTGCGATCTTCATCCATCGCACAGGACAACCTTCAAGCTCCCGCGCGAGAGGGAGCGGAGGACACCATGAAAACTCTTCTTAAGTTTTTTGCAGTTTCGTTTTTGCTCCTGGTTGTTTGCGTTTCCTTGTCTGCAAAATCATCTGCCTCCGAAGCGCATCTTTTCGGCCGCACCATCGATGCCTCCGACTACACCATCGCGGGCGTCAAAATCACCGCTCAACTCGAAGATGAGTCGGCCCTAACTGCTTCAACTAGTTCCGCCGTGGACGGCACATACTCTTTCGTGCTGCCCCCGGGCCGCTACCGGATCCGCTTCGAACGAACCGCATTTGTCCCTCGCGAAATTTCACTTTCGCTCACCGACACGGACGCCCGAACCCTAGACGTCAAACTCGAGATCGCGCAAGTCTCCGAAAATGTCGTCGTCACCGCCAACACGCAGCCCCTCGAACTCAGCCAGACGCCCGCTCCCGTCGACGTCGTCACGCAAGACGAAATCCGGCGCCGCCAGCTCGTTTCGATCGCGGATGCGCTGCAAACCCTTCCCGGTGCCACTATCGCTCGCACCGGCCGCGAAGGCGGTCTCACCACTTTTTTCCTCGATGGCGGCAATTCCAATTTCACCAAGTTTTTCATCGATGGCACGCCTCTCAACGAACCCGGCGGCTTTCTCAATCTTTCGAATCAAACGCTCGACAACATTGACAAGATCGAAGTCGTTCACGGCGCCGAGAGCGCCCTCTATGGCACCGACGCCGTCTCCGGTGTGGTTCAGCTCTTCAGCCATCGCGGTGCCACGCGCATCCCCGAAGTCAATCTCTTCGCCGAGGGCGGCGGCTTTTCCTCCGCCCGCGGCGGCGCACAGATCGCTGGCCTCCTCGGCGCGTTCGATTACTCGCTCGCCGGCTCTTACTTCCAAACCGACGGCGAGGGAAGCAACGACGCTTTCCTCAATCGGAGTTTCTCCGTCAATTTCGGTTACGGATTCACCGACTCTAATCGTTTGCGCCTCACCGTGCGCAGCAACTCCAGCTTCGCCGGAATTCCCGGCCCGATTCTTCTCCGGCCCCCCAGCCTCTCACAATTCGAACGCCTCAAGCTCCTCCTCATCCACCTAAGCTGGGACTTCCGCACCGGTTCCCATTGGAACCATCGCATCAGCGGCCACGAAAACCGCACGCTCGACACCAACGGCAATCCGCCGTTCTTCACTTCCATTGACCAATTCAATCGTGCCGGTCTCCAGGAGCAATCCACGTACACCTTTCGAACCGGCGCCGTTGCCGCCGGCTACGAGTATGAAGTCGAGAACGCCTACCCGAGCCTCATCACGGGCTTTCATGCCCGTCGCAACAATCAAGCGGGTTTTCTCGACGCACGCTGGCTTCCCATACCGCGTCTGACGCTCAGCGCCGGTGTACGCGCCGAGGCCAACACTACCTTCGGCACTCGCGTCGTTCCCCGCGCTGGCATCATCTACGCGCTTCGCTACGGCAAAGGCTTTTGGGGCGACACGCGCGCGCGCTTTTCCTACGGTCAGGGATTCAAGGAACCCGCACTCGAGCAATCTTTCGGCAGCGACCCCTGCTTCCCCGGCAATTCCACGCTTCGCCCCGAGCGCAGCCAGACCTACGACGCTGGCATCGACCAACTCCTCGCCGCCGACCGCCTGCGTCTCTCCGCCACTTACTTCAACAATCGTTTCCGCGACATCGTCAGCTTCACCTTCGACCCTGTCACCACCCCAGCCTGTCCCTTCGGCACCGGCTCTTCCTTCAACACTGATCTCGCTCGCGCCCGCGGCGTCAATCTCTCCGGCGAATTCCGCTTCCGCCGCTGGCTCAGCATCAACGGCAACTATTCTCACGACGACTCGCGCGTCCTAAAATCGCCAAACGCCTTCGATCTCGTCCAGCTTCCTGGCAATCATCTCCTTCGCCGGCCGGTCAACTCCGGCAGCCTCATTGTCAACACCACCTACCGCCGCTGGAATTTGAATCTCTCCGGCTACTTTACCGGCATCCGCACCGACAGTGATTTTCTAGGTTTTGGCATCACGCACAATCCCGGCTACGCGCGCTTCGATCTCGCAACCAGCTACCTCATCGCGCGCGGCGTCTCCTTCACTGGCCGCGTGACGAATCTCTTCGACAAGCAATATCAGGACGCCGTCGGCTTTCCCGCGCTCGGCCGCGATTTTCGCCTCGGCCTCAACTACCGTTTCGCCGGTAGGGACTAGCTTTGTCGCCATGCTTCAACTGATCACTGAACACTGCAAATGACAACTCGCGAACCTATCCTCTTCTGCTGGAGCGGCGGCAAAGACAGCGCCATGGCGCTGCACACGCTGCTCCAGCAGAAACAATTCCGAGTCGTCGCCCTTCTCACCACCGTCACCGAAGGCTACGACCGCATCGCCATGCATGGCGTTCGCCGCGAACTTCTCCAGCGGCAGGCGGAGTCTCTCCGCTTGCCGTTGCACGAAGTCTCCATCCCTCCGCAATGCGTCAACCCCATCTACGAAGCCCGCATGGAACAAGCGCTCCGCCTCTTCTACGACCAAGGCGTTCGAAAAGTCGCTTTCGGCGACATCTTCCTCGAAGACCTCCGCGCTTACCGCGAGAAAAATCTTGCCCGCATCGGCATGACCGCCCTTTTTCCCATCTGGAAACGCGACACGCGCGAGCTGATTCGCTATTTCCACGAGCATCATTTCCGCGCCATCGCCGCTTGCGTCGATTCGAAAGTTCTCGATCCCAGTTTCGCCGGCCGCGAACTGGACGAATCCTTCTTCCGCGATCTTCCGCCGCACGCCGACCCTTGCGGCGAAAACGGGGAATTACACACCTTCGTCTTCGACGGCCCGATTTTTCAATCTCCCATTCCCGTTCGAACGGGAGAGGTGGTCAAACGCGATGGCTTTATCTTTTGTGATCTATTACCCCAACTGGAGGAAGTAACAAAATGAACACCCAAATGTCACAAAAAGAAAATTTGCTCCACCGCACGCTGCTCGCTCTCGCCCTGATTGTTCTCGCCGCGGCCTTGCGCATCGCTCCGCATCCTTGGAACTTCACTCCCGTTGGCGCGATGGCGCTCTTCGCCGGTGCCATGCTCCGCGACCGCCGTCTCGCGTTCTTATTCCCCTTGCTCGCTCTTTTCGCTGGCGACCTTTTCGTTGGTTTCCATAAACTGATGTTCGTCGTCTACGCCAGCTTCCTCCTTAACGTCGCAATCGGCCTCTGGCTTCGCGATCGCCGCACCATCGCGCGCATCAGCCTCGCCACGCTCCTCGGCGCCATCCAGTTCTTCCTCGTCACCAATTTTGCCGTCTGGCAATTCCTCAGCGGCTTCCCGCACACCGCCTCCGGCCTCCTCGCCTGCTACATCGCCGGCATCCCGTTTTTCTGGAACACCCTCGCCGGCGACGCCCTCTATTCCACGCTCCTCTTCGGCGGCTACGCCCTCGCCGAACGCCTTTTCCCCGCGCTGCGCCAGCCCGCCCACCAAAATTAATGCTGGATCCACTTCTGGAGCCATGTCTCCATCTGCCTTGTAGCGGCGGCTTCATGCCGCCATTCCTCTCCATGTAGGGCCCGCCTTCTGAGGCGGGCCGCGCTTCTCAATGCTGAGGCCGAGCCTTAGCCCGGCCCTGTAATGGCGGGTCTTCAGACCCGTTCTTTTCTCTTGTCGGCGAGGTGGGTGTCTGGCACCGGCGCCCGCGCCTTCGCCGCGTAGGAGCTGGTGCTATAATCTTCGTTCTCCTATGCCGAAATCCACTCCAGAGGCAGCCTCCCTCGCCCCAGAAGTGCTCGCCAAATACGAGCCCGTCATCGGGCTCGAAGTCCACGTTCAACTCCTCACGCGCACGAAAATCTTCTGCGGCTGTTCGACGCGCTTCGGCGATCCGCCCAATACCAACGTCTGCCCCGTGTGCCTTGGCCTCCCCGGCACTCTCCCCGTCCTCAACAAGCGTGCCGTCGAAATGGCCATGCGCGCCTCGCTGGCCCTGAACTGCACCGTCCACGATCACTCGCGCTTCGCCCGCAAAAATTATTTCTATCCCGACCTGCCCAAGGGCTACCAAATCTCCCAGTACGAATTGCCCCTCGCCACCAACGGCCATCTCGAGATCGAAGTCGCCGTCCTGCCTGCGCAGGCAGGCGCAAGAAAACGCATCGGCATCACCCGCCTCCATCTTGAGGAAGACGCCGCGAAAAACCTTCACGAAGGCTTCTCCCAATCCGCCACCAAGGCCTACATTGACTACAACCGCTGCGGCACCCCGCTCAGCGAAATCGTCTCCGAGCCGGACATGCGCACGCCCGACGAGGCCTACGCCTACCTCACCACCCTCCGCCAAATCCTCCTCTATACCGGCGTCAGCGACGTCAACATGGAGGAAGGCTCGCTCCGCTGCGACGCCAACGTCAGCGTCCGCCTCCGCGGCGCCAGCGAATTCGGCACCAAGGTCGAAGTAAAAAATCTCAACTCTTTTCGCTATCTCCAAAAAGCCCTCGAATTCGAAATCGAGCGCCACATCGCCGTCCTCGAATCCGGCGGCCGCATCTCGCAGGAAACCCGCCTCTGGAATCAAGCCGAAGGCCACACCGTCTCCATGCGTTCGAAAGAAAAGGCCCACGACTACCGCTATTTCCCCGAGCCGGATCTTCTGCCCGTGCACATCAGCTCCGCCTGGCGCGAAGAAGTCCGCCGCACCCTCCCCGAACTCCCCGAAGCCAAGCGCGCCCGGTTCGTCACCACCTACGGCATTACGCCCTACGACGCCGAAGTGCTCACCAGCACGCAAGCGATGGCCGATTATTTCGAGTCCGTTGTGAAAGCCGGAGCCCCAGGAAAAGCTTCCGCCAACTGGATGCAAACCGAACTCCTCCACGGCCTAAAGGACTCCGGCAAGGAAATCGGCGCCAGTCCCATCTCACCCGCCGCCCTCGCGGAATTGGTGGAGCTCGTCGAGTCCGGCCAAATCACCGGCGCCATCGGCAAAAAAGTTTTCGCCACCATGTTCGAATCCAGCCGCAGCGCCGCCGAAATCGTCGCCGCCGAAGGCCTCGGCGCTCAGGTCAGCGACGCCGCGATCGAGCAGGCCGCCCGCGAAGTCATCGCCAAAAATCCCGACAACGTCGCCAAGTTCAAATCCGGCAACGAAGGCGTCTTCAAATTCTTCGTCGGCCAGGTCATGAAAGCCACCCGCGGCCAGGCCAACCCGCAGGCCGTCAACGACATCCTCCGCAAGCTGCTTTCCTGATTTTTGGAGCGCGGTAGCCCAGCTGTCGCCTTTACGATTGCCACAACTACTCGGGCGGCTCAACTAAGCCGAAGCGCGTCCCCGCTTGCCCCGGGAACGCCAATCTCCCGATTGGCGCCGAGAACGAATCCGTAAGTGCGCCACCCAGTCGCGCTCCGGAGTCACGTTCCCCACCGCCTCAAGCAATCCACTTTTGCCCCGGCATCCTTGCGGCCCTCTCATAGCGACGACCTTCCTAGGCCGTCCGCTCTCAATTTTGATAAGCTTCCAAATACCTGACGCGAAGGAAACTCCATGCTAAAACTCGGCGCCAAAGCCCCCAGCTTCCGTCTTAAATCCGACGACGACACGCTTGTCTCCTTGACGGATTTCCAGGGCTGTCGCGTCCTCCTCTTCTTCTACCCCAAAGCCAACACCTCCGGTTGAACCATCGAAGCGTCCGAGTTTCGTGACGCAAAGAAAGACTTCGACAAGCACGGTGTGGCCATCCTCGGCATGAGCGCCGACCTCGTCAAGGCGCAGGCCGCTTTCAAGGCCAAGTACGATCTCAATTTTCCGCTGCTCTCCGATCCCACTCACAAGACCATCGCAAAATTCGGCGCCTGGCAGAAAAAACAATTCATGGGCCGTACCTTCATGGGCATCGTCCGCAGCTCTTTCCTCATCGGCAAGACCGGCAAGATCGAAGAAGTCTGGCCCCTCGTCAAAGCCAAAGGCCACCCCGCCGCCGTCCTCCAGCGCATCTCGCAAATATGAACCGCTGACTCAGCGAAACAAATTCCTGTTCGCTCACTCGCGCCCGGCATTCGTCAGTCCTTCCAGCAGAACTATATCGGAATCGCCCTCGGCGACCGCGGCCAGGATAGAGCGCCCGTCCGACGACCAGGACACGCGGCGGGCGATGAACGTCGCGCGTTCCCCAAAATCGGTAATCTGACGCCATTCGCCGGTTGCCGTCGAGAGCGCCCAGACGTTGGTGGTAAACCCGTCGGTCAGTGCTTGCGCCAGCCATTTCCCGTCGGGCGACAGCGCGGGATTGACAATCTGCCAGATCGGCACCCGCGCGGCTGGAATGCGCGCGAGCACGCGAAACGGCGCGTCTTCGGGAGTGGCGGCCCGGATTTCGAATTCCGGCGTGCCGTCGACGAGCGGCCGTTCGAAGAGATAATACAGAGTGGTGCCATGTAGCCCGATCACGCTGCGCAACTGCTCAGTCCTCACCGTGATGGCCGGCCCTCCATCAACCGGCACTTTTTTCAGCACGACATTCTTGGCTCCGGGGCCGCTCCACGTCGAGTAATACACCCAGCGGCCGTCCGGCGACCAGGCAGGGCCGAGACCCGGATTCGCGACATTGCGCAGGTTGCTGCCATCCGAATCCACCAGCCACACTCCGAAGGTCAACCCTTGGTTGCCACGCGAGGAGACGAAAGTGATAGTGTGGCCATCAGGCGACCATAACGGGACGCCCATGGCCACGTTCGGATCGTGCTCCTGAGTAATCTGCCTCAGCGCGCTACTCTTTGTGTTCACCACCCACACGTTTGCGTGACCGCCGCTGTCCGATAGAAACGCTACTTCGTTGTCGTCAGGGCTGGCTGTGGGAGTGAGGACCTGCCCGGTCTGTCGCGTCACACGAACGGCGCGGCGCACGTTCTCGGTGGGCAGACCGTCGATCGGGAACTTCCAGATGTCGGTCTCCAGCTTCATGCGGCTGACCACTATTGCGCCACTCTTGGAGATATCCGGACTCATGTAAGACATCTCGCTCGGCGTGATCCGCCGAACGCTTCCATCACGCAGTGTTACCTGCCACAGGCCTAACGTTGGCAAATAAGGGATCGTGCCGCCGCGGCTTGAGCTGTAAACGATGCCGGTGCTATCCGGCAGCCATGCAAAACCGCCCATCATGTTGTTGTCACGCGTTAACTTGCGCGGTTCCCCTCCAGTTGCGGGCGCCACGAAAATGTCGAACCTGATGCTGTCGCCCCGCTGAAAGGCAATCCATTTACCGTCCGGCGACCAGCGGGGATACAAGTAGTATGTGGAGGGCGCGAACTCGGCGACCATGTCGAACCTGGAACCATCGGTTGGCGCGGTCACCAACTGGATGCCCTCCTTGGCCAGCCGGAAAAGCGCAAGCCGGTCCGTCTGGCTGACGTCGGCACAACCCACGCTGGTGACGACCCGACGTGCCACCCCGCCAAGCGCCGGGATCTCCCAGATACTCCCCTGGACGGTTCCTGATACCGCCGGAGAAAAATACAGGATCGAGCTCGAATCGGGCGACCAGCGAGGGCACTCGTGGTCCACTGTATCGCGCGTGATTTGCAGCGGCGCGCCGCCGGCAATGAGCCGCACGAAGACCTGTCGTTTGCCGCCCACCCCGGCGGTGAACGCCACCGACCTGCCGTCTGGTGAAATGGCCGGAGACTCCTCGAGGCCGGGAAGGTCCGTGAGACGTGTGACTCGAGTGTCCGGCGACGCCTTCGCCGCCGGCCTTCCGAACCTGTCGCGCGCCACCCAGAGCAAGACGAGAGCTGTCGCAATCCCGAGCGACAACGCCGGGAGTGCCAGGCGGGACCGCCGTCGCGGCGTCGGCCCTGGGGACGATTCTGCAGGCGTGGCCATCACGTCTTCGATCTCGATCCGCGCATCTGCGATGTCGTGAAGCCGCCGCCTGGCATCTTTCTGGAGACAACGCGTCAGCAAACGCCGGATGCTGACAGGCGTATCGGCCGGCAGCGACTTCCAGTCTGGTTCGGCCCCGACAACGGCGACGATGGTGTCCGTAACTGTCTCGCGTCCGAACGCTGAAGAGCCCGTTAACATCTCGAAGAGCACACACCCGAAGGCCCAGATGTCGCTGCGTTTATCGACCGGCTGACCTCGCGCCTGCTCCGGGCTCATGTACGCCGCTGTGCCGAGAACCGCACCCACGATCGTCGCGCCCGCCGTCATGGTCGCGGAATTCGACAGATCTGGACCGGACCCTTCGGCCACGAAGGCTTTTGCGAGACCGAAGTCGAGCACCTTGACTACCCCATCGGGCGTGATCTTGATGTTGGAGGGTTTGAGATCGCGATGGATGATCGCGGCCCTGTGGGCGGCGTCGAGCGCGTCGGCGATCTGTTGCGAGGCGGCCAAAGCCTCCGAGAGAGGCAGCCGGCCCCGGCGCACGCGATCGCCCAACGTGTCGCCCTCGACCAACTCGAGCACCAGGGCTGGCACGTTACCACCGTCTTCGAAACCGTAGATTGCCCCGATGTGCGGATGATTGAGCGATGCGAGCAGTCGTGCTTCGCGTTTGAAGCGCTCCACGCGATCGGCGTCCGCCGTGAACAGCGGCGGCAGGAGCTTCAGCGCGACCTCGCGCCCAAGCTTGATGTCGCGGGCGCGATACACCTCCCCCATCCCGCCTGCGCCTAGCGGCGCGACGATCTCATACGGCCCGAGTTTCGTTCCAGAGGTTAGGGCCATCAGTGCGCGCAATTATAGTCCCAAGAATGCGGCCTTCGCATTCGAGTTTAATGGCCTGCGTGTGCCTTTGATCGAGTATTTTCGGCGGCGCTGGTAGAAGAAACAATTCGTTTACCCGGATTGGCTCGGTTCTCGATCTGCACCCTTATCGTCCAAGTGAACTGTTTCCGAGTTCGCCGTGATCCAGGCACAATCACCAAGTGTCTATGCATCGGTGATTTCAGGAGCAGTTTTATTCGGGCAGGTGGATGCGACTCAGCAGACTCCGGAAGCGGGGGTCGGAACGAAGTGGGTCGAATCGCGGATCCATTTTCAAGTAGCCTAGGAGCGTCGAGCGTTCGCGATAGGCCTCTTCAAGGGCTGCGAAGGCCCGTTCCTTCTGGCCGAGGCCCAGATAAATCACCGCGAATTGGTAAGACGAGACAAATTTTGTTTTTGAGCGATCCGTCAACTCGACCAGAATCTTCTGAGCTTCGGCGCGTTGACCCGCAAGGCCATGTGCGTGGGCGAGAGAGGCGATTCCGTTCGCGCCCCGTCCCGAAAGCTCGATGCCCTTTTGGAACTGCGCGAGTGCTTCTGGGTATTTCTTCAGTTGTTCGTAACACATGCCCATTCCCCAATACGGCACCGGGAATTTGGGATCGAGCACAAGAACTTTTTGGAGTTTCTGAAGGGCATCCTCGTACTGCCTCGCGAAGTAGGAAACGATTCCCACATTGGATTGAATGCCCAATGATAGAGGATCGAGCTCCTGCGCGCGATTCAGTTCCGCACGAGCCTCGTCGACGCGCCCCATTGACGCCAAAAAGCGGCCATAAGAGTGGTATGTGGCGGCATCGTTTGGGTTGAGTTCGAGAGCGCGCTTGAATTCCTGTTCGGCGCCGGATCGATCCCAATCGTAATAATACATAACATACGCCATCGAAGCATGCGCCTCGGCCAGAG
>JBARRT010000041.1:0-1680 GCA_049644365.1 Candidatus Acidiferrum sp. | reverse complement strand
GCCAGAACCTGTGCGTTATCCTGCGATTACGGCCGGTTGCGGAGGAGACTCGCTTTGGCCTGAAGCCAGATGTAAACTCCAGCTACAGCAAGCCGGCCATGACTCAGCCTCTGCAGTCACGTCGCATCGTTCGCTTCGGTCCATTCGAAGTGGACGCACAAGCCGGCGAACTGCACAAGCAGGGACGCAAGGCCCGGCTGCAAGAGCAACCGTTCCAAATCCTTCTTCTACTTCTCGAGCGTCCGGGGGAAGTCGTGACGCGGGAAGAGTTCCGCCAGAAACTCTGGTCCGCTGACACCTTCGTGGACTTTGAAGCTGGCCTCAACACGGCGGTGAAGAAACTGCGTGATGCGCTCGAGGACTTAGCCGATCAGCCCCGGTTCATCGAAACGCTGCCGCGTCGCGGTTACCGCTTCATCTACCCGGTGGATGGTCGGCCGATAGTCACCGAGTTGCCCCGGCTCTCCGCTTGGTGGCGCGAGCGTCGGGTTGCGGGCTTGCTCGCTCTGGCGGCGTTGCTTGTTGCTGTTCTGGCGGCCAACGTGGGCGGAATGCGCGACCGGTTGCTGGGCCGGCCACGCGCAGGCGAAATCACTTCCATTGCGGTGCTGCCACTGAGGAACCTCACCGGCGATCCGGAGCAGGACTACTTTGCGGAGGGGATGACCGAGGCGCTAATTACCGAACTGGGACGTTTCAGCCTGCTGCAGGTACCCTCACATCAGTCCATAAGGCGCTACTCCCGCACGGAGAAACCGCTGCCGGAGATTGCTCGGGAGCTCAAAGTAGGCGCGCTAATAGAAGGGACCGTACTTCGTTCGGGGAATCGAGTCCGCGTCACGATCAATTTTGTGCAGGCCACACCCGAACGCCATCTCTGGAGTGAGAGTTACGAGCGCGACCTGCGCGACGTCATCGCCGTGCAAGGCGATGTGACGCGGGCTGTGGCCGGCCAAATCCGATTCAAACTCACACCCGACCAACAAGCGCACTTCGCCAGATTCCGACCAGTTGACCCGGAAGCCAACGAAGCCTATTTGAGAGGCGGCTATCACTTTAGGAAGGGAACGGATGCAGACAGGGCCAAGGCTCATGAGTATTTTGAAAAGGCGATTGAAAAGGATCCGAACTTTGCTCTTGCTTATGCGAGTCTGGCTGTCTTGCGTGCCCACGGCGGTTTCTTCCGCGCAGGAGCAGGGCCCTTAGATGCCCACACCCAGACTCGGGAGTGGGCCAAGAAGGCGCTGGAGCTGGACGATACCCTAGCTGAAGCCCATGCTGCACTAGGTTGGATTGAAATGGCTGATTGGAACTGGAGCGGTGCGGAGCAGGAGTTCAAGCGCGCCATTGAACTGAACCCCAACTTGCCTGTTGCTCGCACTTGGTATTCCCAGTTTCTTAGCTACATGCGGCGCTTCGAGGAGTCTCTCTACCAAGCAGAAATCGCACGACGACTCGACCCGGTGTCGCCGGACACCAACGTTCATTCCGCAGAAACTTACCTGAATGCCGGGCGCGTTGATGAAGCAATCGAATCCTATCGAAAGGTGGTGGAGTTGGAACCGAACTACTACGTCGCCCACCATTCCCTCGCCCAAGCTTATATTGAAAAGGGCCTGTATCAGCAGGCAATCGAGGAACTTGAAAAAGCGATGGCCTTGGGCGGGCGAGACTCTTTGA
>JBARRT010000040.1:0-9212 GCA_049644365.1 Candidatus Acidiferrum sp. | reverse complement strand
AATGATAACAGATAAGTACTATGTCTGTCAAATGAAATTTCAAGAGTGCGGGCCGCCGAGGAATGCTTTTCGGCGATCCATGAAGGGGTGAAGGATGTAGTAGACTCGCGGCGCAATGATTTGCCATGTCTGTAAAGCCGAGTACCGCCAGGGGTTTACGCGTTGTGCCGACTGCGAGGTGGACTTGGTGTATGCCATCCCGACGACGGAGAGTTATCGAACCAGTCCGACGGCCTCGCCCGGCGAAAGCGACGAAGATCCGTTCTGCTCTATCTGGCAAGGGGACGATTCGCGGATCCATGCAGAATTGTGCTCCGTTCTAGACGATGCCAGCATTGCGCACAAGACCGTCCGCCGTCAGGATCACCTCTTCAACCTCTCCAACTACCGAGCGTTTCAGATTGGCGTCCCGTTCTCCATGTATGAAAGAGCGGAGGCCGCGATCGCAGAAGCTTTCGATCTCGACGCCTCCGATCGCGGTGCCGTGGAGGCTCTCGGCACTCCCTTACTCCTTCCAGAGACGCGCCGCAGCATTCGGAAGCTACCCACTATGCTTACGCCAGCTAGCGACGAAAACATTCCAGGCCCTCCCACAAATGGCAGCCTCTCGGAGAGGGCGCCTGAGGAGGCCACCGCGGGAGTTTGGAGCGGTGACGATTCGTCGGTTCGTGACATGGTAATCGCTTCGTTGCGAGAAAACCAAATCGATGTGCGCCAGGAGAATGACGGAGAAGAATGCTCTTTGTTCGTGGTTGCGGAGGCTGAGGCGCGCGCACGGGAAATAGTGCGGGAGATTGTCGAAGGCGCGCCGCCGGAGTGATCTTGTGCGTGCCTGGACTCCGGGGCTTCCTGTGCGGCAGAGGATTCTATGAAACAAGCGGCGGTTGGGTTTCGCGTGCATTCGGGATGGGCGGCGATGGCTGCGGTGTCCGTGGAGAAAGGCGCGCCCGTCATTCTGGCGCGGCAGCGGGTGCATCTCGTCGAGACGTTTACGTACGAATTCCGACAGCCGTATCACACGGCAGAGAAAATGCTGCTGGGTCAGGCTCGCGAGTTCATCTCGAGGATGCAGGCGGAGGCAAGACGCCTCGCTTACCGCGCGATGCGGGAGCTCGAATCCAGAACGCGAGAACAGGGGGTGAAACTCACGCGATGCGGGCTGCTGCTTGCTTCCGGCAGACCGCTTCCTAATTTGGAAAAAATTCTTGGCTCACATGCGCTGATTCACACGGCGGACGGGGAACTTTTCCGCGAAGCGATTCTTCACGCGAGCGGCCGCTGCGGACTCCGCGATTTCACTGTCAAAGATCGAGAACTGCTGGACCGTGCGGGGAAGGCCTTTCGTCTTAAGTCCGACGTCCTCCTGCGGCGAGTTACCGAACTTGGCCGTCCGTTCGGCGCTCCGTGGTCCCAAGACGAGAAGTTCGCCACCCTTGCGGCCTGGCTCGCTGCAAAAGCTGTCACGAGAAAATGAGCAGAGCACTGCAACAGGACGTTAGTCAGTTCCCGACAATCCAACTAATCGGGGACTAGCCTAAGCATCGCGAATGCCGATGCGGACTTAATTCTTTCGTTCGGTGGCGCTATGCGGTGACAGCGGGGACATCCTGACTATGGACCAGTTAGGGTGCACTTCGAGCAGAACGGCTCTGATCTCCATCGGTAGTATTCCCGCGAGCTGATACGCTGCACGCTTTCGAGTTTGAACCCATTTCGGATGGGCTTGAGCCTAACAAGCACGCCGCCGCGGCTGGGGCAGCAATTTCCATCTTTATCCTTGTTGTAAATTCCCTCGGCAAGAAAAATGTCATGCCCACGTACATGGAAATTCCATGCCTTGCAGCAGAAATTCTCATCTGCACGCAACAGCTTTACCGCCGGAGCATCATAGTCGGGCCATGTCCATTCATGGAGTTGGCCGTTCACTTCGCTCAGTACATGCCAATCGACGTTGTCACCTGTTCCCGAAGACCCGGTCACGATGAGAAGCTGAGAAACTTGGCCATTCAGCAGCTCAATTTGCTCGACGTGGAGAATCTCGCTGTCTCCGAACTCGTAAAGCACTTCGTTATCGTCCATGACACGCACGCGCAGACCGTCAATGTCGCCCGGACAAAGCTGCCACACGACCGAGTAGAGAGTCTTGACAGGCTGATAGAAGAACGTCTGAACAGTGTGCCAGTGATCGCCAGAAACATCGCCGTCGCACTCGAAGACAGCCTGCGTGGATTGCGCATTGCCGATCGGATGGCCCGAGCCTATGACAGGCGTGCTCCTGGTGCGCCTGTATTCGATATGCCAGCCAATCGCAAAAGCAGCGCATGCAGTGATGATAAGAATCGCGATCCACAGGCGAAGATTCATCTCAGTTGGATTACCCAATCTACGGTTCGTGAAGATTATATCGCGGCTTGAAATCGACTATCACCGAAATCAAGTGGCGGCTTGACGTTTCTGCTCGTCCTGTGTTTCCGTTGGCGCTGGTGTTCTTTCGGGAGGCTTCTTGAACCTTGCTGACATTAAGACGGTGGCGGTGCTGGGTGCGGGGACGATGGGGAATGGGATTGCGCACGTGTTTGCGCGGGCGAGGTACAAGGTGATTTTGCGCGATGTGGAGCAGCGGTTTCTGGAGCGCGGGCTGGAGACGATTGGAAAGAATCTGGATCGCGAGATCAAGAAGGGGAAAATTGCGGAAGCGGAGAAGGGAACTGTTTTGGGGCGGGTGCAAGCGGTGACAGACATGCGCGCGATTGCGGCGGCGGATTTTGTGGTGGAAGCAGTGCCGGAAAAAATGGAGATCAAGCGCGCGGTGCTGAGCGAAGCGGACAGCATCCTGCGTCCCGAGGTGATTATTGCGAGCAATACTTCATCCATTTCTATGACGACGCTGGCGGCGCTGACGAAACGGCCGGACCGGTTTGTGGGGATGCACTTCATGAATCCGGTGCCGGTGATGGCGCTGGTGGAAGTGATTCGGGCGCTGCAGACGAGCGACGCGACGTTTGAAACGACGATGAAGCTCGCGGAGAAGCTGGAGAAAAAACCGGTGGCGGTGAACGATGCGCCGGGCTTCGTTTCGAACCGCGTGCTGATGCCGCTGATCAATGAAGCAGCGTATTGCGTGATGGAAGGTGTGGCTACACCGGAGGCAGTGGATGCGGTGATGAAGCTCGGCATGAATCATCCGATGGGGCCTCTGGAGCTGGCCGACTTCATCGGCCTCGATATTTGCGTGGACGTTATGCAGGTCCTGCAGGAAGGTCTCGGTGATCCGAAATATCGCGCGTGTCCCCTGCTGAAGAAATATGTGGCCGCCGGCTGGCTCGGGCGCAAGTCCGGGCGGGGATTCTACAGCTATCCGATCTAGCTTGTCCGTTCATCGCTCACAGATATTCCGACCGCGAGTCTAACTCTACCAAGAGTCTCTTGGAGGTATTTGATGCGTCGAACCTCCCTCGTTCTCCTGCTCGCTTCAGCCGCAATTTGGTTTTTACTTTTGGGAATCGCGCCGTTTGTGTGCGCACAAGAAGGTCCACAGCCGTCTCCTCCCTTCGAGCAGGTCTATCAAATGCCGGCGGTTTACAACGTTCCGGGAATGGACAAAGTCCAGGTGCGCCGCGACATCGTTTACAAAACCGTTGACGCCTCAGGAGGGAAAACCGAGCTGAAGCTGGATCTATATTTGCCCGCGGGCACAAAAAAAGAGCAGGCATTCCCGGCGGTGATCCTGATCAGCGGTGGCGGAGTCGAAGGTGGGGAGCACGACTGGCGCAATGCAGGGGTCTACAAATCTTACGGCCGCATCCTGGCTGCTTCCGGATTCGCAGGCATCACCTTCAACAAGCGTTATGCTCGCGGGCCGGTGGGTACACTGAATGGGATCGAAGATTTGCACGACCTAATCGGCTACATTCGCCAACATGCGGTGGAGCTATCCTTAGACAAAGACCGCCTGGCGTTCTGGGGTTTTTCCGCAGGCGGACTCTTACTTGCACCTGTGTTAGGTGAAGCGGCGTCCTATTCACGCGCTGTGATTTGCTTTTACTGCGTCTCTGACATAGGGCAGGACACCTGGGCCGGAGTGGGGGAAGTCACTGATGAAAACCGCGCCCGTGCCCGCGCCGCAGCGTCGTCCGTGGAGCAGATTCACAAGGGTGGCCATCCTTTTCCTCCCATCTTTGTCGGGCGTGCAGGCTGGGACAGCCCCGGGCTGAACAATACCATCGACAAGTTCATTGCCGAGGCGCTGGCCAAGAATGCGATGATCGAAGTGATGAATCACCCGACGGGCCGCCACGGTTTCGACATCGTTGATTCGAATGACCGTTCCCGCGAAATCATTCGGAGGGCTCTGGAATTCTTGAGGATTCGTCTGTTGGAGAAATGACGAAGAACGGCCCGCCCGACGGGATGGCGGCGTAAGGCCGCCATAAGCAGGACGAAAAAGCACGGGTCTAAAGACCCGCCACTACAGAAAGATACCGGGCTTCCCGACACAAACCGTCGGGCCCCCCCACAAACCCGGGGGAAAGCCCGGCAGCTACAAGGCAAGTAGAGGCGAACATAAGGCGAAAAATAACGTTTGCTTTTTGTTCGCCATATGGTAGATTGCTCCTCGATGTTTTCAACAGGTGCTCGATGCGTGGCGATTCGAACGGTGTTCTAAGCTGTCTGGAACGTGAGAGACTCGAAGAGGAGCTCTCCGAGGCGCGGAGCCGGGGGAGGAACCTTTCCCGGCTGAGGAAAAGGCGCGAGCAGGCGGCGCAGACGCGGCTGAAGGACCACGGTGCGGAGCATGGGTGCCAGCGGTAGACTTGATGGTGCTCAAGTTGTCCTCGGTTCCGACCTTCGACGAAGCGAAGAGAGATTCTCCGCGCACAGGTTGCGCGGAGAGGAAGCAGTCCTCGCTGCGCTCGGAATGACGGAATTGCGTTTGGGGATGACTCGAGCGCGGAGATCAAGATAGTGGACGGATCGCTGAAAAAGGGATAGCGCGAAAATGAATCGAGTGGTAAACTCCACATTTCGTAATGTCCCGGGCGACGGCGTTCGAATCGAGAACGGACTGGAACGAAGCGAGTGCCGCGCTTTCCCGGCGCGCGCGCGCGATTGGGTTGTGCAGATGCAAATTCCTACTTTCCTCCACCGAGGTGTGAAATGACAGAAGAAAAAGCAAGATTGCTGGCAGCGGCGATAACGCAGATCGAAAAGGACCATGGCAAGGGTGCGATCATGCGCCTGGGCAGCAGGGACGTTCTGGTGCCCGTCAGTGTAATTCCCAGCGGATGCCTTTCGATTGATGCGGCGCTGGGCGTGGGCGGATTCCCGCGGGGACGCGTGATTGAAATTTACGGGCCGGAATCGGGCGGCAAGACGACCATGACGCTGCACGTGATCGCCGAAGCGCAGAAGCTCGGCGGGCAGGCGGCGTTTATTGATGCGGAGCACGCGCTGGATCCGGTTTACGCGCGGAAGCTCGGCGTGGATGTGGACAATTTGCTGGTGTCGCAGCCGGACAACGGAGAGCAAGCGCTGGAGATTGCGGAAGCGCTGATCCGTTCGGGTGGCGTGGACATTGTGGTGGTGGACTCGGTGGCCGCGCTGGTACCGAAGGCGGAGCTGGAAGGGGAAATGGGCGATCCGCAGATGGGATTGCAGGCGCGGTTGATGTCGCAGGCGCTGCGCAAGCTGACCGGCATCGTTTCGAAGTCGCGGACCTGCCTGATTTTCATCAACCAGATTCGCGAAAAGATTGGCGTGATGTTCGGCAATCCCGAAACCACAACGGGCGGGCGGGCGCTGAAGTTTTATGCGTCGATGCGCGTGGATATCCGGCGCATCCAGGCGATCAAGGAAGGCGACAAAGTGGTGGGCTCGCGCACGCGCGCGAAGGTGGTGAAGAACAAAGTGGCGGCGCCGTTCCGCGAAGCGGAATTCGACATCGTCTACGGCGAAGGAATTTCGCGCGAAGGCGACTTGATTGATCTCGGCGTCGAAAAGGGCGTGCTGGAAAAGAGCGGCACGTGGATCAGCTTCGGCGGCGAGCGCATGGGCCAGGGGCGCGAGAATGCGCGGGTTTTCCTGAAGGAAAACAAGGACATTCGCGACAAGCTGGAAAATACGCTGCGCAAGAGGCTGGAAATACCGATGCCGGGCAATTCGAATGCGGCTACCGGCTCCAACGGCCACGCGGCTCCTGCGCAAGGCGAGAAGCCACCGATAAAGACCGCTGCTGCTGCTGCTGGAGCGGATGCTTCCAAGGCGCGGCCAACGCGGTAAGGTAACAGGAAGCACTTTGAGTTAGATTCGTCCGGAGGGGCACGATATATCGTGCCCCTACTTTTTTAGTGGGGAGAATTGTAGGGGTGTAGCCTTCCCATTCGATGGGGGCGTACGTAAAGTATTGTGTCACGATACTGTTTTTGCTCCACGCTGGAAAGGCTGAATCATGACGCAGCATAATGACGTGATCCGCGAGTCCTTTACGACGCAGGCGAAGGCGTTTGCATCGAATCCGTGGGTAACGAATGAGGAACGAATCCGCCGGCTGGTGGCGTCCGCGCGGCTGAAGGGAACTGAGCGCGTACTGGATATTGCGACGGGGCCTGGGTACATCGCGGAAGCATTTGCGAGAGCCGCGCGGGAAGTGATCGGGGTGGATCTGACGGCGGCGATGCTGGCGATTGGGGAAGAGCGCACGAAGCAGAACGGGCTGTCCAATGTTTCGTTTCGAATGGGGGACGCGCAAAACCTGCCTTTCGAAAGAGAGAGTTTTGACGTGGTTGTCTGCCGGCTGGCGCTGCACCACATGCAGGAGCCCGGGCGAGTCGTGGGCGAGATGACGCGCGTGTGCAGGGCGGGAGGCACGGTGCTGGTGGAGGATATTTTTGCGAGCGAGCATCGGGAGCGCGCGGAGTATCAAGACCGCTGGGAAAAACTGCGAGATCCTTCGCATGTTGGGGTGCTGCCACTGAACGAACATTTGCGTCTGTTCAGGGAGGCCGGATTGGAGACCGATGCCGTCAAAACGTTTGACGACCTGTGCCCAGAAGTGGAGCGGTGGCTGGCAACGACGAAAGCGCCGCCGGAACGAGCGGAGGAGGTTCGCCGTCTCCTCGAGGAGGACCGGGCGCGGGACCTGAGCGGCACGAGGCCGTTTCAGGATGCGACGGGGCGGCTGCATTTCCACGCCCGGACGGTGATCCTGACTGGGCGCAAATTCAGGTGACTGGCCTGACGGCCAGCTATTCAAAACAAAGCACATAGCCTCGTACTGGGCCTGAGAGGCTATTGCGGACTAGCCTCCGAGACCCTACCATGGGGCACATCCTGAGAAAGGGTGTTTATCTCAGGTGGAGATGTTGTAGTGCGAGCTGACGCTAAATGGCATCCAATGAAGGGCGCCATTGAGAGTGGTTGGCCGTGTGCAGCCGATCGGTAGCGGTGGGTCCTTGGCGGAAACGAACGAGCTTCATGAATGTTTGTTGACCGCAAGGGACAGCGTGAGGTAAAACTCTCGCCCCGGTAGAAATTCGGCAAGGGGCAGGCCAGAACGGGTTGATCGGTTGGCGGTCAATTTGGAAGAGGCAAGAATCTTGAAGAGATTGACAAATGCAATTCTGGCGATTTTCCTGGCGGTGCTTTGTGCCGTGCCCTTGCCGGCGGAACCGCGCGTGGGGAAATCCACCGGGCGGGCGCGCAGATCTGCTGCGCGGTATCGCGGCGTTCCGACGTTCGCGGATTCCACCAGCACGGATGACAGCCGTTATGACGATCCAGTGGTGCGGGCAGCGGCGGTTTCCGCTTTGGGCCGCTACAATGGCGCGGTGGTCGCCGTGGATCCGAACACCGGGCGCATCCTCACGGTCGTGAACCAGAAGATTGCTTTTGGCGAGGGGTACATTCCTTGCTCGACGATCAAGCCGACCATTGCACTCGCCGCTCTCGAAGAAAACGTCATTACCCGCGACACGATGCTCAAAGTGGGCCGCCGGAAATACATGAACCTGACCGAGGCGATGGCGCACTCCAACAACAAATTTTTCGAGCAGCTCGGCACGCGGATGGGATTCGACACGGTTTCCAGGTACAGCCGGCTTCTGGGTCTGGGCGAACTTGCGGGGTACAACCTGCCTGACGAACATCCTGGTTCGTTCCCGGCGGCGCCGCCTGCCTACGGCGGAATCGCGCGGATGTCCAGCTTCGGCGAAGGGATTCAAGTGACGCCGCTGCAGCTTGCGGCGCTTTCCGCGGCGTTTGCCAACGGCGGAACGCTCTACTACCTCCAATATCCGCACAGCGAGGAAGAAGTGCAGAACTTCACGCCGCGCGTGAAGCGCGAATTGAACATTTCGCTGATCCTTCCGGAAATCCGGGAAGGCTTGTTGGCGGCGGTTCTGTACGGGACGGGGAAATCGAGTTTCGACCGCGGCGGGGATGAGATGCCGCTCGGGAAGACCGGCACTTGCGACGATCACACTACGCCATCAAAAATCGGCTGGTTTCTCACGTTCTCCGACGAAGCGCATTCGAAAATCGCGCTGGCGGTTCTGCTGCGCGGGAATACGCGGCGCGTAAAAGGGCCGACGGCGGCGCAAGTGGCGGGCGGCATCTACCGCCGGTTGCGCGAACAGAATTATTTTGCGGACGCCGCGCGCGCCGTGGCCATGAAGACCGGCAACTAATGCAAATCAGGTTTCGTTTGATTTTTCCCCAGACTGACAATTCTGCCGGCAGTCATCGATTTGGACACATGAGAAAACAAGAAAGAGCCGGCTCGGGGTGAGCCGGCTCTTTTGTTTGGGTAGGACTACTGAGGAGAGGTGACTGCAACCACGGGTTGCAAGCTAAGCGAAACGATCTTGGTGCCGATCACTTCGCCCGAGACGATTAACTCGACGCGGCGGTTGAGCTGACGGCCTTCGGAAGTATCGTTTGACGCGATGGGCCGAGTCTTGCCGAAGCCCGTCGCGGTGGTCGAAGCTTCCGGGACGCCTTGCTGGGTCAGATAGCTGCGCACACCTTCGGCACGTTTCTCAGAGAGATCCTGATTGAAAGATTCGGTGCCGACGCTATCGGTGTTGCCTTCGATAGCCAGATTGAGCGATGGGTAGGCGAGCACGATGCCGGATATTTTGGCGAGCTTCTCGCGAGCCAGCGGGCGCAGCGTGAATTTGCCGGAGTCAAAGAGCACGTCCGACATATTCACAACG
>JBARRT010000039.1:0-60437 GCA_049644365.1 Candidatus Acidiferrum sp. | reverse complement strand
GTTGGATTCAGGGGATATCGACATCTGTCTGAATGTCTGATAATCTGGCATTATAGTTTATGGAGCGAGACCACTCATGGAATCCGCCAAAGTCGGCAAACGCGGCACCATCGTCGTCCCGGCAAAGCTCCGCAAGCGCTTCGGTCTCGACGAAGGCTCTTTCGTCACAGCCGAGGCCCGCGAGGACGGCATCCTTCTTCGCCCCGCTGTCATCGTTCCCATCGAAAAATACTCCCCGCAACGCAAAGCCGAATTCCTGCTTTCCACTGCCACGAGCGTTTCCGACTACCGCCGCGCCCGCCGCGAAGTCAAGCGCCTCGGCCTCGATCCCGACTCCATTCCCCACCGCCCGCCCAAGTAGTCCCCCATCATGTACCGGCTCTTCCTTGACGCCAACGTCCTCTTCTCCGCCGCTTATCGTCCAAACGCCGGTCTCCTCAGGCTTTGGCGGCTGCCCGATGTTGTGCTTTGCACTGGGCACTATGCCTTGGAGGAAGCCCGCACTAACCTTACCGAAGATGCTCAGCGTCACCGCCTCGATCGGCTTTCAGAGAATCTCAAATTCTTTGACTCCCTGACTCGCGATCTGCCGCGTGGCGTCAGCTTGCCTGAAAAAGACATCCCCATCCTTTTGGCAGCTATCGAAGCCCGCTCTACACACCTTATCACCGGAGATCTGCGGCACTTCGGTCCCTACTTTGGCAAGACGCTGGCCGGGATTCTTGTCCTCTCTCCAGCCGATTACCTTCGCCTCCGCAGCTCCCTGTGATGGCTTGAACTCTGCTTCACATCCCCAAGATTCATCCCCCGCGAACCTGCTCATTCGGACAGGGATAACGCATTGGGGGAGTACCGCACTTCGCCGGACTCGCTGCCCCGCCGCCATCATGCTCTACTTGCCTCAAGTGCGGCTCGCATACGCCGAGCCGCTCTCAAGAGAAGCCAGCCCTTCACTTGTGATTGCAACGCGCGCCGCTCCGCCATGGCTCATCCCTTTGGCGGTGAGCAGTCCGCAAGATTCGCGGAACTCTGCACTGCGGCTCGCAAAGTGCTCCCTCAGATCAGCCGCGAAATCCGGGTTTTGCGGGAGCGCCCAACGGAGGGTAAGAAATGAAAGCTAAAATGATAGTCGTGGGAGTCCTCGCAACCAGTTTTTTCCTGGGAGCTGCGAGCGCAGCAGCGCAGTCCTTCAATCCGATCCATTGGATCAAGAAGGGCCCAACCGCCACCGAGCAGCTCGCGGCCAACAAAGACCAGAACCAAAAGCTCGCATTGCAGTTGCAGGCCATCCTGCCGCCGCGCATGAGCCTCAACGACGCTTGCCTGGCATTCAAGAGTCTCAACGATTGCGTCGCGGCCCTCCACGTCAGCCACAATCTCAAAATCAGGTTTACCTGCTTGAAGTGGGAGCTCACCGCCGTGCAGTCCAGCGGTAACGCCTCCGCCTGCAAAGCGCCCGAGAACGGTAAGCCCGTGAATCTCGTCAAAGCGATTCGCCTGCTCAAGCCGGACGCCGACGCCAGGGCCGAAGCCAAAACCGCCGAAAAGCGCGCCCACGAAGACATCAAGGACGCCAGCTCCTAATTCCATCGCCAGCTGAACATCACCGACAAGGGGCACCCGCCGCCGCGGGCGCCCCTTTCATTTTAGCGCGTCTTCTTCGAGACACGAGCGACCAACTCGTCCAATCTCGAAAGCAAAAGCTTTAGGATGGGAGACTTGTTGGACTTTTTGTAGCCGAGGACCAGCTCGACGGTCGGCGTGTCTCCCTTGAGGGGACGACTCGTTACAGACGAAGGGAGAAAGTTTTGCGCGTAAGCAGGTAACAGCCCTACGCCGCGCGTCGACGCTATTAAGGACATTCCCATGGCGAGGTGGTCCGCCTCGTGATCTGGCGTGATATCGATTCCGGACCGCTTCAGGTAATCGTCGATGACCACACGCAGTACAGGAGCCGTGCCCGACACGCTCACGAATTTCTCGCCCTTTATATCCCCCGGACTGATGGCTTTGAGCGCAGCGAGACGGTGGTCACTAGGCAAGATCACCACCAAGGGCTCCTTGACGAGAAGGCGGAACGCCAAGTCTGGTGCCCCTCGTTCCCGTCGAAGAAAGGCCGCATTGATTTTTCCTTTCGAAAGGCCGTCCGCAAGCAGAGGCGAGTATTGACTCGATATCATCACATCGATGTTCGGCAGTTCGTCGCGCAAGATCTTTATGGCTTCGGGCATCCACGTCAATTCGTGTCCCGTCAGAAAGCCCATGGTGAAGCATGGCTTGGCGGGATGAGCGACCCGGCGAGCAGCTTCGGTTGCCGCTTCAACCTGCGATAGCACCACGCGGGCGTGTTCGAGAAAGGCTCGGCCTGCCGGTGTCAGTTCGATGCCGCGAGCGCGGCGTGTAAGAAGTTGGGCACCAATCTCTTCCTCAAGGTCCCGGATCTGGCGGCTAAGAGAAGGCTGCGAAGTGTGCAACTTTACCTTTGCTGCTAGGGTGAGGCTCTTGGTCTCGGCGACAGCGACGAAATAACGCAGATGTCGTAGTTCCATTCTCACTCCCATGCTTGCAGAGCATTGCTCCCAGCTTAACAAAGTATGCTTCAACTCCGCTACCAATGGCCAGCTGGGCCATCTAACGAGGTGATGTGAGCTAGCCCGAGCGGTTTTGGCGGCGTCTTAGCCATTCCCATTCTGCATGGCTCAAGATCAAGGAGGTAGTGCCATGAGTTCACCAGTTGTTTTGATTACAGGCGCGCTGACAGGAATCGGTCGCGCCGCCGCGGTAATCTTTGCGCAAGAAGGAGCACGTGTTGTTGTGTCCGGTCGTCGAGATAAACAAGGACAAGAGTTAGTTGCTGAGCTACAAGCGCTCGGAGCAGAGGCCATTTTTGTTCGTACTGACGTCCGCAAGGATGACGACGTGCGCAACCTTGTGGACCAAGCGGTCAAGCGTTTCGGACGCCTGGATATTGCAGTCAACAATGCCGGGACGGAAGGCTTGCGCGGTCTCGTAACAGAACAGACCGCGGAGAGCTACGCGGCTACGTTTGATACCAACGTATTGGGTGTGCTGTTAAGCATGAAGCACGAACTGCGGGTGATGCTGCCACAGGGGAGCGGAAGCATCGTCAATATCTCCTCGACCTATGGAAGTGTCGGCGCTGCCGGAGCGTCCGTTTATGTGGCCAGCAAACATGCGGTGGAAGGAATGACAAAATCCGCAGCACTGGAAGTCGCAGGGACTGGAGTTCGGGTAAACGTAATCGCTGTGGGCACTACGGATACGGGTATGCTCACGCGCTTCACCAACACAGATGAAAACAAGGCGGCGCTCGTCTCGACCGTACCCCTCAAGCGTCTGGCAACACCGGAGGAGATCGCTCACGTGATCGCTTTTGTGGGTTCGGCAAACGCGTCGTACATGACTGGCTCCTCAAACCCGGTAGATGGAGGAAAGCTGGCTCACTAATTCCAGGGCCGCCTCCAGATATCCGGAGCTGGACACGCGACTCTCTTTTTGAACGCGTGACGCTATACTCAGATATTAAAAGGACGACAATGAATCAGACGATTGAATCGAAGAATAAAGCGCTTGTACTTGAAGCTTTCGACACGCTGTTTAACAAGCGGGACTACGCAGCTGCTGAGCGCTATTGGTCGCGCAACTACATCCAGCACAGTGCCCATATCGCACCCGGCCGCGAGGGTCTTTTCAATCTCATCAAGAGCATCCCGCCAACATTGAAGTACGAACCCGGAGCGATCGTGGCTGAGGGAGATTTCGTGATCGTGCACGGGCGATTTTCGGGCTTCGGACAGCCTGTGAACTGGATTGCGGCGGACATCGTTCGCGTCAAAGATGGCGTTCTGGTCGAGCATTGGGATGTGATCCAAGACGAAGCCACACAAGAACAATCAAAGAGTGGTCAGCCAATGTTCGGCCGCACGTTCGCGACCTATGTGAGTGCCCGATAAAAAGCAGATACGTCGCATTGTCTTAGAGGAGGCTCAACCACATGAGAGCGGACATTGTAGCTGGCGCAGTATTTCCCGATTATGAGCTGACCGATCACGCGGGCAAACGTCGGAAGCTTTCCGATCTTCAGGGGCCAGATCCGATGGTTCTAGTGCTTAGCCGAGGAGGATTCTGCCCGAAGGATCGGCGCCAGGCCGAGGGTCTGGTCCAACTTCATCACGAGATGGAAGTCGGTTACTCCAGGCTCGTCACAATCAGCACCGACAACATGCTTCTGACGAATGAGTACCGCGACGGCGTCGGCGCTCATTGGACCTTCTTATCCGATCCGGGACGAAAGGTTCAGAAGGATCTCGACATCGCCGAGTATACGGATCCCGAGCACAATCCGATGATCCCCCATGTCATCGTCCTCGAACCTGGTCTCGTTATATTCAAAATCTACAACGGCTACTGGTTTTTTGGCCGACCGACTATTGAAGAGCTTCGGCAAGACTTGCGTGCTGTGTTGAAGAAATGCCGTCCGGACTGGGACATTACTAGGCCCGAACTGAAAGCCGCTTGGGAACGGGGTGAACATCATCGCTTTTATCCCTATGGCAAGACCTACGGGCAGGTGTTTCGGGAACAAGAGTAACCGGCGATGGGGCTCACCTTGCTGTTGCAGAGTGGGATTTGCGTTTGAATATACAATCCCGGCGGGTGGGCCAGCCTTATCCCTTCGGACCTCTGGCTGGCCTACCGGTGAGGTTTTGTTTGTTGCAAGGGTGGGGCATTCTTACGAATTTCAAGGTGCCAGTTCTCGCCGACACCCTGTTTACCTTGAGCCGCGAAGGGCTATCCCTCGGCATCCAAACCACTTACAAGTAACCCTTGACGTACGGTACCAATATGCTATAATGGGTTCATTAAGTCGGCGCGATTCCTCCGCCTGCCCGCCGCAGCTCTGGCGAAGGAGGGTGCCCTGCAAACCATGCTCGCCCGCCAGGTAGTCCTTCTAACTTCTTCAGAATCATTCCACCCCACACAGTTACCTTCTTGCCAACAGTCCACTGCCGTAAATCCTTTAGCTGCAACATTTATGGACTTCCCCGCAAGTGTTGCAAACAAAAGACTTACGGCAGAGCTAAGCTCTTTAGATGCAACACTTACAAAAAACAGGGGGGGGTGGGGAGTGTTATTGTTAACCAGCTTTCCTCTGTTTTCCAACGTTCAAACCTGCTTGCAAGCGTCCTTTGTTTTCAATCGCTTCCACACTCTTTCATTTTCCGTATCCTGCAACTCCTGTATTTGCCACTCTTACGAAAACTGCCGGGTGTGTACCAACAATTCCCATTCTGGAACTCAATCTGGAGATTTGCCCCGGTCAAAGTCTGCTCCTCTTCATCTTCCACCAATCACCAGTCACGATTCACCAGTCACAAGTCGCCCATGCCCCTGTCCCAAACCGAACACCCCACCGCCCCCTCCCCTATGCATATAATCACTGTGCGATCCTCCCCCTCTTCGTCCGGGGGATCGCCCGTTCGCGCCGTCTTGGAGGTCGTCATGAAGGGCAAGCTCCGCATCATCCTTATCGTCGTCGGCGTTTTGATCGTCCTGGTTCTCATCGTGCCGTTCTTGATCCCCGTCAATCAGTTCCGCCCCACCATCGAAGAAAAAGCTTCCGCCGCGCTCGGCCGCAAGGTGCAACTCGGCAACATGAGCCTCTCGCTGCTCAGCGGCTCGCTCTCCGCCGAAAATCTTTCCATCGGCGACGATCCCAAATTCAGTTCTTCGCCTTTCCTCACCGCCAAGTCCCTCAAGGTCGGTGTTGAAATGATTCCGCTGATTTTCTCGAAGACCCTGAATGTCACCGGCGTCACCATTGACAGCCCGCAAGTGACCCTTCTTCACAATGCCGCCGGCCTCTGGAACTATTCCTCGCTTGGTGGCTCGGCCGCGAAATCTGCGAGCTCGTCAAATGCTTCCGCGGACCTCTCCATCAAGAAATTTGACCTCAAGAACGGCAGCATCATCGTCGGCTCCACGAATTCGCAGAAGCGCAGCACCTACGACCACGTCGACGTTGCTGCCTCCGACGTTTCCATAGTTTCCAAATTTCCAATCACCGTCACCGCCGATCTCCCTTCCGGCGGCAAGTTCAAGCTCGACGGCACGGTAGGCCCGATCGATCAAGCCGACACGTCGTTGACTCCGCTCAGCGCCAAGCTCAATATCAACTCTTTGAATCTTGCCTCCACGGGTTTCCTCGATCCCTCCATGGGACTCGGCGGCCTTCTCGATCTCGACGGCACCCTGGAATCGAAGGGCGGCGAAGCCGAAACCAAGGGCAACGCCAAACTTTCCAAAGCCTTGTTCATTGCTGGCGGTTCGCCCGCAGGCGTTCCCCTCACCGTGGATTTCAACACCAAATACAATCTCCTCAAGAACGCCGGCGTCCTCAATCCCTCCGCGCTCAAGATCGGCAGCGCCGTCGCGCGCCTCAACGGGACTTACAACTCCGCAGGCGAGGCCACTGTTGTGAACATCAAGCTCGAAGGGAAGGACATGCCCGCGAAGGATCTCGAAGCCTTCCTTCCCGCGCTCGGTATCAATCTTCCCAAGGGCGCATCGCTGCAGGGCGGCGCGCTCAACACCGAGCTCACGATCACAGGTCCCACCAACAGAATCGTTACGACAGGAACGGTCGGACTTTACAGCGCGAAGCTTGTCGGCTTTGACCTAGGCTCGAAAATGTCCGCCATCTCCATGCTCACCGGCGTCAAGACCGGCAAAGACTTGGACATCGAAAAGCTCACCAGCAATCTCCACATGGCGCCCGATGGCATAAGGGCTGACAATTTCCTGGCCGTCGTCCCCACGCTCGGCCAACTCGTCGGTGCCGGTACGATTGATTCCAAAAACAATCTCGATTTCAAGATGGTGGCAACTCTCGCCAACGCGGCCGCTGCTCCTGCGGGCGCCGCCAGCGGCTCGACCAATGCTCCCGGAGGCGGTATTGGTGGCCTTCTGACTCAAGTCACGGGCGCCGCTGGTGGATGTAAAGGCGGCGGGACATCCGTGCCCTTCTTGATTCACGGTACGGCTTCCGATCCAAAATTCATTCCCGATGTTGGTGGTCTTGCTGCCGGCTTGCTGAAATCGCAGCTTGGCTGCGCCGGCACTTCCGCCGCCGGCTCCACCAAGTCCCTGGCACAGGGACAGAATCCCGCCGACGCCATCAGCGCTCTCGGCGGCCTCTTCAAGAAGAAAAAGCCATGAAGCATTTTTCAGTTAATGAGTTTTCTGCTCGCGTCATCCGCGGGTTTATTCGTAGCGCAGCGCGACCATCGGATCGACCTCTGTCGCCCGGCGTGCGGGGAGCCACGTAGCAAGCAACGCGATTGCTATCAGCAGGAGGGAAACCCCCGCGAAGGAAACTGTGTCCAAGGGGTTGAGCCCGAAGAGCGTCGCCGAGAGCGCCCGCGAGACGCCGGCGGAGGCGACGATTCCAATCGCAATACCACAGAGAATGGGCCGGAATCCTTCGCTCATCACGAGCTGCAGTACCTGAATTCTTTCCGCGCCTAGCGCCATGCGGATGCCGATTTCGCGGGTTCGCTGCGCAACGCCGTAACTGACCATGCCATATACGCCCATGCACGCCATCAGAAGCCCGAGCGCGCCGACGATGCTCGCGAGCAATCCGCCGATGCGCGAGACTACAAAGAAAGGATTCATTGAGACCATCGTGTATAACGGGGCGCCGATGACGGGGAGATTGGCGTCCACGCGGCGAACTTCGCGGCCGATTGCCGGGAGCAACGCCGTGGGGTCGCCGCCGGTACGCGCGAGCAGAGTGCCCGTCCACTGACGGGTCTGCGAGAACGGCAGGTACACGTAGGATTCATCTATTTTGCGCAGATCCATGCTGCGCACGTCCCGAGCAACTCCGATCACTTCGCTGCTCGCCACGAAGGGACCTTTCTCGCCAGGGAAGGACGTAGTTCCCTTTTCCGAGCCGATCTTGAGGCGCTGGCCGAGGGGATCTTCGGCGGGCCAGAAGCGGTGGGCGGTAGCTTCGCTGATGATGACGACTGGGGTCTGTCCATCCGCCTCACTAGGTGTGAAGTTGCGGCCGCGAACGATGGGAATGCTGAGCGTGTCAAAGTAGTTCGGCGTGACGAAACTATATCCAGCGACAGGCGGTTCATTTCCGTTAGCGCCGGGGATGGAAGGCGCGGCGTTGACGGGAGTAACAGGCACCCACCGAATACCGCCAAACGGACCGCGCGAGGCTTGTGCGACAGACTGCACGCCGGGAAGACCGGCGATCCGTTGAATGAGGTCACGATTGAGCTGGAGCAGGCGCGCCTGAGAGTAGTGCAGATTCGCCGGATTGTACATTTCAAGGTAAGCCACTCGACGTGCCTCGAAACCGGGATCGATTTTGAGGGCGCGCTGCGAACCGCGGAGCAGCAGTGCAGAGCTGATGAGCAGAACGAGGCATGCTGCCATTTGGCTTGCGATGAGCAGTCCGCGGAGCCGCGAGCGGCTCAGGCGCTGGCCGAAAGCTGTGCCCTCTTCCTTGAGAGCGGAGTTCACATCGGATTTCGATGCTTGCAAAGCCGGGGCGAGTCCGAATGCGATTCCTGCCGCGCAGGAAACAAGAAGAGTGTAGGCGAAAATGCGGATGTCGGGCGTGATCTCGAGAGCAATGGTGCCCCAGAACGACGGGAGAGCTGCAGCGATCTCGACGATCAAAAGGTGAAGCATCCAGCCGGCCAGAGGGAGGCCCAGTGCTCCAGCAAGAAGTCCGAGCAGAATGCTTTCCGTCAACAACTGCCGCAACAGTCGGGACCGGCCCGCGCCTAGTGCCAAGCGCACGGCAATTTCCTTACGCCGCGCCGCGGCGCGGGCAAGCAGAAGACTTGCGACGTTTGCACAGGCGATGAGCAGGAGCAACGCGACGGCAGCCATAGCAGCACCGACGACAGCCCACGCTTCAGGATCAAGTCCAGAGAGGTTATTTCGATCGGAGACAACGCTCACACTCATGTTGCGTTCGGACTCGGGGGACTGCGCTCGCAACTGCGCAGCGAGAACACTGAGTTCGGCTTGCGCGTCGAAAAGCGAGACGCCCCGTTTCAATCGGCCGCCTGGAAACCCGGCCATCACCTGGCGATTTTCTAATTCCTGGCGGGTCATTGCGCCCAACGCGATTTTTGCAGGGATGGGCGCCCAAAGGTCGGGAACAGCTGAGGCAGTACCAAGGTAATCGAGCGGGGTAACACCGACCACCGTAAAGGCCACGCCATTCAAATGGAGAACCGAACCGACAATTTTTGGGTCGGAATGAAAGCGTCTCTGCCAGGAATTACCGCTCATCAGGACAACCGGCGGGGCATTGGCTTGATCATCTTCGGGCAGGAGGGTGCGGCCTAAGAAAGGAGTGGCTCCCAGCATTGGGAAGTAGTTGCCGGAAACAAAAAAACACATGATGGGTTGAGCGCTGCCCTGAAGCAATTGCGGTAGCTGGAAGCCAACGGCTCCAGCGATGCGGGGCGTGGCCTCCGGACCAGTGGCAGGCAGGTCGGAAGAAGTGACGGCCATGCCGAAGGCGAACAGCGAAAGGTCGGAAAAGGACTTGCTGTGGTCGCGATAATAGATGTAGTCGGGATAAGAAAATCTGCCGCTGCGTTCTCCCGGAGTGATGTGAAAGATGGCGGCCAAGCTGTCAGGATCCTTCACTGGCCGCGGGCGCAAGACAAGGGCGTCAAAGGCAGTAAAGATGGCGGTGTTCGCCGCGATGCCAAGAGCCAGTGTTAGCACGGCTACGGATGTGAAGCCCGGATTTTTGCGGAGCATGCGCACGCCGAAACGCAAATCTTGTAGCAGTACTTCCAGCATGGGCAGCCCCCTACGCTCTCGAACCAGCACTTTTGTTTGCTCGACTCCGCCGAGTTTGATGAGCGCCTGGCGCCGCGCTTCTTCGGCGCTCATGCCTGCGCACAGATTTTCGTCGATGTGCATTTGGAGGTGGCTTTCCATCTCTGCGGCGAGATCGCGCTCCCACCGCGTCCTTCCCAGTAGTTCACCGATTCGCAACAGCCATGCTCGCAGTTGTCTCATGACGTCCTCTGCCACTCGCGACTTGACTTCAAGCAGTTATGCCAAGGAATTCTGAAACTCACTCGTAGCGCAGTGCGACCATCGGATCGACGCGTGTTGCGCGTTGAGCGGGGATATAACATGCGCCGAACGCGACGCCCGCCAGTAGAAGCAGAACCCCGCCAAAGGTGAGCGGATCGAGCGCGCTCACGGCGAAAAGTTGGCTGGTCAAAACACGAGTGAGGGCCAGCGAAACAAGCAAGCCCGCCAGCAAGCCAAAACCCGCTCGGAGCATTCCATCGCGCGAGACGAGTCCTAGGACATCGCGTCTTTGCGCGCCCAATGCCATGCGGATACCAATTTCGCCGGTGCGCTGCGCAACCATATAGGACATCACACCGTAAATCCCGACGGCGGCGAGAAGGAGCGCGAGAGCTCCAAAGGCGGAAAGCAATGCCATGGTGAACCGCCGCTGCGCAAGTGAATGAGAGAGAATTTCAGTCATGAGAGCGGGATTGAATACCAGCATGTCCTTGTCGACGGTCCGAATTTGCTCATCCATCGCGCGCGTGAGCGCTGCGGGAGCAACCCTGCTGCGTGCGAAAAGGACGGCCGCGTAGTTAAACGGAAATTGCGAGTAGAGCAGATAGGCCTGTGGGGTTGCGGGAGAGTCGAGGCCATACTGATGGACGTCGCCGACAATCCCGATGATTTCTGCCCACGGCCGGTCGTCTTGACGTGCCCCCAATTGAATTCTTTTGCCGAGTGGATTCTCGCCCGGGAAGAATTGTCGCGCGGTCATTTCACTGATGATTGCCACGTGGTAACTTCCGGCAGCATCCGCCTCCGTGAACAAGCGGCCGCGGAGTAGCGGGATCTCCATGGTGGGGAAATAGCCCGGACTAACGATGTAGCGGTCGACAGAAGGAACTTGCGAGTCGGGAATGCGGCGTTCCTGGACGATAAACCCGCTCTGATCGAAACTTCCGAAACTTCCCGCAATCGGTGGTGTGCTGGTCAGACCCGCCGATTCGACTCCGGGAATCTGCTGGATGTGGCCGAGCACTTCTGTTTGGGCGCGAACGACGGCCTTGTCATTTTCATATTTCGGGCCGCTCAGCAAGAAATTTACCTCGTAGAGATTCTGAACATTGAAGCCGGGATTGACCCTCCACACGAGTACGAAGCTCTTAAGCAGAAGGCCGGAGGCAACAGTGAGGACGAAGGCGAGGCAGACCTGCGAGGAGACGAGGAAGCCGCGAGTCCGGCCGCGCGAGGCTCCTCTCAAAGCGCGCGACGATTGCTGCAGCGCTTCGAGGTGATCCCCTTGCGAGGTCGCCAGCGCCGGCACGAGTCCCATCAAAATTCCGGTTGCCGTGGTTATTCCCAAAGTGAAAAGCAAAATTCCGAGATCGAAATGAACGCCCTTCAAGACCGGAATTTCCGTAGGCGCCCATTTCAACAGTAGCGGCGTCCCCCAGAACGCCAGTAGCACTCCACCAGTGGCAGCGATCAAACTGAGAAGAATGCTCTCGGTCAAGAGTTGCCGCACAATTCGGAATCGCGACGCGCCAAGAGCCGACCGAAGCGCGACTTCAGGGCGCTTCTTGATCGCTTGCGTCAGAAGCAGGTTCGCGACATTGGCGCAGGCAATCAAAAGCACTAAGGCGGTGGCGCCGAACAGTAACCAGAGAGCGGTTGTTATATTGCCGTACCAACTCTCCCGCAACGGCAAGACTAGGACAGCCGCGTCCGGCGGATAATCCTTCGGGAACTCGCGAGCCAACTGTGAGGCAACGGAGTTCATCTCCGCGCGCACTTGGCCGAGACTGACGCCATCCTTCAATCGTGCGACGGCGTGAAAATGCTGGCAGGTTCGACAAGCGTCCGGCAGCGACCGGTCGTATCCCAGCGGAACCCAGACATCCGGTGGGCTGCCCGCATCAGTAAATGAGAGCGGTTCGAAGCTTTGCGGAAGAACGCCTACGATCTGAAAAGAAACCTGATCAAGTAGCACCGTTTGGCCAACGGCATTGGGGTCGCCGCCAAAGCGCCGGACCCAATAGGGATAGCTAAGCAAGACAACATGCCACCGGCCGGGCCGGTCCTCGTCAGGCAGAAACCCACGGCCGAGATAGGGAGAAATACCAAGTGTTTCAAAAAAGTTGCGCGTGACTCGTAAACCGAAAACCATCTGTGGAGCGTCGCCGGCCGAGGACGATGGCGTCCATCCGTGGTAGAGGGCGATTTGGTGGAACGAACGTGTGCGGCCTTTCCAATCCTCAGTCTCACCATAGGAAACATTGGTAGGATTCGGCGTTTGTGAGTCGCCACGCGCGAGGGTTATCAGCCGCTCCGGCTGGCGATAAGGAAGGGAATTCAGCAGCACCGCTTTTACGACACTGAAAAGCGCGGTGTTTGCGCCGACGCCAAGCGCCAAAGTCAAGACCGCAACCGAGGTGAAGCCGGGATTCCTCCGTAGAGTGCGCCCGGCGAAGCGCAGATCCTGCAGCAACACTTCCAGCATTGGCAAACCGCGCCGCTCGCGAACCAGCACTTTTGTTTGCTCGATGCCGCCGAGTTTGATGAGCGCCTGGCGCCGCGCTTCTTCGGCACTCATTCCGGCGCGGAAATTTTCGTCGATATGCATCTGGAGATGGCTTTCCATCTCTGCGGCGAGATCGCGCTCGCGCCGCTCCCTGCCGAACAATTCGCCCAGCCGCAACAGCCATCCACGCAACATATTCATAAAGCCCCTTGCCACTCGCGAATTGAACTTTCCAAGCTTGCTTCAGGCCCATACAACTTACTCGTAGCGCAGCACTACTATTGGATCGACTCGCATGGCCCGCCGCGCGGGGATGTAGCACGCCGCCAACGCCACGCCCAAGAGAAGCGTGGCAACGATCACAAATGTCCCAGGATCGGTGGCACGCACGCCAAAGAGCAGTCCAGCCAGCGTGCGCGACAAGGCGAGCGCCGAAGCAGAGCCGAGTGCAACGCCAAGCACCGCGAGACCTGCACCTTCGCGGAGAATCGTCCGCAAGATGTTTTTTCGCTGCGCTCCCAGAGCCACGCGGATCCCAATTTCATGGGTGCGCTGGCTGACGGCGTATGCCATTACTCCGTAGATTCCAATCATCGCCAAAACGAGAGCCAGGGCCGCAAAGATACAGAAGAGAATGGCGCGGAAGCGCGAGCTCGCCACGGAGTCATACATCAATTGATCCATGGTACGGACGTGACCTAACGGGAGCTGATTGTCCAACGACCACGCCGCGGATTGGAGAATTGAAACAACCTTTTCGGGAGAGGACGCACTGCGGAGGACGACGTACATCTCTCGAGCAAACCACGGGCACCAGCCGGAGTCGAAATAGAGAACGTACATTGTCGGTTGATCTTTTTCGCCGAGACCTTCGTACTTCACATTGCCGACGACGCCGACAATCGTGTACCAGTCTCCTTTGGGGTTGTACTCACCGGTTTGGACTCTTGTTCCTACCGGTTCATGATCCGGGAAATAACGTCGGGCCATGTTTTCGTTGATGACAAGGACGTGTGTGGCAGGGGAACGATCCGCGTCCGAAAAAAGACGGCCACGAAGGAGCGGGATGCCAAGGGTGGCAAAGTAGTCTGTGCCGACGGGAATCTCGGCGACGGCCGGCGCAGGCTGGCCGGGCGCGGCAGGCTTGGCTTCGACGTGAAAAGGATTCGTAAGTTCGAGCAGGTTGGGAGGCAAGCTCATGGTTATGCTCACGGCTTCAACACCGGGAGAATTCTTGACGCGCTCAAAGAGCAGCTCGTAAAACGAAATAACCTGCGGTGCCTTCGCGTAGCGCTCTGGCGGCAGAGAGAGCAGCGCGGTCACGATGTGCGAGGAATTGAAGCCCGGGTTCACGGATTCCAGCTGGGACAAGGTTCGAATCAGCAGGCCAGCACCAGTCAAGACGACAAGGGCCAGGGCGAATTCGGCCACGACCAGCGCGCCGTGCAAGCGGCGGGCGCTCCGGCCTGAAGTTGCTGCACGACTTCCTTCCTTGAGCGACTGACCGACCGGCGAACCCGCGGAACGCAGCGCGGGAACCAATCCAAATAGAATTCCAGTCACGATGGCAATGAGCGCGGTGAAGCCGAGAACGCGGCCATCAACGGTGATTTCCTCCATCCGGGGGAGCACGTCCGGGCTAAGGGCAAGAATGGCACGGACGCCTCCATGGGCAACGGCAAGACCGAGCACGCCCCCGAAAGCGGCCAAAATGAGGCTCTCCGTCAGAAGCTGGCAAATCAGTCTCCGGCGGCCTGCACCGAGCGCGGAACGGATGGCAAATTCGCGCATGCGCGAACCGGAACGTGACAATTGCAAATTGGCGACATTGACCACAGCAATTAACAGAACAAAACCCACCGCGCCGAGAAGAATCAGCAGAGCCTCGCTCGCATCTCCCGCGATCAAATCCTTCGTAGGAACGACGATGGTGCTCATGTCGTCCGAAAGAGGAAATTGTTCGCGAACTTGTCTTGCGATGAGGGAAGCATCTGCGGCGGCCCGTGTTTCAGAAATGCCTGGCTTGAGGCGGCCCATGGTCCGCAACCAGTACGGCGGGCGCTGCTTGGCCGGTTGCAACTGAAGGATGGGCCATAATTCGTTATGAGAGCCAAAGTGAAAATCTAATGGCAGAACTCCGATCACGGTGTAACTTTTTCCGTCGAGCTTGATACTGCTGCCGACGGCCGCCGGGTCGGCGTGAAGGAACTGTTCCCAGAAGCTATGACTGACGATAACGGAAAGGTTTGCTCCGGGCTTGCCCTCCTCAGGAAGGAACGCACGGCCCAGAACGGGCTGGATGCCAAGAACGGAAAAGAAGTCCGACGTGACAGATGTCCCCGGGATCATTTGAGGACTACCGAGGCCCGTAAGCGTGAATCCTATGGAGGATGGAGAAAAGGCGGCAACGTGCTCGAATACGTGTTGGCGCTCGTCGAGAGCCAGGAAATCGGCCTCGCCCATCGAGCCACGATCCAATCCCTGGCCGTGAAGAAAAAGTGACACCAGGCGATCGGGCTGGCGATAGGGGAGAGGCTTGAGCATGACACCGTTCACGACCGAGAAAATGGCCGTGTTGGCCCCGATTCCTAGGGCCAGGGTGAGCACAGCTACCGTGGTGAAGCCAGGACTTTTGACCAACATGCGAGAGGAATAGTGCACATCCTGCAAAAATATTTCTACTAAGGGCAATCCTCTCTGCGCCCGGTATTCTTCCTTGGTCTGTTCCACTCCGCCGAGTTTGATGAGCGCCTGGCGCCGCGCTTCCTCGGCGGTCATGCCTGCGCGCAGATTTTCGTCGATGTGCAGTTGGAGATGGCTTTCAATTTCGGACGAAAACTCGGCATCGCGCTTGTTTTTTCGGAACAGCCCGCTGAACCGCAACAGCCCTGCTCGCAGTTTTCTCATGACGTCCTCTGCCACTCGCGATTCGAGTCCCTGAACACTTGCTTCAAACCTCTGCTAATCACTCATAGCGCAGTGCCACCATGGGATCGACGCGCGCCGCCCGTCGCGCAGGCACATAGCACGCGATGAACGCAACGGAAGTAAGCAGTAGCGCCACGCCTGCAAGAGTCAGCGGATCCGCTGCGTGCATTCCGAACAACATGCTGGCCATGAACTGCGCGAGTCCGAGTGCCACAAGGAAGCCGATGAGTTCTCCCGCGAAAGCCAATTTCGCGGCACGCAAAATGATGAGCCGCAAAACGTCCACTCGTTCTGCTCCGAGCGCAACACGGATCCCAATTTCTCGCGTCCGCCGCGTGACGGAATACGCCACGACGCCGTAGATGCCTGCGGCTGCAAGGAGCAGTGCTACGGAGGCGAAAACACCGGTCAGCACCACGGAGAGACGGCGGCGCGCGAGGGACTCGGAGAGAATCTGATCCATGGTCTGAATGCTCGAAACGGGCTGATCTTTGTCGACCGACCAGATCCGGCTTTTTACGGCAGAAACGAAGCGAAGCGGATCGCCGTCCGTGCGCACCACCATGCGGTTAAAGATTTGTCCAAATTGCCGGTAAGGCCAGTAGAGCATCGGCCCGACCGAGGCGTCCAAGCCATTGCCCTTGACGTCGCCGATGACACCGACGATCTCTCCGGTAAGCGGCGGTCCCCAGTCTTTCATGGTGATGTGCTGGCCGAGGGGATTGTCATTCGGATTCGGCCAAAACTTTCGTGCGAGCGTTTCGTTGATCAGCACAACGCGCGCGGAACGGGCGGCGTCATGTTCCGTGAAAACCCGCCCCGCGAGCAGCGGAATCCCCATCGCAGGGAAGTAGCCGGGGTCCGCGACGCGAATGTCGGCGCCCGGTTCATCGCCGAGCGGCGGCGCAGGCTGGCCTTCGATCACGAATCCCGTACTCGGGCCGCCGGTTATCGGCAAAGCGTTCACGATTCCCGCCGAGCGCACGCCGGGCACCGCACGCACGCGTTCCAGCATTTCGTGCAGCACTGTCGCGCCCTTTGAGTCACCGTCCGAGTACCCGACGGGCGAGAGGAAAATTTGCAGAGTCAGCAGGTGGTCTGGATTGAATCCGGGACTCACGCGCAACACGCGCAGGAGACTGCTGCCGAGCAAGCCGGCGCCAAAGAGCAAAATTGTAGCCAAGCCAAATTGCAGAACAGTGAGAGTGCCACTTGAAAGCCGGCGGATCCCACCGGCGGATTCCCAGTTGCCTTCCTTGAGCGGCGCGTTCAGATCGAGCTTCGCTCCAGCAAGGGCAGGAGCAAGACCGAAGAACATTCCTGAGAAAATGGAAACTCCAAATGCGAATGCGAATACATGCCAGTCGAGACTGATTTCGGAGAATCGCGGCAAATCTCCACTGCGCTGGGTCCGGATGAAATTCAGGCCGATCTCGGCGATGAACAACCCAACCGCTCCCGCGAGCAGTGAGACGAGAACGCTCTCGGTCAGCAATAACATCGCGAGGCGAGCCCTGCTCGCGCCGAGCCCAAGGCGGACGGCAATTTCCTTACTCCGAGACGCGGTACGAGCCAGCAAAAGGTTGGCGACGTTAGCGCATGCAATCAGCAGGAGCAGAGCCACGGCGAAAAGCAGAATCACCAGCGCGGGGCGAACGGGTGCGACGAGACTTTTCTGCAACGACGCCGCGGTTAGAGTTAACAACGGATCGTCGACACCGGGATTCAGCTTTTCGACATTTTCCGCGAACGCCGTCAATTCGCCCTTCGCGCTACCCACGGATTCGGCGGGCTTGAGATCGGCCAGCACGGTCAACAAGTGCGCGCGACGGTTTCTGTGCAAACTACTTCCCGGAACCAGCGGACACCACATTTCCGATCGCGACGGGAATTCGAAACCGGAAGGCATTACTCCAATCACGGTAAAGGGCTCGGCATTTACGTTGATCGTCTGACCCAGGATTTTGCTGTCCGCGCCGAAGCGGCTTCGCCAAAGGGCGTAACTCAGCACGGCGACGCGGTTATTCCCGCCTGGCTGGTCGTCTTCCGGGTGGATCGTTCTGCCAAGCATCGTCGATCCACCCAACGCGGCGAAAAAGTTTCCCGAGATAAGGGCACCGGAAACTTGCTGCGGCTCATTTCCGCCGGTGAGGTTGAATACCCATTCGCGGTAAGCCGAAATGTTTTCGAGGGACTTCGCTTCGCGTTCGAGATCCAGAAAGGTTGCGTAGGTGACGCCCAGACCGGAGGCGCCCGGATGGGTCTCCGCGACCCGCAGCAGCCGTTCATGGTTTTGGTATGGCAACGGGCGGAGAAGGACGCTATTGACGACGGAGAAAATCGTGGTTGTGGAGCCCATGCCAAGAGCGAGAGTCAAAACAGCGACGGCCGTGAATCCGGGATTCTTTCGGAGCAAGCGCAGAGCAAAACGTACGTCCTGCGAAATTATCTCCAACACCGGCAGTCCTTGTCGATCGCGGTAATTCTCTTTCGTTTGCTCGATGCCACCGAGTTTGATCAGCGCCTGGCGCCGCGCTTCTTCGGCGCTCATTCCTGCGTGGAGATTTTCGTCGATGTGCAACTGAAGGTGACTTTCAAGTTCTGACGAAAACTCGGCATCGCGCTTGTCTTTGCGGAACAGCCCGCTCAGCCGCAACAGCCATGCTCGCAGTTGTCTCATGACGTCCTCTGCCACTCGCGGCTCGAACTTCCAAATTACTGCTTTAGACCCATCACACTCATTCGTAGCGCAGCGCGACCATGGGATCGACGCGCATGGCACGGCGCGCGGGGATCCAGCACGCCAGCAACGACACACCGGAGAGAAGCAGGGCGCTCCCGATAAGAGTTACGGGATCGGCTGCGTTCACCTCGAACAGCAGGGAATGCATCGTTCTCGACAGCGCGAAAGAGCCGGCGACTCCGATTGCCACGCCGATGACTGTCGTCCACAGTCCCTGACCCAATATCAGGCGGAGAACGTCGCCTGTGGCAGCTCCGAGAGCCATGCGAACGCCGATTTCACGTGTGCGGCGCGCGACCGTGTAGGCCATCACGCCGTAAATGCCGGCGACGGCGAGCAGAAGCGCAGTTGCGGCGAACGCTACGAGCAGGGTGAGATTGAACTGCCGCGCGGACAACGAGGAAGAGAAAACCTGCGCGAAAGTGCCGAAGCGCGCCGGTACATCCGGATCGATTTCGCGAACAATCTCCCGCGAGGGGGAAATCACGGCAGAGGGCGGCAGGGCAGTCCTTATCACAACGGCGAATCGGTCCGTTGACTGGGGCCGCTGACGATAGTTTACGTAGACCGTGGGAGTCGGAAGAGCTTCCAGGCTGCTGTTGCGAGCGTCTCCGACCACGCCGACGATGGTGAGAAGCCGCAGATCGCCGTCCATGTTGCCGAACTCGATCGTTTTGCCAAGTGGATCCTCGTTCGGCCAGCGAGTACGCGCGAGCGCGTTATTGATGACTGCCACGTGGGGCGCGCCCATGACGTCGCGGTCCTCGAAGAGCCGCCCGCGCAGAAGCGGAATGGCCAGCACGCGGAAATAATCCTCGCTGGCCACGCAGTAGTCGGCGTAGCCCGTGATGGAAGGATCGTGCATCATTCGCTCAAAATCTTCCATACGAGTTGGGATTTGCCCGGGATTGAGCACGAGAAATGTGCCGTTGGCCATAAAGTCGCTTGCAAGCGGCAGCGCGTTGGCTCCCCCCACAGCTTCGACGCCGGGGATTGCACGCAAGCGAGCAAATAGATCGTTGAGCTTATTCACTTGCAGCGTTTTTTCCGCGTCTTTGTCACCGAGGGAGGCAAACGAGAGGTCCATGGTGACGACATGTTCCGTGCGGAATCCCGGATCCACGGAAAGCACGCGCATCAGGCTGCGACCGAGAAGACCTGCCCCAACCAGCAGAACCAGGGTAATCGCGAGCTGACCGGCGACGATTGTGCGGCCGATTCGTTGTTCGCGTTGTCCACCAGCTTGCTGTTTGCCGCCTTCGGCGAGCGCCTCGCGGACGTCTCCCGAAGTGGCGCGAACCGCGGTGAGAATTCCCAGGCCCGCCGCCAGCAAAATGCACAGACCCAGGGCAAATAAAAGCACCGGCAGATTCAGAGAAACCGAATCTAAACGGGGCAGTTCCTTCGGGGCCAGACCCACGAGAGCGTCGACGCCCCAGCGGGCCGCGAGCACTCCAATCATTCCGCCCATGCCGCAAAGCAGAGTCGCTTCCATCAGAAATTGCCAAACCAAACGGCGCCAGTGCGCGCCGAGCGCCGCGCGGATGGCCAGTTCGCGCTCACGCCGCGCCGCTTGCGCCAGAAGAAGATTCGCCACATTGGCGCAGGCGACCAACAGCAGAAAGTTGACTGCGCCAAGCAGCAGCACCAAAGCGGAGCGGACATGGCCCGTCATGGCGTCTTGCAAACGATCGGCCGCTGCGTCCGTCATGTCGATGTCTTGACCATACTGTTGCTTCAAGCGACGAGCGATCGTTGTGAATTCAGCGCGAGCCTGCGCCAGAGTGACGCCGTCTTGCACGCGGCCGAAGACGTGCCAATTGTGCGCCGTACGGCTCTCATTATTTGGCGGATAGATTTCGCGCGGCACCCAGAAGTCAGCGTTATCGGGGAAGCGGAACCCTTGCGGCATTACCCCGACGACCGAAAAAACCTTGTGATCGGCGGCAAGCTTGAGGTTCGAGAGGTCCGTTGAGCCGCCCAAGTATTGCTGCCAATAGCTATGGCTGACCAGCAGCACCGGCGCCGCGCCTTCGCGCTGATCTTCGGCATGGAAACCACGACCGAAGAGCGGTGAAACACCAATCACTTTAAAAAAATCCCGGGAGACCACTGCGGCGAGGGTCCGCGTCGGCTCCGAGCCGCCCGTTATTGTAAAAGGTCCCGCGTCGCATTCGGCAAGGCCTTCGAGGCTTCGGGAGGTGCTCCGCATGTCCGAAAAATTCGGCTCCGTGAAGTTCACCCGGTGGCCCTTCGCGTTGACTTCCCACAATTGGAAGATTTGATCCGGCTTGGGGTAGGGAAGCGGGCGCAGGAGAACGCCATACACGACGCTGAAGATAGCCGTTGTCGCGCCGATGCCCAGAGCCAGCGTGAACACGGCGACAAGGGTGAAACCGGCATTCTTCGCCAGCATGCGCGCGCCGAAACGCAGGTCCCGCAGCAATATTTCAAGAATCGGGAGCCCGCGCCGCTCGCGAACCATCTCTTTGGTTTGCTCGACGCCGCCAAGTTTGATCGACGCCTGACGCCGCGCCTCTTCCGGGCTCATTCCTGCACGCAAATTCTCTTCGGTGTGCATCCGGAGATGGCTTTCCAGTTCGGAGGAAAGGTCGGCATCGTGCTGGTCCTTGTGGAACAATCCGCCCAGCCGTAAAAGGAGCGCGCGCAACGATCTCATGCGGATTCCTTCCCCGGCGCGAGGAAGCGGGCCAGAATTTCTGTGGTCTGCTCCCACTCGCGCGCTTCTTTCTCCAGTTGCTTGCGCCCGGCGCGCGTCAGCTTGTAATACTTGGCTTTACGATTGTTGTCGGAGGTGCCCCATTCGGAGGAGATGTAACCCTCCTGCTCCAGCTTGAGGAGCGCGGGGTACAGCGTGCCGTAATTGACGGCCAGCAGGTCTCCGCTGGTCTGCTCGATGCGGCGCGCGATACCGTAGCCGTGCAATGGGCCCAGCGCCTGCAAGGTTTTAAGCACCATCAAGGCCAGCGTGCCCTGCCAAACGTCTTTCTTATCGCCCATCGTTTTCTCCCGTGGCTCCTATGGGATACCCATACCTAGATGCCACGGTCCCTATGGGAATGCAATAGAAGAAACGAGCCACCCGGCTATTTTGTTTCAGGAATCCCTTATTTTTTTTGGCCCCGCTTGCTTGACTCTGCCGAAACTTCCCACTAGCCTCATCCGTCTGACTTTACGTTTACCGGGGGACGGGGTCCTTCCAACGCTCTCTCGCGAGGAGTTTTGCATGCGTTCCAGCCTGATTCGCAGGTGTGCGTCAGCGGTGTGCCTTAGCGCGCTTCTACTGCTTTCCTCTGGCGCGCCAACTCTCTTTGGACAGGGAGGCGAGCCGCAGTATTTTGCCATCCGCGGGGCAAAGGTCGTGCCGGTTTCCGGGCCGACCATCGAAAACGCCACCGTGGTCCTCTCGCGCGGGATCATCGCTGCCGTCGGGAAAGACTTGGCGATTCCACCAGAAGCGTGGGTCATTGAAGGCAAGGGCCTTACGGTTTATCCCGGTCTCGTCGATTCGTTCACGGATGTGGGCATCCCCGCCGCGCCGGCCCCAAGTGGAGGCGAAGGCGGGCCACGCCGCTCGCCAGAAACGCCTCGAGGCCCGCAGGACCGACCGGGTTCCACGCCGTGGCGGAGCGCGGCGGATGAAGTCGGCTTGAGCGACAAGCGCATCGAAACCTGGCGCAACGCGGGCTTCACGACCGTGGTGTCTGCACCGAAGGGTGGATTCTTTCCGGGTCAAGCGGCCGTGCTCGATCTTGGGGGAGAACGCGCCGGTGACTTGGTTGTGAAATCGCCGGTGGCGATTCCCGTGTCGCTGCAGGTCTCGGGAGGTTTCGGCAGCGGATTTCCTAGTTCGCTCATGGGTGTGCTCGCTTATGTTCATCAGGTCTGGCTGGACACGGACTGGAGCACCAAAGCGCAAGCCGCGTACGAAAAAAATCCGCGCGGCATCGAGCGTCCCCGATATGACCGCACCGAAGCCGCGCTTGCCGATGCGCTGGAAGATCATGCGCTGGTTCTGATTCCCGCGAATAATTCCGTGCAACTCCGCCGCGCGCTGGAGCTTGTGGATTGCTGGCATGTGAAAGGCGTTCTCTATGGCGGGCAGATGGCCTATGAGGTCGCCCCCGAAGTTGCCGCCATAAAACTTTCCGTGCTTGTGAATCTGAAATGGCCGGAAGGCGAGAAAGACGCCGACCCCGAAGACAAGCCTTCGCTGCGAACACTGCAATTCCGCGATCGCGCGCCGTCTTCCCCAGGAGCGCTTGCCAAGGCCGGCGTGAAATTCGCGTTTTATTCCGGAGGCATCACGGCGCCGAAGGATATTGTTAAAGCGGCGAAAAAATCCATTGACGCGGGTCTCGCGCCGGAGGCCGCGATTCGTGCGTTGACCCTCTCTCCCGCGGAAATTTTTGGCGTTGCCGACCGGCTGGGGTCGATTGAGAACGGGAAAATCGCGAATCTGGTGGTCACCGACGGCGATCTCTTCGAGGAAAAAACAAAAATCAAGCTGGTGTTTGTGGACGGACGTAAATACGAGCCGCGCGAACCGGAGAAACCGAAAGACGCGCCGAAGGGCGACATCACGGGGAAGTGGAAACTTTCCTACACCACGCCTGAAGGCCCGGAGGAATCCACGGCAGACCTCACCATGGAGAAAGACGGCACGGTTTCCGGCACAGTCTCAGGCAAGCGCGGCACAACCAGTATCATCAGCGGCTATTTGAGCGGAGACAAATTCAGCTTCACGATTAATATTCCGCTCGACCAGGGGCCGACGGATGCGACCTTCAGCGGAACGTTCGACGGGACTTCGCTGAAGGGCGCCATCAGCGTCCTTGGCCTCTCGATCGACTTTACCGGCGTCAAGCCCGGGAGCTCGGTTCTGCGAGGTGAACGATGAGAGGCGCAACGATGAAGCGAAGCATCGCCGGATTGGCTATTACATTTTTTGCCAGCCTCGCACCGCACGCCTTACGTGGCGCGAATCCGCCCGACGCGCCATCCGTCATCCTGATTCAGAACGCGACGGTTCTCACCGTTTCGCACGGGACCATCGAGCACGGGTCCATCCTTATTAAGGATGGCAAGATCGTCGAAGTCGGACAGTCCATCAAAGCGCCCAAGGATGCGCAGATCATTGATGCCGCCGGACAATTCGTCATGCCGGGGATCATCGATTGCCATTCGCATATCGCCGTGGACGGCAGCGTCAACGAGGGCAGCGTCTCCGTTTCGTCGATGGCGAATATTGCCGAGGTGATCGATTCCGACGATATTGACATTTATCGTGATCTCGCCGGCGGCGTGACCGCCGCCAATATTCTTCACGGCTCCGCCAATGCCATCGGAGGACAGACCGAAGTGATCAAGCTGCGCTGGGGCCAGCCTGCCGCGAAGCTGCCGTTCGAAGGCGCGCTGCCAGGAATCAAGTTTGCTCTCGGTGAAAATCCCAAGCGTTCGAACTTCAGTCTTCCCGGGCAGCCCAAGCGGTATCCGGCTACGCGCATGGGCGTGGAAGAGACCATCCGCGGTGCGTTCACGGAAGCGCGCGATTACAAGAAAGCCTGGGACGACTACCACAAGCGCGTTTCCGCTGGAGAAAAAAATCTCATCCCGCCGCGCCGCGACCTCAAGCTCGATCCGCTGGTGGAAGTGCTCGAAGGCAAGCGCTACGTTCATTCGCATTGCTATCGCGAAGATGAAATCCTGATGCTGCTTCGCGTCGCCAAAGAGTTTGGCTTCAAAGTCCGTACGTTTCAGCACGTCCTCGAAGGCTACAAAGTTGCCGATGAATTGGCCGCTGCCGGAGTCGGTGCGTCCACGTTTTCGGATTGGTGGGCGTACAAAGTGGAAGCCTACGACGCGATTCCGTACAACGCGGCCTTGATGACGCGCCGCGGCGTGAACGTCTCCATCAATTCCGATGACGCGGAGGAAGCCACGCATCTCAATCAGGAGGCGGCGAAGAGCATGAAGTTCGGCGGCCTGTCGCATGAAGAAGCGCTCAAGCTGGTCACGCTGAATCCCGCGATGCAGCTTGGTATTGACAAGCGCGTAGGGTCGATTGAGGTCGGCAAGGACGCCGACCTGGTGATCTACAATCACGATCCGCTCAGCGCGTACGCGGTCGTGCAGAAGACGCTGATCGATGGCCGGGTGTACTTCGACCGCCAGCGCGACATCGCGCTGCGCTCCGAGCGCGAAAAGGAGAAGAAGGCGCTCATCGAAAAGGAAAAGAAGTCCGCTGAGAAAAAGCCGGACGCGACGGTACCCATCGGCCCGAAACCGGACGAAAAGAAGCCGGATGCCAAGAAACCGGAAGAGAAAAAACCAGAAGAAAAGAAGCCGGAAGAAAAACCCAAGCCGCCAGCGCTGGTGAGTTCCACCGGGGGTGCGCAGTGAAAGCGATTTTCTTGTCTCGCAAACTGTTTTGCTTCCTGGGGATCCTTTGCTTCCTTCCTGCTGCCGCTGCTCAATCTCAGCCATCGGGCACAGTCGCGATCACGCACGCGAAGATTTTCACGCTCGCGGGCAATGCCATCGACGATGGCACAGTGGTCATCCGCGATGGAAAAATTGCAGCCGTCGGCGCAAACGTTGACGTTCCCGCGGGCGCTCAGGTGATTGACGCCAAGGGCCTGCAGGTTTATCCGGGAATGTTCGACGCTATCACGCAGATGGGCTTGCGCGAGATTGGAGCAGTGAGCGCCACCGTCGATTCGAGCGAAACCGGAAATTACAACCCGGACGTGGTCGCGGCGACCGCAGTCTCACCTTCGAGCGAGCACATTCCCGTGACACGAGCGGCAGGCATCACGGAAGTTCTTGCGGTTCCAGCGAGCGGCGGCATGGACTCGTTTGGCTCGAGCGGGGTGCTCGGCGGGCAGGCTTCAGCGATTCATCTTTCCGGCTGGACGATCGATGAAATGCTCCTGAAGAAAAGCGCGGCGATGGTGCTGAATTGGCCGGAGATCGAAACTCGAACGTTTGATTTTGCGACCTTCACGCGAAAAGAAAAACCTTTCAGCGAAGCCAAGCAGGAATACGAGAGGCAAGTGAACGAACTCGGGGATTGGCTAGAGCGGGCCCGCCACTACGCGCAAGCCCTGGAGAAAGGATCGGCCACGAAGTATGATCGCGACGTAAAACTGGAAGCGCTCGTGCCCGTGATTCGCGGCGAGCTGCCGGTGCTGGTGTTTGCCGATCGGGCCCGCGACATTCGCAACGCCGTCGAGTTTTGCGAAAAGCAAAAGCTGCGCATGATTCTCGCCGGCGGTTCCGAGGCCTATAAGGTCAAGGATCTGCTGCGTTCGAAAGGCGTACCCGTGATTCTTCGCCCGACTCTAACATCGCCGCTCGACGAGGACGATCCCTACGATCGGCTGCTCTCCCAGCCTGCGGAGCTTGCGGCTGCCGACGTGAGATTCGCCTTCGCGAGTCTCGACAATTCCTTCGCGCGGCGCCTGGGCCAAAATGCGGCCAACGCCGTGGCCCACGGCCTCTCGTATGACGAAGCGCTGCGAGCCGTGACCGTGTACCCGACCCGCATCTTCGGCCTGGACAATCAAATTGGAACGATTGAGCCGGGCAAAATCGCCAACCTTATTGTCACCAACGGCGATCCGCTCGAGCTGACCACCGACGTGCGCTACCTTTTCATACGAGGCCAGCTCACGTCCACGAACAACAGGCACAAGTCGCTTTATGAGAAGTATCTCAACCGCCCAAAGCCAGTGAATTGATCCATGTCGCCCGCTGCGCTCCAGGATGGAATTGTAGGACGCGCCACACTGCTGGATCCCATGGTGGCCCTGCGCTACGAATGACCCGGTTCTGGCCCTCCGGCAAAACGCTGATTCTCACAGCATTGCGAGAAACATTCTGCGCGGGATTGCGTTCCTACACTTGAGTCCTATGCGCACACCTTTCCGTATCATCCTCATTGCGTTGATCCTGACTGGCATGGCGTGTCCTGCGCGCGCGCAGGAAGCAGGAAAGATTGTCGCGCAGTACGTCAAGGCCGCTGGCGGGTCGAAGGCTCTGAGCAAGATCCAAACACTCGTGCTGGAAGGAACGTTTACGAGCGGCGACGGTAAAGCGGGGACGTACACCCTCGATACCAAACTGCCCAATCGCTACTACATGGAACTGCTCGTGAATGAAAAGAGCTGGATTGAAGCCTACAACGGAAAGTCCGCTTGGCATCAGACCACAGGCGGGGAACCCGGCACGCTGGTCGGTCCGGAAGGAATGCAAGTGGAAGCCGCCGCGAAGTATTACAACTCTCATTTAGTCAATCCCAAAAGGGTCAAAATAGCGGTGACTTTCGTGGGTCACGCGCAAGTGCGCGGGAAAGATGCTCTGCAATTGGAACTAACCGCTGCGACGGGCGTGAAGCGGCAGGTGTACTTCGATCCGGAGACGCACCTGATCGTGAAGGAAGCCGCGACGGTAGGCGGAGTCGAGGAAGAGATTCTGTACGACGATTACCGCGCGGTCGAGGGCGTGAAGCTTCCTCACAAGATTGAATTGCACCAGGGCGGCGACAAATACGATATCAGCGTGACACGCGCGGCGATCAACGGGACCGTGGGCGAACGCGTCTTCGACTTCCCGAAAAAGTCGCAAGTGCAGTTGCCGGATCTCAGGGCGCTCTTCAAGGAAATCGACGAGAATCAGAAAGCCACCGACAAAATCCGGGAGAACTACGCAGGCTCGCAGTCTGAAGAGGAGACGGAGTTCGAGGGCGACGGCCGCGTGAAGAAACGCGAGGCCAGCGAGTACACCTTTTTCTACCTCAACGGGCACGAAGTGACGACGCTGGTGAAAAAAGACGGCAAGGAGCTGAGCGCCGAAGACCAGAAAAAAGAAAACGAGAAGACCCGCAAACGAATCGAGGAGCTGCAGAAGCGCGAAGCCAAGAAAGAAGCCAAGGAAGAAAAAGCCCGGCAAGAAGGGAAGGAGGAAGACAAGGATGAACCCGGGATTGAAGTGTTCCTGCGCGCGTGCCAGTTTGTGAATCCGCGCCGCGAGCGATTCCGCGGGCTGGACGTGCTGGTGTTCGATTTCGAGCCGAATCCGGACTTCAAGCCGCGCAAGCTAGTGGAAAAAATCGTGCAGAAACTTGCCGGAGTCGTGTGGGTAGACGAAAAAGCGCACCAGGTAGCCCGGCTGGAGGCTTATTTCGTCGGCGATGTAAAGATTGGCGGCGGCTTGCTCGCGAATTTGCAAAAAGGAACAAGCTTTGTGTTCGAGCAGGCGTTTGTGAATAACGAGGTGTGGCTCCCGACTTACGGAGAAGCGCACATCGGCGTGCGGTTCCTGCTGGTAAAAGGCATCAAGGCCAGCGTTGTTACGCGCTACTGGGACTACAAGAAATTCAACGTGGAGACGCTCTCCACAATCGCAAAGCCTAAGGGTGCTGCCGATGCGCGCCGGGATCCCCCAACCCGCCCCCAGTAAGACTGCGCGTCGATTAGGCCGCTATCCAATAGTTCTCTGAAAACGCCGGTTTTCCGAGGTATACTTTCCGTCCACGTTTTCACCGGAGGGGTCTGTAAATGAATGGCCGCCTTTTGTTTACCCTGGTGTTTCTCCTATGTGCGCCATTGTCGTTTGGCCAGTCGACAAATTCGCCTGCGCCGTCCGCAGCTCCGACGTTTGCCAGGGACGTAGCCCCGATCATTCAAAGGAACTGCCAGGTCTGCCATCGGCCAGGGGAAGCCGCGCCATTTTCCATGCTGACCTATGAGCAGGTCAGGCCTTGGGCAATGGCCATGAAATTGGACGTGCAAACGGGAAAGATGCCGCCGTGGTTTGCTGATGCTCGCTACGGCAAATTCTCCAACGCTATGAGTCTCAGCCCTTCCGAAATCGAGACGCTTGCAAAGTGGGCCGATGCCGGCGCGCCGAAGGGCAATCCCAAAGACATGCCTCCACCAGTCGAATGGGTGGAGGGCTGGGGCATTGGGAAACCCGATCTCGTCTACGAACTGCCTATGCCGTTCGACGTTCCTGCTTCCGGCGTGATCGACTACCAGCACGTGATCGTCCCCACCGGATTCACCGAAGACAGATGGATCCAGGCCGCCGAAGTCCGCCCTACCGAGCGCACGATCGTTCATCACATCATCGCCTTCGTTCGTGAACCGGGCTCAAACTGGTTCCACGGGCAAAAGCCAGGTGTCTTCTTCACCGCGCCTCAGGTCAAAACGAAAGAGCAACCGGATACCAGCGCTCTTCCCAGCGATTTCCTCGTCGGCTACGCGCCGGGTCAGCCTGCCGAAATTCTTCGCCCGAGCCAGGCCAAGCTCATCAAAGCCGGCTCAGACATTATTTTTCAGGTCCACTACACGCCCCACGGCCATGCCACTCGCGATCAGTCAAGACTCGGCATCATCTTTGCAAAAGAGCCGCCGAAAGAACGGGTGCTTACTTTGTCCGCCACCAACGGCACTTTCAAAATCCCACCCGGTCATCCCAACTATCGCGTGGATGCCAGTTTTGAAGTCGGAACGGACGTGAAGCTCTCCGGCCTGCATCCGCACATGCACGGTCGTGGCAAAGATTTTGAATATCGCGTGCTGTATCCATCGGGCGAAAGCAAGAAACTTCTCAGCGTGCCTCACTACGATTGGCATTGGCAGAATTGGTACAATCTTGAAGAACCGATCGTCTTGCCCAAGGGCACAAAAATCGAATGCACCGCCCATTTTGACAATTCCCCCGGCAATCCAGAAAACGCCGACCCCACAAAGGAAGTCACCTGGGGCGAGCAAACCTGGGACGAAATGATGGTAGGCTTTTTCAATCTTGTCTTCGACGCCAAAATGCCGGTCGAGAATCTCTTCCCAGATAGGAAAAACCCCAGCGGCGTCGCCCGCAATTAATCCTGCCAGCAGCCCGGAGCGAAGCTGCTTGGGTCCTGCCCCAAGTGCTTTCCCTAGTCCGACTTTCAACGCGCACAGTCAGTTGAGATAGAATGCAGCGCATGAACTTGGAGCGCTCTCAAAGCGAGCCTGTCAACTTTGGCGCACCGTGGGTTTTTCTGTGTCTCGCCTTTTGCGCTCATGTCGTGGACGAAGCGCTGACGGGCTTCCTTCCGGTTTACAACGCCACCGTTCTCGCCATGCGCAGCGAATACGCGTGGTTTCCGATGCCCACCTTTGAATACCGCGACTGGCTGATCGGGCTGATTGTCGCAAATGTGGTCTTCTTGCTGCTAACTCCGTTTGCGTTTCGAAATGCGCGGTGGCTGCGCCCGTTGGCCTATTTTTACGCTGGCGTTCATTTGCTGAACGGCATGGGCCACACGCTGGCAACAATTTTCGGGCAGACTGTTTCTTCGGTCCACTTTCCGCGTCCCGCGCCGGGCTTTTACTCCTCGCCTCTGCTTCTAGCCGGTTCGATCTATCTCCTGGTTCGATTGAGGGACAGTGCCCAGGGGCAGGGCGAGGCCGTCCATTCTTAAATTGAGCGAATCGATGCCTTGAAGGAGGCTCATGCGACAAAACTCTCTTCCAAAGGTTGCTCTAATTTGCGCGGCTATTTTTTCTTTTGCGACAGCCAACTCAATGGCGCAATCGAAGACAGCGACAAAGCAGGACGATGCGCCCCTGCGAGTCGTCCTCGCAGGCCTGGTACACGGACACGCCTCCGGCTTCTTCGACCAGTTCCAACACCGCGCGGACTTGCGGATTGTGGGAATCGCCGAACCCGATCGTCAACTGACAGCACAGTTTGCAAAGCGCTATGGCTTGGAGCCAAGTCTCTTCTATTCCGATCTGGAAGAGATGCTGAAGGCGACGCATCCTCAGGCGGTGCTTGCGTACACCAATACCTACGATCATCGCCGCGTGGTGGAAATTTGCGCGCGATACGGAGTTCCCGTGATGATGGAAAAACCGCTGGCGGTCAGCCTGGAAGACGCGCACGCCATCGAAAAAGCGGCGCGCGAAGGCAAGATTCAGGTTCTGGTGAACTACGAAACGACCTGGTATCGCAGCAACCAAGCGGCGTATGACCTGGCGCATGAAAACGCCATCGGAGAGATTCGAAAGGTTGTCGTGCACGATGGACATGAAGGCCCAAAAGAAATCGGCGTGGGACCGGAGTTTCTCGCCTGGCTCACCGATCCGAAACTGAACGGCGCTGGTGCTCTTTTTGACTTTGGCTGCTATGGCGCGGACTTGATGACCTGGCTGACGGATGGCCGCAGGCCGGACTCTGTGACCGCCGTCACGCAGCAAATCAAGCCGGACATTTATCCGCGCGTGGATGATGAGGCGACGATCATCCTGACGTATCCGAGGGCGCAGGCGATTGTGCAGGCCTCCTGGAATTGGCCGTTCTCGAGAAAAGACATGGAAGTGTACGGGCAGAAGGGATATGCGATCACCGTCGGGCGCGATCAGCTGCGCGTGCGGCTGTCGAAGAAGGAAGAGAAATTGACCGAGGCCAAGCCTTTGGCGGCGCCGTACGAAGATTCCGTGTCGTATCTGCGAGCCGTGGTTCTTGGCGGACTCAAGCCAGTGGGGCCTTCATCTTTGGAAACCAATCTAATTGTGACGGAGATTCTGGACGCGGCGCGCCAGTCTGCAGCGACGGGGAAGACCGTGCGTCTTGCAGGCGCTCACTAAATCGGTCGAAATCGTGCTGCACCTTACTTCGCAAGAACGGCGCGGTCGAGCGTTTCGCGGACTTTTTGCGCAAGAACCTGGGGGGTGAATGGTTTCTGAAGGAAGGCAACGCCTTCCCCGAGCGTGCCATCTTCGGCGATGACGTTGTACGTGTAGCCCGACATATATAGGACGCGGAGATTGCCATGCCGCGCCGTGAGCCGCTTTGCCAGCTCGTGCCCACTCATTCCCGGCATCACCACGTCCGTCAAGAGCAGATGGATTGCGGCACCGTTGTTTCCGGCGAGGCGCTCTGCGTCTTCCGGGGTCAGCGCTACGATCACCTTGTACCCTCGCTCGGAGAGAACCATCCGTGCCAACTCGCGCACGGCGGGTTCGTCTTCGACAAGCAGGATGGTTTCGTGGCCCATACGCCTCGTGGATGCAGGCATTTCCAGCGCCGGCGAAACTTGGACGGCATCTTTGACGCGCGGGAGATATACCTTGAAGGTCGTGCCTTTTCCCAGCTCGCTATACACCCAGATGTAACCGCCGCTTTGTTTCACGATTCCGTATGCCGTGGATAAGCCCAGGCCTGTGCCACGGCCGCTTTCCTTCGTAGTGTAGAAAGGCTCGAAAATGTGGGCGACTGTGTCGGCCGTCATGCCGATGCCGGTGTCGGTGACCGCCAGCAAAACGTAAGGCCCCGGATGGACGATGGTATGATCGCAGGTATAGGCAGAGTCGAGATCGACGTTGCTCGTTTCAATGACGATCCGGCCGCCGTTGGGCAAGGCATCACGCGCATTCACGACCAGATTCATGATCACCTGCTCGATCTGTCCGGGATCTGCCTTGATCGCTCCAACGTCTTTCGACACAAATGTTTTCATCTCGATGTTTTCGCTCATCAGCCGCCGCAGGAGCTGGTCGAGATTCACCACGATGGCGTTGAGATCGAGGATTTTCGGCCGCAGAACCTGCTTGCGGCTGAAGGCCAGCAACTGCCGAACCAGCGTGACCGCGCGATCGGCAGCATCTTCGATGCGCCGGATATCGCCGTGCAACTCCGGCCGATCCAGGCAGCGCTGCAGGGCCATCTCGACGTAACCCTTGATGATCGTAAGAAGATTGTTGAAATCGTGAGCGACGCCTCCCGCCAGCCTCCCGACAGCCTCCATCTTGCCCGCTTGCAGTAATTGATTTTCGAGCAGTTTCCGGTCGGTGATATCGACGATCAGGCCTTCCATGACGGGATGGCTGTCACTGCCGCGCACCACGACTGCCGTGTCGCTGACCCACATGGTCTGCCCGTCCTTGCGTGTAACGCGATATTCGGCCTGGAAGGGTTCGCCGCGTCCGCAGGCTTCCTCCGCGGCATGAACGATGGGGTGATCTTCGATAGGGATGTGACGTATCCAATCTCTCGAACTCGAAAGCCATTCTTCAACGGAGTAGCCGAACATCGTTTCGACCTGTGGGCTCACGTAGAGCCATTGGCCATTGATGCCGAGTTCCGCGATGTAACTTATGGCCGCGACCTGTTCGACGAGCATGCGGTATTTGGTTTCGGTATCGGCGCGCGCAAGCTGCGCGCTCAGCTGCTCGGTGATGTCGTGGCTCACGCAAATCGTGCCGCCGTCGGGCAGGGCAGTAACGGCCATTTCCGTGCGGACCACTGTTCCGTCGCTGTGGTGCACGGTGAGCGGCCCGAACCATTTGCCACGTTGCTTCAGGGCTTCGCGAACTTCCGACACGACCGGCGCCACATCCCTGGCGTCGGGAACCTCCCGCAACGACTTGCCCAGCACGGCTTCCCGATTGGTATTCCCCATCATTCGCGCGTAGGCGGGGTTGACATAAATGTATTTCCCTCCGGCATCGAGAATAGCCATGCCATTCACGGCGGAATCCATCGCCAGCGTGTGCGTCAGCACGGCCTTCGCGCTTTTCGCCTCACGATACTGGCTGATTCCCAGCCGCGCGGCGTAGCACACGATGGAAACGCCAAGAAGCGAGAAACGAAGCACCCGCCACTCCGCTCCCAGTTGCGAAACCTGCCAGAGTATGATCAATGGCGCCAGCGCAAATGTGGTGTTGGTCAGCATCAATTCGCCGACCGTCTTCCGCCGCAAAGGTAAGCCGGATTCCGCCGCAGGACTCGGCTGCCACTGCGCCGCCCACATGGCAGCAACGAGAAACGGCGACGTCCATAACAGGTCCCGCAACGTCCCCGTTGGGGCGGGCTTGACAATTTGCAGGTACTGGGCCAGCGCCGCGCACACGGTCACTAACAGCAGGTAGAGAGCGAGGCCGCCATAAAGCTTCCGGATGTGCTGTTTCCGCGAGCGCAGCGCCTGGAATGCAGCCAGCGCGGTGAGCAAAGCATCTTCCGCGTTCTCGACGCGCATCTCGCGCAGGAAGGCGGAGTTGTCGTCAAGGCGGTGAGCCGGCAGGTAGTAAAATTCGACGTAAATAAAGAAGAAGACGATTCCAATCTGGAGGAAGTCCAGGGCGGATTCCGCGTCGATCCGCGGAGAGTCCTTGTCCTGGTCCAGGAATAAGGACATCGCGATCAGCACGCTTTCAAAACCGAATAAGAATCGTACCGCCGAGGTTGAGGGTGGTTCGCTGTGCAGCACTACCTCGTAGTACATCCAGCCCAGGTTCGCTACACCCCACATCGCGATGCCCGCGCCGAAGATCAGCCAGAAGGGGCGGCTCAAGCCGCGCCCGCGGCGTGATGCCCCGAAAGCCATGACCGCGGCAAAACCGCAAGCGAAGATTTGCAGGAGATTTGCGAGAAAGGATCCGGCCGTAGTGGTGCCTAGCGTCGCTGCTTCGCAAAGATGCAGCGCGACAATGACCGCCGCAAGGATCAGGGACTTTCGCGCCATTCCTTGTGGTACTCTCGCGTTTCGATTTGAATTTTTTTCCCGAAACTATTCTACGGGGAATCGCGCGCCCCTCTACGCAATCCCTCGGAAGGCGTGCCCAGCCTGATACGGGACTGTCCGAAGGGATGATCGGAGAAGTGATTCAGTTCGAACTTCGGCTCTGCTCGAGCCTAGCGGCCCTCCAGCGGGTAGCGGTCCTGCGACTGCACCGCAGCGGCTACGCGGCGTCGCAGCGCAATGGTGTCCACGGGCGCGCGCTTTCCAAAGCGCTTCAGCACCGCCATTTGTGTCGTCAGCATGTCACCTTCGTGCACGGCTGCGACGGCGCGCTTCGCTTCGTGCTCCACGCGTTCCGCGGCGTCATTGATAAAAACCCGCGCGGCATCAATCATGGTCTGCGTCGCAGACTCGCCCCTTGCGGCTGCGGCCTTCTGTGCGCGCAGCAGGCAGGATTCCATCGCGTAAATCTCCATCACCACGTTTGAAAGCGCGCCTATCAGCTCTTGCTCATCCGCCAGCTTTTCGCGGAACTTTTGCACCGCGCCTCCTGCAGCCTGCAAAAACATCTTCTTGGAATTCGCCACCACGCGCGCTTCGTCCGCCAAAACGCCTTCCGGCGCTTCCTCAAACGTTGGACCCGCAAGAATTTCGTCCGCCAGCTTCATCGCTGCGGGAATCAGCGGCAACTGCCCGCCCATCGCGCGCTTCATCAACATCTGGATAATCAGCATGCGGTTGATTTCATTCGTGCCTTCAAAAATGCGATTGATGCGCGAATCGCGGTACGCGCGGCAAACGGGATATTCCTCATGAAAACCATAGCCGCCGAAAATCTGCACGCCTTCGTCCACCACGAAGTCCAGCATTTCGCTGCCGTATACCTTGGCGATGGAGCTCTCGATCGCGTACTCCTCCAACACTTTCATCGTGTTCTGGATCTTGTCGCCCGAGCCCGAAGCCGCCGTCATCGCTGCTTCGATGTTGCCAGCCGAGCGGTACACCATGGATTCGACCGCGAAAATCTGGATGGCCATCTCCGCCAGCTTTTCCTTCATCATCCCGAATTCGCCAATTTGTTTATGGAAGGCTTTGCGCTCTTTGCAATACTTCGAAGAAGTCATGAGCACGTGCTTCGATCCGCCCACGCACGACGCTCCCAGCGTGAAGCGCCCCGCATTCAAAATGTTGAACGCCACGATGTGTCCGCGGCCGATTTCGTGCAGCACGTTTTCCTTTGGCACCCTGCAGTTTTCCAGAAAAATCGGCGTCGTCGAACTGCCGTGAATGCCCATCTTGTGTTCTTCGTTCCCGGGCTTGAAGCCGGGAAAACTCCGCTCCACGATGAACGCCGTGAATTTCTCGCCGTCAACCTTCGCAAACACAATGTAAACGTCGGCAAATCCGCCGTTGGTAATCCACATCTTTTGTCCGTTCAAAATGTAGTGGGTTCCTTCGGCGTTCAGCTCCGCGCGCGTCAGAGAATTCTGCGCGTCCGATCCCGCTTGCGGTTCGGAAAGGCAGTACGCGCCAATCCACTCACCGGTGGCCAGCTTCGGCAGATATTTCTTTTTTTGCTCTTCCGTGCCGAAATAAACGATCGGAAGCGTGCCGATTCCAGCGTGCGCCCCGTGCGTCACAGCAAATCCGCCATAAATCGAAAGTTTCTCCGTCAAGACCGTAGTGGAAATTTTGTCCAGGCCCGCCCCGCCATACTCTTCGGGAACGCCTCCACCCATCAAGCCGACTTCGCCGCCTTTTTTCACCAGCGCCGCCATCAATCCGGCCTTCTTGTTCTCGAGGTCTTTGATGAGCGGGAAAACTTCCTTGAGCACAAATTCCTCGGCGGTCTGCCCGATAAGCCTCTGATCGTCGCTCAAATCAGCGGGCGTGAAGACGTCGCCCGGCTGCGGCGATTCGAGAAGAAAACTGCCGCCTTTTGCTGCGGGCTTCGTGAGAGTGGCCGTCGCCATTTGGGTCGCTCCTAGTGGGGGAATGGCTGCGAATACGATTCGGTCAGGCGCTTGTGTGTGGCGGGTTGCGCTGACCGTACGGTTTCATTTTACTCTGGCAAAAAGTTGCCGTAAACAGCGTTAAGTTCAGTGGCCAGTAACCAACACGTTTCCTGCTCCCGGATGACGCCTTCACTCGGGCTTTGCAAGTGGCAACCAACGCCGTCGCAGGGATATAATTCGGCTGCTCCACGCTGCACCTAGCGTCCATACGATCATTTCACGCACTGCCGAGGAACTCCTATGAAGCCGCTCCATTGTGTTCGCAGCCTAAGCTTGCTCGCGCCAATTCTGGGCATGCTCTTGCTGGTTGATCCCGCAGCAGCGCAGGCTCCTCCATCGCTCCCAAGCGAAACGCCCGCTCAATTCACGCCTGTTACCGACAGCTTTGACTACACCCGGCGCGACGTCATGATCCCCATGCGCGATGGCGTCAAGCTGCACACCGTCATTCTCGTCCCCAAAGGCGCAAAGAACGCGCCGATCCTCCTTACCCGCACGCCCTACGACGCCACCGATCTCACCACCCACCAGCACAGCTCGCATCTCGGTCCCAGCCTCAAGGGTTACGACAACGCGCTGGAAGTCATTCTCGAAGGCGGCTACATCCGCGTCGTCCAGGACGTTCGCGGCAAATACGGCTCCGAAGGCGACTACGTGATGAACCGCCCACTCCGCGGCCCGCTCAATCCCACCCCCGTCGACCACGCCACGGACACCTACGACACCATTGACTGGCTCGTGAAAAATACGCCGGAAAGCAACGGCAAGGTCGGCATCCTCGGCATTTCTTATGACGGCTTCACCCCTCTGATGGCGCTCGTCAATCCGCATCCGGCGCTGAAAGTTTCCGTTCCCATGAACCCCATGGTGGATGGCTGGATGGGCGACGACTGGTTCCACAACGGCGCGTTTCGCGAACTGAACATGCCCTACATCTACGAACAAGTCGCCACGCGAAAGAACGATGAGCGCTGGTGGACCAGCAACTACGACGACTACGACCTGTATCTGCAAGCCGGTTCCGCCGGAGAACTTGGCCGCCGTCATGGCCTCGAACAGGTCGGCTTCTGGCGCAAACTTTTGGACCACCCGAGTTACGACGCGTTCTGGCAGCAACAGGCCTTGGATAAAATCCTCGCCGCCCAGCCGCTCAAAGTCCCCACCATGCTGGTAAACAGCCTTTGGGATCAGGAAGACATTTACGGCGCCATCGCCGTTTACAAAGCGATCAAACCCAAAGACACCAGCAACGACAAAGTTTTTCTGGTAATGGGCCCGTGGCACCACGGCCAGGAAATATATGACGGCAGTTCACTGGGCGCGGTGAAATTCGGCAGCGACACCGGGCTGTATTTCCGCAGGGAAATACTCGCGCCGTTCCTGGTGCATTATCTGAAAGACGACGCTCCGAAAAGCGACGTCGCGCCGGTGACGGCCTTCGAAACCGGAACGAACACCTGGCGGCGCTTGCAAGCATGGCCTTCCGGCTGCGCCGGCGGCTGCAGCGTGAAACCAACGCCGCTTTACCTCAACGCCGCATTAAAGTTAAGTTTCACCGCGCCCGCCGCGGGTGGAGCGGCCTTCGAAGAATACGTTTCCGATCCCGCCAAGCCTGTGCCCTTCAGCGGCCGCCCCAGCCATCCCGTCGGCTTTGCAGAAAACGTTCCATGGAAGCAGTGGCTCGTCGACGACCAGCGCGGAGTTTCCGGTCGTCCCGATGTCATCTCCTTCGTCTCGGACACCCTGACCGCGCCGATGAAAATCAGCGGCCAGCCCATCGCCAACCTGATTGCTTCCACCAGCGGCACGGACTCGGACTGGGTCGTCAAGCTCATCGACCTCTATCCCGACGAAGTAGGCGCGCAACAGGAAATGGGCGGCTATCAGCTCATGGTCGCCGCCGATATTTTCCGTGGCCGCTACCGCGAAAGCTTCGAAACACCCAAGGCTATCGCGCCCGATAAGCCGCTGCTCTATCGTTTCGCCCTTCCCACCGCAAACCACGTCTTTTTGCCCGGCCACCGCATCATGGTCCAAATCCAATCCACCTGGTTTCCGCTGTACGACCGCAATCCGCAAACCTTCGTCCCCAACATCTTCTGGGCCAAGCCCTCCGACTTTCGCAAAGCCATCCAGCGCATCTATCATTCCCCCGGCCAAGCCACTTTCATCGAGCTGCCTTTGGTAACGACGCCTTAAGGCCTGGAAATTATTTCTCACCAGCCGCCCGCGCGGATTTCATTTTTCCGCATCAGTATGCCAGCCGGGATTGGTCCACTTTCCGTGGCGCTGCACGAATATCTCGGTAACGCGTCCGGACGTCAGTGATCGCTTGCCGTCTACTTCGGTTTCATACAGATACTGACTGTAGGTGATTGCAACATCGCCGAAGCGCTGAATCTCGGTGCGCGGAAACTCCAGGCGGATCAGCTTTCCACCTGCTGCGTGAAACTTGGCAGCGGACTGAAGAATGTCCGCCTGGTTCTTCCACTTTTCTTCCCCAGAACTGATTACAATAGTGTCCTGCGGGACCAACGCTTCGAGCCGTTTTGTATCATTGGCGAACCAGGCCCTCCAAACTTCTTCGCGTACCTTGAGGAGTTCCGCTCGGTCGTCCGGGCTTGTTGCCCAACCCGATGCGATCAGCATTGCCAGTGCACCAACCACCGCAATATGAATCCGGATTACGCGACGCATTTTTTTCCTCCTTGAAAGTCATAGATGAACGCAACCAGGTACAGTGCAGGACGCACCAAAATATCGGTGCGGCCCAAACCGGCTGTAATCGTGAACTGCCGCTGCGAACGCTGGCAGAAAGTGTTCACGAGTTCGCTCCAGATTTGCGGCTCTGGTATAGCGCCAGCAACACCGCTCCTGCGGATGCGGAAAAGACGGAATAGTCCAGCGGAGACTTGATTCCAAAAGAAATGGCCATAGCCGTGCCAAACAAGAAAAGAAGTGTTGCGGCGCCGAAGCCCACCCAGCGCGGCCAGTGACCAAGAATCAGCGCGATGCCAAGCGACAGTTCGGCCGCCGTAGCCGCCCACGCAAGGAATGGAATGCTGAACGCCGGCATGAAGGAGTTAACTTGGGCCGTATAGTGCGTGAAGTTAGCGAAATTTCCCCAACCACCATACTTACCCCAGAGGCCGAAGCGGTCGGCGACGGCAGACAGGAACGCCGCACCGAGCGCAATCCGGGCGTAGAGAATGGCCAACCGCTCCAGAGTCACGGCTTGAATGCCCTTCGCAGTACGGCGGGCGATAGTTTCTGAGGCGATCAACGGTGCATTGCCCATGATTATTTACCTCCTGTCCCTTTCGTTTCCAGCGCCGCACTGCTAAGGGGCGCCTCGTGGTCGCAAACGAAGTAGGCGAGGAGCTTCAGCGGCACCTCGTCACTCGCGTTGGCCGAGACCATGTGAATGCCATTGGGAGCTTCGTAAAAACTCTCACCGGCTTTATAGATAGCTTCTGCTTCTCCCTTTACCTGTGTCCGAAGCGTACCTTCGACGACATAACCGACGACCGCGCAAGGATGACTGTGTGGCTCGGAGGACTCGCCGGGTCCGTAGTTGACCTCAACAATCGTAGCTTTCAAGTGGCCACCATCCAACTGGGGCAAAGCATGGGAAAAGACGATTCGAGCTCGTTCGGTTTTCGCTTGAGATATATCGGCGCGGTGCCGAACGATAACCCGCGCGAGGACAGCGCTGCTTCCCGCCACCGCAGCGCACAAAACTATTACGGCGAGACTAGCCCGTTTTCCCGCGGACGACATGGTTACCTCCTATCTCCAGTCAATATTGAACAAGAGTGGATCTATCACAAGATCCATTTATAGTATTCTTCCTGTACCACTTTCATGGCGAAACGAGCCACGCCCTTCGAGCTGATGCTTCCGCTCCGGAACACGTCAATGCCCGCCTTCCGGTGGCTGTACGGCGCATTGCGCGCCGAGATTTTGGAGGGCCGCCTGCGTCCCGGGGCGCGGCTTCCCGCTACGCGTGATCTCGCCCAACAATATGAACTGTCGCGGGGAACGATCGTCAACGCCTTCGAGCAGCTAAAGTCCGAGGGCTACGTGGAAGGGAGCGTGGGATCTGGCACTTATGTGACCAAGATCTTGCCCGATGAGTTGCTACAGGTCACGGGTGCGGCTGGTGCGCAGCCGCTAGCACAGCGGAAAATGCACCGTCGCGTATCGGACTACGGAAGGCGAGTGAATCCATTCCCCGTTTTTGAAATCCGCCCTACCCGCGCCTTCCGCGCCAATCAGCCGGCGCTTGACTTGTTTCCCACAGCGTTATGGGCGCAGATCACCGCCCGCCGATTGCGGCGTGTCTCGACGAATCTTCTCCTGGGTTGCGACCCTATGGGATACCGGCCGTTGCGGGAAGCAGTCGCCAACTACCTGAGCACATCACGCGGCGTGAAGTGCCTCCCCGAACAAGTGGCCATTGTCTCCGGAGTGCAGGAGGCGCTCGATCTGGTGGCGCGGCTTTTTCTGAATTCCGGCGATCGGGTATGCATGGAGAATCCTGGATATGTTGGCGCGGCCATCGTATTCGAGGCAATTGGGGCGAAGATCTCTCCTGCGCGTTTGGATGACGATGGCATCGAATTGCGGGAGGCGCGCTTGCGGGGATCCCGGCTAGTCTACGTGACTCCGGGGCATCAGTTTCCGCTGGGAATTACCATGAGCCTGCCGCGGCGTCTCGAGTTGCTGGAGTGGGCTCGGAAATCTGGCGCGCTGATCTTTGAAGATGACTACGACAGCGAGTATCGCTATTCGGGGCGTCCAGTTCCAGCGTTGCAGGGACTTGATCGCAACGGGCTCGTGCTCTTTGCCGGGAGCTTCAGCAAAGTGCTGTTCCCATCGCTTCGGCTGGGCTACCTGGTGATTCCGTCGGACCTGATGGCTTACTTCGCAGCCGCGAAATCGGTCACCAGCCGGCATGCGCCGCCTCTAGAACAGGCAGTGTTGTGCGACTTCATCACCGATGGACACTTCGGGCGCCACCTCCGCCGCATGCGAGAGGTGTATGCGGAGCGATTGTCCGTTCTCTTGGAAAGCGCTCGGCAAAGGTTGACGGGGTTGCTGGAGATTTCAAGTGTTGAGGCCGGGCTGCAGACTGTCGGGTGGTTGCGTGATGGGATGGATGGGGAAGCAGCCGCAAAGGCTGCGGCTGCGCGAGATGTGGAAGTAATTCCGCTGGGCCGCTATACCCGGGGCCGCGTCGCGCAAGAGGGATTGCAGTTGGGGTTTGCCGCGGTGGATGCGCGCGAGATCCGTCGCGGTGTCCAGGAGCTCGCGGTTGCGTTGGAAGGGGAGTTAGAGCGCGTTCATCTCAGAGGGCGCTGACGGTTCTGCAAAAAAGATACGAGTAACAAATTTGGTCTTGGTCAGAAGGAGATTTCCGCTGGGCTCGAAAAAAACTGCCACAGAGTCACTCAGGGCCGCGGATCGGACAGTCTTTCGATCTCTGCCAACCTGCGCCGCAAAAAACGGCGTTCGATGTCGTTGGTAGCCAGCGATAGCGCCCGCCGGTACGCATCCGCAGCTTCGCCCATGCTTCCGAGACGCCGCAACAAATCCGCTCGTGCAGCAGGCAGCAGGTGAAATTCTTTCAGCTCCTCTCGCCGTTCGAGCTCGTCGAGAAGCGCGAGCCCCTCTTCCATAGAACGAGCCATCGCCACGGCCACCGCCCGATTCACTTCAATCACTGGCGACGCGTGGATTCTCAAGAGCGCGTCATACAATGCCGCAATCTGCGGCCAGTCCGTGTCCTTGGCCGTTTTCGCATTGGCATGCAGCGCCGCGATCGAAGCTTGCAGCGCATAGGCGCCTGCCGCCCCACGACGCAGCGCCGACTTCACAAGCTCCGTCCCCTCCTCAATCTGTTCCCCATGCCATTGACCCCGGTCCTGTTCCTCCAGCAAAATCAACTCTCCTTCCGCATTTACACGCGCGTCCCGCCGCGAATCCTGCAGCAGCAGCAGCCCCAGCAATGCCTGCGCCTCCGCCTGCTTCGGAAGCAGGCCGCACAGAACGCGCCCCAGCCGGATGGCTTCCGCGCAAAGCTCCCGCCGGATCAGCGCATCGCCGCTGCTGGCCAGATAGCCTTCATTGAAAATCAAATAGACGACGAGCAGCACACCATCCAAGCGGTCGCGCAACTCTTCCGGCGATGGCACTCGGTAAGGAATCCCGGCCTCGCGAATTTTTCCCTTCGCGCGCACCAGGCGCTGCGCCATCGTCGCCAGCGGAATCAGGAACGCGCGCGAAATTTCCTCCGTAGTGATTCCGCAAACGGTTCGAAGCGTGAGCGCCACTCGTGCTTCAAGGGGAAGCGCTGGGTGGCAGCACGTGAAGATCAAGCGCAACCGGTCATCCGTGAACATTTCCTCTTCCCGATCACCCTCCGGCCGCGCGGTGATCTCGGCAGTCTTCGCAATCTCTTGCGATTTCCGTTCGAAGCGCTGATCGCGCCGCAAGCGGTCGATGGCCTTGTGCCGCGCCGTGCTGATCAGCCAGGCGCGCGGATTCGCCGGCGTCCCCTCCGAAGGCCACTTCTGCAGCGCAACCGCATACGCTTCCTGCAACATTTCTTCGGCCAGGTCAAAATCGCCCAGTAGACCGATCAACGTCGCCAGAATCCGACCCGATTCTTCGCGATGCAGCTTTTCAAAATCCATTAGGGTGGAATTTCCTCACCGCACTTTGCCGGAGCAGGCGTTAGCGCCTCGGCGCGCGACGGAGCGCCCCGCGATGCTCGGTTACGTTTCGCCAATTCTACGCTTGCTTGGCTTGTCCACGGACCGCCAAGGGCCGCACCTCAATCGTTCCGCTCCTCGCGGACGGAATTCGCGCAGCGATGGCGATGGCTTCGTCCAGGTCGTTGGCATTCACCAGAAAATAGCCGCCGAGCTGTTCCTTGGTTTCCGCGAATGGCCCATCGGTGACCACCCGTTTGCCGTCTCGCACGCGCACCGTCGTTGCCATTGTGGTCGGTGTCAACTGGCTGCCTGCCAGGAACTTGCCCTTTCCCGAGAGCTCGTCTCGGAGCTGCCCGTATTCCCGGTAAAGATCAGCCGTGTCCGCCGGCGTCATCTTTCCGAAGCCGGCTTCCGAATGATAAATAAGCAGCAGGTATTCCATGGTCTTGCCTCCTGCAGGTTAGTCGAACGGAGACCCTCAAAATCGACATTATCACTCTGTCTTACCTGAGATATGTTACTTCTATTCGCGGTGGGGGCTTCAGCTCCCGCCTAACCGCTTGAAAAGAGACCAGGAGCCGCCATGAAGAACGCTGCAAAATTCTGGATTGTGACGATTTCGCTCGTGCTCAGTGTTCCGTTGTGGGCTGCGCTGCAGGAAAAAATGGCCGAGAAGCCGCCGGCTGCGCCGGCGGTGAGGCCCGGCGCTGCGGAGATGGAGCGGCTGAAATTTTATCTGGGCGTGTGGGATTACGCGGAGACGTATCCGAAGTCGTCGTTCTCTCCGAACGGCGGAAAGAACACCGGCGTTTACACCAGCACGCTCGGGCCGGGCGGGAATTCGCTGATCAACACGTTCCATTCGCAAGGGCCTGTCGGCGACTTTGAGGGATTGCTGATAATGACGTGGGACCAGAAAGAAAAAGCGTACAAAGCTTACGTTTTCGGAAATGAATTCCCCGGGGCGATCGTGGAGACTGGGCAATTCGAGGGCGATGCGCTAGTGTTCCGCTTGGAGTTTTCGACTGGCGGCGCGGCGACGAAATTGCGCAACGTCACGCGCGTTTTAGAACCAGGCAAGATCATGAGCGAAGAATACATGGTCATGAAAAATGCGCCGGAGACATTGCTCGTGCATGTCGAAGCAAAAAAGCGGTAGCCCTCGCTTCTAGGGCTTCGCGGCAGCATCGAGGTCCTTGAACCGTATCATGAGAAACCGCGTAGGTTTATCTTGTCTTGGAAGAATGATCTTCCACTCTTTCCCAGCATCAAGCCAGACTGTTTCGCCATTGCTAAGAGACCTGGCGGACTCACCTGCTATCTCCACATGCAACTGCGGACCATCCTCGGCGACGAACAGTCGCGGGCTCTTAGAGTCTTCATTGTAGGTTCCGACGAGCGAAAGCGAATATGAAGCAACCACGATTTCGTCCGTCTCGAAGGATCGCCTTGGACCAATGCCGAGCTTTGGTAGAACCCTAAGCGGAGAATCCGCCGGCAGGCCTTTCACCTCTCCTGTGCAGGTCAGAGCTGGGCCGTCGACAACCTTGTCGCACAGATTCTTTGGCTCGCCTTGGGGACGGAGAAGTTCGATGGTGACGTTGTTAAAGACGAGGCCGGAATCGGTGCGGGCGATGTGGGCGAAGTGGCCGGGGGAGTAGCCGAGTTGGCCGTCGGCCATCACGAGGTGGACTTCGGGTTTGCCTTGGACGGCGTTGATGACGTCGGCGAGACCGAGGGCGACGTAGAGATAGGGTACATCGTGTTGATGGAGAAGAGTGGCGCCGTGGGCGGGGACGCTCACGCGGAAAACGCGGACGTATTCATTTTCGAGGACGAGGTGGTGATGGGGCTCTTTGGGGATGGGAACGGCGACCGGCGCCTGGGCGTTCAAGGAAAATGCCAGAAACAGCAGCGCGGCGCACAGTAGCGGTTTCATTGAGAGCCTTCCGAGAATCGACACCCAAGCGAAAAGAAAGATGGCGAGATAAACTCGCTTCTACAAAATCCAAATCGACCCTCCGATGGTCTTTCAAACGGGGCCGGCAAGAATGCGGGCGCTACAAAAGCAAACCCCACCGGTCTAAAGACCGGCCACTACTAGAGCGGGCCGGGCTAAAGTCCCGCGCCTACAAAACCAAGAGTCAGAGGCGCTCGAAGATGCCGGCGGCGCCCATGCCGCCGCCGATGCACATGGTGACCATGCCATAGCGGGCGTTGCGGCGCTGGAGTTCGCGGATGAGGGTGGCGGTTAGTTTTGCGCCGGTGCAGCCGAGGGGATGGCCGAGGGCGATGGCGCCGCCGTTGGGATTGACGCGGGAGGCGTCGAGGCCGGCTTGCTGGATGACGGCGAGGGATTGCGCGGCGAAGGCTTCGTTGAGCTCGATGACGGCCATGTCGTTGAGGGAGAGGCCGGCGAGCTTCAATGCTTTGGGGATGGCCCGGACGGGACCGATGCCGAATTCTTCGGGGAGAACGCCGGCGGTAGCGTAGGCGACGAAGCGCGCGAGCGGTTTGAGGCCCAGAGACTTGGCGCGAGCGTCGCTCATCACGACGGTCGCGGCGGCTCCGTCGCTCATCGGCGAACTGTTGCCTGCGGTGACGGATCCCTTTGCATGAAATGCGGGTTTGAGTTTGGCGAGGACGTCGAGATTGGTGTCGGCGCGGGGGAGTTCGTCGGTTGCAAACGTGAACGTTTGCGTTGTGGGCTTCACCGATCCAGATTTAGGTTTAGAGGAGGCGCCATTGCCGTTCGGCAGCGCGGTGATTTTCACTTCGACGGGGATGGTTTCCTCCTTGAAATTTCCCGCGGCGATGGCGGCGAGCGCTTTTTTGTGCGATTCGGCGGAGAATTGATCGGCTTGCTCGCGGGTGATGCCGAATTTGCGCGCGATGTTTTCCGTGCCAAGACCCATGTTGATGTAGGCGTCCGGATAGTGGTCGATGAGCCAGGGATTGGGGGAGATCTTGTTGCCGCCCATGGGGACCATGGACATGGATTCGGTGCCGCCGGCGACGATGACTTCGGCGGAACCGGAGCGGATGCGTTCCGCGGCGAGGGCGATGGCCTGCAGGCCGGAAGAGCAGAAGCGGTTGATGGTCATCGCGCTCGTTTCGACCGGGAGGCCGGCGCGGAGAGCGGCGATGCGCGCGACGTTCATGCCTTGTTCGCCTTCGGGCATGGCGCAGCCGAGAATCACGTCGTCAATTTCTTTGGCGTCCAGGCCGGGGACGCGGGCGAGCGCTTCCTTGATGGCGAGTGCGGCGAGATCGTCGGGGCGCGTGGAGCGCAGGGAGCCTTTGTAGGCACGGCCTACGGGAGTGCGGATTGCGGAGACAATGACGGCTTCGGGCATGGTGGGACCTCGAAAAACGAAAAGCCTCAGGCCTGAAGGCCTGAGCTACAGGTTCATTGTTGGGCGGGAGTGGGGAAAAAGCAACTCTTGGTGACGGTGATTCGTGACTGGTGGCTTGTGACTCGTGACTGGTAACCCCGAGATGCTCGGGGCAGGGCTAGGTAGATTCCGTCTCCGAAAATCTCTAGTTAACCATAACACCCCCCCTCCCCCCTGTTTTTTGTAAGTGTTGCATCTAAAGGATTTAGCAAACCTGTAAGTTCTTTGGATGCAACACTTACGGGAGATTTCATAAGTGTTGATTCTAAAAGTGTTACGGCGCGAATGGGATCCGCGAGGCGGTGTGCAAGCATTTGGCAGTGAGGTAAGAACGGTTCGAGGCTGTGTGGTGGCAAACACGCGAGAGAATAGCATAGAAGTACACTGCGTGTCAATTACTTTTTTGTTAGCATTCGAATGAAATTCTAAATCGTTGAAGCTGCTGGAGATTAGAGTCAAATTCCCCGCCTTGCATGAAACAAGGCGCAAGGATGGGGCAACCGGCAGGAGAGAAGATTCTACACCCAGGAAAACGGTATAGTACTAATGGGGCTTGACCCCTGCCCTAGTAACCGATAGTCTCATGCACCCAACCGCAGGCCGGAGTCATCTCATTACGCATGAGAGTCTTTTCATAGAGAGTGCAATAAAATGGAAGCTAAAATGTCTACCTTTTCCCGTCTGCTGTTAGACTCGCCCAAAAATTGCTGGCTCGCCTTGAACGAAGAGGAGAGCAAAGTGGTTGGGTCAGGTTCGACTCTAGAGGAAGCAGTATCTACGGCCAAAAAGAATGGCATTGAAGACCCTCTACTCATCTGGTCTCCACAGGAATGGTCTTCTAGAGTTTTCTAAGCTCTGGTGAAGAAACAATACCATCGCCTTCCTTTGACTAGTCCTCTGCCGGCCTTTAAAGGGGAAGTAGAGGAATGGGTTCCCATGCTATACGCGCGTATTTCTAAAAAACAAGCGGCTCCCAGCATTAGATTCGCAGCAATGATTGATACTGGTTCGCCATTCTGCCTATTCCATGCTCAGATCGGAGAGAGCATCGGTGTGGATATTCACTCAGGAATAGAACAGTCCATCGCGGGCGTGGTTCCAGGTGTGAACACACCGGCCTATTTCCATCGCCTAAATTTGCATATTGAAGCCAATTGGATTGTCGAGATAAATGCCGGATTCATAGAGAACTTTCAGTGTCCCGCGCTCCTTGGCCGTCGAGGTTTTTTTGACCGTTTTGTTGTAAGTTTCGACCACTCCGTCAACCCTCCAATTTTTGAGATCGAACAGATACCAGTTGTCCATTGAGCCCCGCCCCCCATTCAATAGTCGCTGCACCCGCCCGGTACCTTGCGCGGTATTTAGTTGTGTTATAGCCTCGCGCCGCCAGGGAGCGTGACCCAATGGGATTCCTTCTTGCGCTCTTATCAGAGAAACCGGCTTGGTGGGATGTGGCTTGGTCCACTTGGGTGCTGGTCGCTGTTGGTATCGTCGCCGCTTACATCGGCTTGCAAACTCTGGTCGATATCAAAAAACAAACCCAAGCTCTCATAAATGACGGCCGCTCTTGGATAATGGTTGAGGTCCAACCCATACCAGGAGCTGGCCCTATATTTGATGGAAAAACTGTGAGCAGAGGAATCAGAGATATCGTTGCAGAAAATACTGCTTTTACTGCTCGCATCATTTGCAAGAATGACGGCAAGACTCCTGCATGGATAACTGAAAAACGCGCTTGTATTGACATTGTTGATTCCCTTCCAGAGACTCCTGATTGGACAAGAACGCAACCAATTCAAATCGAACCTGAACCACTCTCGGTCGGTCAAATCGGAAGGCCGAAAGATGAAACCTTGATGTGCAAAAGACCTCGCGAACACGGAAAGATGTTTGTCCTCATATGGAATGGTAAAGTACAGAGACCCCTTCGGAGATAACCGAAGTACTAGTTTTGGATACAATGTTCGAGATGATGGCGTCCTTGAACGACTGACTTATCCCAAGTACAACGAGAATACCTAGCAGCCTTCCCGCTGCTTCGGGGTTAAGGTAACCCAGCCCTTACGGGCTGGGCTAACTTGTGGCACGCCTACGGCGTTTTTGCGAGAATTACGGGCTTAGGAGCAACTTATGGAGCGAAACGTTCACGACATCCTTAATCTCTACAATCCGCACGATCCGCTGGACCACGCCTGGACCATTCCTTCGCCGTGGTATTTCGATCAGGCCGTCGCGCGGCTAGAGCAGGACAACGTGTTCGCGACGAGCTGGCAGGTCGTCGGGCGCGCGGATCAGGTTGCGAAAAAGGGAGAGTTTTTCACGGCGGACATCGGCGGTGAACCGATCGTCGTGGCGCGCGACGAAGACAACCAACTGCGCGCGTTTTACAACGTTTGCCGGCATCATGCCGCCGCGGTGGTCACCGAGGCGCAGGGCTGCGCGAAGCAGTTTCGCTGCCCGTATCACGGCTGGACCTACGGAATCGATGGCGCGCTGAAAGGCATGGTCGAGTTTGAAGGCGTCTGCAATTTCGACCGCGCGAAAAACGGCCTGGTTCCGGTGAAGGTGGACACCTGGGAGAACTTCGTCTTCGTGAACCTGGACGGAAAGGCCCTGCCGCTGAAGGATTTTCTCGGCGCGATTCCGGGAATCGTGGCGCCGCTGCAGCTTGCGAAAAAAATGAAATATTTCGACCGCCACGTCTACACGCTGAACTGCAACTGGAAAGTCTACGTGGACAATTATCTGGACGGCGGCTACCACGTCCCGCACGCGCACAAAGGACTGAGCAGCGTGATCGAGTACACGAAATACACGATTGAAAATTTCGAGCGCGCTTGTTTGCAGTCCAGCCCGCTTTCCTCGGACTCCAAGTCCGAATCGGGCGTGGCGGCTACGCGCCAGGGCCGCGCGTTTTATCTGTGGATCTATCCGAACTTCATGCTCAACGCCTATGAAGGCGTGATGGACACCAATCTGGTGCTGCCGCTGGCGGTGGATCAATGCGCCGTCGTCTTCGACTATTACTTCGCGGACGTGAGCAAGAAGGCCGCGAAGAAAAACCAGGCCAGCATCAAGGTCAGCGAAAAAGTGCAGGAGGAAGACGAGGCCATCTGCGATGCGGTGCAGCGCGGGCTGGCCTCACGCGCGTACGTGGCCGGACGGCTCTCGGTGCGGCGCGAAGCCGGGGAGCATCTTTTTCACCGGTTGCTGCATGCGGATTTGACGGGAGTTTCGAATCGGCCTGCGGCGGCGGATTGAACCTCAGGGGTTGAAACCCCTGAATTTGGGGCACGTATCGGCACGGCTGAAGCCGTGCCCTGACGGAACTTGTTTGCGTCACTCGAAGATGACGGTTTTATTGCCGTAGAGCAGGATGCGATTTTCGATGTGCCAGCGGACGGCGCGGGACAGTGCGACGCGTTCCATGTCGCGGCCCTTTTCGACAAGATCTTCGAGCGTGTCGCGGTGCGAGATGCGCGCCACGCCCTGCTCGATGATCGGGCCGTCATCGAGAACTTCGGTGACGTAATGCGCGGTGGCGCCGATGAGTTTTACGCCGCGCTCGTAGGCCTGGTGATGCGGCTTGGCGCCGACGAACGCGGGCAAAAACGAGTGATGAATGTTGATGATCTGCTGCGGGTAGTGGCGGATAAAGTCCGTCGAAAGCACTTGCATGTAGCGCGCGAGCACGATCAGATCGATGTTGTTTTTGCGCAGCAATTCGAGTTCCTGCTGCTCGGCTTCCGGTTTATTTTCTTTCGTCACCGGGATGACGTGGTACGGAATGTGGTGGAAATCGGCGTGCCGCTGGGCGTCTGGATGGTTGCTGATAATCAGCGGAATTTCGCAGGCAAGTTCCCCGTTTCTCTGACGATACAGAAGATCCACGAAACAGTGATCATATTTTGAAACGAAAATGGCAACCCGGGGCTGGTAGCTGCTGAGCGCCACGCGCCAGGTCATCGCAAATTTTTCCGCGACGGGCGCAAACTTCTGCGGAAAATCTTTCGCGTCGAGTTGAAACCCAGTGAGATCCCATTCGACGCGTGCGAGGTAGAAGCCTTTTTCGCCGACCTGGTGCTCCTCGAAATGCAAAATGTTGCCGTTGTGCTGATAAATGAAATCCGCGAGCGCCGCATCGAGGCCTCTGCGGTCCGGGCACTGCACGAGAAGAATGGCGCTATTTTTCAAAATTGGTCCCCTGCTCTGCGCAGACATTCTACTCAACTTTGGCGGAGAAACAGCCGGTAGCTGGTGAGTTTGAGTTGCCTTTGGTAAATCCGGAAGAAGTTACAGCAGCGGATTGCAATATGGAATCTATCTAGCGGGGGCGGGCAAGACGATGGCGCTTCAGCACCACAAAGGTGAGTGCTCCTATAATGAGGCCTGTTTCAATCCAATCCTTAGCTGGATTGCCTTTGAATAAAAAAGCTGCGGCAATGATGGCCAATGCCCAAACAAGTGACCAAACAATGGCCGATGTTCGAAGCTTTTTGGAGTTGGGCTCCATAGGAAGTATTTTAGCACGGCTTTGTTCGGCCATCTGCAGTCAAATCGAACTGAATCATCAGCAAACGGGCGGTTGAATTGACGCTATTCGAACGCTCGCCTATACTGACCATTCGAATTGCAGGGTGAGTTCTCACCAGTCTGGCTTGTCCGTAACCCCCGGAATGGAGCAAATTCCGCGGAGACCAGCAAAGATTCACCATTCGACCCGTCGTTGTCCCACGAAAGGATTTTGCATGGCTGAAGCAACGTGCCGCCGCGAGCTGGAACTGGAAATTCCCGCGGAAGAAGTGACGAAAAAAATCGAGAGCGTGGCGAAGGAATTTGCGCGCATCGCGAACGTGCCGGGATTCCGCCGCGGCAAGGCGCCGGTTTCGCTGATTCGAAGGAAATTCGCGGAGGACATCAAGGGAGAAGTGCTGCAATCGCTGGTGCCGGAGCGCGTGGAAAAAGCGGTGGCGGAGCAGAAATTGACGCCGGTTTCGCAGCCGCAAGTGGACAAGCTGGATTTCAACGAGGGGCAGCCGCTGAAATTCCGCGCGGTGTTCGAAGTGCTGCCGGAATTCGAATTGGGCAACTACAAGGGGCTCGAACTCGAGATGCCCACGATGGACATCACCGACGAGGACGTGGCCAAGACGCTGGAGGAGATGCGCGAGCGCGCGGCGACTTTTGCGCCGGTGGAAGGCCGTGCGATACAGGATGGTGATTTTGCGCAGGTGAAACTTATTGGCACGCCTGACGGCGGCGGCGATCCATTGCAGGCGGAGAGCGTGCTCTGCCACATCGGCGCGGAAGAAACGATGGAGCCGTTCAACACGAATTTGAAGGGCGCAAGCGCGGGGGACCACAAGAATTTTGACGTGGATTATCCGGCGGATTATCCCGATCCGAAGCTCGCCGGCAAGAAATATCACTATGCCGTCGAAGTGCTGGGAATCAAAACGAAGAAGCTGCCGGAGTTGAATGATGATTTCGCGAAAGATGTCAGCGACGCGACGACGCTCGACGAATTGAAGAAGAAGGTCCGCGAGGGGCTGGAGCATCAGCGCGACCACAAGCACAAGGAGTTGCTGCACGAGAAGGTTTTGGCGGAGGTCATCAAGCTGCATGACTTCCCCGTACCGGAATCGCTGGTGGAGCATCAAATGGATGCCCGGCTGGAGCGTGTGGTGCGTTCACTGGCGGCGCAGGGGGTCGATCCGCGCGCGGTGAACGTCGACTGGGTAACGCTGCGGAAGCGCCAGGAAGAGCGCGCGAAGGACGACGTGAAGGCGGAACTCATTGTGGACCGCATCGCTTCCACGGAAAGCATTGACGTGACCGAGGAAGAGGTCACGCACGAGCTGGAGCATATGGCCGGACATAGTGGCGAATCAGCGGAAGCGCTGCGGGCTCGTTTGACAAAGCAAGGGACGCTCGATAGGATGAAAGCCAAGCTGCGCAGCGATAAAACTCTCGACTGGCTGGCGCAGAACGCCAAGATCAAGACCGTTGCAGCAGCGATTGCGGCGACGGATTCCAAGTGAAACACTCCGGCCGGGCGCCAGCGACAATCACCCAAATGAAAAACTACGACGATTCGGATTACCGCGCGACGACTCTCATACCCATGGTGGTCGAACAGACCAGCCGCGGCGAACGCGCGTACGATATTTATTCGCGGCTCCTGAAAGAACACATCATTTTTATCGGGACGCCGATTGACGACCACGTCGCCAATTTGGCCACGGCGCAAATGCTCTTTCTGCAGGCAGAAGACCCGGAGAAAGATATTCAGCTGTACATCAATTCGCCGGGCGGCTCGATTACCGCGGGATTCGCGATCTATGACACCATGCAATTCGTGAAGCCGGATGTAGTTACCACCTGCATCGGGCAGGCGGCTTCGATTGCGGCGGTGCTGCTGGCGGGCGGGGCGCCGAAAAAGCGTTTTGCGCTGCCCAATGCGCGCATCCTGATTCATCAGCCGTGGATGTCCGGGCTAGGCGGACAGGCCACGGACATCGATCTGCACGCGAAAGAGATTTTGCGCATGCGCATGACCATCAATTCGCTGCTGGCCAAGCACAGCGGGCAGCCGGTGGACAAAATCGAGAAAGACGTCGACCGCGACTACATCATGAATCCCGAGCAAGCCAAGGAATACGGGATGATCGACGAGATTATTTTCAAGCACCGCTAGTCTTTCGCGGCGCAGAGTGCTTTACTGTTCGAAGCAGGGGCAGAAGGTCCGTTCCTAAAAGTTAGTAACCATTGGAGTTTCTCTTTTGTTCGGGGGAAAAATCGGCCTAGAATAGTGGATAGAGACTCCGTCGAAGCCCAGCGGAGACGAGGCCTTCACACCAGTGAAAAAATTCAACCCAGACGAGCCCTTGCGCTGTTCCTTCTGCCATAAGACGCAGGAACAGGTCGAGAAGCTGATCAGTTCGCCTTCGGATTATCCACGCGCGTACATCTGCAATGAGTGCGTGGGCGTTTGCCAGACGATTCTGGAGGATGAGAAGCGCGAGCAGGCTACGGCGCCGGCGCGGCAACTGCCCCGCCCGCCGGAAATCAAGCGGTTCCTGGATGGCTACGTCATCGGGCAGGACCGGACGAAGAAAAAGCTTGCGGTCGCGGTCTACAACCACTACAAGCGGATTTTAATGAACAAGCAGCCGGGCGACATCGAACTGAGCAAGTCCAATATCTTGCTGATCGGTCCCACGGGCACGGGCAAGACGCTGCTGGCGCAGACGCTTTCGCGGATGCTAGATGTGCCGTTTGCGATTGTGGATGCCACGACTCTTACGGAAGCGGGGTACGTCGGCGAAGACGTGGAAAACATTATTCTGAAGCTTCTGCAGGCCGCCGACGGCGACGTACAGAAGGCACAGCAGGGCATCATCTATATTGATGAGATTGATAAAATCGCGAAGAAGGACGAGAACCCGTCGATTACGCGCGACGTCTCCGGCGAAGGGGTGCAACAGGCGCTGCTGAAGATCCTGGAAGGCACGGTTGCCAACGTGCCGCCACAGGGCGGCCGCAAGCATCCGCATCAGGAATTTACGCCGGTGGATACGACGAACATATTGTTTATCTGCGGCGGAGCGTTTGTCGGGCTGGAGAAAATAATCGAGAAGCGCGCAGGCCGCCGTTCGCTGGGCTTCCACACCGATTCCGCGCCCACGACGCCGCAGCGGCGCAACACGGAATTGCTGGAGCAGGTGCAGCCGGGCGATCTGATCCGCTACGGACTGATTCCGGAATTCGTCGGCCGTCTGCCGGTGGCGGGCGTGATGAACGATCTGGACAAGGGCGCGCTCGTCAAGATTCTGACCGAGCCAAAGAATGCGCTGTTGAAGCAGTATCAGCGCCTGTTCGAATTCGAAAACGTACGGCTGCGCTTCACGGACGACGCGCTGGAGACCGTCGCGGAGTTGGCACTTCAGCGTAAAGTCGGGGCGCGCGGCTTGCGTATGATCCTCGAAGACCTCATGCTGGAACTGATGTACCACCTTCCGATGCAACGGAAGGTGCGCGACTTCGTGGTTACTGCGGACATGGTCCGCACCCGCGAAATCAACTGGAGCTTGCTCGAGAAAGCCGGATAGCCGGCAGGGGAATCAACCAGGGGCCTAATGTTCAACCGAGAAAAACAGGAAATGAAGCGCGTGCCGATGATGCCGGTGCGCGACATGGTCATCTTTCCGCAGCAGATGACGCCCTTCATCGTCGGCCGCGAAGCCAGTGTGCGCGCGCTCGAAGAAGCTCTGGCCGGTGACAAGAAGATCTTCCTTTCCACGCAACACGACGCCTCCGTGGATGATCCAAAACCCGAGGAAATTTACGCGGTTGGAACGCTCGCGAACATCGTGCAGAGCGTGAAGCTTCCTGACGGCAACATCAAAGTTTTGGTCGAAGGCGTGGAACGGGCGCGGGCCATCTCGGTTGCAACGGAAGAGGGCTTCTTCCGCGCGACGGTTCGGCTGCTCGGCGCACGCGTAGAGGATTCGCCGCAGGTCAAGCAGATCGTCGAAAAGGTGACCGGGCTTTACGAACAGTTCATCAAGCTTTCGCAAAGCTTGAATTACGACACGATGATTGCGGCCGCACGCGTGGATGATCCAGCGCGCCTTTCGGACACCATCGCCGCCAACTTGCAACTGCCGGTGGATGAAAAGCAAGACTTGCTGGAAACCGTTGATCCCCTGGAGCGGCTGAACCGCATCGGCGACATTCTGGAGATCGAGCTCGAAAAGCTGAACGTCGACCGCAACATCAACACGCGCGTGAAACGGCAGATGGAGCGCGCGCAAAAAGAGTATTACCTGAACGAAAAGCTCAAAGCCATCCAGAAAGAACTGGGGCGCGGCGAAAAAAGCGAAATCGACGAACTGAAAAAGAAAATCGATACCGCGGGGATGTCCAAGGAAGTCCATGAGAAGGCCATCCAGGAGCTGAAGCGCCTGGAGTTAATGCCTCCGATGTCCGCGGAATCGACCGTCAGCCGCAACTACCTGGATTGGCTGCTCGCGGTGCCCTGGAAGAAGCGGTCCAAGGAAATTCGCGATATCAAGGCCGCGGAAAAGATTCTGAACGAAGAGCATTACGGGCTTGAGAAGGTCAAGGACCGCATCCTGGAATTCCTTGCCGTCCGCCAACTGGTGAAGAATCCGAAAGGCTCGATTCTGTGCTTTGTGGGGCCTCCGGGCGTGGGGAAGACTTCGCTGGCGATGTCCATCGGCCACGCCACGGGGCGCAAATTCGTGCGCGTGTCGCTCGGCGGCGTGCGCGATGAAGCGGAAATTCGCGGCCATCGCCGCACCTACATTGGCGCGCTGCCCGGCCAGATTATTCAGATGATGAAGAAGGCCGGGACGGTCAATCCGATTTTCGTCCTGGATGAAGTGGACAAGATGTCCACGGACTTCCGCGGCGATCCATCGGCGGCGCTTATGGAAGTGCTCGATCCGGAGCTGAATCATTCGTTCACGGACCACTACCTCGACGTCGAGTACGACCTTTCGAAAGTGATGTTCGTCTGCACGGCCAACGTCTTGCACACCATTCCGCAGCCGCTTCAGGACCGCATGGAAGTGCTGCGCCTTCCGGGCTATACGGAACAGGAAAAGCTGGAAATTGCGAAGCGCTTCCTGGTGAAGCGGGCACGCGAAGCGACAGGCCTGACGGAGAAGAACCTGCAACTAACAGACGAGGGCCTGCTTCACATCATCCGGCATTATACGCACGAAGCGGGCGTTCGCAGCCTGGAGCGGGAAATTCAGAACATCGCCCGCAAGATGGCTCGCAAAGTGGTCACCGATGGCGCGGCTTCGACTGCGGAAATTGTGCCGGCCAATGTCAACGACTTCCTCGGCGTGCTGAAATACCGCGAATTCTGGCTGGAGAAGACCAACGAAATCGGCCTGACCACCGGCCTCGCCTGGACCGAAGTCGGCGGCACGGTGCTGGCAACCGAAGCAACGCTGATGGAAGGCAAAGGCCGCCTGACGCTCACCGGAAAACTCGGCGACGTGATGCAGGAATCCGCGCAAGCGGCAATGAGCTTCGTGCGTTCGCGTTCGAATCAACTCGGTCTGGCAAAGGATTTCTACCGCAACATTGACATTCACGTGCACGTGCCCGAGGGTTCGATTCCGAAGGATGGCCCTTCGGCCGGCATCACCATCTGCACCTCGATCGTGAGCGCGTTGACGCAGAATGCGGTGCGCCGCGACGTTACCATGACCGGCGAAATCACACTGCGCGGCAAAGTTCTGCCCATTGGCGGCGTTAAGGAAAAACTCCTGGCCGCCCACCGAATGGGCTTGCGTACGGTACTGCTTCCGAAGGACAATGAGAAGGACCTGGCGGACATCCCCCAGGAGATACTCTCCAGCCTCACGATCCATTTTGTAGAAACCATGGATGAAGTGCTGCAGATTGCGCTGGAGCGGCCCACTGTACCGCTTGAGCATACCGCGGTTGCGCCCGTCGCGGAACCATTCGTGGCCGGCGCCGAGAAAGACAAGAGTTTGACCAACTAAGCAGCGTAGTTTTGGGCCAGGCCCACCCTGCGGATTCACTCCGACCGAGTAGGAAAGATGCTTGGCGAAGTCGCAGGTTCGTCGTGGCCCGGCGCTGCTCCCGGTTGACGAAAGTCTGGTTTGCCCCATCCTGGCAGGTTTTCGTTTATCAGCCAGTGCGGTGCGCCACCTCAAAAACAATCCGGAATTTCAGGGTCAATTTTCACAATCAAAGCTAAGGATATATGCCAAAAGAAACGAGCATTGAAGGAAACAATCAGATGAGTATCAGCCTCGCCGAGCTGAAGGAAAAGAACATCACCGACCTGGCGAAGATCGCCAAGGACCACAATATCCCCGGCGCGAGCGGGATGCGCAAGCAGGAGCTGATCTTCCAGATCCTCCGCGCGCAAACCGAGAAGAGCGGTTTAATCTTTTCCGAAGGCGTCCTCGAATGCCTCCCCGACGGGTTCGGCTTTCTGCGCGCGCCGGAATACAACTACCTGCCCGGCCCGGACGACATCTACGTCTCCCCGTCGCAAATTCGCAAGTTTGACCTGCGCACCGGCGATACCGTCTCCGGCCAGGTGCGCCCGCCGAAAGACGGCGAGCGGTATTTCGCGCTGATCAAGGTGGAAGCGGTCAATTTCGAGGATCCCGAAGTTGCGCGCAACAAAATCTTCTTTGACAACCTGACGCCGCTCTATCCGCAGGGCCGGCTGAAGATGGAAACGACGAAAGAGAACATGACCGGCCGGGTGCTGGATCTGCTCTGCCCCGTCGGAAAAGGGCAGCGCGGATTGATCGTGGCGCCGCCACGCACCGGTAAAACGATGATGCTGCAGTCCATCGCGAATTCGGTGACGGTAAACCATCCCGAGGTTGCGCTGATCGTGCTGCTGATTGACGAGCGGCCAGAAGAAGTCACGGACATGCAGCGCACGGTGAAGGGCGAAGTGATCAGCTCGACGTTTGATGAGGCACCGCAACGCCACATCCAAGTGGCCGAGATGGTGCTCGAGAAGGCCAAGCGCCTTGTCGAGCACAAGCGGGACGTCGTGGTGCTTCTCGATTCCGTCACACGTCTCGCGCGCGCATACAACGCCGTTACGCCTCCCTCCGGCAAAGTTCTCTCCGGCGGTATTGATGCGAACGCGTTGCAGCGCCCGCGGCGTTTTTTCGCCGCAGCACGCCATGTGGAAGAAGGCGGCTCGCTGACCATCATCGCCACGGCGCTGATTGACACCGGCAGCCGCATGGACGACGTCATCTTCGAAGAGTTTAAGGGCACCGGCAACATGGAAATCAACCTGGACCGGCGGCTTTCGGACAAGCGTGTGTTCCCCGCGATCGATATTCAGCGTTCCGGCACTCGTAAGGATGAGTTGCTGCTTCCGCCGGACGAACTCAGCCGCGTATGGGTGTTGCGCAAGGTGTTGAGCCCGCTCTCGACAGTCGAAGCCATGGAACTTTTGATCAGCCGCCTCACGAAGACGAAATCCAACAGCGACTTCCTCGGTTCGATGTCAGCTCCAACCTGAGTCCGAGCGCATTGCTTTAATTTCCGCCCAAACGAAAAAAAGGCGCAGCGAGATTCCGGCTGCGCCTTTTCTATTTGTTGCCGTTGGTTGCGGCAGGCGACATTTGAAATTCTCGCGCCTGTCCTTCCCTGCGGACAGGGCAACTTCCCCGTGGCGGGAGGTTCGAGCGTGTTCTCAACGAGCGCTTGGCAAACGGTACCTGCTGCGCATCCTTCGGCTTCGCGTTGCAGAGGAACAATTCGTCGGACAACCACACCTCCTTCCGGGAACACTTCACCCACAACGGAAATTCTGCGAATAGAACGACTACCCCGCTGCGAGAAACACAAATCCCGCGGCGGATTGCTTCGGATCGAAACGACTTAGGCGGATTTTGTTACGGTCGCGTGAACAAGCAGACCACGAGACCCTGTCGCCTAATTGCCATATCGTCTTGGCTTTTGTCTTCGTGTCTCACATCTGCCTCTTCACGCTCAGTGAGGACCCCGGTGAACCGGGACGTACGACTGAGGTATCTGCAAGGTAAACGAAGCTTAGAAATCTGTCAAGCGCTATTCTTGAGAAAATGCATTTTTGGCGCATTTTTGACGTTACTTGTTAATTCGAAAGTACTTAGAGGCGGGAGAGAGCTTACTCCGCTGTTCATTCGTAGCGGAGGCAGGCAATGGGGTCAAGGTTCGCGGCGAGGTTCGCGGGATAGTAGCCGAAGAACAGTCCGACGCCGACGGAGATGGCGAAGCCGATGGTGACCCAGAGATAAGAGAGCGTTGCGGGAATCGAAGGGATGAGCGTGCGCACGGTGGCGGACACCCCTGCACCGATCAGAATGCCGATGGTGCCGCCGACCAGCGTAAGCACCACGGCTTCCAGCAGGAATTGCAATCGCACATCCGCGCGGCGCGCGCCGATGGCTTTGCGCACGCCAATCTCCTGGGTGCGCTCCGTTACCGAGATGAGCATAATGTTCATCACGCCGATGCCACCCACGAGCAGGCCGATCGAACTGATCACGGTGGTGAGAATCACGAGCGCGCCCGTCAATTGATTCCACAAATTGCTGATGAAATCCGGAGAGGTGAGCTCAAAATCGTTCTCGACACCGGCGGGAATGCGGCGGAGGCGCCGCATCGCCTGAATGACTTCGCCCTGCGCCTTGTCGAGGTTGACGTTTTCCGGGACGGTGAACGCCATGATCAGCTCTTTTGCCTCCGGATACTCTTTCTTGAAAGTGCTGAGCGGAATGATGGCAAAAATGTCCACGCCGGGACCGACGAACAAACCTTGATCGTGCGCGAACACGCCGACGACTTCGTAAGGGCTGCCGTTGATGCGCACGGTTTTGCCGAGGGCATCCGTGTTGGGGAACAGAGATTCGCTGATGGCCGCGCCAAGGACGACCACGGGGCTGGCGTGCTCCTGGTCAAAGGCGCTGATGAAGCGGCCGCGCTCGACGCTGAACAACGGTATGGCATCGATGTATTGCGGCTCGGCGCCGCGCACAATGACGCGTTCGACGCTGAAGTGTCCGCTGGTGATGAGATTGGAATCGCCGAAGAAAAAAGCCCGCGTACCGATGGTGGTCAAGGCCTGCACGTCCGGCGCGGCGTCGCGGATGTAGCTGGCGTAGTTGTACTCGAAATACTTGCGCGTACGAATGCGCTCCGGCCAGCGGGAGGGATCTGAGCCCGGCGGAAATCGCGAAACGAAGTACGTGCGCGAGCCGAGAGAATCCACTCGATCCTGAACGAACTTGTTCAGCCCCTGAATGATCGCCGCCATGGAAATCACGGAAGAAACTCCGATGACAATGCCGAGCACGGTCAGCGCCGAACGCACTTTGGAGGAGCGCAGCGTCTCCATGGCCGCGAAGAAATTTTCCCGGGCTTGCGCAAGTGTCATAAGAGCCATCAGTCTGACCTCAAGGCGACAACTGGATCCAGCCGCGATGCACGTATGGCTGGATAAATCCCGAAAAATAGGCCGACTCCCGAACTGAGAAATACGCCCAGCACCGCCACCCACGTTTGGACGGAAGCCGGGAAGGGCGTATAGGTTCGCAGGACCAAGGCGACCAGGAACCCCATGGAGATGCCTGCGATTCCCCCGGCGATACATTGTATGACGCTTTCGAGCATGAACTGGCGCAGGATGTCGCGTTGCGTTGCGCCTACGGCGCGCCGCACGCCGATCTCCCTGCGCCTCAAGGTCACGCTCACCAGCATGACATTCATGATGACGATGCCACCGATGACCACGGAGATGGCGCTGACCATGATGAACACGGAGAAAAACGCAGTGCTGATGCTGCGCCACAACGCCATATAGCTTTCCTTAGTGCCGATGAAGAAGTCGTCTTCCATTTTGCCGCTCAGGTGCCGCCGGGAGCGCAACACAAGATGCGCCTGATCCTGGGCCAGCTCAA
>JBARRT010000038.1:0-1563 GCA_049644365.1 Candidatus Acidiferrum sp. | reverse complement strand
GCTCATCTCCATCTCACCCGAATCCGCTGAAGCGGCTCTCTCCGCCCTGCAGCATCACGGCGTCTCCGCCCGCCGCGTCGGAAAAGTCGTCGCGAAGAAACACCCTCTTCTCTTTGTTCATTAGAATCATGATCGCTAGCATCCGGTAAACTTCCAGAATGGACACCATCACCCACGGCATCGCCGGCGCGCTGATTGGGAAAGCTATCTTCCGCGGCGAGGACCTGTTTGCCTCGCGTCCCATGAACCGCGGGCGCATCCTCACGTGGTCGCTGATGCTAGGGGCCATCTTTCCGGATTCCGACGTGCTCCGCGATACTTTCTCCAGCGACCGGCTCCTGATCATCACCTGGCATCGCAGCATCACGCATTCGCTCCTGACGCTTCCGCTTTGGGCTCTGCTTCTCGCCGCCGTCACGCGCGCGTTTGCGAACTCTCGAAAATGGCAAGCGCCGTCGTTCGTAGCGCTGACCGCAATCTATGCGGTCGGCATCCTCAGCCACATTCTGCTCGACTTGGTCACATCCTTTGGCACAATGATCTGGTCTCCCTTGCGATGGTCGCGCCTCGCCTGGGATCTCGTCTTTATTGTGGATTTCACGCTGACAGCCATTCTCCTCGTGCCGCAGTTACTCGCCTGGGTCTACTCCCATCCCGAAAAGGTGAATTCGCGCGCCATTGGAATGTGCCTGATTTTCTTGCCGGCGCCGTGGCTCATCGCCAAAATTGGCGAAATCGTCGGCGCGCCGATTTCGGGTCGCGCCGTTTTAAGCGCGATGCTTATTTTTGCAGCGCTCTTCCTCCTGCCCGCGCTCCAAGGCTGGGGATTAAAAATTCGGCACGACGCCTGGAATCGCGCCGGTTTCGCGACGGCACTGTTTTACGTGGCGTGCACGCTCTACGCCCATCACGTCGCTTACGCGCGCATTCAGAAATTCGCCAAACTTTATCCTTTGCAAGTGGAATCGATCGGCGCCTTGCCGCTGCCGCCCTCGCTCTGGAATTGGGACGGCCTGGTTCGCACGGACCGCGGTGTGTACGAGCTGCGTATAGATCTCAGCGAGAGGCCGGCGAGCGATGTGGAATTGCTCGCGCGCGAACATCATTACTACCCTGACGCCCCTACAAATTCCTACATTGACGCGGCCAGGAGCTTGCCCGAGGTTCAGAGAGTTTTGTGGTTCGCGCGGTTCCCGGTCACGCGCTTCCACAAAGAAGCGGACGTAGCCGTCGTGGAAATTTCCGATATACGTTTTGTGCAGACGCGCCGCGATCGCCCCGCGCCCTTCACCTATCGCGTGCGGTTCAGTCCCGGCGGAGATGTTCTGTCAAAAGGGTGGGTCGCGAGGTAGGACAGGCATTCCTGCCCGTCCTCGTTTCATTGCAATTCTTGATTACCGTGCAGGCTTGCTGTCTGCGGGATGGATAACCACCTGTCGCTCTTCCCCCATGCCGATACTCTCCGTGCGGACTCCGCTCATATCCTTCAACGCTAAATGCACGATGCGCCGCTCCCGCGAAGACATGGGGTTCAACCGGAACGGCTGGCGGGAAGTTTGCACG
>JBARRT010000037.1:0-2134 GCA_049644365.1 Candidatus Acidiferrum sp. | reverse complement strand
CCCATAGGCCGCTGTCGCGAATCGTATGCAGCGCGAGTGTTTCGCTGGTCAGAATCTTGGATTGTGTCTCGATGTAATTATCGAGATCGATCATATAGTCATAGGAATCACTCTGGAACGGCAGAATGTTCGCATTTTCGCGGTCAATTTCGATGCGGGTGGTGGCTACATAAATCGACTGCATGCGAAAAGTGGCAATCGTGGTGACAGTGACCACCGCAAGCATGAAGGAAAGTATCAACCACTGGTGCTTGCGGAGAATCAGTAGATAGTCGTAGAGGTGAGGTTCCCGCGGAGAAAGCTCCCAGACCGGGAGCCGAGTCGGCACAGGCAACAGTTCGATGGCGCCATTCGAACCAATTTCGCGCGGCACGATTTTGTTTTCTTCAGCCATTTTCTAGTGATACGCCAACCGGTAGAGCGCCACTCCGGCTCCCAGCGCGACTCCGAATTCGAGAGCCCTGTACATCGCCTGTTTCGAGGCACTATCCGGCACATACAAAATGTCGCTGGGCTGGAGTTGCACATCTTCGGCCGTGCGCTCCAGCACCTTCTTGAGATCGACGGCGACTTCGTGCTGCTGGCCTTGATTGTCCTTGCGGATGATGACTGCGTGATCCTTTTTCGCCGTGCGGCTAAAGCCACCTGCGAGGGCCAGCACTTTCAACGTGGTCATCTGGGCGCGGTCATTGAGAAGGACGAAGCCCCCCGGTCTGCCGACAGCACCGAGGACGTAAACGATGCCCGCGTGCGGGACAGTAACGATATCGCCGGCCTGAAGAATAATGTTGTTCGTGGCATTTCCGGATTCCATCAGTTCGTTCAGGTTGACGGTAATGGTATTGCCGATGCGGGGTGGTTCATCCGGCGAAGGAGGATTGGCAGCAGCATTCTCGGACGCTGTGGAAGCCGGACCAGGAAAGGCACTCTTGCGTGCAGAGGACATGTTTGAGGCCGAGCCCGTGCGGGATGAGGACTCCGCTGGGGCAGCGCCGGTCTGGATGGATTCCTTTGGTGCCGTCGCCGGAGCGGGATCTTCCGGACCGATTGCCGGAGGCTCTGACGAATCAGCCGAAGGCTCTTGCGAAGGGCGCGTTACGATCACCGTGTCGCCCGCGTCATTGGCGATTCCACCGGCTTCCGCCAGAACTTCGAGGATGGTCACGGGCCGGTCTGCCTGATACACCATCGCATGTAGAACCGCCCCGACGACCGTGATGGGCTTACTTTTCCGTTCTTTCACGCTGACACTTACTTGCGGACGAGAAACCAGTCCATTGGCTTCCAAGACCTCCGCGATCTTTTGTTCGGTCTGGACTTCGGTTAGTCCGGCGACGTGCAAACGCACCGGCACGAGCGGAAGACCGATGGAGCCCGTCTGGCTGACGCGAACTTCGCGGCTAAGTTCTTTTACATCAAAGATGTCGATGACAATCACGTCACCCTTGCCGATGACGTAGTCGTGCGGGGCCGCGCGCGCAGTCGAGGAGAGCGCGCGGATGCGATCGTTGATCTGTTGTGGCGTTTCGAGAACGGCCTGCGCGCGGGTGGGCGGCGCGGATACTATCATCCCGAAAAGAGCGCTCGTAACGAAACACCACCCCACAGCACCCAGTCTTGCTGGTTGCATACGAGTGGATGACTCCCAAGGGGATTATACAGGTAGAAAGGCTAAGTCCATCAGGGATTTAGAGAACTGCCCCGGCGATGCCTGGAGGGCGGTCGCTGAGGGGGAGCGTGCTGAATTTCTGAGGTGGCCAGATGGGCCATCAGAAAAAACAGGAGGGCGTTGGCGGGGATGTACAAATTGAAATCGACTAGGCTATGCACAAGAAACCCGCTGCAGGCCACGAAACCGGAGAGTTGCAAGGCCCCGGCAAAAGAATTGTTGAGTTGGCGCAAGCGCTTCAGGGACTTGGCCAGTAGGACGCCGATGAACCAGGCGCAGCAAAGGCCACCGGCAATGCCGGTCTCCGCAAGAGCTTCCAGATAGTCGTTGTGCGTGTGATTGACGATCTTTCCATCGTAGAGAGTTTCATAGGGCGGATAGACGATTTGCAGCGTGCCTAATCCTGTGCCCACGAAAGGGTGGTCCCGAAAGATCCGCCAAGTGTCCCCCCGCATGGAGGCACGC